>JBKDXR010000059.1:0-8368 GCA_046306055.1 Flavobacteriales bacterium
GGCAACGGCAATGAGTTGACGCAATTGCTGAAAGCCGTTGGTGGTCTCTGGCAGAGCGGCGTTCTCATCGACTGGAGCAAGTTCTACGAGGCCGAGACGCGTCATCGCATCTCCTTGCCTACTTATGCGTTCGAGCGCATCCGTCATTGGGTGGACCCCGTGGCGATGGTTGCCGATGGAGGCCGTGCCATTGCAAGCACCACGATCGAAGCACCGGTGCCGAACAGCGGCGACGCGAATCTCAGTCCGAAGGAATCGCTGATCGCGCAGATCAAGCACCTGCTCGAAGAAAGCTCAGGGCTTGAGCTGGCCGAAGCGAGCGCCGAAGAGACCTTCCTGGAGATGGGCCTCGACTCGCTGTTCCTTACACAGGTGGCGACCTCGTTGAGCAAGAAGTTCGGCGTGAAGATCTCGTTCCGTCAATTGAACGAGGAACTGCCGAACCTGGACAAGCTGGCGGATCACATCCTGCCGCATTGGAACGGAGGCGGTGCGACCGCAGGTGTCGAACAAGGTCGATCCACTGTAGCCGCGACACCGACCGTGAATGCATTGGAGGACGCCCCCGAACTAAAGAAGGTCTTCGGCGCCCAGGCGCGGATCGTGAAGGAGAAGGTGGACGACATGACGCCGCAGCAGCGCGCGTGGTTCGACGCTTTCAGCAAGCGCTACATCGCCAAGACCGCCAAGAGCAAGGCCTTCACGCAGGAGAACCGAAAGCCGATGGCCGACCCACGCGTGGTCACGGGTTTCAAGCCACAGACCAAGGAGCTCATCTACCAAGTGGTGGTGGACAAGAGCAATGGCTGCCACCTGTGGGACATCGACGGCAACGAGTATGTTGATATCCTCAGCGGCTTCGGCAGCTCGATGTTCGGCTACATGCCCGACTTCATCAAGGATGCCTGTCATAAGCAGATCGACACAAGCGTGGAGATCGGCCCCATGCACCCGCTTGCTGCTGAAGTATCCAAGTTGTTGTGCGAACTGACCGGAGCTGAACGTGCGGCTGTTTGCAACACGGGATCCGAAGCAGTGCTCGGCGCCATGCGCATGGCCCGCACGGTCACCGGCCGGAGCCTCATCATCTCCTTCAGCGGCAGCTACCACGGCATCAACGACGAGGTGATCATCCGCGGCAGCAAGAGCAAGAAGAGCTACCCCGGCGCGCCCGGCATCATGCCCGAGGCCGTGCAGAACATGCTGGTGCTCGATTACGGCACACCGGAGAGCCTGGAGATCATCAAGCAGCGTTGCCACGAGGCAGCGGCAGTGCTCGTGGAACCGGTGCAGAGCCGCCGCATGGAGTTCCGTCCGGTGGACTTCCTCCGAGAGGTGCGCCGCATCACACAAGAGAACGGCACGGCGCTGATCTTCGATGAAGTGATCACCGGCTTCCGCACGCACCCCAACGGCACGCAGGCGCTCTTCGGCATCCAGGCCGATATCGGCACCTATGGCAAGGTGATCGGCGGCGGCATGCCCGTGGGCGCCATGATCGGCAAGAGCGAATGGATGGACGCCCTCGACGGTGGCCACTGGCAGTATGGTGACGACAGCGTGCCGCCTGCCGGTGTCACCTACTTTGCCGGCACCTTCGTGCGACACCCGCTGACGCTGGCCGCCATGAAGGCCGCGCTGGTCTATATGAAGAACGAAGGCCCCGCCTTGCAGGAGCGCCTCAACACTACTACCGAGGACATGGTGGCGCGCGTGAACGGCCTCTTCGACCAGTACCAGCTTCCCTACCACTGGGTGAACTTCGGAAGTGCCTTCAAGACGAAGTACGACGAGAGCGTCAACTACACCGAGCTCTTCTTCATGCTGATGCGCTACCACGGCGTGCACGTACTGGACTTCCCGCACTTCATCACCACAGCGCATACAACTGAGGACATCGAGTTCATCATCAGCGCGGTGGAGAAGTCGTGCAAGGAGCTGCGCGAAAGCGGCTTCATGCCGGAGCGCACCTACCCCATCCCCGTGGTGAACAGCGTGCTAAGCGGGCATATGCGTAAGCTGAGCGAGCGCGTTATCAGCGCGATGGAGCCGCCGGTGCCGGGCGCGCGCATGGGCCGCACACCGAAGGGAGAACCCGCGTGGTTCGTGCCCGACCCGAAGCGGCAGGGCAAATACCTCATGGTTGAACTGGACGAGAACTGAGAGCACCTACGCCGAGGCTTCGGCGCTTGAAACATGGAGAAGTTCATCCAAGAACCCCGATTCGTCGCCATTGATTTCGACCCCTTCACCGGGCCGGCGATCGAGCGCACCATTCCTACCACGGAAGCACAGCGCGAGGTGCTCACCGCCTCCGAGATGGGTATTGACGCCAGCTGCGCGTACAACGAGAGCGTATCCCTCGAACTGAAGGGAGCGCTCGACCAGGCCGCACTGGAGCGCGCGATGTACGAGCTGGTGAAGCGCCACGAAGCACTGCGCTCCACGCTAAATGCCAGCGGCACACGCATGCTGGTGACGGACGAAGTGCGTTTCCAACTGCCCATGATCGACCTCTCTGCGCTCAACGAGGAAGGGCGCACCGAGCAACTCGACTCCATCGCGCAGAAGGACATGACCACGCCCTTCGACCTGCGCAATGGTCCGCTGTTCCGGGCCCAATTGATCAAGGTCGCAAGCGATGTCCATCTGTTGCGTCTGTGTGGCCACCACGTGGTGTGCGATGGCTGGAGCCTCGGCATCATGATGGCCGAGAGCAGCGCGCTGTACAACGCTGCGAAGAACGGCAGCTCACCGAAGCTGCCCGAAGCAAGCACCTTCAGCGAGTATAGCGTCGCCACCATCGACTTCGCGAAGAGCCCGGACCACGGCATGGTTGAGCGTTACTGGCTCGACCTCTACACGGGGTCCGTGCCCCGTTTAGACCTGCCCACCGACCGTCCGCGGCCGAAGCAGAAGACCTACAAGGGCAACCGCCTCGACCTGCAGCTCACGCAGGACCTGGTGCGCGGACTGAAGGAAGTGGCCACGCGCAGTGGCGCCAGCTTCGTCACCACCTTGATGACCACCTTCGAGGTGCTCCTGCACAAGCTCACCGGAGACAGCGACATCGTGGTGGGCCTGCCCGCCGCCGGACAGAGCGACCTGGGCATGAAGCACCTGGTGGGGCATTGCGTGAACCTGCTCGCTTTACGCAGCCGAATTGACGAGGAGCAAGCTTTCATCGAGCATCTGAAGGCGCGTCGCACAGGTGTGCTCGATGCCTTCGACAACCAGAAGTACACCTTTGGTACACTCCTTCGGAAGCTGAACGTGCCACGCGAGCCGGGACGCATCCCGCTCTGCCCCGTGGTGTTCAACATCGACATGAACATGGACGATGGCGTGGGCTTCGATGGCCTTCAACATCGCTTCATATCGAACCCACGCGCCTTCGAGAACTTCGAGCTGTTCCTCAATGCCACGGGCAACGAAGGGCATCTCACACTGGAATGGAGCTACAACACCGACCTCTTCGACCAGGCCACGGTAAGCGGCTGGATGGATCAATTGATCGCGCTCATCCGACGCGTGATCGCTCATCCCAACGCACCCATTGTTGAACTCATCGGCGATGAGCCCTTGGGAGCGGAGAAGGTGCCGGTACCGACCGAATGGCAAGGGAAGGCCGTGACCTACCCAAAGAGCAAGGGCGTGAACACCTTGTTCGATGAGGTGGTGGCGCAATACCCCGACCGGACCGCTCTCGTGCAGCGCGACCAGCAGTTGACCTATGCCCAACTGCAGGAACGTGTCCTGGCACTGACCGCATTGCTCAAGGAGAACGGCGTTAAGCCCGGCGACCTGGTAGCGCTCTGTAGCGAACGGAACTTCCGACTGGTGGAAGCACAGCTGGCCATCCTGCGTGCCGGTGCCGCCTTCGTGCCCATCGACCACACCTACCCGGCCGAACGTATCCAATTGTTGTTCGAGGACACGCGCGCCGAACTGCTGCTCACCGAGAAGGCCCTTGAGAAAGTCCTGCCACCTCATGGGGCACGAGTGATCCTGTTGGACGGCAAGGAGATCCCGAAGTCAAGGCTCGCTGACCATGTCCCTATTGAAGGACCGGAAACAGCGGCCTACATCATGTACACCAGCGGCAGCACGGGTAGGCCGAAAGGTGTCGTGGTACCGCACCGTGGCATCGTCAGGCTTGTGCGCGACCAGAACTACGCACCATTCGGACCGGACGCGGTGATCACGCAACTGAGCAATGTATCCTTCGATGCCAGCACCTTCGAGCTCTGGGGTGCGTTGTTGAACGGGGGGCGCCTCGTGTTGCAGCCGCAGTCGAAACCGACGTTGGCCGAAGTGACCGAGACCATCGAGCGTTACGGCGTGAACATCATGTTCATCACCACCGGACTGTTCAACGTACTGGTGGATGAACACGTGGACCGTTTAAAGGGCTTAAAGTGTATTCTGACCGGCGGTGAAGTGATGAGCCTGCCGCACATCCGCAAGGCACTGAGCGTGTTGGGCCCCGGGGTGTTGAACAACATCTACGGACCTACCGAGAACACCACGTTCAGTTGCTTCCATCCGATCAATTCGGCGGAGGACATTGGCAAGCAGGTGCCCATCGGAAAGCCGATCAACAACACCTTCCTCTATGTCCTCGACGAGCAGCGCAAACCGGTCCCGGTCGGTGCGAAGGGCGAGCTTTACTGCGGCGGCGATGGCGTGGCATTGGGCTATTGGGAACGTCCCGACCTCAATGAAGAGCGCTTCCTGCACGACCCCTTCAGGGGTGGTGACGCACGCATGTACCGGAGCGGTGACCTGGTGAAATGGCTGCCCAACGGCACGCTGGAGTTCCTGGGCCGTGCCGATGACCAGGTGAAGGTCCGTGGTTTCCGTATCGAGCTGGGCGAGATCGAGAACGCCATCAGTGCGTTCACTGGTGTGCGCGACCGGTTGGTCATGGTGCGTCGTGACATGCCCGGTGATCAGCAACTGGTGGCCTACATAGTTCCGGAAGGGTTCGACCCAACGACAGACCCTGCACAGAGCGAACACTTCCTGGACGGGATGCGCCAGCATCTGGCATCGGCACTACCCGCCTTCATGATGCCTTCGTTCTTCGTGGCCCTGCCATCGTTCCCGCTGAACCCGAACGGCAAGGTGGACAAGAAACTGCTTCCGAAGCCCGAGCTACGCAGTGCCCACATGCGCGCCCAGTATGTTGCTCCGCGCAACACCGAGGAGGTCGGACTTGCCGAGATCTGGTCCAAGGCGCTCGGCCTGGCTGAGATCGGCATCCATGATGATTTCTTCGACCTTGGCGGTCATTCGATCATGGGCATCCAGATGCTCGCCCACATCGAGCAGCGCTTCGAGAAGGCCCTGCCGTTGAAAGCCCTCTTCGAAGCACCCACCATCGCGCAGTTCGCAGCGTTGCTGCGTGGCGACACCATGGACAGGAATTGGAAGAACCTTTCGGCCATTCGGCCAGCAGGTTCGGGCATCCCCCTGTTCTGTGTGCATGGCGATGAAGCCAGTCACTCCCTGCCCAAATACCTCGAACCGGACACCCCGTTCTACGCCTTCTTCCACCAAGGCGAGGATGGCAAGGAGATCCGCTACACGTCCGTGGAAGCGATCGCGAAGCATTTCATCGCCGAACTGAAGGAGGCACGTCCTACCGGACCTTACCTGCTCTGCGGATATTCGTTCGGTGGCATCGTGGCCTACGAAATGGCGCAGCAGCTCAGCGCCATGGGCAACGAGGTGCCCTTGGTGGTGGTGTTCGACACCTACGCACCGGCCATGCACGGTAAGGCCATTGAGAGCGACCTGAAATTCTACGACCCGCTGAAGAAGCGCATCATGCGTGGCCTGGTAGCGCAGTACCTGCGCAACGGCGGTACGGTGCCCACCCGGTTGAGGAACTTCCACATCATTGACACCTACGACCGTGCGGCGATGGCCTACCGACCCAAACCCTACCACGGTAAACTCGCCGTGTTCAAGGCCGAACATTCGTGGGGGCCGAACGAGATGGGTTGGAACGAACTGGCCGCTAACGATGTCGATATACATGTGCTTCCCGGCGACCACTACACCATGATCGAGGAGCCACAGGTGCAGGCCCTGGCCCGCGAACTTTTGGAATGCATCCGGAGCACCGTGGGGAAGGCTGAAACGGTTCACCACTGAAAGGTCTGACCATGATGGAACGGCGTTCAGCGAAGGCCATATCCCTTCCGACGACACCAGGTTGACCGTTTCTGAACACCCGGATAGCTTGTGGCCCGATCCATTCGAATGCCACACCGGACCAGACCCCACTGGAAGAACCTCAGACCATTGCGTCCAGTAGGTGCCGGCCCTGCAATCGTCTGCGTGCATGGCGATGAAGCGAACGAACTGCTTCCGAAACACCTCGATCATGGGCGTCCGTTCTACGCGTTCATTCATCAAGGGAAGGACCGCAAAAAGCTTCATCTCCAGCAAGTGGAGGACATCGCCGCCCACTATCTTCAGGAACTCTTGGCGGCCAGGCCGCACGGGGAATACGTTCTGTGCGGGTATTCCTTCGGCGGTATCATTGCCTACGAGATGGCACAGCAACTGCGTTCCCAAGGTCGTGACGTACCGCAGTTGATCTTGATCGATGCTTATGCGCCAGACTTGCACGTGCAAGCCTTGGACAGCGACCACAATTGGTTATCCAACCTGAAACACGGCATTCTGATGAAGGTATCGAAGCCGTTCATCCGTTTGGACCCACCCATGCCTGCCAATCTTCACCACCATCATATCATCGGCACGTACGACAAGGCCATCCGCTCCTATAAGCCACGGCCTTACGATGGTCAGGTGATGATCCTGAAGGCGAAGGACGCCTGGGGACCCGATGACCTGGGATGGACCATGCTATCGCGACAACTGTTGGATATCCATCGCGTACCGGGTGACCACTATTCGGTGATCAAGGAACCGCACGTGGCTGAACTGGCTGCGCAGATCGAAGAGCGGCTGTCACGTATTGCGACCGCCTGATCGTTGCCTTACTTCGCAGCCCATGGAAGGGCGGAGCTTGACCTTGTACTGCGGCGAGACCGAGGTGGCGAACTGGCCCTCCGGCACCACAGGCCACATGGGACCCGACCATGTGCAGTTGTGGTTCACCGAACTGCACGAACAGGTGGCCCAACTGGACCGGCTCCGTGAACTGCTCGACCAGGAAGAGCTTGCCCGTGCGGAACGGTTCCGGTTCGAACATGACCGCCAGCGCTTCATCATCGGCCATGGCCTTCTTAGGCAAGTACTCGCACAGCGGCTGAACGCACGACCCCATGAGCTGCGATTCGCCCGGGGCCCCCATGGCAAGCCGTATATCCCCGAGGCCGGGCTCCACTTCAATTTCAGCGATACGAAAGATGCCATCCTCATCGCCGTGGCCGAAGGCCTCGAACTGGGCGTGGATGTGGAGACCATGGCGCGCACCGTGGACCACATGGCCGTTGGCGAACACTATTTCACACCGGAAGAAGTGGCGGACATCCGTGATACACCAGACCCCAAGCGACGCTTCCTGGAACTATGGACACGCAAAGAGGCCGTGCTGAAGGCCAGCGGGGTGGGGATCATGGACGACCTGAAAGTGCTGCGTGTGAACACGCCTGAACAGACCGTGGAACCGGCCCATGAGCAGTTCCGGCGCATGGCCGCAGATAAATACCACGTGCGCACCTGGAGCCTGGGCACCGACCACATCATGAGCCTGGCCACACCAACGTCGCCAGCACAGGTGGCGTTCGTGCCGCTTCTATTTGGAGCATGATCACTCCTCCCCATCGCCCCAGAAGCGCGGGTGGAAATTGAGGAGATACAGGCGCTTGGTGGCACGCGTGACCGCGGTGTAAAGCCACCTCACATACTCCGTATCGATCATCTCCTCGGTGACGTAGCCCTGGTCCACGAACACGGTGTTCCACTGCCCACCCTGGGCCTTGTGCGCCGTGACCGCGTAACCGTACTTCACCTGCAGCGCGTTCGCATAGGGGTCCTCGCGCAGCATGCGGTACAACTGCCCCTTCGACCTGGCGGGGAACGTGGCCATGACCGACTGCTGCAATAAGCGTTGCTGAGGTCCAGGCAACGCGGGCGACGGAGCCGCCAATACATCCAACATCACCTTCACCTCCAGTTCGCGCTCCTCCATGCCGTTCCACCAACGTGCGGTGATGTCGGCGAAGCGAAGACCGAAACGTTCCTCCACGCCATGGACGCGGTCCACGAGCATGGGCTCTCCGTTGGCGATGAGCTCGGCCTTGCCGTTGCGTCCGGCCCAGAAATAGTTGTTCTTGACCACCATGATCCGGTCGCCCGAACACAGTTCCTCCTCGAACCCATGGAT
>JBKDXR010000060.1:0-24906 GCA_046306055.1 Flavobacteriales bacterium
GCGCGGTGATGCCCGATCATGGACGCGTTGGGGTACGAGCGACCTGCATTATCTGATCACGGGTGCAGCAGTTGATACGAACGCTGTTCGACCGGGAGATCAGGTCGTTGTATCCTACAAGGGCCTGGTCCTTGAGGACGGCCGCCCCATCGATTCCACCGAGAAGAACGGAAGCGCGTTCAGTTGGACCTACGGCGATCCCGATCAGGTGGTGAAGGGATTGGAGGTGGCTGTGCGTTTGATGCGCGAAGGGCAGTCCGGCGAGTTCATTTTCCCATCGGCCTATGCGTTCGGCGCGCGTGGTGTGCCTGGCATTGTGGATCCCTTCACGGCCATGCGCTACACGTTGGAATTGGAGCGCGTTATACGGAAGGGCGCTCCAACACCGTAAGATCAGCCTTCGTTCTGTCAGGCGCGCCCCAGTATGAACACCGCCGGGCGTTTTCCCAAAGAAGGGGGGGCCTTCACCCATTCGTCAACACGCCTTGTTACCGTGCTGCCTTGCGGTTGGGTGATGTCGATGGCAATGGTGAGATGGGTTCCCGGGGCACTGGTGTGCAACAGGTCGGCAAGTAGCGCGTCGTTGCGGTAAGGAGTTTCAATGAAGATCTGCGCCGCACCGGTGCGCAGTGCCTCCTGTTCGATCCGCTTGATGGCCTGCCTCCGTTCGGGTGGCTTCACCGGCAGGTAACCATGGAATTGGAAGTGCTGGCCGTTCATGCCGGACGCGGCCAGCGCCAGCATGATCGAACTCGGTCCGGTCAGCGCATGCACCCTGATGTGCCGGCGATGTGCGGCCTTGACCAATAGTGCACCGGGGTCGGCTATGCCGGGCATGCCCGCTTCACTGAGCACTCCGGCGTTGCGTCCATGCATGCGATCGAGCAACCGGTCCACCTCCTGTGTCGTGGTATCCTTGTCCAAGCGCAGGATCTCCTGGCTGGGCAGGTCGACACCGGGCATCATCCGCCGAAGCATGTGCCGTGCGGTCTTTTCATTCTCGGCATACCATAGATCGATCCCGCTGGCGATGACAATATTCTCTGGTGGCAGTTGTTCAACACCACCGTGCTCTCCCAGCCACACGGGCATCAGGTAGAGGGTCCTTTCAGCGCTGTTGGGCACCATCGTTCAGCAGTGCATCAATGGCCTCCGTGAGCATGGCGTGTACCTCGTCGAAGCCCGCATCGCCACCGAAGTAGGGGTCAGGTACGGAGCGCAGTGGATGCGCCGGTGCATGGTCCATGATCAGTCGGGCTTTGGAGGCCAGGTCCGCATTGGGGGCCAGTGTGATCATGTTCCGCAGGTTGTCCGCATCCATCGCCAGGATCACATCGAAGGCATGGAAGTCGTTCGCTGTGAATTGACGTGCACGCAGGTCGCTGATGTCCATGCCTTTGCGCAACATGGCGGCTTGTGCCCGGCGGTCGGGTGCTTCGCCCACGTGGTAGTCGCTGGTGCCGGCGGAATCCGTGGTGATGACCATACCGCGTTCCCGGGCCTTGTGCCGCAGGATGCCTTCGGCCATCGGTGATCGACAGATATTCCCCAGGCATACGGTCAGGACCTTCATGAACAGTGTGTTTGAAGCGCGAAGGTCGGTAAAACGAAAAAGCCTCCCGGAGGAGGCCTTTCGTCGTTCATTGGGTTCGGTCAGTGTACGCTCAGCTTCTTCTCAAGGTCCTCGAGATAGCTGCGGAACTGCTTGTCCGTTTCGTGTAGGTTGTTCACGGTGCGGCAGGCGTGCAGCACCGTCGCGTGGTCCTTGCCACCGCAATGGGCACCAATGCTGGCCAGCGAGCTCTTCGTCATCTTCTTGGCGAAGTACATCGCGATCTGGCGGGCCTGTACCACTTCGCGCTTGCGCGTCTTGCTCTTCAACAGTTCGATCGGCAGGTTGAAGTAATCGCACACCACTTTCTGGATGTAGTCGATGCTTACCTCGCGCGCCGTGTTCTTCACGAACTTGTCGATCATCTGCTTGGCGAGATCGAGCGTCACTGCCTTCTTGTTCAGCGAGCTCTGCGCGATCAGGCTGATCATGGCGCCTTCCAGTTCGCGGATGTTGGTAGTGATACTGTAGGCCAGGTATTCCACCACTTCCTTGGGCAGGTCGATGCCCTCGGCGTACATCTTTTTCTCCAGGATGGCGATACGCGTTTCGAGACCCGGTGTTTGGAGGTCCGCGCTAAGGCCCCACTTGAAGCGGGACAACAGGCGCTGCTCCATGCCGGCCATTTCCACCGGTGCCTTGTCGCTGGTGATCACCAACTGCTTGCCGTTCTGGTGCAGGTGGTTGAACACATGGAAGAACACGTCCTGCGTTTTCTCCTTGCCGGCCAGGAACTGCACATCGTCGATGATGAGCACGTCCATCATCTGGTAGAACTGCGTGAAGTCGCCCACGGTGTTGTTCTTCACCGCTTCGATGAACTGCTGGGTGAACTTCTCTGCAGGAACGTACAGGATGGTCTTGTCCGGATGGTTCTTCTTGATCTCGATGCCGATGGCGTGCGCCAGATGGGTCTTGCCCAGGCCGACACCACCGTAGATCAGCAGCGGATTGAAGGCAGTGCCACCGGGCTTCTGGGCCACGGCGTAACCGGCACTACGGGCCAATCGGTTGCAGTCCCCTTCGATGAAATTATCGAAGGAATAATTGGGGTTGAGGTGGCTTTCGACCTTGATCTTGCGCAGGCCGGGAATGATGAACGGGTTCTTGATCGGGCTATTGGCCACATCGATAGGCAGCGATACCGCAGGGTTCTTGGTCTCACGTGCATTGCTCGTGGGTACCTTCACCGTGTAAGGGTTCGCGTTCTGGAACCCGTTCTCCATGATGATGGAATACTCCAGGCGTCCGTCAGCTCCCAGCTCCTTGCGGATGATCTTCTTCAGCAGACCGATGTAGTGTTCTTCCAGCCATTCATAGAAGAACTGTGAGGGCACCTGGATGGTAAGCACATGGTCCTGCAGTTTCAATGCCTTGATCGGTTCGAACCAGGTCTTGAAGCTCTGCTGGCTGACGTTGTCCTTGATCACCTCCAGGCACCGTTCCCAGATCTTCTCGTGGTCCTTCTTCATGGATGGGTCAGCGAGTTTCGGGTTGGTGGTCGGTGGTTGGTCCTTTCGGAAGTACGATGCACCGTGGTACAGTGTCTTTCGGAAGGGTGGCAAATATGGATCGAAGAAAGTGAAAAAAAAACATGGGGGATACTTGATGGAAAGGAAAATTTTGTTTGGGACGGCGGTTCGTGTCCTTTCGTGCGAAGCCTTGTCCCACGCGGCTTTGCGAAGATATGAGCGTGGCAGGGCATATGCGGCAGCATGCTGTGGTGGAACGTGACCGTAACGGTGGTGCAAGGAAGTATGAACAATGCGCACATTCCCGTCACGAATGGTTGAAAGTTAGTGCAACCGGAGGCGATCGACAATGGGTCCGGTCATGGCCATTGGGTTACCTTGCCCGTGCCATGTTCATCCATGAGACCAAGGTCCGTGTCCGCTACGGAGAGACCGATCAAATGGGCTTCGTGTACTACGGGAATTACGCCGAGTACCTGGAGGTGGCACGCGTGGAGGCCTTGCGCAGCCTGGGCTTCCCGTACAAACGACTGGAGGAGGAGGGCGTGATGCTGCCTGTTCACGACCTGCACGTCACCTACCATCGACCGGCCGGATATGATGACATCCTTACAGTACGTGCGCGCATCACGTCCATGCCGGGTGTTCGTATCGTGTTCGCCTACGAAGTGCTGAACGAAGAGAACGTGCTGCTCACCGAGGCCTCCACGACATTGGTCTTCGTGGACCGGGCCACCAAGCGTCCGCGTCGCGCTCCGCAAGCCCTGCTTGACCGACTGGGAAGCTACTTCATCTGATCGCCGGTCCGGACCTGCAGCCCCTGCAGGGTCCATCGATCCACAGCTGCGGACACAAGGCTCCTGGGCAGCTCGATGATCGTGTGGCACAACGGATCGAACCGGCTGTCGATCATCGATCCATCGAGCTCTGCGATCTCGTTCCGCAGTTTATCGAACTGTGCATAGCTACTGGTCACGAATAGTCGTTCGGTAACAACGCGTTGCACGATAGTGCCTTGTTCGATGGCCGCGCGTGCAGCTTCGCCATAGGCTTGTACGAGCCCTCTCTTGCCCAGCAGTGTGCCTCCGAAATAGCGCACCACGATCACTGCGCTGAACGTGAGCCCAGCGCCCTGCAGGTGGCGGAGTATCGGCTTGCCTGCGGTACCTGCCGGTTCGCCGTCATCGTTGGAGCGATGCACCTCACCAAGGTGACCGAGCGCGTAAGCCCAGCACCAGTGCCGCGCGGAATGGTGCTCCTTCTGGAACGCCTGCAAACGCTCCTTGAACGCATCCTCGTTCGCAATGGGGAACGCGAGACCGATGAACCGGCTCGCCTTTTCCCGCAGCATGGCAGTGCTTTCACCGGAAAGCGTCAGGTAGCGGTCCGTGCTCATGAGTTGGAGCCGATGATGAGCACCAACGCGACGATCGCGCAACCAATGCCGATCCATTGCACCTTCCGAAGTCGTTCCCGGAAGAGCGCGATGGAGGACGCCGTGCCGAACAGGATCACACCGATGTTCATCAACGGGAACACACTGCTGGCCGGATATCCGCTGCGGGCCAGTGCCCCCACAATGAAGTAGAGCGAAGCGTAATTGACCATGCCCAATACCAGCCCGGCAAGGAGCACGCCAGGGTTGAGAAGGTGTTTGGCCTTGCGTGTTCCCATCAGCCATCCTACACCAAGCATGCCGGCCACACCGAAGATCAGAGTGGCGAACACGGGCTCGGTGCTCGGTGTCAGCACGTTCCGTTGAGTGGTGTTGAGCGTGATGTCGATCGCTGCATTGCCAAGGAACAGAAGGGCTGGCAAAGCCCAGGCCCCGCGGGCTCCGGGAGGACCGCTCGCCCAGGAGGAGAGAAGGACACCAACGAGCGCAAGAACGATGCCCATCCAGCCCATTACACCGGGTCTTTCGCCATGCAACGCCACGGCAGCGAGCACGGTAAGTACGAGGCTCATCTTGCTGGCCACGGAGGTGGCGGCCACACCAGCGCGTTGGGTGCTCACCCCGGTGAGGTAGAAGAGCGTGATGAACAGGATGCCGAGCACGCTCACAGGAAGCGCGAGTGGGCTTAGGTCCCCGGCATTCCATGGAGCGGCCACCAGAACACCACACGTGAACGCCACGAAGTAGTTCACCACGATCGCAGGCAAAAGTGCGATCCCACGCTTATCAAAGATCTTGAACAATAGGAACAGCGCTGCCATGCACAGCGCGGCGAGGATCACCAGGGCCATGTGATGGAAGCTGTAGTGCTGTCATCCGGGATCAGCCTGTCATGGACGTACAGTGCGATCCGGTCCCGGTCATGGTCGGTCACTGCACGAGGCTTCGCTGGTGGTTGCGGAGCGATCGTACCGGCCCCGAAGTGTACCGTTCCTTCGATCACCCGCGCTTCATCCCAAGTGCCCTGGGCAAGGAACGCGTTCAACACGGTGGCGCCACCTTCCACGAGAAGTGATCGGACCTGCCGTTGATGGAGTTCCGCGAGCACGATCGGTAATACATCCTGCCCTTCACCAATGAGCACTTGTTCACAAGCGACGTCTACACGCGGTGCGGAAGTGAACAGCAACGTAGGTGCGCTGGCATCATATACCCGAGATGTGGCCGGGCTCGTTCCCGTTCTATCGATCACCACACGCAACGGCTGCCTGCCGGTCACATGCCGAACGGTCAGTTGCGGGTCGTCGTTGATCACGGTGCGGCTTCCCACCAGGATGGCCTGTTCTTCCGAGCGCCACAGGTGCACCAGCACGTCGGTGGCAGGTGAACTGATGCGCTGCACTTCCTGCGCAGTGCGCGGATGGCGATCAAGGTACCCGTCCACGGAGCGCGCCCACTTCAGAATGATGTACGGGCGCCCAAGTTCCACCGAGGTGAGGAATCGGCGGTTGAGCCACCGGCAGTCCTGCTCCAGGATGCCCACTTTCACCTCGACGCCTGCAGCACGCAAGCGTTCGATGCCTTTGCCGGCCACGGCCGGGAAGGGGTCCTGCATGCCCACCACCACCTTGCGCACACCGCGTTCAACGATCAGGTCCGCACATGGAGGTGTTCGGCCATGGTGGGCGCACGGCTCCAGGTTCACGTACAAGGTGGCGTCCTCGGGCACCGCACCGCTCCAGGCGTTCAGGCAGTGTACTTCGGCATGCGGTCCACCATGTGCGCGATGCCATCCTTCGGCAAGGATGCGGTCTCGTTGCACAAGCACAGCCCCCACCATGGGATTCGGTGCCACTTCACCCGCGCCCAGGGTGGCCAGTTCAAGACATCGGTGCATCCAGCGCGTGTGCATGGCGGGCCGCAAAGTTGCACCAACGGGCGCCTTCTCCCGCAGGCCCAGGGCCGCGGGCTATTTTTGCACCGTGCGTACCGCTGATAATCGCGTTTCCTCCGTGCTTGGCCAGTACCGGCTCCAGTTGGCAGACCGCTATGAGGAGTGTGAAGTGCGCGCCATCGTTCGCTCGGTGTTCGCGGATCGACTGGGCTGGGACCCTGGACAGTTCGATCTGCGAAGGGGCGAGGCGCTCAGCGAATCGGAACTGCTCAAGGTGTACTTTCCATTGAAGCGCCTGCGTACCGGTGAGCCGCTGCAATATGTGTTGGGTGCAGTGGAGTTCCATGGGCTGCGACTGCAGGTGCGGCCCGGTGTCCTCATTCCCCGCCCGGAGACCGAGGAACTGGTGGACCGCATTATCCGGTCGGGCAAGGTGCCAGGTATCATTGTGGACATTGGCACTGGAAGCGGATGCATCGCGTTGGCCCTCAAGAAGGCATTCCCGGCCGCTCGTGTGCTGGGTGTGGATGTGTCCGACGCGGCGCTCGTGCAAGCCCGCGAGAACGCACGCATCAACGGATTGGAGGTGGAATGGGTGCGTGCGGATATCCTGAACGATGACCTGCAGTCCCTTCCCACAGTAGACCTCATCGTAAGCAATCCCCCCTACGTTCCAAGGTGCGATGCGAACGAGATGAGCGAGCATGTTCTTGCCCATGAGCCGCATGTGGCGCTTTTCGTGCCGGATGATGATCCGATGCTCTTCTATCGGGCCATCGGGTCATTGGCCTACCAGCGATTGTCCCGCAGCGGTGATGTTTGGTTCGAGGGTCATCATCGTTATACACCCGCAGTGGGCGATATGCTACGAAGCATGGATTTTTCCGAAGTGGAGGTGATGCCCGACCTCGCTGGCCATCACCGCTTCATACACGCTGTGCGATGAGGGCTGTACTGGTCTTTCTTCTTCTCTCGTTTCCGTGGCCGGTCATGTCCCAAATGGGACATCAGCCGTCCCTGCTACCGGAGACCGATGGCGTGCGGATCACCGAGCGGAAGGCAGGTTATCGCGTCATCTTCAACTTCGATTTCCGTCGCACCTTCGTCAATGGTGAGTCCGTCCGGTTCTATGGGTTCCGCCTTGGTGCCCAGCGGAACAAGGATATCATCGCCGTGGGGATCTACGGCCTTGGCGACCCCTATGTGCAGGAGAATTCCACACTGGGTCCGCACACCAACGTGGATGTGGTGACCGACTTCGATTTCGCGGGTATTTCCTACGAACGGTTGCTCATCGACACGAAGCGCTGGCAGGTCGGTGTGCCCGTGGGGATCGCATTGGGCAACCTGCGCCGCGGGTATCGCAACGCCAATAACGATCTGGTGCCGTACTCCGTGAACGAACTGGTGCCGATCGAGGTCTCACTTCACACGGACTACAACATCTTCTATTGGTTGTTCGCCGGTGTGGGTGGGGGATACAGGTATGTGCTGGCCGCCGATCGCGACGCGACCATCACCCTCAGCGATTGGAACTACTATTTCAAGGTCGGCCTCCGGGTGGGCGAACTGATCAAACGGGCACGCAAGGAAATGCACAAGGAAAATGGAGCATGAAGAGGCCGCACGGCGGATCAAGGAACTGAGCCGTGAGCTCGAGTTCCATAACCATCGGTATTACGTGCTGGCGGCACCGGTGATCAGCGACAAGGCGTTCGATGACATGCTGAAGGAACTGGAGAGGCTGGAGGCGCGCTTTCCTGATCTCGCCGACCCCAACAGTCCCACGCAACGGGTGGGAGGTGACATCACCAAGGCGTTCCCGACAGTGGCGCACAGGTACCCCATGTTGTCGCTGTCGAATTCATACAGCCGCGATGATGTGGCCGATTTCGTCGCACGGGTGGAGAAGGAGGTGGGTCTTGCCACTTATGTCATGGAGCTGAAGTACGATGGGGTGGCCATCAGCCTTACATACGAGAACGGCCGGTTGGTGCGCGGAGTGACCCGGGGTGATGGGGAGAAGGGCGAGGAGATCACCAACAACATCCGCACGGTACGTGCCATACCGCTCGTGCTGCAAGGCGCTGACTGGCCCGCCAGTTTCGAGGTGCGTGGCGAGGTCGTGTTCACACGCGAACAGTTCGACAAGCTGAACCAGCAGCGCACCGAGGCCGGGGAGGACCCCTACATGAACCCGCGCAACACCGCAGCAGGTACGCTGAAACTGCAGGACCCGAAGGAGGTCGCGCGACGTGGTCTGGATAATTTCATCTACGGTGTGCAGGGGGAGGAGATCCCCGCTCGCAGCCACTATGGCAACATGCGCAAGGCGTCGGAGTGGGGCTTCAAGACCCCCGATCCGCAGCGCCGGTTCATCGAGCAGGCAACGGACCTGGAAGGGATCATGGCCTTCATCGATCATTGGGATGTTCATCGTCGCGGATTGGAGGTGGATATTGATGGCGTGGTGATCAAGGTGGATGATCTGGACGTGCAGGCCGAATTAGGCCTGACCGCCAAAAGTCCCCGCTGGGCCATTGCTTACAAGTTCCAGGCGGAGCAGGCCGTCACCCGCCTGAACGACGTGAGCTACCAGGTCGGACGCACCGGTGCCGTAACGCCCGTGGCGGAACTGGAGCCCGTGCTGCTGGCCGGTACCATCGTGAAGCGCGCATCGCTCTTCAACGCCGACCAGCTCGCCCGGCTCGACCTGCATATCGGCGACATGGTCCGCGTGGAGAAGGCCGGCGAGATCATTCCACAGGTGGTGGCGGTGGATAAGGAGCAGCGTGGCGCTCATACCCGCGCGGTGCATTTCCCGGAGCACTGTCCGGAGTGCCACACCCCACTGATCAGGCTGGAAGGCGAGGCACAGCACTACTGCCCGAACGAACACCACTGCCCGCCGCAGATCACCCGGCGCATCGAGCATTTCGTGGCCCGCAAGGCCATGAACATCGATGGCCTTGGTGGCGAGACCGTGGAGGAACTGTACCGGGCGGGGCTCATTCGTAACGTGGCGGACCTCTACGATCTGAAGGCGGACCAACTGCTGGGCCTCGGAAAGGGATGGGGAGAAAAGAGCGCCCGCCAGGTGATCGATGGCATCGCAGCGAGCCGCCAGGTCCCGTTCGAACAGGTGCTCTTCGCGCTCGGCATCCGACACGTGGGCGAGACCGTGGCCCGCAGGATCGCAAGGGCCGTGGGTAGCATCGATCGTCTGGCATCGCTGTCGCAAGAGGAACTGACGGCCATTGACGAGGTGGGCCCGGTCATTGCCGAGAGCATTGCCGATTTCTTCGCCGTTCAGGGCAATCGCGAAATCATTGAGCGCCTGCGGACACATGGCGTCCGGCTCGAACTCGACCCCTCCGAGGTGGTGGCGGTCGGGGATAAGCTGAAAGGCCTGACCTTCGTGGTGTCCGGTGTTTTCCAGAACTTCAGCCGCGACGGCATCAAGGAGGCCATTGAACGCAATGGGGGCAAGGTGTCCGGTTCCATCTCCAGCAAGACCAGCTATGTGGTCGCTGGGGCCGATATGGGGCCGGCCAAACGCACCAAGGCGGAACAGCTCGGGGTGCCTGTGATCGGAGAGGAGGAATTCACGCGGATGATCGAAGGATGAAACTGTTCGACAGGCTAAAGGAATGGATGGGTATTCGCCGGCTCCTGCGCGATCTGCCGCAGGACCGCAAGCCCATTGCCCGCAACATCGCCCTGGCACGTAAAGTGGCCATCGTTTATGTGGTGGAGGATGAGACCGCACACAACCATGTCCGCAACTATGTGAAACGCCTCAAGGAGGAGCTCGGCATCAGCACCATCATGGCCCTCGGCTATAGCGACGAGAAGGCCCTGCCGCACTACCTGCACGCCAAGCTCAACTTCGACGCCATCTGCCAGAAGGACCTTAATTGGTACAGGATACCGCAAGGCAACACCGTGCAGAACTTCATGGCCGAGGAGTACGAGATCATCATCGATCTCACGCTGTCCGACCGACTGCCCATCCAGTACATCATGGCCAAGAGCCGTGCCCGCTTCAAGGTGGGCCGCTGGAGCGAGAGCAACAAGAAGATCCTGGACATGATGATCGATATGGCGGGCTCCCAAAGTCTGCCCCAGTTGATCCAACAGGTACACCATTACCTCATGATGGTGAACGCGAAACCCGAACCTTCACTTAACTGAACCGCCACCATCGGCGGGATATTTCCATGGATGATCGTTTTCGCGGCCTCGGCGTCGCACTGGTTACTCCCTTCCGTTCCAATGGCCAGATCGATTACGCTGGTCTGGAAAAGCTCATCGACCACCAGATCGCCGGTGGCGTGGATTACGTGGTCTCCATGGGGACCACCGGTGAGAGCGTGACGCTGAACAAGGCCGAGAAGCACGAACTGTTGGCCCAGACCATTGGCTTCGTGCGTAACCGCGTACCGGTGGTGCTCGGTTGTGGTGGCAACAGCACGGCCGAGGTCATCGAGAGCCTGAACAGTTTCGAGATGGACGGCGTGGATGCCATCCTTAGTGTGAGCCCCTATTACAACAAGCCCACGCAGGAGGGCATCTACCAGCACTACAAGGCCTTGGCCCAAGTGGCGCTTCGGCCCATCATCCTGTACAACGTGCCCGGCCGCACCGGCAGCAACATGACGGCCGAGACCACACTGCGGCTCGCCAAGGACTTCAAGAACATCATCGCCATCAAAGAGGCCAGCGCCAACCTGGACCAGATGGGGCGCATCCTCAAGCACAAGCCCAAGGATTTCATGCTCATCAGCGGCGATGATGCGCTCACCTTGCCCATCATCGCCATGGGTGGTGTTGGCGTGATCAGTGTGGTGGGCAATGCCTTGCCGAACGAGTTCAGCGCTCTGGTGAACTCCGCGTTGAAAGGGGATCTGGAAACCGCGCGTCGCGAACACCTTCGCCTCATCGAAGTCGTCGAACTGCTATTCGCAGAAGGCAATCCCGGCGGGATCAAGAACGTGCTGAGGGTGCTCGGCATCTGCGGCGATCACATGCGCCTGCCCTTGGTGAACATCAGCGAAGGCACGGCCAAGAAGCTCTACCAGGCGCTTGCGGATGCGGAGGTGGTGAAGCTGTGAATCATGAGTGAATGGGGGGAATACTTGGAGCGCGTAATTGCTCGCGCAGAGGAGATGGATCCCGATATTGTGCAAGGTGCGGAACTGCTCTCTTCGAACATATTGAGTTATAGTGAAGAGTCAGTGGGAATGGTACTTGGATTGCTTATCAATAGGAGGTTGCAAGAGGTGCGTGAGCTTGAATACTCTCGACCTGTATCAAGAGGTTTGAGGGAGGATTTGATCATCTTTGAAGTAAGAGGCCAAAATGGTAATGCCCGTTGGATTCTTGTATACGACAGTGATGAGCTGTGGCAGGATCCTTGGGTTTTCGCAATACCATGATCAAGTGTTCATGGCTGGAAATCCGCCACGCCGTGGCGAATTTCCAGCCATGAACCATTCCCGCCACTTACCACTCCCACATCGCGCTTAAAGGGACGGCATGGATGTCCTTTGCGAAAGGCGTGATACCCAGGCCCGGGTGGAGCAGGATACCCCGCAACCACTTCTCGCCTGCCACTTCGCGCAAGTGCTTCAGTCCGGCCACATCGCTGCTGCCTACGGCCATGGCGGCCTTCACCTCAATGCCCACGATCCGACCTTTGCTGTCCTCCAGCACGATGTCCACTTCACGCCCGGCCTCCGTCCGGAAGTGGTAGTGCTTCACGCGTGTCCTGCTCCATCCGGCCATCTTCCGCAGCTCATTGAGGACGAAGGTCTCCAGCAGCGGCCCGAAAGCAGGGCTGTTGAGGATGTCCGCTGGCTTATCGATGCCCGCCAGGTGTGCCGCGAAGCCGCTGTCGGCCAGGTGCAGCTTGGGTGCCTTCACCAGCCGCTTGCCCCGGTGAGCATGCCAGGCCTCCACCGGTGTGCTCAGGAAGGTGGCTTCCAGCAGTGCCATGTAGCGCCGCATGGTGCTGTGTGGAATGTCCAACGTCCGCGATAGGTCGGCAATGTTGAGCAGTCCGCTGCTTCGCAACGCCAGTGCCTGTAGCAGGCGTGGCAGGTCGGTGAGGCCTGTGATGTTGCTGATGTCCCGCACATCGCGCTGCAGGATGCTCGTAATGTAGGCACTGTACCACGCCTCCCGACGGGCCGGGTCCTTGCGCGTCATCACTTCAGGGTAGCCTCCGGCCAGGACCCTTGATGCGATCTGCTTCCGCTCGAGGGCGGTGGGTTCCGTCATCTTCGGCCGCGCAGCGAACACCTGGTCGATGAAGCTGCTCTTTCGGCCTTGCAGCTCGTCCTGCGCAAAGGGGAATAGCGGAAGGATCTCCATCCGTCCGGCCAACGAATCGCCAAGCCGGGGAAGGACCAGCACATTGGCACTTCCCGTAAGCAGGAACCGTCCGGGCCTCCTGTTCCGGTCCACCGATGCCTTGATGGCCCTGAAGATGTTGGGTGCGTTCTGTACTTCATCGATCACGGCCAAGGTGCCCATGCCTTGGATGAACGCGGGTGGATCGGCCAGGGCGGCTTCCAGTGTCGGGTGGTCGTCCAGGGTAATGTACCGCGCACCGCGTTCCCTCGCAATGGCCTTTACCAACGTGGTCTTGCCCGTTTGGCGCGCACCATGAAGCAGTACCACGGGCGTATCCTTGAGGGCAATGTCCACCGCATGCCTGAGGTTCCGGTTCTTCTCCATGGCACTAAAGTAGCCCCGAATGGTGGATATATCGCCATAAAGTGGCCGGAAATTCGCCACGGTGTGGCGAATTTCCGGCCACCAGTCCATCCCAACGCGCACGTGGAAAGCTCCCCTTTGTCGTCCGTCCCTACCATGGTCACCAAGCTAATGGACTTCCTCGCCCTCGACTTCGAGACCGCCACGGCCCAGCCCGACAGCCCTTGCGAACTGGGCATCGCCATCGTGCGCGGTGGCGTGGTGCGCGAGGTGCGCAACTGGCTCATCAAGCCGCCGCAATGGCCCTACTTCAGTCCGTACAACATCGCGGTGCATGGTATCACCCCGAAGGATGTGGCCCAGGCTCCACGTTGGAGGGATATCTGGCAGGAGGTGGCCGATCTGCTCCATGACAATGTGGTGGTGGCGCACAACGCGGCCTTCGACATGTCGGTGCTCCGCAGCACGCTGGCCGCTCAGGGACTGGCACACCCAATGTTCCAGTATTTCTGCAGTGTGAGCATGGCCCGCAAGGTGTGGCCGGGGCGCACTTCCTATGGACTGGGACCGATGTGTGCCTTTCACGGCATACCGCTCAAGCACCACCGCGCTGGGAATGACGCCGAGGCCACGGCCGAACTGGTGCTGCGGGCCACGGACCAACGCCCTTCGTTCGATATCATCCAGTTCCTGCTGGAGGCAAAGGTGAAGGTCGGTGCCTTCTATCCCGGCGGTCACCGCACTCCAGGAGGCAAGGTGGTGACCATGGTGTGATGCCCTGAAGGCCTTTTAGTCCACCTTCACGTACATCTTTTTGATCCGCATCAACGGACCGGGGCAGTGCGTGCCATGGCAGTTGGCACAGCTCTGGACCAAGGCATTGTAGGCTTGTTTGCGGTCTTTTTTCGCCGCCTTGTACAGCGCGTTCACCTTGGCCTGGTAGTCCTTGCCGAAGGTGGGGAAGGTGATGGGGTCGATGTGCATGCCGTCCGTGGGCTTGGCCGTGAACAGCTTTTCGATCTCCTTGGGGTAGGGTGGCAGCTTCTTGTCACCCCGGTTCACCGCGGCTTTCACGCTGTCGGCATGGACGGCCATGGTGCGCATCAGCAGGGCCAGTTCACTGGCGGGCGCCACTTCCTGTATGCCGGATAGTGCATCCGCTGGCGCACCGTCCGTCTTTCCGGCAGAACAACCGGCCATGGCAACAACAATGAGCAGGACAGTGGTGAGGACCTTGTAAAGCATGATGTGACAAAGTAACGGATAGCCTTGTGCCTGTCACAATGGCCGTGCCGGACCGTAGGCCCGATCTTTGAAAAGGTCTCACCATGCATCAGGTACACATTCCGGTCCATCACGAGCGCCGCCCATCACGCATGCTGATCACCGCAATACCACCCGCGTTGATCGTGCTGCTGATTGCGGCCGTGCATGTGCTGAACACCTCGTTCGACCTGGACCTCGCTCGCTATGGCCTGCTGCCGCGCTCCATCCAAGGCCTGGTGGGCATCCTCACCGCGCCCCTGTTGCACGGCGACATGGAGCACCTCCTCAACAATGCCTTCTCTGGCTTTCTGCTCGGTTGGGCCTTGTTCTATTTCTATCCGCGCATCGCAGGCAAGGTGGTGGCCTTCGGCTGGCTGATCACCGGTGTACTGGTGTGGCTGGTGGCCCGTCCCGATCGGCACATCGGTGCTAGTGGCGTCGTGTACACGATGGCGGCCTTCCTGTTCACCTCGGGTGTTATCCGTCGCCAACGTACGCTCATGGCCCTCTCGCTTCTGGTGGTGTTCATGTACGGCAGCATGATCTGGGGCGTCTTCCCGATCGTTCCGCGCATCAGTTGGGAGAGCCATCTCTTCGGCGCACTGGTCGGTATTGTGCTCGCTTTCGTACATCGGCAGGTGCCGCCCGCGGTCCAAGACCCGGTGATCGTGCTTGATGATCCCGAGGAGGAGGACCCCGTTCCCTTGGCCGGCACCGACCCCGGAGACGAGGTGGACGAGGCGCGCATGGCCTGGGAGCGCGACCTGCAAAAGCGAACGCCCCATCACAGGGACGGGGCGGTCACGACAACGTGGGACGACCTGAACTGATCTACTGGCCTTTCAGCGCGGCCAGTTCCTTGCCGGCGCCCAGCAGTTTCAGCAACCCGCCTTCCATCTTGTAGCCGTCCACCTGCCTCAGCAGTCCGGTGATGGCGTTCTCCGTGGGCTGAACACCCTCGCAGTATTTCTTGGTGCTTCCGATGTCCGAAAAGCTCAAGGCCGTGCCGTCCATCTTGTAGCCACCCATCAGTTGGTTGCAACCACCGAAGCCTTGCAGTTGGTCGCCGGCCAGTTGCAGCCAGGGAAGCTCGGCCCCTGCGGGCATTTTCAAGGCCTCACCGGCAATGGACTGGAATATCCACTTCTTGTCGAGCAAGGAGGTCATTTCAGCCGGAGCGTTCTTGCATTTGTTGGCGCTCAAGGTGACCAGGAGCGTAAGGGCCAGTGCGATGTTCTTCATGGCGTTTCGCTGGTTTCCGAAGGGACCGTTACCGATCGCGTGCCGGATCAATTGTTCAACATCACGGGCATCACCAGCATCAGGATGTCCTCACCGACCTCACCCGCTTCACCAGGCAACAGGATGCCGGCGCGGTTCGGTGCGCTCATCTCCAGCATCACATGCTCGGTGCCCAGGTTGTTCAGCATGTCCATCAGGAAGCGCGAGTTGAAGCCGATGGTGATCTCCTCGCCTTCGTAGGAGCAGGTCAGCTTCTCGTTGGCCTCGTTCGCGAAATCCAGGTCCTCGGCGCTGATGGTGAGCTGGCTGCCGTTGATGTGCAGGCGCACCTGGTGCGTGGTCTTGTTCGAGAAGATGGACACGCGGCGGATGGAGCTCAGGAAGGTGGCCCGGTCGATTGTGAGCTTGTTCGGGTTGGTCTTCGGGATCACCGCCTCGTAGTTCGGGTATTTGCCATCGATCAGGCGGCATACCAGTACCGTGTTGTCGAAGCGGAAGGCCGCGTTGTTCTCGTTGAACTCCACCGTCACTTCCGTGTTGGAGGCGCCCAGGGTGTTCTTCAGCAGGTTCAGCGGCTTCTTGGGCACAATGAACGAGGCCGCCTTGGGGGCCTGCACGTCGGTGCGCTTGTAGCGGACCAGCTTGTGCGCATCCGTGGCCACGAAGCGCACATCCTCTTCGGTCAGTTCGAAGAAAATGCCGCTCATCACCGGGCGCAGATCATCGTTGCCCGTGGCGAAAATGGTCTTGTTGATGGCCATGGCCAGCGTTCCCGCAGGCAGGGTGAACGCGGTGGCGCCCTCCAGCACGGGGCTCTTCGGGAACTCGGCCCCGTTGAATCCGGTCATCTTGTACTTGCCCTGCTCGCTGCTGATCTCCACGCCGTGGTGCTTGCCATCAATGGTGAAGGTGAGCGGCTGCTCGGAAAAGGCCTTCAAGGTGTCCAACAGGATGCGTGCCGGAATGGCCACGCTGCCCTTGTCCTTGGCCTCCACGGCCATGGTGGCGGTGATGGTGGTCTCCAGGTCGCTGGCGGTCACAGTGAGCTGCTTGCCGTCGATCTCGAACAGGAAGTTGTCCAGGATGGGAAGGGTATTGCTGCTGGCGAGCACGCCTTGGAGCAGTTGCAGTTGCTTCAGGAGGGCGGTACTGGATACGATGAATTTCATCGGTGTCTACTAGGTTTATGAAGCCGCGAAGTTAGCCGGGCACCCCCGGGCCATCGGCCCTAGTTTTCAACACGGAGCCTCCTTTTTCCACAGCTGTGCACAACCCCGCGACGCCCTACGGCATCAAGGCTTCCACGGGCTGCAGGATCCGGTCGGTGTATTGCCGCTGCACCACCACCAGCAGGGTGTCCTGGATCAGGGCCCGCATGCGCAGCTTGTCGTGCAACAGCTTGGGCATCCCGAACTCCGGCTCTTCACCCACGTAGGGCATGTGCCAGTACTTGGCCGTGGCGGTCTTTCCGTTGCGGTCCGTTGTGCGCACAATGTAGTTCGGCGGGGTGGCCAGCAACGAGTCGCGGGAGGCAGGTCTCAGGCTCCGGTCGATGTACTCGTAATTGACCTCCTGGAAGGGGAGAAGGGCCCCTTTCACGAACACGGTGTCCATGGGCAGCCCGCGGCCCGCGCCGTCCAGCAACCGCACGCGGCCGTTCTCCGCCTGTTCGATCCGGTACCGGTTCGCGCGGCGTTCGGGTTGCTCCACCTCAATGGCGGCCAGCTCATAAAGGTCCTTGTAGCGGTACACGGGGTTGTCGCGCCAGAGGTCCAGTTCAGTGTGGAATCGGGTGCTCAATATCCCGGTGAAGCCGGTCATGCCCAGGATGAAGGGCACACTGCTGCGTCCGTCCTCGTTCTCCAGGATGGCGTATGTACCGAAGTGGTCCTTGGTGCCATGGCCCACGATCCACGTCTTCATCGGTCGTTCTCCCCCTTGGTACACTTCCACTTTGCGGGCCGCCGAACCCATCACCTTCAGCACCATGGCCTCGGCGCTCTTGGGCACCGGGCTTTTCACCTCCACCCGATTGAAGGTGCGCAGCAGCACGCCCACTTCGTGCTGGCGCGCCACGAACGCTCCGTTCACGGTCCAGCCCTGCGGGGTGCGGCGCAGATCGACGCTCCGGCCCTGCTTGTCGGCAATGAAGATGCGGTCGATCGCGGCGGTGTCCTCCACGGCGAAGTCGCTCAAGGGCTTGGCCAGCGTGGTGGGCCGGTTGGTGCGGTATAGCCAGAACGCAGCGAGGCCCAGGGCCAGGAGTATGATCAGCAGAAGGATGCGACGGTTCATGGGTCAGTTGGCCTTCGGGGCGTTCGCGCGGCGGCGGCGCATCAGGTTGAACAGGATGCCGATCAGGATGCTCAAGGCCACTGGCACCACCGTGTTCACCAATTGCCAGTGCAGACGGTCCTCCACAATGCGGCCGGCATCCAGTTGGCGAAGGGTGATGGTCCTTGAACGGATGCTGATGAGGCTCTGGTCGTCCAGCAGGTAGTTCATCGCGTTCATCAGCAGTTCGCGGTTGCCATAGATCTTGGCGTTGGCATAGCGGTCGAAGCCCAGCATGTAGTACATGCCCTTGGCGGGGTCCACGCGGTTCACGATCACATCACCATCGCTGATCACCAATTGTGCGGTGCGCTTGCCCTGTTCGCGGTAGCCCACCGTGGGGTCCTGCGTGAAGTTGGGCGGCAGGCGGTCCTTGTAGGCACTCGTGAAGGGGCCTTCCAGCAGCACGGCCACGGGCATGTGCGGTGTGCTGCGCTTCTCGAAGCCCATGTCCATCTCCACGATGTTCAGGCTCACGCGCACCGGGTTGCGCTGGGCATAGGATCGCGGTGAGGTGGTGAGCAGGATGGTCTTCTTCACGCTGTCCGTACCAATGGTGTCCAGCGTGCTGGCGAAGCGCAGGTGTACCGGGTCGATGTTGCTGACGATGGGGTGCTGGGCCTGGGGGATCAGCACCGGCTCGAAGTACCACGGGAAGCGTTCCAGTTTGCGCTGGTTGCCGTAGGGCTGCGTGTAGATCTCGATCGGTGCACAGCTCTGGTCCAGCACCAGGTCCTTGTTGATGCGCACCCCGTAGGCGAACAGCAGTTCATCGATGCCCAGGTCGAGCGGCGTGGCCATGGAGAACTGGTTCTTGCGCAGGCTGTCCAGGTTGGCGTTCATGGCATCCACCAGCCACAGCACCTTGCCGCCGTTCATCACGAACTGGTCGATCACGTAGCGGTCGCGTCCAGTGAACAGGCTGTCGGGCTTGGCCACCACCAGTGCATCGAAGTCGTTCACCCGGTAGCTCATGCCTTCCACCTTGCGGCTCAGCGCGTCCAGGCGCTCCTCGATCCGCACCTCCTCAACGTCATACAGCTCTTTCCACGCGGCGGTCATGTCCATCACGGCCATGCCTCCGGCCTCGCCATGTCCGGCCAACAAAGCGATCCGCGGCCTGCGCGTGGAGGTGGCCTGGCGGATGGCGCTCGCCAGTTCGTACTCCAGGTTGTTGATGGAGCGGTTCACGATGTCCGCGTCGGGCGTGCGCAACTGGGTCTTCAGCAATTGCACGGGCACGGTGCGGTCGCGGTAGCTCACCAGCGCGCCGGGGAATACGATCACTTCGCTGTAGCCGGCCTTTTCGCGCACGCGGATGCTGCTATAGGTGAGCCCGGCCTTCTGCAACTGGTCGTAGAACTCGTTGCGGGTCTTCGCATCGGTGCTCTCACTGGGGTCCACGAAGCTGTACTGGATGTTATCGCCGGCATGCACGCGCAGTTCGTCCAGCAGATCGCGCGTGGCCTGCGAAAGGCGTTGCAGGTCGGCCGGCAGTTCGCCGGTCAGGTACACCTTCACGTACACGATGTCCTCCAGTTCCGTGGCCAGTGCTTCGGTGGCCGGTGTCAGGGTGTACCGCTTTTCGCTGGTCAGGTCGGCGCGCAGGCGGAAGAAGCTGCCGATGAAGAGCACCAGCAGCACGATACCCACTGCGATGGACAGTTCGGTAAGGTCGGCCAATCGTTTACTGCGCAACTTTTTCATGCCGTGCGCTGTAGGTTGATCACCAATGCCCGAATGATGTTCGCGATGAACACCACTTGCCCGACCATTAGGACGACCAATGCAATGTCAAGTATCATCACCAAATCGATGACGCTATCGGAGAAGGAGATCTCGGTATTGCTGTAGTACCGCCGTGGGGCCGCATTGTACCGATCATACATCTGTAAGGTGGGCAGTATGATCGCGATCGTGCCGACCACGGTACAGCCAAAATGGACAATACCCATCCACTCCTCGAGCTTTCCTTTGGTCAGTTGATGGAACAATGAATAGAAGAGCGTGATCAAGGCAGAGATCACGATCAAGGGTACTGGGACGAGCCAAGTAGGCACTATGTAGTACGTGTCATGGATCCCGATGTCCAGGGCGCTGTCCGGGGTGGCCCGGGTCGCGATGACGGCTCCGATGACCGCCATCACCGTCAATGTGCCAAACAGGAGAGCAGGCCAGTTCCGTTGGATCATTGGACCTCTCATCACCACGTCCGGCTTTGGAGCGCTGTGCGCGTGAGCAACAGGAAGATCACGATCACGCCCAGGAAGTACAGGGCGTCCCTCAGGTCGAGCACGCCCCGGCTCATGCTGAGGTAGTGGTCGTGGATCCCGATCGACTTGATCGGCCCTTCCAACGACCCGAAGGCCTGGAAGTCGGCCACCAGGTCGAAACCGAGGTAGAGGAAGAAACAGCCGAACACCGCGATCAGGAAGGCCACGATCTGGCTGTCGGTGAGCGCCGAGGCGAAGATGCCGATGGCCGTGAAGCACGCCGCCAAAAAGAACAGGCCGATGTACGAGCCGATGATCCCACCGGTGTCCAGGTTGCCCTTGGGCAGGGCCAGTTCGCTCAACGACCACCAGTACACCAGCGTGGGCAGCAGGGCCAGCAGCACCAGCAGCACCGCCGCGATGTACTTGGCCAGTACCACCTGCAGCTCGGTCAAGGGTTTGGTGAGCAGGAACTCAATGGTGCCCGTACGCCGCTCTTCGCTGAAACTGCGCATGGCCACCGCCGGCACCAGGAACAGGAACACCCACGGGGCGATGAAGAACAGGGGCGCCAGGTCGGCGTAGCCCTTGTCCAGCAGATTGTCCGGGAACACCCACAGGAACAGGCCCGTGAGCAACAGGAACACCACAATGACAATGTGGCCGATAAGGGAGCCGAGAAAGCCCCGGAGCTCTTTGAGGATCAGTGCCGTCATGCCGGAAAGGGCGCCAAGATAATCCGGCGTTCCCGGCCGCACCCTGCCGTTCCTCGATCAGGCCCCCATCTTCCATGAAATAGGCTCGCTCACTCGCCACTCGCCCACTCGCCACTCGCCACTCGCCACTCGCCACTCCTAGAACTCGATCACCGTCTTCCGCTCACGCACCGGCTTCTTCGGGATCTTGTCCGCATCGGTACTGCAGTAGTTGCGCACAATGAACTGCGCATCCTTGTCGCCCAGCTCGCCGGCCCGGCGCCAATCCGTGCAGGCCTTGTCCTTGTCGGCCAGTTGGTAATAGCAGTCGGCGCGGTAGTAGTGGGCTTCTTTCAGGTCGCTGCCGCCCTCGGCGATCACTTCGTTGAACCGTTCAATGGCCTCGGCATAGCGCTTGGTCTCGAACAGGAGCACGCCGGCGCTCATGGCCGCACCGGCCAGCTTGGGGTCCAGGGCCAGGGCGGCCTCAATGTCGGCCAGCCCGGCGCTTTCCTTGTACAGTTCGCCTTTCACCACGCCGCGAAGGAACAGGGCGTTGGCGTGCGTGGGGGCCAGTTCCAAGGCCTTGTCCAGTTCGCGAAGCGCAGCGTCGTTGTTGCGGCCCACGTAATTGGCACAGGCCCGGTTGTACCAGGCATCTGAGTCCTTGGGGTCCAGCTTCAAGGCCTTGTCGGCATCGCCGATGGCCTCTTTCACGCGGCCTTCACTGATGTACACCGCCGACCGGCTCACGTACAACCGCGCATCGTCCGGCGTGTATTTCTCGGCCTTGGTGTAGTCCGCCAGCGCGCCGTGCAGGTTCTTCTGGCGCTGCTTGATGTCGCCGCGCAACTTGTATCCGCCGGGCACCGTCTGGTCCGCGGCAATGGCCGAGTCGGCATACACCAGGGCGATCGCCAGTTCATCGGCCTTGTAGGCCGTACGCGCCTTGTCCAGGTGCGTTTGCGCCTTGTTCGTGGGTGCGGGCTGGGCCAGCATCAGGTTGGGGACGAGGGCGGTCAATACAGCGAGCGGACGCATCATCATGGTACGAATATCGGGCGATCGGGCATTGAGCGCCAACGCGGGCGCCTCCACGGAAAGTATCGTGCCAGAACGCGCCAAGCGTCCTCGGGGACCAATGGTCGTGAGGTTCAGTGGGTTCGTTGCGCCCTACACCAAGTGCTCGCGGTCCACGCTCCAAGCCTCGGCCGGAGCGGCGAACAGGGCCTTTACCACCGGCCACACATCAGCGAACACGGCGCTCACCCGGTAGCGCTCCAGGTCGTCCGCGTGGTCCCAATGGCTGTAGGTGAAGAAGATCCGCGGGTCGTTCACATCGTGCAGCAGTTCCAGGTGCCGGCAGCCGGGAGAACTACGGATGCGCGGTTTCCAGCCCTCGAACAGTTCCTGGAACCGGGCCATTTCCTCGGGCCTGAAGGTCATTTTAACGATGCGTACGATCATGGTTGCTGTGCTGCTGGCCTTGCAGGCCGTTGAATGGTCGGCGGTGCTCACCTGCGTTCCGCGAACTCCACCCGCACCGGCGATCCTTCGCGCGCTCCGAACAGCCGCGCCGCTCCGCCACCATGCCCCTCGGCGCCCTTGTTCACCGCGATCTCCAACAGGCCGGTGCTGCCCATGAAGGCCACCTTCTCGCCATCGGGCACATCGGTGTAGGTGCCGTGCAGGCGATCGATCGCGTCCTCTTTGGAGGCGAAGGAGATCTCGAAGGAGCGCCCCCTGCCGATGTCGGTGAAGAGCTTGCGGGTGATGTTGGTCACGAGGTTGCCGTAACCGTCCACATGCACCACCTTGCCGCGTATGCTCGATGGGTCGGTGGCCGGCTGGAACCCGATCATGCCCCGGATCCCGCCCACACGCCGGCCGATCACGTCGGGGGTGCCGCCCCGCGCCAGGTGGCACGCCACTTTCACGAACACGTTCTTCACCGGGAACGACCGGTGGTCGGCGTCCAGCTTCAACGTGAGCTCAAAGGCCTCCAACGGTTTCTTGTCGAACAGCAGCGAGAAGATGCCCGTGTCCGCACCAATGAAGTAGTGGCCCTCGTGCACCACCACCAGGTGCGGCACCTTGGCGTCGGCCTCGGGGTTCACGCCAATGATGTGGATGGTGCCCTTGGGGAACTCGGCCCACACATTGCCCAGCGTGAAGGCCGCGCCGAAGTTGTCAAAGGGCTTGATCTGGTGCGTGATGTCCACGATCAGCACGCCGGGCTGCTGCGTCAGGATCGCGCCCTTCACCGCGGCCACATAGTGGTCCTTCAGGCCCATGTCGGTGGTGAGCGTGATGATGGCCATGGTCAACGGATGGAGCGCGGGCGTGGGCTACCTTCGGCGCTCAAAACTATTCCGGGCCTTTAGCGCGTTCCGGAAAAATGTTTCAACAACCGCAAGTTTCCATTGAGCGAGAAGCTGTTCACCATTTCCGGCGTTGATCCCGTGGCCGTGCTGGGCGCCAACGATGCCAACCTGCGCCTCATCAGGCCGCTGTTCCCCAAGCTCAACCTCATCGCCCGGGGCGATACCCTCAAGGTGTCCGGCGCCGAGGCCGACATCGCCCTGTTCGAGGAGCGCTTCAACGAACTGGTGGCCCACGTGGCCCGCTACAACGACCTGCCCCGCAAGGTGCTCGACGATATCATGGGCACCGGCGAACGCGGTGAGGCCCCCGGCGGCGAGGATGCCGATGTGCTCGTGTACGGCAATGCCGGCCTGCGCGTAAAAGCACGCACCCTCAACCAGCAGAAGCTCGTGAAGGCCGTGGAGGGCAGCGACATGGTCTTCGCCATCGGCCCCGCCGGCACCGGCAAGACGTACACCGCCGTGGCCCTGGCCGTAAAAGCGCTCAAGGAGCGCAAGGTGCGCCGCATCATCCTCACGCGGCCGGCCGTGGAAGCGGGGGAGAACCTCGGCTTCCTGCCCGGCGACCTGCGCGAAAAGCTCGACCCCTACCTGCAGCCGCTCTACGATGCGCTCAAGGAGATGATCCCCGCCACGCGCCTGGCCGATCACCTCGATGAGGGCATCATCCAGATCGCACCGCTCGCCTTCATGCGCGGCCGCACGCTCGACCACGCCTTCGTGATCCTCGACGAGGCACAGAACGCCACGCTGCCCCAGCTCAAGATGTTCCTCACCCGCATGGGCCGCAATGCCAAGTTCGTCATCACCGGCGATGTCACCCAGGTGGACCTGCCCGACCGCCAGCCCAGTGGCCTCATGCCCGCCGTGCACATGCTGCGCAACATCGAAGGCATCAGCGTCATCGAGCTCGATGAGAAGGATGTGATCCGCCACGAACTGGTGACCCGCGTGCTCGGCGCGTTCAAGGAACTGGAGCAGAGGAACGACAAGAAGGACCGACCCCAATGACCACCACATTGCCCGGTACGCTCATGCGTGCCGAACTCTCGCACCCCCTCATCACCAACGTGTACCGCGGCAAGGTGCGCGATGTGTACACCCTCAGCGACGGCCGCATCATCCTGGTGGCCAGCGACCGCATCAGCGCCTTCGATGTGGTGCTGCCGCGCGGCATCCCCCACAAGGGCCAGGTGCTCAGCCAGCTCAGTTGGCACATGCTCCAGGCCACGCGCCACGTGGCGCCCAACTGGGCCGAGGCCTCGCCCGATCCCAACGTGGTCATCGGTGCCGCCTGCTCCACGGTGAAGGTGGAAATGGTGGTGCGCGGTTACCTCGCCGGACACGCCTGGCGCACCTATCAGGCCGGTGGGCGCACGCTGTGCGGGGCCGCGCTGCCCGAGGGGATGAAGGAGAACGACCGCTTCCCCACGCCCATCATCACGCCCAGTACCAAGGCCGATGTGGGGCACGACGAGGACATCACCCCCGACGAGATCCTGGCGCGCGGCCTGTGTACACCGCAGGAGTGGGACACCATGCAGCGCTACGCCCTGGCGCTCTTCGCCGAGGGCAGCCGCATCGCCGCCGAGCGCGGCCTGCTGCTGGTGGACACCAAGTACGAGTTCGGCCGCACCCCCGATGGCCGCATCCTCCTCATCGACGAGATCCACACGCC
>JBKDXR010000061.1:0-23056 GCA_046306055.1 Flavobacteriales bacterium
GAACCCCCTGTTGCAATGGCACCACGCCGACCATTGATGCGTTTAGCGATCTTTGTTCTACTGCTCCATCCCCTGGCCTCCATGGCGCAGCCGGACAGCGTGGGCTTCATCCCCCGCAAGAACCTGGTCAAGGTGGGGGTCACATCCAGCGTGGTGAGCATTGTATCGCTCAATTACGAGCGGGTGTTGCACCCGGCATGGAGCGTAGCGCTGACGGTGAGCTACATGGTGCCCAAGCAGCCGAGCGGGCTCCTGGACCTGGATGCCGAGCAACTCACCTTCGGGGAGGACCGAAAGCTCACCGGCCTGTATTTCACGCCCGAAGTGAAGTGGTACGTGGAGCGCAGTGACAAGCGGCCAGCGCCACGGGGGTTGTACGTGGGGGCCTACCTGCGCTATAGCGATACGCGCTACACCTCCACCATTACTGCCGTAGGCACCGGGACCGATGCCAGCGGGCGCGTCGAGACCAACCTGCAGATCGACCTGCTCGAGTTCGGCGTGGGGCCTTCCTTGGGCTACCAGTTCCTGATGTTCAAGGACCGACTGGCCGTGGACGCCATCTTCTTCGCACCACGCTTTGTGATGTACAAGTTGAAGGTGGAGGCCGACCTCGAAGGCGAGGGCGAGCTCTACTCGGACCTGGCACAGGCCATCGAGGACAAGCTGGGTCGCGAGATCACCAGCATGGACATCGAGCTTTCGCGCACGGGCTCCACCACCATCGACCGCAACAGCCTGGGCTATCGGTACGGCATCAAGCTGGGGTACGCGTTCTGAACGTAGGCCGCAGGGGCGCAAAGGCGCAGAGTGCGCGTGTTCTCCCCATGAATGGCCGTCATGGAGGTGGTATTCCACAGCGGATGGAGCTTCCGACCATGGTGAGCTTGCATGCTTGGCGTCTCTGCGCCTTTGCGGCAGATCCCACGGCTAAAACGCCTCGTAGAACGTCACGTAGAACGCACTGCTGTTGGTGCCCACGCCATAGTCCACGCGGATGTTGCTGCGCTTCTCGGTCTCGAAGCGAAGGCCGATACCCGCGTTGGGCAGCACGGAGGGGATGGACGCGATGTCCGGCGCAACGGCACCCAAGCCCAGCCAGGTGGCAAAACCCCAGCGGCTCTCCAGCGAACCCTTCTTGTTCGGCGTCTTCCGGTTGAACATGTGCCGGTACTCGCCCATGGTGTATACCATCAGCTCGTCACGGTACTGGCCCCACACATAGCCCCGCATGTCCCATGGGGTACCGATCTGCGAGAGCTCCGTCCAGGGCACATCGCCCAGGCAACTGCGGCTGCGCACCTCCCACGCCACGGTATGTCGGTGCCCCACGGGCAGGTACTGCCGGTAGTCCAGGTCGATCACCCAGAACTCGGTGGTGCCACCCCAAAAGCGGCCGTAGTTGATCACACTGGCGTCCAGGAAAAGCCCTGTATAGGCGTTCACCGGCACATCGCGGCTGTCATACTCGAACACCGCGCCCAGACCCCGGTTGCGCGTGTTGGTCCCGTACTTGACGATGTCCTCATCCGCCGCCATCACCGGGTTGAGCTCCGTGGCTTCGGTGTTGGTGCCATCGTAGATGCCGCCCACGAAGAACTTGGGCTTGTATTGATGCATCACTTTGGCGTAGATCCGCTTCCAGTTGCGATGGTACAGGGAAGTGCTGTCGCTCTTGGGGGTCGCGCGCGCCTTGTCGTATCCCACACCGTAGTAATTGTCCGGCATGTCCTTGCTCCAGATCTCGCCCGTGATCCGCCATTTGTCATCGCGCAGGTAGAGGTTGGCCTTGACGGACAGCTGGGTGGATCCGTTGGTGCTCTTGCCATAACTGAACGGGATGGACGAGCGCAGCAACTTGCGGTCCTTGCGATCGAAGCTGAAGGTGATGAGGCCGCCGGCCGTGATCAGGAACTGCATTTCGGGCGTGTAGCTCGGCGCAACAAAGGGCACGAACTTCATGGGACCGGCCTCGAAGCTCAGCGCGCGCAGGGAATCGCTGTTGTGAAGCACTTCGCCGAGCGCCGTGTGCGGAATGGTGTCCCGGTCCGGCTGGGCATGGCCGAACAGGGCCACGAACAGGGCCGGCAGAAAAGCGAGGAGGCGCATCAAGAGGGGAATTCCTGAAAGCCGCGAAGTTAACGGAGGCTTGTGCGGCCGCACCTGTCATGGGTCATGAAGCGGCCGTCACTTTCAGCAACCTGACAACCGTCAGTCTTGCAGCGTTCAAGGCCTTTGTAGATTGGCACCTCGAAACCCCGAACATCATGCACGCCCTTAAGCTCAGCCTCGTCGGTCTAATGACCGGTTGCATCGGCACTGTAGCCCTTGCCCAATCGCCCCAGATCTCCGTGGGGGCGGAATTGTTGGTGCCGGTGGGCGACCTCGCCGAATCCGCTTCCTTGGGTTACGGCCCTGCCATCGGTTTCGAATATCCCACCTCACCCCGCTCGTCGGTCACCTTGCAACTGGCCTACGATTTCCTGTCCCCCAAGGATGACGATGGGGACGTGGTGGACTCATGGACCTACATGCCCATTCAGCTGGGCGGCAAGTGGTACTTCGCCGAGGAGCAGGCCGGGTTCTACGGCGCGCTACAGGCCGGTATGCATAACGTGGTATATAAGACCAACGAGATCGATCTGGGCCCCGTGCTGGGCACCATTCCGGCGCAGTCGGAGACCGAGGCCTACTTCAGCCGGGCATCGGCGCTGGTTACCAGTTGTCGAAGGTCGACATCGGGGTGCGCTACAATGCGCTGGTCGACGATATCGCCAACCGCGGCTACTTCGGCTTCCGCCTGGCCTATCTGTTCAACCTGGGCGGATAGTCCGCGAACGTTCGGTCCATCCAACAGTCTTGACCGCCATGCCACCAAGGCACTTCCTTGCCGCACTGCTGCTGGCCAATAGCGCACTGACGGTGACGGCGCAACATACGGTTGAACCCATACCTGAGGAACGTGTGCGACATGAAGTGGCGCTGCTCCTGGCCCATACTCATGTGGCCCAAGGCGTGAATGCCGACGGCGACCTCACCTGGATGGCACTGCCCAGTTGGGGATTGAATTACAACTTCTGGATATCGCCCAAGTGGGCCATCGGCCTGCATACGGACCTCATCAACGAGACCTTCAAGGTGGAGGAGAACCTGAGCGAGGAAGAGGCCGCCCCGACCGTGGAGCGCACCCGCCCCATCGCACCGGCGCTCATGGTGTCCTACCGCCCGCACCACCACTGGGCGTTCACGCTGGGGGCCGGTCAGGAGTTCGCCAAGGAAGGTGAACTCTTACTGATGCGCGCGGGCACCGAGTACACCATCCACCTCGGCGGCCCTTGGGAGACCAGCGGCAGCCTGGCCTACGACTTCCGCTTTGATGCCTACGACAGCTGGACGCTCGGCATCGGCATCACGCGCACCTTCAAGTAACGCTGTGATCCGTAAGGCCTGCTCACTTGGATGTGGCAGGCTTCCGGTCGCCCAGCACGAAGTAGCTGAAGCCGAATGTGAAGCCGATCTGTTGGAAGCCGGTCTTGAACTGTACGGTGCTTATGGAGGTGACCACACGATCGTCCACGGCGAGCAATTGCTCCGGCGTACCGGTGTCCGAACCGAACGCGTAGACCAACCCGGCCGTGAGCTTCACCCGCTCGCTGTGCAGGTCCACCCCGGCACTGGCGTGGTAGAGGTCCCAGAAGCTCAGGGTCCCGCTCACATCCATGGGCCGGTCCAACGCCTGCTGATCGAAGTAATTCAGGTCGCTGCGCAGGCCAGCGATCACATCGGCCTTGTCGCTCAGCCGGTACGTGGCGCCCACGGCACCGTTCACCAGGCTGCGGTTGGCGCTGCGCACACGCAACACCGGTTCGTCACCTTCCGCGCTTGCAGGGTAGACCGCATCGGCCTGGGTAAGGGTCATGCGGTCGTAGGCCTCCACAGCGGTGGAATAACAGAAGCGCACGGCCAGCAGGGTCCTGCCGCGCTGCACTTGCAGGCCGGCGTCGAGCATCCACGGCGTATGGTAACGCGTGGCCAATTCCTCGCTGTAGTAGAGATCGCTGATCACGGCCCCATTCACGCTGCGGCCCGTTGCGGACCGATACATGGATCCTTCCCAAAAATGGGTGGACCAGCGCGGCAGCGCCACGGAAGCACCCCACTGCACCCCCTCGTTGCGATGAAGGTAGCCCAGCTTCAGCACGAAGCCGAGGTTCTCCACCTCGCCGCGCTGCACCGAGCCCAGATCGGCCAAGGTCGTTGCAGGGTCCGATGATGACGGACCGGGAAAGATCGACACGTTGTTGACGTACGCGAAGCGCTGGACGAAGGAGCTGCCGAAGAGCGTGGCACCGATGGCACTGCGCTCGCTCAGCGCGTAGCTCGCTCCCAGACCGATCTGGTCATCGCGCACTTCGGTGCTGTTGTTGGTGAGGCCGCGCAGCACCACGGAGCCGGCCACATTCGGGTAGGCATCCAGTTCCACGCTGTTGGCCGCGTCCATCTCGAAGCCGCTGTACACCGCGCTTACGAAACCCAGGCTGATGCGCCACCGCGGCCCTGCATCGAAGGCACCGGCCACCAGGCGGGGGCTGTTGTCCGCCGAAGCGTCGGAGCTGCTCAGCCCGTAGCCGCTAACGTCCTTCATGGACAACTTCTGGTAGTAGATGAAGCTGGTGCTCGCCGTGATGCCATTGCTCTTCACGAAGGCCATGGCCGCCGGGTTATAGAACAGCACCGACTGGTCGTCCGTGCCGGCAATCATCGCGCCGCCCATCAGCTGCGCGTGCGCACCGTGCTGCTGGGTCCAGTACTGGTTGTCCTGGGCCAGGACCGATACAGCCGTGAACAACACGGCCAGGAACGATACAGAGGAACGAGAACGCCGGAGCATGCACAAAGGTGGGGAGCAGCAGGCATGCAACAACGGATAGGCCGTGAACGATAGCAGCGGAAACCCCATTGTGGAACGCACCGGGGAGGACGCCCTGACGGGTTCGCCCATCTTCAAGGGCCACCGGCACGCAACCTGCATGCCGGGGCGAAGCTCGCCGACCAGGATGATCGCGTGCAAATGAGCCCGCATCGGGGATCCACCTTCCTTCCGTGTGGCGCATGGGGTCGAGCGGCTGTTCCGCGCACGTCCGGTCCAGCGCCCACATCCGTTGGAATGTTCGGATCGCCCATGCGCCTACCTTTGACGGCTTCCAATGACGCCGGTCAGGCACAACTAACCAACACCACCATGTTGTCTCCATCTTCGCTCCGGCTTGTCCTTCTGGCCACCCTTCTGCTCACTGCCCGCTTGGTACACGGCCAAGCTGCGCTGCTTGTCCTGATCTTCGGCGATAAGGCAGCCACGGAGAACTTCCACTTCACTCTGGATGCGGGCCTCAACCTGAGCAGCATGCCGGGTGTCAGCGGCACCACCACCGCCACCGGATTCTACTTCGGCCTGGGCACCTACGTAAAGATCAACGACAATTGGGCCTTCACGCCGGAGTTCAAACCTGTGTCACCGCGCGGTGGCAAGGGCTTCGAGAACGCCTTTGTGGACACCACAGGCACCGTCGGGTCCTACGCCACCCGCTTGGAGCTGAACTACATCGATGTGCCCCTGCAGTTGCACCGCCGCCTAAGCGACCGGTTCTATGTCCGCGCCGGGCCGCAGATCAGCTTCCTCACCAGCGGCAAGTTGGCCACCACCGGCGATCTGGTGGGCGGCGATGAATTCACCGTGACCAAGGACATCAAGGAGGATCTGGAATCCATCGAATTCGCGCTGCCGATCGACCTCGGCGTGGTGTTCACCAAGCCCCGCGGCTTCAAGGGCATCGACCTGCGCGTGCGCTATTGCCTTGGCCTTACCGAGGTGTTCAAGGACAACGCGGCCGGCATCTCCTCCACCAACAGCACCTTCCAATTCTTCCTCAGCTTCCCCTTCGTGAACGTGGAGGAGGCTGCCGGAAAGTGAGCGGCTCAGCGGAACACGACCTTCCAGTCCTTCGCCATGTCCACCACCACCCATCCGTTCTTCGGTGCTGCTTCCAAGGCGGTGATCAAGGTGCCGCTCACGGGTGCCTTGGTATCGTAGGCTGTTTCGCGCACGCTGTCGGTGTGGTGCACGATCAACCCGAAGCTCGGTAGCGGGTTGCCGATGGTGGTGTACTCCAGCATCGCTTGGTCACCATCGCTGTTGCCAGCACAGAACACGGGCCGCCGACCGATGTGGCGGTGGATCCCCGCTGACTTGCCGGCCTTGTCGTCCACGAAAATGTCCTCAGTGGTCTTTGTCAGAACGGGTACACCGTCCACCAGTTCGAAGGTCGCTGCTGCTGAGCTGCCAATTACTTGCTCCGGCGGAATGCCGTACAGCTCCTCCGCGAACACACGCATGAAGTCGATGCCGCCACCGGAGACGATGAAGGTCTTGTAGCCGTTCGCGCGCAGAAGCTCCAGCAATTCCAACATGGGTTGATAGGTGGCACCCGTGAGCCCGCTTCCGCCTTTCGGTTGTTGGAAGGTCTTCATCCAGTTGCGCACGCTCGTTTGGAAATCGGGCACGGTCATGCCCGCGTGCGTGAGGGCCAAAAGCTTCATCAGGCCATCGTGGTGCTTGCCTGCGGCCAGCGTGGCCAGGTCACCCGCCAGCGCTGCTTTCACCATGGGGTCCTTGGCCAGCTCGGGCTCATTCGGTGCGCGGCGCTTGATCTCGCTGAACACGAAGGCGAGCTGAGGCGGCAGGGGTGCCTCGCTCCACAAGCACCCATCGTTGTCGAACACGGCGATGCGCTCCGGAACCGGCACCAGGTCCTTGGAACCTTCGGTGGTTGTGCGCTTCACGAAGTCGAGGATGGCCTGCTTGGTCGGGCCTTCGTTCCAGCTCGCGAGCGGGTCGGTGGTTGCCGCAACGGTGGTGTCCGTAGTGGTCGTTGCCGTTGCAGGATCCGGTGCGGGTCCTTGGCAGGAAGCCAATATGCAGACAAGCGCTGTGGCAATGAGCTTCCGATGGTACGTTGCTTTCATGGTCGTTATGTTCCGGGGGTTGAGGGGTCGCGTGGCCGCAGGCACAAGATGCACCACCCTGCCATGGCCGCATGTAGCACCACGGCAGGCCAGAGCCCGATGCCCGAGAGCCCTTGGACGATGCTGGCACCGACCAGCATGGCAGCCACTACTGCGTTGTAGAGCAACAGCGCCGCGACCAGTCCACGTGCCGCATCGCTCTGTCCATCGCGCCGGGCAAGCCAGCACGCAAGACCCAGTGCGAACAAGGCGGCACCTGCGATGCGGGCCACCACCCTCGCAGCGGGCGCATCGAGCGCCGTCCCGAGCAGAAGGTCGGCCACCATGTCGGGCAATGACACCAAGGCGATGCCCGCTGCAGCCTCGAGAACGGCGGTCATGACAAGGAGGGTTCCTTTCTTCATGGTACGGTGACTTTTCAGATGCTCACAGTTGCGAAGATCATACACGCACATCGAAGCCCCCTTCTGTAGGATATGGACCATGAACGCAAAGGCCGCATCAGTTGTAGAACTGATGCGGCCCGGAAACGGTCCCAATGCGGGTTATTGTCCTCCTACGGTCATGCCCTTGATCTGCCTCTCGAGCGATTCGAGGCTCCAATCGCCCGGCTTTTGGCTCGGCGGGAAGTCCTTCATGGTCATGAGGAACTTGCTGGCGACCACCTGCATGGGCCCGAGCACATAGGCGCGGTCGATCATCCAGTCGTGGTAGGTGTTGGAGTTCTCATATGCTTTTTCGAACGGGTCGCGACGCAGGTTGAAGAGCAGCGGCAAACGAAGGTGCACCAAGGGTTCACGCCACACCTGGAGCTGATGTGCCCGGTTCTCCAGATAGATCGCCTTCCAATCGCCCACGCGGATCGCCATCACATCGCCATCATCGCCCACATAGATGAATTCACCACGGGGTGAATCCTTCGCTTTGCCGCTGAGGTAATCCACCAGGTTGTAGCCGTCGATGTGGTTCTTGTACGTGCGTCCGTTCAGCACCACACCACCCTTGAGCAATCGCTCCTTGATGTCCGGCGCGCCCGCGATCGCAGCGAACGTGGGCAGCCAATCCTCGTGCGAGACGATCCCGTTGAGCGTGGTGCCGGCCGGGAAGTGTCCGGGCCACTTGATGAAGCAGGGTACACGGAAGGCGCCTTCCCAGTTGCTGTTCTTCTCGCCATGGAACGGCGTAGTACCGGCATCGGGCCAGGTGTTGTAGTGCGGGCCATTGTCCGTGCTGTACTGCACGACGGTATTGTCCGCCAGGCCAAGCTCATCGATGAGCGCGAGCAACTCGCCCACATGCATGTCGTGCTCCACCATGCCGTCACCGTATTCGTCCTGGCCGCTGATCCCGATGTGCTCGGGCTTCACGTGCGTGCGGAAGTGCATGCGTGTGCCGTTCCACCAGCAGAAGAAGGGCCTTCCTGCAGCGGCCTCACGCTTGATGAATGCCTTGGCGGCGGCCAGGGTCTCATCGTCGATGGTCTCCATGCGCTTCTTGGTCAGAGGACCCAGGTTCTCGATGGTCTGGCCGCCCTTGCCGTCGGCCTTGCACTTGATCACACCGCGCGGCCCGAAATTCTCGCGGAAGGTCTTGCCGTTCGCCATCACCATGTCGCCCGGATAATCGCGGTTCTCGGGCTCTTCCTCGGCGTTGAGGTGGTAGAGGCTGCCGACGAACTCGTCGAAACCATGCAGGGTAGGCAGGTGCTCGTCGCGATCGCCCTGGTGGTTCTTACCGAACTGGCCGGTGGAGTAGCCCTGGCTCTTCAGGATGGTGGCCATGGTGACATCGGTCTTCTGCCAGCCTTCCTTGGCGCCGGGCATGCCGACTTTGGTCATGCCGGAACGCACGGGCACCGAACCGCTAATGAAGGCCGCGCGACCCGCCGTACAGCTCTGCTGAGCGTAGTAGTCGGTGAATGCCACACCTTCCCGGGCGATGCGGTCGATGTTCGGCGTCCTGTAGCCCATCATGCCGCGGTTGTTGTGGCTGATGTTCCAGGTGCCGATGTCATCACCCCAGATCACGAGGATGTTGGGTTTCTTGCCTTGGTCCGCCGGCGCTTTGGCGGAGGCTGGGGCTTGTTGGGCACTGGCGCCCATGGACAGGGCGAGGCCTATACCCAAGAGCATGGTCTTGCCTAGTGGAAATTGAAGGTTCTTCATGGGGAAGGTGATGTTAGAGCTTTATGAACGAGTGTCACACGTTCACGACAATGGCGAATAAATGTCGTCATCTTTCACCAGCCTTGCGTAGTGAGGTCGCTACACGGCAACATTCCTTCCTTTGGTTCGTCATCACCATTAGCTTCGGCCCATGTCCCTGCGTCAAGTCCTGTTCTCCGGTCCGCTCCTGTTCCTATGCGCTTGTGGCGGATCGACCCCTGAAACACGCACCACCGCCGCACTGCATGACACGGTGCCACAGTACCCCGACGAGCGCCCCGATGGTGAAGCCCCCGCCGGCATGGTGTGGATACCCGGTGGCACCTTCACCATGGGCAGTGATGATACCCTTGCCTGGCCCGAGGAGAAACCCGCGCACCCCGTGCGCGTGCATGGCTATTGGATGGACATCACCGAGGTGACCAACGCGCAGTTCGCCGCCTTCGTGGAGGCCACCGGCTATGTCACCGATGCCGAAAAAGCGCCTGTGCTGGAGGAGTTGATGAAGCAGGTGCCGCCCGGCACGCCGCCGCCCAAGCCGGAGGACCTGGTGCCCGGCTCGCTGGTCTTCAACCCCGTGGGCAAAGCCCTGCACGACTGCCGCTACCTGGAGTGGTGGAGTTGGACGCACGGTGCCGACTGGCGCCACCCCGAAGGACCCGGCAGCGACATCGCCGAGCGCATGGACCACCCGGTGGTGCAGGTGAGCTGGAACGATGCCACGGCCTTCGCCGCCTGGGCCGGTAAACGCCTGCCCACGGAGGCCGAATGGGAACGCGCCGCACGCGGGGGCGTGGAGCAGCAGCCCTACATCTGGGGGACCGAACATCCCACGGACACCCTCATCAAGTGCAACAGCTGGCAGGGCGCCTTCCCGCAGACCAACAGCGCGGCCGATGGCTTCGTGCGCAGCGCCCCGGTGGGCCGCTTCGCGCCCAACGGTTACGGGCTGTACGACATGGCCGGCAACGCCTGGGAATGGTGCAGCGACTGGCTGGACATGACCCTCTACCCCGCGCGTGCGAACACGCTCACCACCGACCCGCAAGGCCCCGAGAAGAGCTTCGATCCCGAACGGCGGTATGAACCCCTGCGCGCCCAACGCGGCGGCAGCTTTCTCTGCCACGACACCTATTGCTGGCGCTACCGCCCCAGCGCCCGCCAGGGCAGCACGCCCGATAGTGGCATGAGCCATGTGGGCTTCCGGTGTGTGAAGGATGCGGAGGCAAAGCCGTGACCCGTGATCGGGCCATTCGACTGAGACTGCTTTCTTGGGCGGCAAGGCCTTTCTGAAATACCGGTCCTTCATCAGGCTCCACATCGGGAACTTCATGTCCCTTTTGCTCCTGTAGTGAGACACCTTGCTCATGACGATACTGGTCCTCTTCGTCACGCGCATGGTCTCAGCTCATTGCATCGGATGGGTGTTGCTGGTGCTGCCTGAAGCGACCCTGAAGTTCACCATCAATTCCTACCTGTTGAAGCAGAAGGAATCGGTTCGGCAAGCCGATCGGGTTCATTTGACCCAGTGTCGCGAATTCACGACACCGGTCTGTTACCCATGCGCTTGTTTTGAGTAATTAAACACACCAACACCCATGCCCCGCCAACTTACCCTCTCCATCTCACTGCTGCTCGCGCTGCTCTTCATCATCCCTGCCTCGAATGCGCAGGTCCCTGCGGACCTGATGAAGTCGTTCACAAAGCTCACCAGTAAGACCGACAAGTTCATCGGCAAAGTGGACCCCTGGATGGGTGAGGTGAAGAAGAACGAGTCCCTGATCCCCGGCAATGTTCGCCAGCAGTATGATTCGTTCTCCAAAGCCTACGGGGAGTACACTGCCAAAGTCAATCTGGCCAAGGCGGACCCCACCAAGCTCACCGGTGATCTGATCGGGAGTCTTTCCGGTGACCTCGGTAAGCTCAGCACCCAGTTCAGCGGATTGCAGAAGCAGTTCAAGGGACTTCCGTTCATGAAGTAAGTGTACGGTCACTGCTCAGGGCCGCGCACGTAAGCTGCCATGGACCACTGATCTTGTTCGGTCCTAGACACTTTACTTCGCTCCAGCATGCTGCCCATGACCAATCGCATCCTTCCTCTCCTAGGCCTTTTGGTCGGTGGTTCCAACGCCGTTGTCGCCCAGCAGAACATCGGCCTGGCCAGCGGCAATTACGCGGGGATCTCGGGGGCTTGGCTGAATCCTGCAAGCATCGTGGACAGCCGGTACAAGTTCGACATGACCCTGTATGGGTACGAGTCGTACTTCTCGAACAATGCCCTGCTGATGTCCAACAAGGTGTTGCGGGACCGGCTCTTCTCCAAACCACCCTACGATTCATCGCATGAGCAGGCGGTGGATGAACTGTTGACGCCACTGGACGATCTGCCGGAAAAGGTGCAGGGCTCCACCGTCTCGGAGATCCAGGCCCCGTTCTCGTTCATGGCGCGCATAGGCAACGGCTCCTCCATCGGCCTGAACATCCGCAACCGCACCGGCATCACCATGGCGGGACTGGACCGGACCACGGCGGAGATGCTCTACGACAACCTGCAAGATCCGGACCTGTACGGTGTGGTGCAGGACAACAGTGGCTTCAACTTCAGTTACATGAACTGGATGGAGGTCGGCTTCACTTACGGCCGCGTGCTGGTGAGGTCCGACCACCACTTCCTGAAGGCCGCGGTCACGCTCAAGGCCCTTGCCGGTTCCGCGTCGCTCTACCTCTCGAGCGATGACCTGAGGCTGACCCAGGAGGGGCCCGACAGCCTGTCGATCCAGAGCCCGCTGGTGGAATATGGCCGCACGGAACGCGGCGACTTCGACACCTACCAGCGCCGCAACCTGCTCAACGGGGTGGAGGATTGGGCCCTGGGCTGGGATGCCGGCCTGGTCTACGAGCTGCGCGGCAACCTCGCCAAAGGCAGGTACCTCGATCAGGACAGCGAGGTCAAGGAGCGGCTCGATCTGAACAAGTACATCGTACGCGTGGGGGTCTCGTTGCTGGACGCCGGCAGGTTCACGTACACGCGCCGGGAGCTCTCACAGGACTACAGCGCCAACATCACGGGTTGGGACATCAGCCAGGTGAACGCCAGCGACCTGGACCAATGGGACACCGCCTTCGCGGAAATTGCGGACTACGTGCCCAATGGCTCGGCGACGTACACGCATCGCCTGCCCACGGCCATCGCGGCCAACATCGATCTTCATGTCTTCGGTGGCTTCTATCTCAATGCCGGTGGTTATGGCGACGCCACACGGCTTTTCAGGGAAGCCTCCACCACATTGCGCCCTGTGGAATGGGTGGCTCTAACGCCCCGTTTCGAGAACCGCTGGTTCGGATTCTACTTGCCCTTGAGCCGCAGTGCGGAACAGACCCGCATCGGCGCCACCGTGCGCATCGGCCCTGTGTATTTCGGATCCAATAACCTTGCTGACCAGCTGGCGAACGCGCAGAACACCCAGGCCGATTACCACTTCGGAGTGCGCTTCAGCATCGGCCAAGGCAAGCCCACCGCGCTGAAGCGTCGGTATGAGGCGTTCCGCAAACAGCAGGAAGGCATCACCAGGAACAGCGCGCGGATCGACTCCCTGGAGCGCGAGGTCCATGCGTTGAAGATGGTGATGGCCACGGACAGCCTGCGTGGTGCGGGGGTGATCAACAACTACTACGCCGCTCCGGGCTCCGACGCCACGCAGGTCAAGCTCCAGCGGGAGAACGACTACTTGAAACAGGAACTGGCCGCATCGTATGTGCAGGCCGAGCAGGACAGCGCCACCATCGCAAAGCTGGAGAAGAAGACCGGGGCACGGACGGGCGAAGCGTCCAAAGCCGACCAGGCCGCCGCGAAGAGCGCGGCGAAACAGGCCGATGCAACAGCCGATATGGCCAAGCAGATGGAAAAGGTGAACAAGAACCTGGGGCGGCAGAACGTTCTGCTAGCCACTACTGCCGGTGCCACCGTAGCCATTGCCGCCAAGGGCGATGGAGACAAGAAGGACAAGGAGAAGAAAGGGGACGCGGAGCCGGCCGTGCTCGTGAACGATTCAACCATTGTGCACAACGGCGACACCATCCCATTGGTGATCTCGCCCGCTGCGGTCAGCGCACGTGCAGCAGAGAACGCAAGGGATACCGTGCGGATCATCGTGCGCGATACGGTCCGCATCCATGATACCCGCGTGGATACCGTGCGAATGCAGGAGACGTTGCGTGACACCGTGCGCATAACGGAACAGGCCCCTGGTACGATCGCCGCGGACGAGGCCGAACGGCAGCGCCTGATGGAACCGGTGTACTTCGCCACCGGCAAGACCACCCTGGGGCCCCAAGGCACCATGAAGGTGGTGGAGCTTGCCAACTGGCTGAAGAAGCATCCGGACGCACGCGTGCAGGTGACCGGCGTGGCCGATGCCAGCGGCTCCGTCACGGCCAATGAGGCCGTGGCCCAGAAACGGGCGGACAGTGTGCGCCAGGGCCTGATCGACAACGGCGTCGATGGGGCCCGGGTCACCACCCAGCGCCAGCTTGCCCCTGCCGGCGCCATGCCCGATGCCAGGGACCGCCGCGCCGAGGTGCTGCTCCTCCCTTGAACGAACCCTCCCGACCAAACAACAACCCGATCTTCGACCACACACCCCTGAACCCATGAAGCGCCTCATCCTTCCCCTTCTCCTGACCTCCCTTTTCGCCACGGCCCACGCGCAGGAAGCATCCTTCCGCCTTGGTATCAAGGTGGCTCCCAACTTCGCCTGGATGCGTTCCGACAGCAAGGACCTGAAGAGCGATGGCAGCCGTATGGGCATCTCCTTCGGCCTGCTGGGCGATCTCCGACTGGACGACGCCGGCAAGTACTTCTTCAGCACGGGCATCATCTACAACAACATCGGCGGCAAGTTCAAGGCCGATGGAACGTACGACATCGGTGGCGTATCCACGGTGGTGAAAAGCGAACAGGACCTCAAGCTGCGCTACCTGGAGATCCCCCTGACCGTGAAGCTGCGCACGATCACCGACAAGCCCCTGAACATCTATGCCCAGGTGGGTACCAGTGCCGCGTTCAACCTCCGAGCACGGACCGATGTGACGACCACCTCCACGCCAGGTGGCACCACCACGCTGGAAGATGAGGATGTGATAGACGACGTCGCCCTTTTCAAGCTGGGGCTCGTGGTGGGTGCCGGTATTGAGTACAGCATCGCTTCAGGTCCCACGCTCTTCGGCGGCCTCACCTACAACAACGCCTTTACCAACACCCTGGACAGCGACGCCAAGAAGCTGTCGGCCAATGGGAACAAGAGCAAGCTGTTCGCCAACTACCTGGAGATCACCCTGGGGGTGTTCCTCTAGGGAGCAGGTGTTTCCGCCTGTTCCTCCGCGGCTCGGTCAGGGAGGAACACGTGCACCCAGGTTCCGCCGCTTGGCGGGGTTTCGATGCGGTAGTCCGCATCCAGAAGGGCAAGGATGTCGTGGATGATCATGTAGCCCAGGCCCGGGCGGTCGGTGGCCGTGCGCACCTCCGCGGCACCTTCACGCAATGCGTTGAGGCGTGCTTGGGCCGAGGCCGATATGCCGGGCCCATTGTCCTTCACGGTGATGCGATAGGCGGCCGGTGAGCGCCCGCCTTCCACGGTGACCAGCCCCCCGGCATGGCCTGCGGCATTGGCCACCAGGTTCTGCAGCACGATCCCGAACAGGCGCGGATCCACCCACACGTGGTCGTGCGGCGGCACCTCGTTGATGAACCGCACCGTGCTGGCATGCTGCTGGAACTGTGCGAGCACCTCCTCGGTGAGCACGCGGATCTCCACTTCGGCAGGGATCACCGCGATCTCGCCGCCCTGGTTACGGATCCACTCCAGGATGTTGCTCGCGTTGGCATAGAGCTTCTCGGAGGAGGTGGAGATCTCCGCCAAGGTGTGCCGAAGCACTTCGGGTTGCTCGGATCGTGCACTGCGCAGGGTGCGTGTGGCCACGCGCGAGATGAAGCGCAGCGGGGAAACGATGTCGTGGGAAAGAATGCTGATCAGCCGGTCCTTCACCGTGAGCGCACGCGTGAGTTCCGAGTTGCTGCGCTGCAGCGCTTCGGTACGGTCGTTGACGATGGCCTCCAGGCGCGTCCTGGCCCGAAGCAACTGGCCGGTGCGCAGCCGCAGGATGGACCATCCCAACCCGAGCAACAAAAGCGCCCCGCTCGTTAGGGCCCACGGATGCCAATACCACGGTGCCAATACCTGGACCCGGAGCAGGTCGCGGACCTCATCCGTTGCCTCCGGCCGCATCATCTGCAAGAGATGATCCCCAGGGGGCAGGCGTTCCACCGTGATCCGGCCCGATGCCATGTCCAGCGGTATCCACGACGAGTCCAACCCCTGCACCCTGTAGTACATCTGAAGGTCGACCGGATCGGTCCAGTTGGGCAGTGAATACCACAGTGTGAGGCGATCCAAGCGGCCCAGCGTGTATATCGAGCCGGTCACTGGGACCAGTGAGTCGTTCAGCTGGACCGCATCCACAAAGGGCTGGAACACCTCCGATCCATCCGCGATCGCATTCGGATCGAAGCGCACAAGACCATCGATGGTCGGCAAGGAGACCTCTCCGCTGGGCAGACGAACATAGGGTGGCGAGCAGCCCCCGTTGAACTCGAGCGTGCCCAGTCCATCATCATGACCGAAGGAGCGATACGCCACGTATGGCCTGCGTCCGGAGAGGTAAGCCTCCAGCGCCTCCTTGCCAACCACGAAAAGACCATGGTTGGTCGGCATCCAGAGCCGATCTTTCGCATCGGGAATGAAGGCATGCACGTGGCTGAGCGAGCCCTGTGGGTCGAGCGGAAGACGAATGACCTTCCCCTTGTCCACCACCAAGGGACCTTCGCCATAGGTGCCTACCAACACCCGATCGCCCCATCGCGCAAGTGTGCGCGCGTAGGTCCGTTCCAAGCCCGGAACAGGCTCGAGCACCTGGCCGCGGACCCGGAACACACCCTGGCCTGTCGCCCACCAAATCAGTCCGTCCGGTCCCCGCAAAAGAGCGAACGGGTTGTCGCGATAACTCACCGCATGGTGGGTGAGCATGAGGCGGGGGACCAGCCCGACCCAGGCCTCCAATCCATGCATGCCGGCCAACCACAGCGTGTCCTCTTCTTCGAGGAACGCGGTGGCACTCCCTGCGGCGGACGTTTGATGATGGATCGTCGACCCGGTCCGGGCATCCTGCACACGCACCGAATCCACGTTCACGCTCCAGATCCGGCCCTGGCGATCGCGATGGAGCGCTTGGATCTCACAGGGAAGGACCGGGAACAGCTCCGGCTCGAAACCGTCCGGGCCACAGACCGTTCCATGGGAAGTGAGCACGCGGCCGCTCTCCAAAACCGCCTGCGCATAGAACGCGTTGTCCCCGGACCGGTTCGTGCCCGGCACCGGCAGCAGTGTTCGGAACCGATGGCGCGTGTACCGGAACAGCCCCTGTGTGGATGTTCCTACAAAGAGCGTGTTTCCATCCGGTGCCAATACCACGGCATTGAGGCGGGTATTCGCCGGAAGATCGATCCGCAGTTCTTCGAACGTGAGCCGGCGGTCGGCGTGCGAGATGACACGCCAGAGCCGGCCTGCCCCTGTGGCGAAGACCTCAGCGCTTGTCGATGTCCAGAGCATGCGTTCCACCAACCGGGCATCGATCCCCTCCACCCGAACAGCCTCCAAGGAAGCGGTCCGTCGGTCCACGCGATAGATCATTTTCGCCCTGTCCAAGATGAACAGTTCCTCGCCCACCATGAACGCGGCCTCACGCTCCGTCAGTACCGGGATAGTGAATGCAGATGTTGGAGAAGGGGTCAGTTGAAGACCCTCCTCCGACAGGGCCGCGAAGCCTCCTTCGGGCAGGGGCAGGACCCGCGTATCCCATGCGCGCCAGCGCTGTTCGTCCGGTGGTGCCTGCGCAAACACCCGATAATCCTCGAGCGAGGGGATGCCCCCCGAAAGAACGGCCAGGGAGTGCTCAGGCCCACGTCCATCCATGACCAGTTGCAGGGCTCCTGTTCGCACCCGGTACAAGCTTCCGATCGCATCGTTGACGAACAGCGCCCCGCTCCGGTCCATGAGCAGATATCGCATCCGGTCATCGCGCAGCACCGTGTCGGTGCGTGTGGAGAACACCCGCATGGACCGGCCATCGTAGCGCACCAGCCCTCCTTCCGTGGTGATCCACAAATACCCGCTGCTGTCAAAAGCCAGCGAGGCAACGCTGTTCTGGGGCAGGCCGTTCTCCGCAGTGAACTGCTGAACGCTCCACCCTTGCTGGGCCGTTGCTTCGCTGAGCCCTATCAGGCACTGCAGCAACGCCAGGCACCAAGCCATGACCCCGGGGGAATGACGGGTGTCAGCCATCGATCAACCCCTTTTGCGGCCGTATGCCCACAGCTTTTCCTGCAACTCGAGCAGGTTTCGCACGCCGAGCTTTTCCAGTACGCGGGTCTTGTAGGTGGCCACTGAGGAATGTTGAAGGTCGAGTTTTCTGGCGATCTCCGCCAAGGAGAGGCCGTCAAGCAAATGGTTCAGCACGGATAATTCACGCACCGACAGTTCTCCGAACGGATCCGTTTCCATCGCACTCAACGTCGCTGGGGAGTTGCGGACCACCGCCGGCTGGAACCACTTCTCCCCACGCAGCACAGCCTCCACCGCTTCAAGGAACAAGCGCTCTTCGACCTGCTTGTTCACATAGCCGTATGCTCCAAGGTCCGCCGTGCGCTTGGCGAAGATCAGGTCCGGACTCACCGAGAACACCAGCACCTGCAGCCCGGGCCGCAGGGCCAGTAGACGTGGTAGCAGGTCCAGCGCGTGCCCATCGGGCAGGTGCATGTCCACCACCAACAGGTCCAGCTCCCTGCGGCTCACCATCTCTTCAGCGCCCTTGCACGTGCTCTCCTCGTGGATCACCACTCCCGCCATCTCATCCTCCAACAGCACCCGCGTGCCCAAGCGTACCACCGCGTGATCATCCACCAGGCCTATCACAGGCGAGCCGATCATGTTCTTCAAGCGTCGTGTGGCCATGGTCCTCGGTCCGATATTGACGACAAGATACCAGCCAGCGCTGGATGCAAGTTCAGCGGCCAGCGGGTCATCGCCTGTCATGAGTTCACGACATGCCGGTCGGTCCACCGTCACCTTGCCCCGCGTGTCGTCAATTCGCTACACCCGCCCCGGGCCGACCATCTACGTTCGATCCGCGCTATCACACCCTTGCAATGAACCTCAGACCCCTCCTTTCCATCGCCCTGCTGGCAACGGTCACCCTGACCGCCAGTGCGCAAAAGCTCCGCCTCAATGCCTTTGGCGGCTACACCTTCCAGGACCGCTTCCCCATCGGTGGAACGTATGCTGGTTATTCCTACAGCGAGGGCCGCGTCGCCGCGTCGGCTCATTTCGGGGGCAGCCTCGAATTCGAGGTACGGCGCAACGTGGCCGTGGAACTGTTGTACCAGGCACAACCGACGGACGGGTACATCGGCACGACCTTCCGGGAGTACGGGCCGCTCAATGTCACGGCGAACTACATCATGCTGGGCGGTCTTCATTACGCCCCTTTCAGCCCGTTGGTGCATGGCTACGGCGGGTTCAACATCGGAGCAGGGTTCCTCACCGGTGATGCCACCGCCACGAAATTCGCATGGGGCGGCAAGCTCGGTCTGTTGCTGAACGCGTCCGAGAAAGTGGGCATCAAGATCGGTGCCCAGCTCCTGAGCCCGGTGCAGGGCGCCGGCGGTGGTTTCTACTTCGGCACCGGCGGGGCCGGCGTGGGGGTAAGCACCTACAGCTCGATCTATCAGTTCGCGTTCACCGGCGGGCTGTGCTTCACCTTCGACAAGGGGGCCACTACCACTGCGCCGACGCGGTGATCGCGTAAGCACCGTGCTGCCGTTCACACGCCACCTCGTGGTTCACCGGCTCCTGCTGGCACTGCCCGTGCTGCTCGGTTGCGCGCTTGCCGCGAACGCCCAGACCGGCGGCTCGCTCAACGACACCCTCACCACCGGGCGCGAGGAGGCCCCCATGGAGGCTCCCCCCACCATGGCGATGAACTGGAATCAATTCCGGACGAAGTGGTTCACGCTCAACATCGGCGCCGCCTTGATCCTGGACCATACGGAGGCGGAACAGGACGAGGCCAGCATCGCCCAGGTAGGTGCGATCGGCCCGGCAACCGAGTTCCGCGGTGAACGCCTCATCTTCTCCGGCAACCTGCTGATAGCCGAGCGGCCGTGGCGGTACATGTTCAGCGCCAACTACAATGGCCTTGATGCCGTGCCGGGAACCAAAACGCTGTCGTTGATCGATGCGAACCTGGAGATCCCCTTCGGGAACAAGGGCGGGTGGATCACCGTCGGCAAGCAGAAGGAAGGGGTGGGCCATGAGTACATCCTGCCCGGCACGCAGTCCATGTTCACCGAGCGGGGCAGTGGGGCGCCCGTCTTCGTACGGCAGCGCAACATCGGCCTGCGCTATTCGAACAGCATCATGGACCACCGCCTCACCTGGACGCTGGGGCTCTTCAACAACTGGCTGGAGACCGGGAAGAGCTTTGCGGCCAATGGCTCGCAGGTCACCGCACGTGTCACCGGGCTGCCCCATTACACCAGCGACCGCGACCTGATGCATGTGGGCCTCGCCTATCGTTACACCGATGCCACCGAAGGTACACTGCAATACAAGGGCAGGCCCGAGTCCAACACCGCGCCTTTCTTTGTGAGCACCGGGTCCTTCGCCGCCGCCGCCGCGAACACCCTGTTGCTGGAGTGGATCGGCGTGCGCGGTCCGGTGAGCGTGTTGGGCGAATACATGCACTGCACCGTGGCCAGCAGTGCCACCGGCGACCCGACCTTATCCTACTGGCAGCTCGGCGGCAGTTGGTTCATCACCGGCGAGAACCGGCGCTACAACAAGCAGGCCGGAAACATGGGCAAGTTGATCCCGAAGAAGAACTTCCGCATTCGCGATGGCAGCGGCCTTGGCGCTTTCGAAGTGGGTGCGCGCTACACCCGTTCCGACCTCACGGACAAGTCCCTTTCGGGTGGCGAACTGGGCCGTGCCACCGGTGCCTTCAGCTGGTATCCCAACGCCCACTTCCGCTTCGAAGTGAACTACGGGAAGGCCCTCCTGGACCGCAAAGGGCTGTCGGGCCAGACCGACTTCTGGCAGTTCAGGGCGCAGTTCGAACTTTAGTCCGGAGCGGACCCGCACAAGAACGCCGCCTCAGGTTTCCCCGTTCGCCCGACCGCCAGCATCCGTACCGCGGCGATCCACCTTCACCGCAGGACCGCTGCGCGTTGCCCGGCGGCACCCTGTGGCTGCATCGCGCGCACAAGGCCCCGCTGGCGCGCTGTGTGCCGGTGCCGAGGTGAGCTCCGGGGCTTCGTGGCCTGGCCATGGTCAACGAAAAAAGGGGCTTTCGGCCCCTTCTTCCGTTGCGCCGTTGCGCTCATCGCATCACTTGGTGCCCATCATGTTCTTCACCAGGCCGATCACGGCCAGGAGGATGCCCCCGCCTACGGCACCGCCGCCGACACTGGACAGGATGGAGCCCATGTCCATGCCACCCGCGGCCGAAGCATCGGTGCCCAGCACGGAGCTCAGGATGGTGCCCCCGAGGCCACCGCCCAGGATGCCCACCAGGGAATTTCCCACCGTGCCCAAGCTCAGGTTCTTCATCAATGCGCCGGCGGCATTCCCGCCCGCCGCACCACTGACCAATTGGATAAGGAGCGCTGTGATGTCCATGTTCGTTCGTGTGTTTTGATGGTTGTGAAAAAGGCCACCGGAAGGCCGCCCGCAATGCGCCGAACCTTCCGTCCCGCGATCCTAAGCAGCCCCGTATCGTCCACCGTAACGGATCCACGACATGGCCGATCGCTCCGCCACTTCGTCATCCGATAGCCAGGCCGCCAGCCATGCAGCCTGTGCCCATGGTCGACCCGTGCGGTCCCATCCGCAGCCCGGAACGCACGCCTTCCACCAGGTCATTGCATGTGTAACGACTTCACTACACCGGCCCGCAGGCCTGCGAATACCTTGGCGGCGTGATGAGGAACCTGATCGGCGTGCGCGCCCTCCATTGCACCTGGCTGATGCTGTTCGCGCTGACCAGCGGCGCCCAGCAGCTCGCCCATCCACGGCCCGCACCGGTGGGGTCCTGGGTGATCATCGGCACCACGCACGCCGATCACACCGCCGATCATGACGGCATCGTGGTGCAAGGCCCCGGCGACGATTTCCGCGCACTGAAGCTGAAGGTGACCGACGCCCCTTTGACCCTGATGAAGATGGTGGTGACCTACGACAATGGGAAATCGGACAACATCGAGGTGCGCCAGAATATTCCCCGTGGCGGTGAGACGCGCGTGATCGACCTGGAGGGGGGGAGACGCAGCATCCGGCGCATTGATTTCTGGTACGATACCCAGGGCCTCCTGAACGGGCGTGCCAACGTGACCATCTTCGGCTTGAAATGACCAACTTGGACCGACCACCGCGACCGATGCACACCACCATGCGAACCCTGATCCTAGGAGCGTTCATGAGCCTTGCACCCGGCCTGCACGCCCAAACCAACAGCACCGCGGATCCCGTGATGGACACCGCCGCCATCCTGATCATGGACCGCATGGCGGACATGATCGGCAGCCTGCACAGCTGCAGCTTTGACCTGCACGTGAGCCAGGATCAGCAGGATCCCGACCACGGCATGATCACCCGCTTCACCGACCATCAGGTCTTCATGACCGGACCGGACCGCATGCACGTGAACTCCATCGGCGAGCGCGCACACAAGGGGTACTGGTACAACGGCTGGCAAGTGGCCTACTACAATTTCACGGAGAACAACTTCGGCTTCATGGAGGCCCCGGCGAACATCATCGCCATGATCGACGAGGTACACCATGACTACGGCGTCGACTTCCCCGCGGCCGATTTCTTCTACCCCACCTTCACCGACGACCTGATCGCACAGAGCACCAGGATCGACTACTTGGGCACCGTGCAGCGCGATGGCAGGGAGTGCTTCCGCATCGTGGCCACCGGCAAGGCGCAGACCGTGCAGCTGTGGATCGCGAACGACGCCACCTTCCTCCCGGTGCATTTCATCATCACCGACCATGCGGCCGGCAACACGCAGTATGAAGGCGCATTTACGCACTGGGTACTGAACCCGGACATTCCGGACCAACTCTATGAATTCATGCCCCCCCCCGGTGCCGCCCGTTTGACGGTGATGCCCCGGAAGTCGAAGTGATCCATAGCACAGCACCTTAAAGGACATGAAACGATCCATGAAAACACACCTGGTGGGGCTCGCCCTTGCCCTGCTCGCCTTGGTGGCTGCGCCTGAAGAGCTATGCGCACAACGCACCGCACACGGTGGCGGCGGCCGTGGCAGCGCTGCTCCTGCACGCCCCAGTGGCGGCGGTGGTGGTTCCGCGCGGGCCTCAGGCGGCGCCCAACGCCCCGCACCGGCTGCAAAACCCGCTGCCAAACCCCAAGCCGCCCCCGCCCAGAACACCGCACGACCTTCGATCAACGGTGGAAGCCAGCGCGCGCCGGAACGGGCCGGAAACAGTGGCACCAGACCGAGCAGCGGGAACAGTGTGGGCAACAACCGCCCGGGCGGTGGCTCCAATGGAGGCAATACCAACCTCGGGGATCGCAAGCCAGGCGGCAACGACGGCAAGGGCGACGGCAAGTTGGGCGACCGCAAGCCCGGTGGAGGAGGCAACAACTCCAACAACCGCGGCGATGTGAACATCGGAAGCGGCAACACCAACGTGAACATCAACGTGGACAACAGCCGCAACACCTCGG
>JBKDXR010000062.1:0-8315 GCA_046306055.1 Flavobacteriales bacterium
GATGCGCTCGAACGCATAAGTAGGCAAGGAGATGCGATGACGCGTCTCGGCCTCGTAGAACTTGCTCCAGTCGATGAGAACGCCGCTCTGCCAGAGACCACCAACGGCTTTCAGCAATTGCGTCAACTCATTGCCGTTGCCTGCGGAATCAGCCAATGAAGGCACGGCTGCCTGCTTCTTGCTGTCGTTGCTCTGCTGGCGTGCGAGGGTTGTCGCCGTGGTGAGCGGTCCTACTTCGAGCATCACGCGGTCGGCATCGGCCCAAGCGAACTTCACGGCTTGCGCGAAACGCACAGTGGCCCGCAGGTGGTCGCTCCAGTACTTCGGCGAAGTGGCCTCGTCGTCCTTCAGCCATTCGGCGGTCACTGTGCTCACGATGGGGATGCGCGGCGCGCTCAGCTTCACGCTTTCCACCAACTTGCGGTAGGGCTCCACGATGGCATCCATCATGGGGCTGTGGAAGGCGTGGCTGGTCACCAGCAGCTTGCAGGTGATGCCGTCCTTCTCCAATTCGGCCTGCAGCTTCGCGATCGACTCGTGCGGACCGCTTGCCACGCACAATTGCGGACCGTTGTTCGCCGCGATGCTACATCCAGCGGGCAAGCGATTCATTACGTCCTCTTCCGCCGCGCGCACGCTGAGCATGCTGCCACCTGGCAGGTCCTGCATCATGCGACCGCGGTTGGCCACCAGCTTCACGGCATCCTCTAGGGAGAACACGCCGGCCAGGCAGGCCGCAGCGAACTCGCCGATGCTGTGGCCCATCATCGCGTCGGGCACGATGCCCCAGTGCATCCACAGCTTCGCAAGGCTGTAGTGCATGGTGAAGAGCGAAGCCTGCGTGTAGATGGTCTGCTTGAGCTGTTCGGCGGCCTTTTCCTCGTCACCGGCTTTCGGGAAGATGATCGCCTTGAGATCGGTGCCGAACTCGGTGCTGAACAGTTCGCAGCAGTGTTCGAAGAGCTGCTTGAAGACGGGCTCGCTCGCGCAGAGATCACGGCCCATGTTCACGTATTGCGAACCCTGGCCCGGGAACATGAAGACCACGCCGGGTGCGGCTTCGTGCAATTCGCGCGTGCCGGTCAGGTTGGTGTCCTTGTTGGCGATGGCCTCGATAAGTTCTCCGTGCGAGCCGCCTACGATCAGTCGACGATGCTTGAAGTGACGGCGGCCCACCTGCAGCGTGTAGGCTGCGTCCGCCAGCGATGCTTCCGGATGTGTTTCAAGCCATGTCCGGAGGTTGTCCGTCATGGCATCAAGGCTGGTCTTGCTCTTGGCGCTGAGGAGGAACAGTTGCTTGCTGCGCGATCGACCGGAAACGGCCGGCACAGGTGGCTCGGCGAGGATCACGTGTGCGTTCGTTCCACCTACGCCGAAGCTGCTTACCCCGGCAATACGTGGAGCTCCCGGCACACGCGGCCAGGTGACATGCTCATTCGCCACACGGAAAGGCGAATTAGCGAAATCGATGGAAGGGTTGGGCGTTTCAAAGCCAACGTTGGAGGGGATCTGCTCCTCCTTCAAGGCCAGCGCGGTCTTGATCACGCCCGCGGCACCGGCCGCCGCAGTGAGGTGACCGATGTTCGACTTGATCGAACCGATCGCGCAGTGTTGGCCATTGGTCTTGCCGCCGAACGCCAGCGTCAAGGCTTCGACCTCGATAGGGTCACCGAGCGGCGTGGCGGTACCATGGGCTTCCACGTACGTGATCTGGTCGGGTGTAACGCCCGCGTCGGCCTGCGCCATGGCGATCACTTCAGCCTGGCCACGCACGCTTGGCGCGGTGAAGCTGGCCTTGTCGCTGCCGTCGTTGTTGAGCGCGGCCCCTTTTATCACCGCGTAGACGTGGTCGTTGTCGCGGACCGCGTCGTCGAGGCGCTTCAGAACGATGATGCCGCAGCCATCGCTGAACGAGGTGCCCTTGCCTTGTGCGTCGAAGGTGCGTGTGCTGCCATCAGGGCTGTACATGCCGCCTTCGTTGTACACGATGCCGCTGTTGATCGGTGCGGTGATCGCGATGCCGCCGGCCAGGGCCATGTCGCATTCGCCATCGCGCAACGCTTTGAACGCTTGCACGATCGCCACGAGCGAGGTGCTGCACGCGGTGTGTATGCTGAGCGCCGGACCGCGCAGGTCGAACTCGAAGGCCAGGCGCGTGGCGATGTAGTCCTTCTCGTTGGCCGTCATCACCGCGAAGTCGCCGACCTGCTCGATGAGCTCCGGATGGCCGATGACGTTGCGTGTGAAGTAGGTGTTGTTGCCCATGCCGGCGTACACGCCGATGAGCCCGGCGAACTGCGCGGGGTCGTAGGCTGCATCCTCCAACGCGGCCCAGGCGGTCTCCAGGAACACGCGTTGCTGCGGGTCCATCAGCGCGGCCACCTTCGGGTTCACGCCGAAGAAGGCGTGGTCGAACTTGTCGGCTTCGGCGATCACGCCGCGCGCCTTCACGTAGTCGGGGTCGTTGCGCAGTTCGGCAGGGATGCTTGGGTCGAGCTCGTCCACCGTCCACGAGCTGATGCTGTTCTTTTTCGCCACCAGGTTCTTCCAGAGCTCCTCCACGTTCGCTGCGCCGGGAAAGCGGCCGGACATGCCGATGATGGCGACATCGCCTTTCCGGGACCCGCCAGCGGCCGCCTTACGCGCCATGGCCATCTCGGCAGGCGAGGTGGCCAAGGCATCACCTTCGAGGAACGCTGCGCAGGCGCGGATCGTGGGGTGCTGGTAGAGCTTCACGATGGGCAGCTTCAGGCCGTGGCCTTCGAGCTGCGCCACGCACTGGATGCTCAAAAGCGAATTGCCTCCGAGGTCGAAGAAGTTGTCGTCGATGCCCACGCGGTCGATGCCGAGCAGGTCGGCCCACACGTTGGCCAGGGTCTTCTGCACGTCGGTCGTCGGCGCGGCGAAAGCCACGTCGAGGTCGGGGCGCTTCACATCCGGCGCGGGCAGGGCCTTACGGTCGATCTTGCCGCTGGGTGTGCGGGGCAGCTCCTGCACGGCCACAAAGGCGGAAGGCTGCATGTAGTCAGGCAGACGGGCGGCGAGGTGCTTGCGCAGGTCGTTGGTGCTCAGGTCAGACTTCGCGACGTAGTAGCCGATCAGGCGCTTCAGACCCGGACGGTCCTCGCGCACGGTGGCCACGGCCTGCTCCACGGAGGGGTGCTTCTCCATCGCCACTTCCACCTCGCCGAGCTCGATGCGGTAGCCGCGCACCTTCACTTGGCCGTCGATGCGGCCCTTGTAGTCGATCTCGCCATTCGGCAGTTCCGCAGCGCGGTCACCGGTCTTGTAAAGTCGTCCGCCAGCCTCGAACGGATCCGCGAGGAAGCGTTCAGCCGTTAGGTCATCGCGACCGATATAGCCTTTCGCCACGCACGCGCCGCCGAGGTACAGCTCACCTTCTTCGCCTTTCGCAACGGGCTTCATCTGCTCATCGAGCACATAGAGCTTCACGTTGTCGATGGCGGTACCGATGTTGGGCAGCGCGGGCCAGGTGGAAGGATCGCCCTTCAATTCCAACTCGCTCACCACGTGGCCCTCAGTGGGGCCGTACTGGTTGCAGAAGCGGCAGCCCGGGAGCTGCTTGAAGAGGTTGGCGATGGCCGGGGTGATCTTCAATTGCTCGCCGCTGGTGAAGACCTCCTTCAGCGTGGACGGCACTTCGCCCGTACGCTCCACGGCTTCGGCGAGGTATTGCAGCGCCACGAAGGGCACGATGATGCGGTTGATCTTTTGCGCGATGATCTTGCGCAAGAGCTGCGTGCTGTTCAGTCGGTCCTCGTCGGTGATGAGCACCAGCGTACCGCCTTGCGCGAACGTGGTGAAGCTCTCCTGGAAGCTCACGTCGAAGCTGATGGGCGCGAACTGCAACGTACGGTCGCCTTCGCCGCACACGCTAGTACGTAGCTGCCACTGGATCAGGTTGGTGAGCGGCTTATGGTGCATGGCTACACCCTTGGGTCGGCCGGTACTGCCGCTGGTGAAGAGCACGTAGAGCAGGTCCTCGGGCTTCGCTAGGCATGGGCCTTGGAACACCGGACCGTTCTCGAGGTCAATATTCTCGATGAGAATGACCTTGGCTTGCGTGCCTCGGAAGAGGTGCTGGTGCGTACGGTTGGTGATCACCACCGGCGGCTTGGCGTCCTCCAGCATGCCGGCGATGCGTTCGGCAGGGTAGGTGGGGTCGATGGGCACGTAGGCGGCTCCGGCCTGCACAATGCCGAGCACGGAGATGATGAGCTCGGGAGAGCGGTCGAGGCAGAGGCCGACAGTGCTACCGGGTACTACTTGGTCGGTGGCCAGCATACTGGCCAAGCGGCCCATTCCCTCGTGCAATTGTGCGTACGAGAGGCTGTATTCACCTGAAATGACAGCGGTTTGTGCAGAATGGTGCTTGAATGAAGCGCCCAGTAGTTCAAGTAGGTTCATGGAAACCATCCGATCCTTGTTCATGTCCTTTGTTGGTCGAGCCCATCAAATGAAATGCTCTTGGTCCTCAGCCTTTTTCGAGGTCTGGAACAGGTCGTTCCGGGTACGGTCCAAGGCCATTTAACCGCCATTTCTACGCTGTCGTCCGGCAGAAGGTTCGCTTCGTCGTAGCGGTTGCGAAGGTAACCACGCCGAAGGGTGGTCGATGCTGGGCAGCATTACGTCGGCAAGAACGAACGATCCGTCGGTACAGGGTGTTTAGCTCGACTGTGCCTTCCCGCGCGCGGGGACTATATTTGGCTCCCTTTTGCAAATGCTGAACCGAACGAGGCCCCTTCTCACGCTGATCTTCCTGCTACTGACAGCGGTCTCCATGGCGCAGACCCTGGGGCAGAACCGGTCGGTGCAGTTGTGGGCCACGGTGCAGTCCACCCCTCCTCGGATAACGCTGAACTGGGCGCCTCACGCGAACACGACCGGGTTCACCATTTTCCGGAAACTGAAGGGCGGCACGAGTTGGGGGTCGGCGATCGGTACGGCCGCTTCAACGGCCACACAGTTCGTGGACAATGCCGTCAGTATCAACACTTCCTATGAGTACAAAGTGGTGCGGACCACATCGAACCTTGGTAGCGGACAGGGGTATGTGAACGCGGGCATTGCGGTGGACATGGTGGAGGACCGCGGCAAGATGGTGCTGTTGGTGGACAACACGTTCACCACCTCGCTCGCCACCCAATTGGCCCAGCTACAGAGCGATCTGGAAGGCGATGGCTGGAAGGTCATCCGTCATGACGTGAGCCGTACTGCGCCCGTAACAAGTGTCAAAGCACTGGTGGTGAACGCTTACAACGCCGACCCCACCAAGGTGAACGCGGTGTTCATCGTTGGCCATGTGCCCGTGCCCATGTCAGGCAACCTGGCGCCCGATGGCCATGGAGAGCACTATGGAGCTTGGGTGGCCGATGTGTATTACGGCGAAATGAACGGGACCTGGACCGATAATTCGGTGAACAGTGCCACGGCCCAATGGACCAGGAACCACAATGTGCCCGGTGACGGCAAGTTCGATCAGTCGGTGATCCCCACCTCTGTGGAACTGGCGGTAGGCCGCGTTGATTTCTTCAACATGCCGGCATTCAGCCAGGACGAGACCACGCTGACGGCCAATTACCTGACCAAGCTGCACCAGTGGAAGGTCAAGCAGATCACTGCACAGGACCGTGCGGTGATCGATGACAATTTCACGGGCATGGCCGATGCGTTCTCGCAGAACGGTTGGCGTGGGTTCGGACCATTGGTTCATCCGAACAATGTGGTGGCCGGGGATTATTTCACGTCCATGTCGGCACAGAGCCACCTGTGGAGCTTCGGTTGTGGTGGCGGATGGTGGACGAATGCGAACGGGGTGGGCAGCACGGCGCAGTTTGCCTCCACGTATACACGAGGGATCTTCACGGTACTACTGGGTAGCTACTTCGGCGATTGGGATTTCCAGGACAACTTCCTCCGTGCCGCCCTGGGTTCGGGTACCATCCTGGCCAATTTCTGGGCGGGTTACCCGAACTGGTTCTTCCACCACATGGGGCTGGGGGAGACCATCGGCTATTCCACCCGGCTCACCCAGAACAACGGTAACGGGCACTATGAGCCGGCCAACCCACAGGCAGGGCGTATCCACGTGTCGTTGCTCGGTGACCCCACCTTGCGTATGCACGTCGTGGCCCCTCCTACGAACGTGCAGGCCACCAGTCCTACAGGCCAGAACACAACGGTGACGTGGACCGCATCGCCAGAGGCGGGATTGACCGGTTACCATGTCTATCGCTTCAACAATTCCACTCAGACCTGGGACCGGCGCACCAGTACTGCGGTGACCGGCACCAGCTTCACGGACAACACCAGCGGCCTGTCAGGCACTGTGCGCTACATGGTGCGTGCCCTGAAGTTGCAGGTGTCCTACAGCGGCAGCTATTTCAATCTCAGCTTGGGTGCTTTTGGACAGATCGCGATTACCCCTGTGGCCACGGACTGCCTGGGTGTGCCCAGCGGTCCGGCAGTACCTGGTTCGGCTTGCAATGATGGCAATGCCTGCACGGTGAACGATACGTGGAACACCTCGTGCCAATGTGTGGGTGTGCCGCTTCCCTGCAACGATAACAACCCCTGTACGTCGGATGGGTGCGCCGGCGGTACCTGCGTGTTCACGCCGCTGCCGGACTCCGATGGGGATGGCGTATGCAACGTGGCCGATGGATGCCCCACGGATCCGAACAAGACCGCGCCAGGGGCATGCGGTTGCGGCAATCCTGAACCCGGAGCGGCCTGTAACGATGGCAACCCGAACACGATCAACGATGTGGTAGGCCCCAATTGTGCCTGCGCTGGTCAGTTGGTCGATTGCTTGGGTGTGCCAGGCGGCCCGGCGGTACCCGGCTCTCCATGCAACGATGGCAACGCCAATACCGGCAACGACACTTGGAACACAGGTTGCCAATGTGTCGGTGCCCCTTTTGACTGCCTCGGTGTTGCAGGTGGCGGAGCCCAGCCCGGCACGCCATGCAGCGACGGGAACTCGCTCACGATCAACGATACCTGGAGCTTGGATTGTTCATGTGCGGGAACACCGGTCGATTGTCAGGGAACACCTTTCGGTACGGTATTGCCGGGAGCGCCCTGCAATGATGGTGATCCGAACACGGGCAATGATACGTGGAACAACTCCTGCCAATGTGTGGGCCTGCCCATTGATTGCAATGGTGTTCCCGGCGGTGGTGCAGTGGTTGACCTGTGCGGTGTTTGTGGCGGTAATAATGACTGTGTGATCGCCTCCACTTGTTACACGCTCACCTCCACGGGCGGCAACCCTGATGGAGAGGAAGCGGAGAACGGCAACGTTTACAACAACACCGGTTCGCTGGACCTGGTGTTCGATGGTGAACCGACGCCCTGGCGAGGCAACCAGGTGGTGGCGCTGCGGTTCGGTAACATCGCGGTGCCGCGTGATGCCCCCATTCTTCAGGCCTATGTGCAGTTCACGGCAAGGGGTACGGGGAACTTATCGCCCAGTTCCCTGAACGTCGCGTTGCAAGCCTCGGATAATGCGCAACCCCTGGGTTTTGTGCCGTTCGACCTTTCGTCCCGACCCGTGACATCGTCGGTCCCGTGGTCGCCACCTTCTTGGACGATCGCCAACGCCAACGGCGTCTCACAACGCACCGCTGACATTTCAGCTGCCATAGGTGAAGTGGTGAACAGGCCAGGATGGTCGCCCGGCAACGCCATGGTGGTGCTTATTGAGGGTGAAGGTCGACGCTCGGCCTGGAGCTGGGACCAGAGCCAGGCCCGTGCTGCGCGTTTGTGCATCACCCATGCGGCACCTCCCATGGATTGCCTTGGTGTGGTCGGTGGAGGTGCGTTGCCCGGCACTCCATGCGATGACGGCGATGCGACCACGGGAAATGACCAGTGGACGATCAATTGTACATGCGCGGGCCAACCGATCGATTGTGCGGGCGTTCCTGGTGGATCTGCCGGTCCGGGAACACCGTGTGATGACAATGATCCATTGACCGGTAATGATGTGTTTCAAGGGGATTGCTCCTGTTCCGGTCTTCCATTGGATTGTCTTGGCATTCCCGGAGGACCTGCATTGGTGGGTATATCCTGTAATGATGGCCTCGCCCTTACGGTAAATGACGTATGGCTGTCGGATTGTACCTGCCAGGGATCGCCGACCAATGACGATTGCCTCGGGGTTGAGTTCGGAGCCGCGTTGCCGGGCACTCCGTGCGATGATGGCGACCCTTTGACGGGCAATGATCTGTGGACCACGGCATGCACCTGTATCGGGTTGCCCTTGGATTGCGAGGGCGCGCCGGGAGGGC
>JBKDXR010000063.1:0-3315 GCA_046306055.1 Flavobacteriales bacterium
TGGTGACGAGCGGGATGATCGACGCCCGCAGCGAGCGCAGGAAGAAGAAGATCACCACGGCGACCAGCAGCACGGCCTCGAAGAGGGTGTGCATGATCTCGTTGATCCCTTCGCTGATGGCGGCGGTGGTGTCGAGGCTCACGCGGTACTCCAGGTCGGGCGGGAAGCGGGCGGCCTGTTCATCCATCACCTTGCGCTCGGCGGGCACCACGTCCAGGGCTTTGCTGCCGGGTGTGTGGATGATGGCGATGGTGCTGGCGGGGTTGCCGTTGAGGCGGCGGCTCATGCTGTAGTATTCGGTGCCCAGTTCCACCCGGGCCACATCGCGCAGCAGCACCTGGGCGCCGCTGGGCGCGCGTTTCACCACCACCTCGCCGAACTGCTCGGGGCTCACCAGGCGGCTTTGCAGCTGCGCGGTGTAGGTGTTCTGGGTGCCGGGCAGGCTGGGCTCGCCACCGAACTGGCCGCCGGGCACAATGGCGTTGTAGGCGCCCACCGCCTGTTTGATGTCGGTGACGGTGACGCCCAGCGCGTTCATGCGGTCGGGCCTCAGCCACATGCGCATGGCGTATTCGCTGCCGCCGAACACCGCCACATCGCCCACGCCCTGGATCCGCTTGAGGGCGTCCACCACGTTGATGTAGCCGAAGTTGTTCAGGAAGGAGGCGTCGTAGGTGCTGTTCGGGCTGGTCAGGCTCACCAGCATCAGCGGGAACACCAGCGATTTCTTGGTGTTCACGCCCAGGGCCTTCACCTCGTTGGGCAGGCTGGGGTTGGCCTGGCTCACGCGGTTCTGGGTGAGCATGTTGGCATTGTCGAGGTCCACGCCCACCTCGAAGCTCACGTTCAGTGTGAGGGACCCATCGCCGGCATTCACGCTCTGCATGTAGAGCATGCCTTCCACGCCGTTCACCTGCTGCTCGATGGGCGTGGCCACCGTTTGCTCCACGTTCACGGCGTTGGCGCCGGTGTAGTTGCCGGTGATCTTGATCATCGGCGGGGTGATCTCCGGGTACTGGCTCACCGGGATGCCGCGCAGGACGAGCAGGCCGAGCAGCACCATGAAGATGCTGATGACCATGGCCACGATGGGCCTGCGGATGAAGAATTCGCTCATGGGTGGGGCGGCGGGCTAAGGGTTCAGTCCTGGCTGGACGTTTCGATGTCCCACTCGATGGGCTTGGGGATCACCGGCACCTTGGGGCTGATGAGGGCATTGCCCACGATCGCCACCCGCTGTCCGGGCCGAAGTCCCTCGGCGATCACCCAGTTCGCGCCCACACGCTGTCCCACCTTCACGGGCGTCATCACCACCTTGTTGCTGTCGTTCAAGAGGAACACGGAATAGAGGTTCTGCAACTGGTTCACGGCGCGTTGTGGCACCAGTACGGCATCGTTCACCTGGCCGGTGAGGATGCGCACCTTCACGCTCTGTCCGGGCCTGAGCAGCCGGGCCTCGTTGGGGAACACGGCCTGCAACAGGATGGAACCGGTGGTGGGGTCCACGCTGCGGTCGGCCAGGTCGAGACGGCCGCGTTGCGGATAGAGGCTGCCATCGGACAGCAACAGCTGGATCGCTTGGCGCGACTGTTTCAAACTGGTGTCGTTCCGTGCGTTCTCGCGGAACCGCAGCATGTCCGTTTCGCTCACCGGGAAGCGCACGCGCATGTCACCGAGGCTGCTCACCGTGTTGATGGCACCACCCAGTTGGCCCTTGCCCACGTAGTCGCCTACGAGCACTTTGCTGATGCCGATCACGCCATCGATCGGCGAGGTGATGCGGGTGTACCCCTGTTCGATGCTGGCGGTCTCCAATTTGGATCGCGCCACGCGCAGTTCGGCGAGCGATGCGTCGTAGGCGGCTTGGGCGGCATCCAGGTCTCTCTTGCTCAAGGCGTTCATGGCGGCCAGGGGTTTCACGCGGTCCAGGTCGGCCTTTTTGTTGGCCACCATGGTCTCGGCGCGGGCCACTTCACCGGCCGCGCCGTCCACCTTGCTGCGGGTGGGCAGGTCGTCGATGGAGTAGAGCAATTGTCCGGCCTTCACGGCGTCGCCTTCCTTGAAATGAATGCCGGTGACCCAGCCCTCCACGCGGGGGATGATCTGGATGTCCTCCTGGCCGTAGGTCTGCCCCACGAACTCGGTGTAGATCGGTACACTGCGCTGGGCCGCGGTGATCACGCTCACTTCAGGGCTGATGATGGTCGCCTCGGGCGTGCTGTCGCAGGCGGCGAGCAGGAGGGGGAGGAACAGCAACGGCCAGGGTCCGCGCAGTTCGTTTCGGTGGGTTGGTGACATGGCGAGGTGCCGCAAGGGTCGCTTCGGACCGGCCGCGGATCGGCAAACGTAGCGGGAGATGGCCGAACTTTGTACAAGGCGCTGTCGGCGTTCAGCATCGGCGCAACGACATTTCGGGTCGGAGAACGGTGGAATGGGGCCCGGCGGGTGACATGACGGGCGTCACCCCGCGGGAACGCAAGAACCACGACCTTGCAGCATCTATTTACGCACTGCGATCATGGCCAGCAAGTTCGACGAGTACTACGCGAAGGGGAAGGCCCTGCGTGAGAAGTTCCCCCGGGAAGCATTGGGCAACTGGAAGATGCCCGCCAAGCGCATCCCCATCATCGACCAGATCAAGGCCAGCGATCACGACCGCCTTCCGGACCTGATCCCCGTCCGCCACGAGCGGATGAAGGAAAGTCCCTTTGTGTTCTACCGTGCCACGGCGGGCATCATGGCCGCGGACCTTGCAGGTGCCAACAGCGGCCTGATGGTGCAGGCCATCGGTGATTGCCACCTGATGAACTTCGGTGGTTTCGCCACTCCCGAACGATCCCTGGTGTTCGATGCCAACGACTTCGACGAAACACATCAGGCGCCCTTCGAGTGGGACGTGAAGCGGCTTGCAGCGAGCTTCGCACTGGCCGCCCGTGCTGCCGGCCTGAGCGACAAGGAGGCGGAAGAGGTGGCCTTTGAGCTCGGGGTATCCTATCGCGATGGCGTTCGGGAGTACGCGCAGATCTCCATGCTCGACCTGTGGTATTTGAAGTTCGATCTGCGGGTGCTGTCGAAGACCGCCAAGAACACCCGGGCGCGCAAGGTGCTGGTCGATGCGATCGAGGCGGCGGAGAAGAACACGCACGTGAAGACCTTTTACAAGCTCACGGAGAGCAACCTCGGTCGCTTCGAGATCCGCGAGGAGAAGCCGCTGGTGTACCACCCCTTCGACCTGAAGAAGGACATGGACATGATCCTGCGCTTCCTGGACGAATACAAGCGCACCTTGCAGACCGACCGTCGTCACCTGTTCGA
>JBKDXR010000064.1:0-36064 GCA_046306055.1 Flavobacteriales bacterium
ACGATCCGAACGACCGTCGTTCGTGGTCCGGGACGAACCATTTCCTGTTGCGGGCACTACAGGCGCAGGTGGCCACGGTGAAGGTGTTCGGTCCTTTGCGCCCTCAGCCGGAGTTGTTCCTGTGCCAGGCCATCAACCAGGCCATGCTCCGCACCACCGGCAAACGTTTCAATTATCGCGACTCTTTTGTCCTTTCCAAGGCCTATGCACGGTTGCTTGGTCCACATTTGCATGGTGTGGACCTCATCGTGGCGCCCGCGGGCCTGGCCACCACCGCCCTGTTACGGACCAAGGCGCCCATCGTGCACATCAACGATCGCTGCATCGCTGGTGCCATTGGCTACCATCGGATCCTCAACGATCTGGCCTCCTTCTCGCTCAGGGAGTCACTCGCATTGGAACAACAGGCCCTGAAGAACGCCGGGCTCACGGTGTATGCGTCCAGTTGGGCGGCCGATGCGGCGATGAAGGCCGTACCGGAAGAGGCCTCCAAAGTGAAGGTGGTGCCCTTTGGGGCCAACCTGGAACAGATCCCGTCCTCACCTGCCGCGCGTGGCTTTCCTCGCGAACGCATCAAGCTGTTGTTCCTTGGTGTGAACTGGGAGGACAAAGGCGGGCCGATCGCATTACAAGCCCTGCGGGAACTGAAGAAAAGGGGAGTGGCCGCGCAATTGGTGGTCTGTGGGTGCACACCACCGGCCGATATCACTGATCCGGACATGCTCTGCGAAGGGTTCCTCGACAAGAATGAACCGGTGCAGGCGAAACGACTGGAAGAGCATCTGCGAGCGGCGGATATGCTGATCCTGCCGACGCGGTTCGAGGCTTACGGCATTGTGTGTTGCGAAGCTGCGGCCTACGGGCTTCCCGTTCTCGCCACCCGTACCGGCGGCATTCCCACCATCGTGCAGGAAGGGGTCACGGGCTTCCTGTTCGATATGAACGAGGACGGTGTTGCCTATGCCGACCGGGTGATGCGCTTGGCGCAGGCCCCGGACCATTGGCAGGCCATGCGTACTGCGGCCAGGGCAAGGTCCGAGCAGGTGCTCAACTGGACCGCCTTCACCCACGAATTGCTCCGCCTGGCTCAGGAGGTACTGTCGGTCAACAAGGCGCGATAGGCCGCCCGGAATCGATCCATGCCGAATTCTTGTTGCGCCTCGGTCAATGCCGTTCGGCGCAAGCGCATGAAGCGTTCCGGATCGGCTACGATGGACAGGATACCGTGTTCCATCTCAGTAAGAACGATTTCCTCCTGAGCGGATGTCGTGATTACGGCCAGATCATTGCTGAGCCGTGCGGGTACATCGCCCACCGGTGTGCTCACCACAAGCAACCCGTGCGCCATGGCCTCCATGATCACCATGGGAAAACCCTCGCGCTCTGAGGTAAGCACCAGCATGTCGTTGTCGCTGTAGATCGCGGAAATGACGTCCGGGTCGTTGATCTTCCCGCGGAAGTCCACATGCGTATGGCCGGGCACATGCTCCACGCCCACCACCGTATATCGCAACCGCCCGGGTGCAGTGCGCTCCAATCTGTCGGTTAGTGCAAGAAATAGCGGGAGACGTTTCTCTGGCGAATTGCGGCCAACGAACAGGAGTCCTGTGCGTTCGTGTTGCTGCACACTTCCGAAACGCTGCACAGCATTAGAGATGAACATCAACTTACCGAATTGCGAACGCTTGATGTTGTTGGCAAAGAGGAAACGCTCGTACTCAGCTTTCGCGTGACCGCTGATGAAGATGTAGCCATCCACTCTTGAAAAATGGCGCAACCAGCTCTTGTGTTGCACATTGCCTTCAGGCTGGTAAAGGAATGCGTGTTGTAGGTAATACGTGCGAACCTCAGGTCGAAGGTGCTTGAGCAGTTCGAAGAATGTGGTGCTCATGGCGCCGAATACTACAGGTTCACGCTGTGCATTGGCCAAAGCCGCCAGAAGCCGTAGTGTGCGAAGTCGGTAAAGTGGGTGATGCAGAGAACGTGGCAATTCAATCAATGTCCCGTGCCCCTCGAAGGAGGAAGCGAATGCTCGGTCCGAAGAGAAACCGCTGATCACAATGAGCGGCTGCTGATCCGCGACCGCCGCGACAATATCGGCATGCACCTGCTCGGCTCCACCAGTGTGGACATAGGGCAAGAGAAAAACGGTTCGGCCTTTCCATTCCTGCCGCACCCTCAACAATGCTTTCTGCTCCCGAAAGAGCGCGATGGGAGAGTAAGTAAGGCAGCGGTGGACGTCACGTGCGAACTCACGCGCACTTGGAATGCTATTCGGGCGAAGCCCTTCGAACAACGTACGTAGACGTTTCAGTACTACATACAGGGCCAATGAACCGTGTGTGCGCTGGAAGAACCTTTGCTGATGAACCTTGCTCAGCTTGTTCCGGATCGTGAGCTTTGCCTTTTCGATATTGCCCGAGCGCAAAGCGAAAAGCGCGATCAGGTGGCCCCATTCCTTCATCACTTCAGGACGGTCCTTGGCGCTGTCGTACCACTTGAGATAGAACTCCAGGAGTCCATCCAGCATGTAGGGGCTGTTCTTGGAGGTGTTCGACGTGTGATCACGAATGGCAACAAGGTCTGCGTCAGCGAGGTCAACCCGGCCCACTTGCGCGATACGCAACCACATATCGAAATCCTCGGCAGCACGCAGGCCGACATCAAAAAGACCGGCAAGCTCGAAGGCTTTTCGTCGAATGAGCACCGCGCTGGATCCGCCCCATATCCGGTTGCGCGGAAGCAAGTTGTCGAAGACATTCCCTCGCAGTGCATCTCCCTCGTTCAGGGGTGGACCCTGCTTCTGTCTGTCAAGGATGTCGATCCAATGCGCCCTGCAAAACACGAGCAGCAGGTCCTCGTTTGCATCGTTATTGAACACGCGCAGTTGTTCTTCAAGCTTTGTAGGGACCCATAGGTCATCCGCATCCAGGAAAGCCACAAATGAGGAGGTGCCTGCTTGCAGTCCTGTGTTGCGGGCGGTATTGGGACCAGCATTGGTCTGTTGCAAAAGGTCGATGCGCACAGGGCCACTGTAGTTCGCCACCAAGGCGCGCACCACATCCGGACCACCGTCCGTGGAACCATCGTCCACTACGATGATGCTTTGTGGCAACCGCGTTTGTGCCAGGACACTGCGCAGCGTGCGTTCCACGAATGGCCCGGCATTATAGAGCGGGATCACCACATCTACAGGTGCCATGGGGTTCTTTTCCGTGGATGGTCGCAAGGTGCCTACAGTGTGCTCCATGCGGGTGGCAATAGGTCCGAGGTAGTGATGGAGCTGTCCTTCAACCAACGAACGGGCGCCACAACTGAACCATCCGTGCGTTGGGCCAGCCATGCACCCCACCAGCTGAAACTGCTGTTGGCGATGATGTGGTGGCGGCATTGGCTCATCAACCGCATATCATCGGAACTGTGGATGCCCGTGTTGCCATCGACCAATTCCATGTTCGGCAAGGCAAGGTTGGCGCGCACCCATTCAGGGTCGTCGGAGAACACAAAGAACCGCGCCTCTGGATAGCGCTCCAACATCAATGCCGCAGCGCGCATGTAGTAGTCTTTGTCGCAGGTCACGAAGGTGCTTTTTGCAGCTGCGTGATGGACGTAGTCGCCACGCCGAACATGTAGGCTCACAGCATCCGGCGTGGATGCAATGCGCTGTGCCACAGGTTCCATGTGGGCTTGCAGTGCTGCTGTAAAACGGAATGCGGCCCGGACCTGCTCCCTCATGCTCCCGAAGTAGCGTTCACTCTGCCAGTAGCCGTCGAGTATAGATCCAGTCGGGGCCTTAAAGATCGCCGGATCGAAGGTGTATGGCGAGCGTTCATACACCACACCCGGCGGGAACAAAGCGGGTAGACTCCTGGAAAGCCGTCCCCGCCACCCTTGGCTTCGCTGAATGGCGGCTCTCAATTGGTCAGGTGAAGCGCTCGAAAGATGGACCCCGAATACCCCCAGTTCCAATGGACGCGGAACATGTTCCCCGGTGCGCGACTCGAAGAAGGAGAGGTCGTACAACACCTTTGAACCGGTTTGCCCTTCGAAGGCCATGCCCAGCGCATACTGGAACATCTGGTTGCCAAGGCCTCCCTGTAAGCGGATGATCGTATACTGCTCTTCCATCGGCGGATCCACGAAGCTATTCAGCGAAGCAGTAAGGATCTCGCAAGCTTGTCCAGAAGGCGATGGGCAAGGGAATGGTGTGATATAATGCGGCAGCTACGGAGCTTGTCGAGCAACTGGCTTCTTAGTGCTGTCCTTTCCCCCGCATCACCGGTGGTCCGATCGATGAAACGCTCGTAGTGGCCTTGCAAACTGCGTAGCTGTTTGACTGAGATTTTCGGGTGATCGACCCCGATGCGACAAGCGATGGCTAGCAGATCCCTCGGGAGGTCGGGCATTAATTGTCCAAGGATCCTGCGGCGCTGCTCCATTACCCACGCATGTGCATTGCTGCTCGTTTGGGTGAGCCCCGTGCCTACAACGCGGTATTGCACCAAGCGTTCCGGAAGGTTTGCGGCCTTCCCGGCAAGCACCAAGCGGCTCCACATGTCGTAGTCGTCCCAAACGGTGCGGCTTTCATCAAAGCCACCCACGCGCTCCAGAACTTCGGCACGAATCATCACCGATGTGCTTACGAATGGTGAGTCAAATAGCAATGCGAAGCGGATCGCGGCATCGGAGGTCGGTCGCTCAAGGAATGCATCCGGCCCATCATCGGGGGAAAAGAAGAGACCCCAAGTGCCAAGGATCACAGTTGCCGTATTTGCCTGGAAATGTGCGACCTGCTTGGCGATACGGTCCGGCGCGGAAATGTCGTCCGCATCCTGCCGGGCGATAAGCGATCCTTTTGCAAGGCTCAGGGCCTTATTAAGCGCGGCCGAAACGCCACTATTGGCTTGATGTACCACCTGCAAGCGCCGGTCGCTGAAGCGGTCCAGCACCGCCTGAGTGTTGTCCGTGCTGCCATCGTTGACCACCACCACCTGCAAGTTGGTGTAGGTCTGACTTAGAATGCTTTCCAGTGAAGCTCCCACAAAGGCATCCGCGTTGTACACGGGCATGATCACGCTCACCAATGGACGTATCATAATGGTCAACGCTTAACAAACCAGTAACAGCCACAACCATAACTCTGAACATTGGCCATTGCAGGCGTCGCGTTGCGTATTAACCCTCCATCCTCATCTTTATCAGGAACAAGTGCGAATTCACGCAGATCGAAGCCAATGAACGCTTCGAGCACTTGATCGTAGGAGTAGCTCCGGTGGGCATTGTACACGATACGGGGCCTGCCGGTGGGTGTAACGAAGAGCAGGCTTCCTCCGGGCTTAACCACCCGCTTAAGCTCTGCGATTGCTTTCAGATCGCCATCGGGATCCAATGGGTCGCCATAGCGCCCAAGACCGATGTGCTCTACTGTATGCATGCACGATAGGGATGGTAGGCTGTTGTCGGCAAACGGCAGTGCCATCAGATCACCTGGCTTGGAACGCAATCCGGTCAATTCCAGTTTGGCCGGTCGGTAGTCGTAGAAATCCACCGGGATGAAGGCGGATAACATCGAACAGAAATACAAAGTCGAGGAAATGTCCACATGCTTATCAGGAGCAATTTCGCGCACAATACGGGCGGCCCAGGCAGGGTGATACACATAGTGCCGGTCGAAATCTGTATTGGGCGTGTCGTCGCCATAACAGGGCATGCGCGCCTCCCATTCCATTTCGAAGCGCTGACCCTTAGATCGGGCTTTAGCTGTGAATTCGTCGAACTGCAGGCGCAAACGTGATTCACGGCGGCGCATGTCCAACCGATGCTTTAGGGAGCGAAGAACTCGGATCATTGTCTATTCAGTGCCTTACATACGTGCGATGCGGACCGGCATCTGGTTAAGTATCAATCCGCTTTTTGTGTTCAGGATACGTTCGTTCGAAGTCAAGGTGCTGATTTCGCTCACTGTTAGGGTAGCTTGATCCGGGATGTAATGCAAGTTTTGGCCTCGCGTAGAAAGACCAACGATTAGTTTGTACTGCCCCTCGGTCAGATGAATACCATCGTTGGCGAAAATAGCTTCGTAACGGCCGGGTACCACCGAAGTCGGCTCGCTCCAGGAGGTACGCACAGGTAGTTCGAGCATGGTGGTGAGGCCAAGCCCAACAATGAATGATTCAATCGGCCTTTCCACTGTGAACGATATGCGAACCTGCCAGGATGCACCGATGGGCACTTCAGACAAAGGGTGTCCATCTGGGTCTTCGATGCGCAATGCTGTAGCATATGCGGCGGGTAGCATCAGCGGTAGCTCGAAATTGAAATCGGCTTCGGCCGAAGCGGCGTTCTCCAAGTATTTAGATATCACTTCGCTCATTGGCCCCTCGGTGACCAGAGTGCCCTTATGGAGAAGCATCCCTTTATTGCAAAGGCGCTGTACAGCGTCCATCTGATGGCTCACAAAGATTACCGTGCGCCCTCTTCCGGAGACATCCTGCATCTTGCCCAGGCACTTCTTCTGGAACTGTGCATCACCCACGGCAAGCACCTCATCCACGATCAGGATCTCGGGCTCCAGATGCGCGGCCACGGCGAAGGCCAGGCGAACATACATGCCACTGCTGTAGCGCTTCACGGGTGTATCCAGGAATCGCTCCACTTCAGCGAACTCCACGATCTCATCGAACTTGGAACGGATCTCGGCGCGGCCCATGCCCAGGATGGCCCCGTTGAGGAAGATGTTCTCGCGTCCTGACAGTTCCGGGTGGAATCCCGTGCCCACTTCCAGCAGGCTGGCCACGCGCCCATCAATGGTGATGCGACCCTGCGTGGGGTCCACGATGCGGCTCAGCACCTTCAGCAGGGTGCTCTTGCCCGCTCCGTTGCGGCCGATGATGCCCACGCGATCGCCAGCGTTCACCGTGAAGTTCACATCGTTCAGCGCCATGAACTCCTCGCGGGTGATGGTCGCTGAAGCACTTCGTCGGAACAGTGATCGGGCCTTGTTCGTCAACACATCACGCAGGGCCGTGTAACGCTCTGCCTGTTGATGGCGGAGCAGGTATCGCTTGCTCAGATGCTCGACGGTGATGATCGGCGTGGCCATGGTTCAGATGACATCGGCAAAACCACGTTCCGTGCTGCGGAAGTAGCGGATGCCCACCACCAGCAGGAGCAAACTGATGCCTACGGAGAGCAGAAAACCAGGAATATGGATGGGCACCTCATCGCCAAGGATGCACCATCGGAACCCGTCGATGACCCCCACCATCGGGTTCATGGCATAAAGGAACTTGATGGCCTGTGGAATGCGGTCGCTGCCTTGGATATCACTGCTGGAAAAGGCCACGGGCGATACGTACAGACCGAACTGCACGATAAAGGGCACGATGTAGCGGAAGTCGCGGTACTTCACGTTCAGCGCTGCGATCAACAGACCGGAACCCATCGCGGTGACCAATGCCAGCAGCAGGAAAAGGGGCAGGGCCAACAACTGCACGCCGGGCATGAACCGGTAGCCGATCATCAGCACGATCAGTATCGCGAAGGAGATGAGGAAGTCGATCAGGCACACGATCACCGTGCTTGCCGGCACGATGAGGCGAGGGAAATAGACCTTGGTGAGCAGATTGCTATTGGCAATGAGGCTGTTGGCACTTTCGCTGAACGCCGTGCTGAAGAAGGTCCACGGCAGTGTGGCGGCACCCACCAACAACAGCCTGGGCACATTGCCGGGCACCTTGCTCTCGAACAGCCATCCGAGGAAGGCCATCACGGCCAGTGTGAGCAGGGGCCGGAGCACGCTCCAGAGCACGCCGATCACGGTCTGTTTGTATCGCACCAGGATGTCCCGCCAGGCCAGGAACACGAACAGGCCCCGGTAACCCCAGAGGTCATGCCAATAGCGGCTGTCGGCGGTGCCGGGTTCGATCACAGTGCGGTGCTGGCTCATGATGGGGGCGGACCGTGTCCGCCATACTCCGTGCAAACATACCGCGTGCGCAGCGGGCGCCAAGCCCCGGCCGAGTTAAGCAAGTTCGTTCCTGTGCCTGTGGATCCTCGTCCATGCGCCGACCACGACGCCAGCGGACATCACTTGCGCCCGGTGCTTCCTTGCCGAAGGCGCGCCAAGGTCAGGCCGTGGCCCGTTCCAAGGCTTCCATGATCATGCGATCGATGGCCGAATGGTGGTCCTTGCTGTATTCCTTGCGCAGACGATTGGCCACCACGGTACAAACGGTGCAGACGCGATGGCCGAGCATACCACCCAGGCCATAAAGCGCGCTGGTCTCCATCTCGAAGTTAACGGTCCGCAGTCCTTCGTGCGCAAATGCGCTGAGCCGTTCGTTCAGTCCGTCCACGGAGGGTAAAAGCCGGAGCTGTCGGCCTTGGGGGCCGTAGAAACCGCCGGCGGTTATGGTGATGCCCGTGTGGTTGCCGTGGCCCAGTAGTTCCACCAGTTTGCGGTCGCCGGCGGCCACATAGGGTAAGGGCAGGTTGTCCGGCCACTCGGTTTGGGCGAGCAGTTCGTTCAGCACACGGAGCTCTGCATCGGTGCTCTCGTAAGCGTAGTAGTGGAGCACATTGTCCAGGCCCACACCATAGGCGCTCACGATGCGGCTGTCCACCGGAATGTCCTCCTGCAGCGCACCACATGTACCCAGGCGGATGATGCGGAGCGATCGATGCTCCTTCCTGGGAGTGCGCTTTTCCAGATCGATATTGGCCAGCGCATCCAGCTCATTGAGCACGATGTCGATATTATCGGTGCCAATGCCTGTGCTCAAAGCGGTCACGTGCGTACCCCGGTAAACGCCGGTGTGGGCCACGAACTCCCTGTTCTGCACCCGGTGTTCAACGCGCTCGAAGTGACGGCTGATGCGTTCCACCCGGCCTTGGTCGCCCACCACGAACACCAGGTCGCCGAGCTGCTCGGGACGCAGGGCCAAGTGGTATACGGACCCATCGGGATTGAGGACCAGTTCGCTGGGCTCCAGCAGGGTGCCGGGCTCGGTGTGGGTTATGGCGTGCATGATATCGCGAATATCGGGCTTCCCGCGGCCTCAGGGACGCCGGATCTCACATGCCTCGGTGGTGATGAACCGACCATGAACATAGCGCACCGTGCCGCTGTACCAGGTGCGTTCGAACGGGGCCGGGGGCGCTTCGCCGGTCCATTCCTCGGAGTAGAGGTAGTGGAAGGTGGCGGCCGGCGGGTCCAGTTCGAACCGTTCCACGTCGTAGAAGCGGCCTTCGTAGTCGTGAACACCGAGGAAGCGGACCTTGGTCCCTTGAAGCCTGACCCCGATGGCGCTGTAGGCGCAGCACGTAGAGCAGGTGGTCACCCGGGCAATGGTGAAATAGGTGCTGTCGTCCAACCGGATGATGCTGTCCCAGCCTCCGATCCCCAGGGCGGCGAGCTCCACGGTTCCACCAACCAACGCGGATCCTTCGTTGGTATCGGCGTCCAACGTGGTAGGCTCACCGGCCCACACGTTGCCTTCCGAGCGTACATAAAGCAGTGTGTGCTGGCTGCGGAAGGTGCCACCCGTCCGCTCATCCAGGTTGAAATGGGCCAGGCGCTTGTCGGCGGAAACCGAAAGGCCGATACGGTCCCGGAACTCCTGCTCCAGATCAATGGTCACCGACCTAGGGTCGTTCAACAGGGCCTGCAAGCGCTCCATGATGCGCGAGCCGATGGCTTCGGTCGTGTCATATGTGCCCGGCGCGTCACCGAACGGGCTCAATGTGTCGTAACGCTCAAGATCTTGGTGAATGGTCCTGATGGCCTTCCGCATGGCGACCGTAGGCTGGGCCAGTGCGCTGTGACCGAGCAGCATGACCGCGATCGCAATGCCGCGGACGATCATCAATGGACCAGCGTGCTGAGGACTTCGCGCCACGCTGCTGGAACGGCGATGGTATGCTCGTTGGTATAGTCAAAGCACACCATTACGCTGCGCCCTCCGGCACAAATGCCGGGGGCCTTACCGCCCTTGCGATGGATGCGATAGGAGAGGTCGAAGCTCTTGTTGCCCAAGGCACTGCACCAGGCCTCCGCCTCGATGGTGTCGTTGAGCCGCACGGGCAAGCGGTAATCCACTTCATTGCGGGCCAGGATCAATCCCTGGGCCTTCCAGTCGTGGTCCTTGGGGATGAAGCGCTTCAGGAATTCCATCCGTGCCAGCTCGAACCAGTGCAGGTACACACCGTTGTGAACGTGATGGGCCATGTCCACATCCGCGAACCTGATCTGAATGGCAACCGTGGAGGAGCGCTCGTCAGACATGTGTTCCGATCTCGAAGGACCACCAGCAAAGAGCGCTCATGAACTCCTTAGGTAATGGGGTTCAACATGACACTGAACACGGTGATGCTGTTCGGGTCACGGTCGTAGAATAATTTGTCCAAGGCCTCCAGCACATTCTTGGCGCGGAAGTAGGAGGTCTGCAGGTTGTTATCGCCGCGTGCGCTCCACTGGATGGTGTAGCTACTGGTGCGCTCCTTGTAGGTCCTCACGTAATCCAGCATCGCTTTCAGCGCGTCCATCTTGTCCACACCTTCCGTAGTGTGGAACAGGAAGCTCTGGTTGTGCCTTGGGTTCAAGGTGATGACACGCAGCTTCGTGTGCTTGCCTTCCTCATCATAGTTGAACATCAGGCTGTCCGGCCCCATGCCGATGTAGCCCCCGATCTCCTTCTGGAGCCGGGCGATCTCCAAGTTGCGGTCCCTGGTCATTTGCTGGTCCCGCTTTCGCCCTGTGTTCAGGCCTTCTCCGGCGGGGTGTCAAAGCTACTGAACGCCGAATTATGGCTCCGGTACTCAGGCACCAGGCGTTTCATGACCCTGACCATGGAACCGCCATCACCCTGGTGGACCATTTGCTCCAGTTCGCGCAGACCGTTCCGCAAGCTCTCCGGGTCACCATCACGGACCTTGCCGATCAGGATCCGCGGATGATGCGTCGGCAGCGTGTTCTCGGCCGTGGCGAGCAGCTCTTCATACAGCTTTTCTCCGGGCCGTAATCCCGTGAAAGCCACCTCGATATCACGACCAGGCTCCAATCCACTGAGCCTGATCATCTTGTCGGCGAGGTCGGCAATGCGCACCGGTTCGCCCATATCGAACACATAGATCTCACCGCCCTTTCCCATGGTGGCCGCCTCCAGCACCAGGCGGCATGCCTCGGGAATGGTCATGAAGAAGCGGGTCACTTCCGGATGGGTCACCGTTACCGGTCCTCCGGCCGCGATCTGCTTGCGGAACAAGGGGATCACTGAACCGCTACTGCCAAGCACGTTGCCGAACCGGGTGGTCACAAAGGCGGTGGAGCAACCGTTGCGCAAACTGCTCACCACCTGCTCGGCCACGCGTTTGCTGGCCCCCATGACACTGGTCGGGTTCACGGCCTTGTCGGTACTGATGAGCACGAAACGTTCCACCCCATTCGCGCAGGCCAGCTCGGCCACGGTGCGTGTTCCGAGGATATTGGTGTGGACCGCCTCGGCGGGCTGCGCCTCCATGAGGGGCACATGTTTGTATGCGGCCGCATGGAACACCACTTGGGGCCTGTATGCGGCGAACACGGCCTGCATGCCTTCCCGGTCGCGTACGTCGGCGATGATGACCCGCAGGCGTTCACCCAAGCCCTTGCCACGAAGCTCCATCTCCACATCGTAAAGACCCGATTCGGCCAGATCGACCAGTACGAGCTCGGCTGCACCCAATTGGGCCAACTGGCGGGCCAGTTCGCTCCCAATGGAGCCGGCGGCACCGGTCACCAGCACACGCTTTCCCTGGAACAACGACCGCACCTCAGCCTGGTCCAGATGGATCACCGGGCGTCCCAGAAGGTCCTCGATCCGCACCTCTTGGATCTGGCCCGCGCTGAGCTGTCCATTGATCCAGTCGCTTACCGGTGGTATCGTTAGCACCCGCACCTTGGCCGCCATGCAGGCATCCACCACGCGCCGACGGTTCTCCGGGTCCGGTCGTTGGATCGCGATGATCACCTGGTCCACTTCCCCTGCTGCCAGGAGATCCTCCAACCGTGATGTCGATTGCACCAGAACGCCTTCAAGGCTCTTGCCGGTGCGGCGTTCGTCATCATCCACGAAGGCCACCACCTTGTAGTTGGCCGATCCTTCGCGTTCCAGCGTCCGTTTGGTGATCAGCCCGGCCTCACCGGCACCGTGTATGATCACCGTGACCACGTCCTTTCCGGCCCCTTTGCTTCGCAGGTACCGCAGTTTGAAGGCGATGCGCGATCCGATCAGGAGCATGGCCGTGCCCAGGAAATCGATCACGATCACCGAGGTAGGCAGGAAGTAGAGCTGGTCCACGGCCCAATAGCGCAGTGCACTGGCGAGACCAAAGGCCACTGAGCCCCCCAGGACGGTCAGGAAGATCTTTCGGGCATCGTCCGTATTGGTATGCCGCACCATCACGCGTTGTGTACCTGCGATCAGGAACGACCCGAGACGGATGGCCAGGAACAAGGGCAGTACAGGCAGTAGCAAGGCCACCTCGTGGGCCGGCACCTGGAAGTTGAACCGCAACAGATAGGCCGCCGCCAGGGCGATCAGGCATTGCACCAGATCGATCACCAACACACCCCATCGGGGGAACAGACGCTGCCTGGCCATGAGTGCTGCAAAGTTGTGAAGTTCGGGATGCGGCCGGCGCCTTGAGGCATTTTCGATGCGGCTTACTTTGGCTGCCGCTAAAGTCGGCCCAGGCCCAGCATGCCCCGGATACATTTCATCGTACCACACCGACCCGATCGTTCGCCGAGCCAGCGCTACCGGCTCGAACAGTTCATCGCTCATTTCGAGGCGAACGGTCATACGGTGATCTATGCGAACCTGCTCGGGCAACTGGGCGACCGCGTTCTGTACAGCAAGGGGCGGCTGTTCCTGAAGCTCCTGTTGCTGGTAAAGGCGTTCCTCCGGCGGTTGCGTGATGTCTATCGAGTGGGCCAGGAGGACATCGTGGTCATTCACCGGGAAGCCTTCCTCACGCGTGGCACCTTCTTCGAACGGGCGCTACGTCGACGGAGCCGGCATCTGGTCTTCGATTTCGACGATGCCATCTGGCATATGGATGTGAGCGAGGCCAATAAGCGGTTGAGCTGGCTGAAAGACCCATCAAAAACGGACCGGATCATCGCCATGGCCGATCTGGTCATCGCCGGTAACGACTACCTGGCCGATCATGCTCGCGCCTTCAATGCCAACGTCGTCGTCATTCCCACAGTGATCGACACTACGCTGTATGAACCGATGCAACGGCCACGGCCTGACGGTCGCGTAACGATCGGCTGGACCGGTAGTTTGACCAGCGTGGCACACCTGGCCCTCGCCGTGCCCACGCTCCGCAATGTTCAGCAGCGCTTTGGCGAAAAGGTGGTTTTCCGCGTGATCAGTGATCGCTTGTTCGAAGCACAGGGCCTTCAGGTGGAGAATGTCCGCTGGAACAGTACCTCGGAAGTGGAGGACCTGGCGCCCATCGACATCGGCATCATGCCCCTGCCCGATAATGAATGGAGCCGCGGGAAATGTGGCTTCAAGGGCCTTCAGTACATGGGTATGGGCAAGGCCGTGGTGCTGGCTGCGGTGGGTGTGAACAAGAGGATCGTACGCCATGGTGTGAACGGCCTTCTGGCATCCACCCCGCAGGAGCTGGAGGCACACCTCGTCCACTTGGTGGAGGATGCCGAACTTCGCGCCCGATTGGGCGTCGAGGCAAGACGCACCGTGGAGGAACGATATTCCGTGAACGCTTGGAAGGACGTGTACCTACGGCTGTTCCGGGAGCTCACTCAACAAACGAAAACGACCGAACATGTCCGACCTGAAGAAGACCGCGCTCACCCACGTTCATGAGGCCCTCGGCGCCAAAATGGTGCCCTTTGCCGGCTACCTGATGCCCGTACAGTACACCGGGGACCTCGATGAGCACAATGCGGTGCGCAATCCCGTGGGCATGTTCGACGTGAGCCATCTGGGCGAGTTCCTGGTGCGCGGTCCGGAAGCCTTGGACCTCATCCAGAAGGTCACCAGCAACGATGCCTCCAAGCTCACGGTGGGCAAGGTGCAGTACAGTTGCCTGCCCAACGGCAAGGGTGGTATCGTGGATGACCTGCTTGTATACCGCATGCAGCATGGCGACGACCACCACTACGTGCTCGTGGTGAACGCCAGCAACATCGAGAAGGATTGGGCCTGGATCAATTCGCAGAACACGTTCGATGCACAGTTGGAGAACATCAGCGACCACATGAGCCTGGTCGCCGTACAGGGCCCCAATGCCACGGACACGTTGAAGGGCTTCTTCACGGAGGACATTGGTGCCATGCCCTATTACACGGCGATGTATGCCGAAATGAAAGGGGTGGGCCTCGTACTGATCTCCACCACGGGCTACACCGGGGCTGGCGGGTATGAGGTGTACATGCCCAATGCATTGGCCGAAAAGGCCTGGCAGGCCATCATGGAGGCCGGCGAGCCGCACGGTATCAAGCCGACCGGCCTGGCCTGCCGCGACACCCTTCGCTTGGAAATGGGCTTCTGCCTCTACGGCAACGATATCGATGATACGACCTCGCCGATAGAGGCCGGCCTGGGCTGGATCACCAAGTTCACCAAGGACTTCGTAGATTCAGCCACCTTGAAGGCACAGAAGGACAACGGTACCGCCCGCAAGCTGGTGGGCTTTGAACTGCTTGATCGTGGCATTCCCCGTCACGACCACCCGGTGCTCGATGCCGCTGGTAACGTGGTGGGCAAGGTGACATCCGGTACGCAAAGTCCCACCCTGCAAAAGCCCATCGGAATGGCCTATGTGCCCACGGCCATGGCCGCCGAAGGAAGTGACCTGTGGATCGATATCCGCGGCAAGGCCCTGAAAGGCAAAGTGGTGAAGCTGCCGTTCCTTAAACAGTCCTGAACGCATGGAGCAGGTCAGCCGTAACGCCGATTATCCCTACCGGGTGGAGGTCTGCTTTATGCCGGGCCAGTATCCGCTTTACGCCCAGGACATGGGCATTGTGGTGGTGATCGATGTGCTGCGGGCGACGAGCGCCATGGTGGCCGCGTTCGAACACGGGGTGGACCGGATCATTCCTGTGAGTACCATCGAGGAGGCCCGGCAGTACATCGGCCGACCAGGATACATCGCAGCCGCGGAACGAAATGGAGAGGTGGTGGATGGTTTCGCCTTCGGCAACTCCCCGTTGGCCTACGTGGGGCAGGACCTCAGCGGGCAGACCATCGTGATGACCACCACCAACGGCACCAAAGCGATCAACCTCGCCAAGGACGCCCGCACGCTGGTGATCGGATCATTCCTGAACCTCACCGCCCTGAGCGATTGGTTGGTGAAGCAGGACGACAACATCCTGCTGCTCTGCTCGGGATGGAAGGACAAGTTCAACCTCGAGGATTCGGTGTTCGCCGGTGCGGTGATGGACCGCCTGCTGGAAAGCGGCAAGTTCGGTGTGGAGGAGGATTCAAGTATCGCGGCCAAGTACATGTACATGGCGGCCCGCGACAATTTCATGAGCATTCTGAAGGCCGCGCCACGCCGCCGCCGCATCGAGCAGTTGCACCTGTTGCCCGATGTGAAGTACTGCCTGACACCCGATCAGAGCACCAAGATCCCCGTGTTGCGGGAAGGTGAGCTCGTTTGTATGTGATGAGCCGTTCTATTGGCACCGCATTTCGAACGGCTGCTGTAGGCCTGGGCCTGCTGTTGCTGCTTGCTGTTTCGCCGGTCGAAGTGGTGGAACCTGCCAATGCATGGGGCTTCTACGGCCACAAGCGCATCAACCGGATGGCCTGCTTTACGCTGCCCCCGGAGATGTTCCCGTTCTTCAAACGCCACATCGATTTCATCAGCGACCATGCGGTGGATCCCGACCGCAGGCGCTATGCGGTGGAAGGGGAGGCCCAAAGGCATTACATCGACATCGACCACTACCGCCATCATGGTCATGACCCCTTCGAGCACGTTCCGCGCCGCTGGAAGGACGCCGTGGCCAAACTGAGCGAGGACACCCTGCAGGCCTACGGCATCGTGCCCTGGCACATCGAGGTCATGTACTTCCGGCTGGTGCAGGCCTTCCAACGTGGCGATGTGGACCGGATACTTCGCAATGCCACCGAACTGGGTCACTACATCGGCGATGCCCACGTGCCCCTGCATACCACGGAGAACTACAATGGCCAATTGACCAACCAGCATGGCATCCATGCGTTCTGGGAATCGCGCATACCCGAACTGAGCGCCGAGAGCTATGACCACTTGGTCGGTCGTGCCGTGTATTTGAGCAAGCCTCTGGACGCTGCATGGGACGCCGTACATGCCAGTCATCTTCTTGTGGACAGTGTGCTCGGGATCGAACGGGAGTTGAGCCTGACCTATCCAGAGGACCGCAAGTACGTGTTCGAGGACCGCGGCCGATCGGGCATGCGCATGTATTCCCGGGAGTTCACCGCCGCTTACGAAGAGGCCATGAAAGGCATGGTGGAGCGCCGTATGAACGCATCCATCATCTCATTGGGCTCGTTCTGGTACTCGGCCTGGGTGGACGCAGGCCAGCCCGACCTTGCACGCATCGAGGACAAGGAGGTCAGTGATAGTCTGAAGGCCGTTCTGAAGGCCGAGGAGGAGCTGTATAAGCTGGGCCGGGGCCATGGCCGCGACCATCCGGAATAGTCCCGTTCAGGACTTCGCTGCGGCCGCTTTCTTGCGGGCCATCGGATCTTTGGGCATGGTGCCGAAAATGTGGTCCCAGAAGGGCGAGCTCACACCAAAAGCCCCGGTATCCCCCACATAGTGGTGCAGGTTGTGATGCTTCCAGATCACGCCCAGGAAGTTCTTGGGCGGGTTGTACACGTGAATGGCATAATGCGCCAACAGGTAGCTGGCATAACCGACCATGAACCCACCGCCGAACGCCAGGCCCGGCATGCCCATGGCAAGGATGTAGAGACCGATGAACATGGCCGCCACCAAAGCGCTCATCAATGGGGGCAGGGCCAGTCGCTTCTTGTCGCGCGGGTGATCATGGTGCACACCATGGAAGATATACTGGATCCGTGCCTTGCGCGGCGAGTCGGTCTCCATATGGTAGAAGTAACGATGCACCAGGTACTCCACCAAGGTGAAGAAGAACAAGCCCACCACGAACAGAACGATCGAGGTGACCACCGGTTGGTCGAACCGGAACAAGGAGAGCAGAAGCGCAGCTATCCCCGTTCCATAGAACATGGTCAAAGGGAAGGCGATGTGGGTCTTGGTCAGGGCCTCCAATACCGGGCTCCTGAAGATGCGTCCACTATCGTTGATGTTCTTTACAGCCATGGCGAGCTATCCTTGAATTCGCCGACAAAAGTAACCCGATGATGGCAGTGATGAACACGCATGCCGTGCTCATTCATGAGCATTCGTTCCGAGGGCTTACATTTGCCGCCGCTTCGCAAGGAGCTCTCGGGCTATTAGCTCAGCTGGTTCAGAGCACTACCTCGACAAGGTAGGGGTCGCTGGTTCGAATCCGGCATAGCCCACCGCATCCCGCCCCATGAAGGCGGGATGTTCTTTTTGGGGCACAACGTTGTTCTGGCGATCAGCTGACGATGTTCCTAAGCGCTTTCCATCGGAGTTTTCCTGGATCGTTACGAAGTTCGCATCTTCGTCGCCGAGTTTGAACCCAATGAACAAGCCTATCATGAAACGACCCTTACTCGCTCTGCTCACCATTTCAGGCCTGCTGGCCACCTCGGCCAATGCCCAGGAGGATATTGACGCCAAGGCCCGCGAAGCGGCTGCTGAAAAGGCCCGCGCTCGCCACGTGTCCGATTCCCTCGACGGCAAGTGGATCAAGAGCGGCGTGTTCAACATCAACATGACCCAGGTGAACCTGACCAACTGGGCGGCGGGTGGTTTCAGCTCCGTCAGCGGTCTCGCCATGTTCAATGGCACCGCCAACTGGAAAAAAGGCCGGAAGGCTTGGGACAACAGCCTCATCCTGGCGTTCGGTGGCCAGCATATCCACGACGGGGCTGAACCGCAGAAGACCGATGACCGTATCGAATTGAACACGAAGTACGGTTACGAGTTGCACCACGCCTGGTACCTGGCCGCGGTGGCACAGTTCAAGACCCAGTTCACCGAGGGTTTCAACGCCGAGGGCTTCCGGATCTCGAACCTGATGGCCCCGGCATACACCCTCGCCGGTCTGGGTATCGATTACAAGCCATCGGATAAGTTCACGCTGTTCGTTTCACCCTTGACCGCTCGTTTGGTCATTGTTACCGACGAGACCCTATGGTACGGATCGACCGATCCCGAACTGCGCGTTTACGGTGTGAAGAACGGCGAGACCACTTCGTTGGAACTAGGTGGATACGTGCGCATGCAATACACCACCCAGTTGGCTGAGAACATTACGTTCATGACCCGCGCTGATGCCTTCAGCAACTACTTGCGGAACCCCGAGAACATCGACGTGACCTGGGAAACGCTCTTCACCTTCAAGGTGAACAGCTGGTTCGCTGCGACCCTGAACACGGTGTTGCTCTACGACCACGACACCAAGTTCCTGCGTTTCGATGACGCCAACTTGCCGTACCTCGGTCCTGCCACCCAGTTCAAGGAGTCACTGGGTATTGGCCTGACCTTCAAGCTCTGATCGGAACAATGATGTGTGAAAAGGGTCGCTGCGGCGGCCCTTTTTCAGTTCACCGGATACCGGCCAAGCCAGGCGAAGGGTTCCACTAGGCCGAACTGCACCGGGTTCTCCTTGCGCAGCCAGATGGAGATACGGTCAATGTACAAGGCCCCCCGGTCGCGAACATGGATGTAGGTCTTCAACCGCACCGGGCCAATGACAGGTCCAGCGTCTCCCAAGTGCGTGGCCACGATCAGGCTGGCCGAGCGTTGACCGGGTAACATGCTGCCCGCATCACCTCCCCGATAGAACACCGTGCTGTCGCCAACGAACAGATGGGCGATCATGCCAGCATCATGCACCGGAACAGGTGACCAGACCTCTGCAATGACCTCGACCTGTTGTTGGGGATGGGTCACCAGCGTATCGAACAGTGCCTCGAACGCCACACCGAACTCCCTGCCACTGAGGTCCCACGACCATACGCCGCTATCGCGCTCCACCACGGGAAGATCGGCATGCACATCCCAGCCCGAAGGCCATCGAGCGCCCGGCGTGGCTTGGGCCAATAAGGTGCGATCACCCAAGGTCGTGTAGCCGGGATTCCTGGAGAAAAGCGACCACTGGCCTTCGTTCATATCACGCCTCTGCAAGAGGTGGGGAAAATGGGCTTGAACGCGGGCCGTTCGCTCAGGCGCTGCTCCGTTGCTCTGGCCAAGGAAGATGTATTGGCCTTGCCAATTCCTTAAAAGGCTGTCGAGCCGGTCGTCATTCAGGCCCTGCAATTGAACATAGGACAACTTATCCTGCGAGACCGACAGATGATCGGTATAGAAGCGGAGCATATGGTCCGGGGCAGCGATCAACACGGCGACCTCCGCGGGACCAAGCTCACGGACGGCGCGTTCTCCCGCTGTCACGAACGCCTCGTACTTCGAAGCGTACATCAGGTCGAAATGCCTGCGGTCGTTCACCAGCGTGTATACCGCCGTGAACGCGATCGCAGTTGTGATGGCCACGGTCCAAGAGCGATGCAAATGCCTCAAGCCACCCCACGCAAAGAGCACGAGATAGGGAAAGGAGAACAGTAGCACCGAGTGCTGGATGACCGGAGCGCGCCAGATCGAATAGCCCAGTCCGACGGCCAGCGGCAAAAGCCCCCACAAGGGCAGGAACCAGGTCGATGGTCCTTCGAACGAGCCTTCCTTGACCCGTAAGAAGACCGACATAAGGACAAGGGCCACCAGCATCACGGCCAGGGTGACGGATCCATGGGCCACCCACCACAAATGGTCGATCACCCACGTCGAGGAAGGCGGAGCCAGCCACTCCGAAAGCCCCCCAAGACCCAATTGGGCAAGAAAAATGGGCAGGTTCGGCAGATAGAGCAATACGGCCGATGCACAGGCCAGCATATAGGGCTTCCGTTGCTCCTTTCCCACCAACGCCAGACCTGTAACGGCCATCAGCGCGGCCAGCAACAGGGCAAAATGGTGCGTATAGGCGCTGGCCACCATGGCCATCGCCGCACCCACCAGGGCCCTGTTCGAGCGGAAGGCGACGTACCGTGTAAGCTGATCGGCCAACAAGGCCGTGGTGAACAGGCCTGCAGCATAAGGTCGGGCGATCTGGCCATAGAGCACACCATATTGCAATGCGCTCATCAGGGCCGTGAGCAGAAGGGCAGGGGCCGGACCGGTCCAGGCCAGCGCAAAGCGGTACAGCAGGAACAAGGCAAGCAGGCTCATGCCGATGAACGGCAGTTTCACATCCGCTTCGTTCAGGCTGAACACCTTCGTCCATACCCACTCGAAGGCCTGCACACCGGGCGGATGCGTGTCCAACTTGGCCACCCCTGTGCTGATGGTCTCGCCCAACGTGGGATAGATGCGCACAAGGGCGCTCAGTTCATCGTGCGTGTAGGCCAGGTGGGGCAGTTCCCAGAGGCGCAGCACCGCGCCAAGCGCAAGCAGCAACACGAACCCGGTCCGCATCCAAGCCTCACCCGGGAAGCGGACAGGACCATATCGCGCGATATGCTGACGCCAGTTCATGCCTCACCCTTCACGCTCCATGTCGCGCTTCACATCCTTGGCCTTCAGGCTTTCCCGTTTGTCGAAGGTCTTCTTGCCCTTGGCCAGCGCGATCTCCAGCTTGGCGAAGCCGTTGGCCGCGAAAAAAAGCCGGACCGGTACAATGGTCATTCCCGCGTCCTTCAACTTGCGTTTGAGCTTGTCCAGCTCCTTTCGCTGCAACAGGAGCTTCCGGTCACGCTTGGGCTCATGCACGTAATGCACATTGGTGCCATAGGGGTTGATCTGCATGTTGCGCACCACGAGCTCATCGCCCACGAACGCACAGAACGCCTCATTGATGCTGGCCCCACCCGCCCTTATGCTCTTGATCTCGGACCCCATGAGCACCATGCCGCAGGCGTACGTGTCCAGCATATGGTACTCGTACTCGGCCTTTCGGTTCTTGACCTCGATGGGGGTGGTGGCCATGCGTGACTGACAATGCCCTGGGTCGAAGGGCAAGGCGCGAAGCTACGGGCGATGCCCCACCCATTGTGGCATTTGTCCACCTTCAACCCAGCGCAACGTCGAGCACCATCATCACAATGAAGCCACCAATGAAGCCCAACGTGGCGATGTCGGTGTACTTATCGAGCTGGGTCTCGGGGATCACCTCCTCAACGACCACATAGATCATGGCGCCAGCGGCGAAGGCCAGCGCATAGGGGAGCAGGGGTTGCATGTGCATTACGGCCACGGCGCCCACCACACCGGCCACGGGCTCAACGATCGCGCTCAGCTGGCCATACCAGAAGCTGCGGAACTTGCTCAGGCCCTGGCGGCGAAGGGGCATGCTCACGGCAAAACCCTCCGGGAAGTTCTGAAGGCCGATACCAATGGCCAGGGCCACGGCCCCTCCGATGCTGGCTTCCGGCATTCCCGCCGCCACACCACCGAACAGCACGCCGACCGCCAGACCTTCTGGAATATTGTGCAGCGTGATGGCCAGCACCAACAGGGTGGTCTTGTGCCATTGTGTGGCAGGGCCCTCCGTGCGCGAAGGGTCGAAGTTGATGTGGAGGTGGGGAAGGGCCTTGTCCAGACCGAACAGGAACAACGCACCGGCTGCGAACCCGACGGCGGGTGCCAGCCAAGGAATGTTCCCCATGCGCTCGCTCATCTCAATGCTGGGAGCCAGCAGGCTCCAGAAACTGGCGGCCACCATCACTCCGCCCGTGAAGCCGAGCATGCCATCGAGCCACTTCCGCGATGCGTTCCCGACAACGAACACGAGTGCTGAGCCGGACGCCGTGACCAGCCAGGTGAACGTGGTCGCTATGAACGCCCCCATCACGGGGTCGATCCGTTCGAAGAGATCCAGAATGGTCCCCATGGTCAAAGCGGTTTCACGGTCAGGTTGCGGCTCACTTGCTCGTTCAGCAGCAGACCGTTACGGAACCGGCTGCTCACTTCCAACGAGTTGTCGTACTCGAACCTGCGGTTCACGGTTAGCTGGGTGCCCAGCTTCAACCCTAATCCATCCAGCAGCTTGAGGAACGCAGGCGATGAATCCCTCACACCCACGATATGCACCAAGGTGTCCTTGGGGACCTCGGCCAGCGGCAGTGCCCCGGCCATATCGATCATGCGTCCTTCCTTGTCAGGGATGGGGTCGCCATGGGGATCGAACTTGGGGTGGTCCATGAACTTGTCCAGCCGGTCGTGCAGTTCATCGGAGTCGATGTGCTCCAGCTGTTCGGCCAGGTCATGGACCTCATCCCACCGAAAGTTGAGGTGGTTGACCAGAAAGGTCTCCCACAGCCGGTGGCGACGAATGATCCGCGTGGCAATGCGGCTGCCCGGCTCGGTCAGCGACACCCCATGGTAGGGACGATGGTCCACCAGTCCCTTCTCACTGAGGCGCTTGACCATCTCGGTGACCGAAGAGGCTTTCGTTCGTAATTGTGTCGCAATGGCAGTTGTGCTCCCCCCTTGGTCACCCTGCTCTGTGATGCTGAAGATGGCCTTCAGGCAATTCTCTTCGGAACGCGTGTATGTCATTGCATAACAGGATGATGCGACAAAAGTAAGATATATTTTAGTATGACCTAAAAATGAATGTAGTTTTGCCGCGGAATCGGTCGAACATGTGGAGGGCTCTCATCATCAATGCAATGTGTGCGATCGCACCGGTGGCCACACAAGGACAGCCTGGTGGGGTCCAAGGTGTGGTCAGGGACCCTGAGCAACCTTTACCAGGTGTCAATGTGACATTGCTCGGTACCATGACCGGAACCACCACGGATGCCCAAGGACGCTTCAAATTGGACCTCCCTCAGAACGGGCCTCTCGTCCTTCGGTTCTCGTTCCTCGGCTACGAGACCAAGGAACAACCCTTCACCACACAGCCTGGCCTGACCTTGGATCTCGGCACCATCACCCTCGATCAGCGGGTATCGGAACTGGATGAAGTGGTGATCAGCGGAACACTGAACGCGATCAGCCGCGACGCCAGCCCAGTGCCGGTGGAAGTGATCACTCCGGCGCTCTTTCGTCGCGATCCGGCGCCGAACCTGATCGGCTCCATCGGCATGGTGAACGGGGTACGCCCCCAGGTCAATTGCAGCGTTTGCAGCACCGGCGATATCCATATCAACGGCATGGAAGGTCCTTACACCATGGTTCTGATAGACGGCATGCCCATCGTGAGCTCATTGGGAACCGTTTATGGTCTGAGCGGCATACCGACCAGCTTGATCGAACGGGTGGAAGTGGTGAAGGGGCCCGGAAGCGCTCTCTATGGTAGCGAGGCCATGGGAGGCATCATCAACGTGATCACGAAGGACCCGGTGTTGGCCCCGCGCCTGGCATTGGACCTTTCCGGGACCTCCTGGAACGAGTACAATGCGGACCTCGGGGTGAAGCTCGGGAATGAACGTTTCAGCGACCTCATCGGCGTGAACGTATTCCATTACGGTGCGCCTCGGGACGACAATGCCGATGGATTCACGGACCTCACCCTGCAGGAACGGATCTCCGTGTTCAACAAGGTCGCGGTACGCAGACCAGGGAGAAAGGCGGCGAGCCTGGCAACACGTTACCTGACCGAAGACCGTTGGGGAGGGCAGATGGACTGGACGCCTGAATTCGCCGGAGGCGACAGCATCTATGGGGAGAGCATTCGCACGGAACGATGGGAAGCGATCGGCCAGTACCAGTTCAATGTGCCGGGTACGGCCATGGTCCAGTTCAGTGCCATCGGCCATCACCAGCGCTCGTTCTATGGCCTCACGCCATACAACGCCGACCAGTACGTGTACTTCGGGCAGGTGTATTGGAACCGGAAGCTCGGCCCTCGGTCACAGTTCCTGGCCGGATTGGCCTACCGGCATTCCGTCTACGACGACAACACGCCAGCCACGGAGATCAGGAGCGGTGCAGAGTCGACCACCAATGCACCGGATTCAAGGCCATTGCCCGGCCTCTTCCTTCAGGAGGACTGGATGTTGAACGAAGCACACGAGCTGTTGATGGGATACCGGCTGGACCACGACCGGGACCATGGTCTGGTGCACTCCCCACGCCTTGCCTATAAATGGGCGCCGAGCGGCCGTTGGACCCTGCGCGCCAGCTTCGGCAGCGGGTTCCGGGTGGTGAACCTGTTCACCGAGGAGCATGCGGCACTTACTGGTGCCCGCACCGTGGTGGTAGCAGAGGACCTGTTGCCCGAACGCTCCTGGAACGGCACGCTCAACCTGGTACGCAAATGGCCGGGCGAAAAGCGCTTCATCGGTCTCGATGCCTCCCTATTCCATACCTGGTTCAGCAACCGGATTCTTCCGGACTACGCCACGGACCCGGACCTGATCATTTACACCAACCTTGATGGCTACGGCGTTGCACAAGGCGCAGCCCTTCAGCTCGAAACGCGCTGGGGGAAAGGGTTCAAGGCCTTGGCCGGATTGACCTGGATGAACGTGTACACCGTGGAGGCGGACCATCGCGAGGAACAGTTGTTCGCACCTGAATGGCAGGGCACCTTCACGCTCAGCCAGGACCTGCCGCACCACTTCACCGTGGACCTGACCGGCCAATGCTACGGCCCCATGAGGCTTCCGGTAGTACCCAACGACCCGCGTCCGGAATACTCACCTTGGTACGCCTTGGTGAACGTGCAGGTCCGCCATCAGTTCAGCCATCGGTTCGAGGTCTATGGTGGGGTCCGGAACCTGTTGGACTTCGTTCCGAAAGACCCGCTCATGAGGCCCTTCGACCCCTTCGACCGTGCGGTGAACGATCCGGTGAGCAATCCCTATGGCTTCAGCTTCGACGCGAGCTACATGTACGCTCCCCTTCAAGGCATTCGTGGCTTCATGGGCATTCGCGTAACGCTCGAATAGGCGCGGCTACCTTTGAGGCCGATGTACAAATTGCTTCGACCGTTGCTCTTCATGCTCCCTCCGGAGCAGGCACACCATCTCACGTTCAATTTGTTGGAATGGGCGGCCAAGGTCCCGGGGGCGTTGGCACTGGTGGGCGGTAAGAGGCCATCGAACAAGGTCCCCATCAAGGTGATGGGGCTCGACTTTCCTTCACCTGTTGGGCTTGCCGCCGGCATGGACAAGGATGCCAGGCACGTGAATGCCATGAGCGCACTGGGTTTCGGGTTCATCGAGATCGGCACGCTTACCCCGGTGGCCCAATCCGGCAACGAGCTCCCGCGCCTCTTCCGTCTTCCCGCCGACCGTGCGCTCATCAACCGCATGGGCTTCAACAATGGCGGCGTTCAAGCCGCAGTTGAACGCTTGCGCAAGCGGAAGTCGGGCATCATCGTGGGCGGCAACATCGGAAAGAACAAGGTGACCCCGAACGAGCAGGCCCTGGATGATTACATCACCTGCTTCGAGGCACTGTACCCCGTGGTGGACTACTTCGTGGTGAACGTGAGCAGCCCGAATACGCCCGGTCTCCGTGCCTTGCAGGACAAGGAGCCCCTCTTGGCGATCCTCTCACGGTTGAGCGCGCTCAACGCGCAACGCACCACCAGCAAAGGGGAGCGAAAGCCGATCCTGTTGAAGATCGCCCCGGACCTGACCGATGCCCAGTTGGACGATGTGGTGTCCGTGGTCAAGGAGAGTGGTATTGCCGGTGTGATCGCCACGAACACCACCATTTCGCGACAGGGCCTGCGCACACCCGGAGCAGAGGTGGAGGCCATGGGCGCCGGTGGGGTGAGCGGAGCCCCGGTCCGGAAGCGTAGCACCGAGGTGGTGCGCTACCTGCGTGAACGGTTGCCGCGACCCATCGTGATCATCGGTGTGGGCGGGATCGATTCCGCCGATGCGGCCATGGAGAAATTGCAGTCCGGCGCCGACCTGGTGCAGGTGTACACAGGACTTATTTATGAAGGGCCCGCGCTCGTGAAGCGGATCAACGAAGCATATGCGCAATGGAAAGGCTGAAGCTCATTGAGTGCCCAAGGGATGCGATGCAGGGCATTGGTCCGTTCATCCCCACGGATGTGAAGGTGCGCTACCTCAACGAATTGCTCAAGGTCGGTTTCGACACCATCGACATTGGCAGTTTCGTAAGCCCCAAGGCCATTCCGCAGCTGGCCGATACCGCAGACGTGCTGGCCCGGCTGGACCGCACGGGGTCGAATAGCAAGCTGTTGGTGATCGTGGCCAACGAGCGCGGCGCTGAAGAGGCCGTGAAACAGGAGAGCGTGACCTATCTGGGCTATCCGTTCAGCATCAGTGAGACCTTCCAGCAACGCAACACCAACACGAGCATCGAGGGCAGCTGGGGTCGTATCGCGCGCATAGCCGAAAGTGCCTCCAGCGCCGGGAAGGAACTGGTGGTCTACATCAGCATGGCATTCGGCAATCCCTACGGCGATCCGTGGAACACCGAGGTGGCGCTGCATTGGACAGACCGACTGGTGAAGGAACTGGGCGTCCGCATCATTGCCTTGAGCGATACGGTGGGCGTGGCCCGTCCTGAGGACATCACATCCATGTTCAGTGCCTTGATCCCCGCCTTACCGCAAGTGGAGTTCGGGGCCCACCTGCACTGCAGCCCCACCAACTGGAAGGAGAAGACACAAGCCGCTTGGGCAGGCGGTTGCCGCCGCTACGATGGCGCCATCAAAGGCTATGGAGGTTGCCCGATGGCCGAGGATGAGCTTGTGGGCAACCTGCAGACCGAGCTCTTCGTGCATCACCTGGAAGACCAAGGCAACCGCACCGGCCTTGAGCTGCCCCAACTGGACCGATGCGTGGCACTAGCGGCGGGGGTGTTCCCTTGACTTGCAACCGTAGCGTCGACCCTTTCCGAATGAACGGTACATACGGTCAACCACCAAAGATCTATTTGGTCGGTCCGAATAACAGGTGCCCGAAAGCCTGCCAGTCCCATTCATCGAAGAACCAGCAGTTGCCGTAGCTATAGACCAGCTTCAGATTGTATGCTGCCAGTAGGATGTATGTCATGGCAGGTAGCCACCGCCCCCAACGTTGAATGCTCCAACGCGTCCAGGATGCCAGTGGGAAGGCAAAGAGCGCGAGGTACTCCACCATTGTACGACTACCGAAACCGCAGCCGAAGTGCCAAACCCACCACGATGAACCGAGGTAGCTGATAGCAAGGAATGCGGCCAATGAAGTACATGCCGTGACCAGGTCCTTATGGACCCATGCGACAACCGCGGCTAATATGACCAGGACATACAAAGGAGTGTAAGTGAAAAGGCCATTGTTCGGAGCGAACCAGAAACGTGCGAACTCGGGAGCCGCCCAGTTGGTGAATCCCTCATCTACGTAAGGCCAGGTGATGGCACTCCCAAACGCATAATGCCAGTAGAGGAGTTGGGGAAGCCAAACCAGTGATGCTGGCAATAACAGAAGGACCACCCGCTTTGCAGAGATATGGGATGCGATCCGGCGCCAACCAGTTCTTAGATCGGTCGCGTTCACGAATGGTGAAATAATAAGGAATACGGCATTGGTCGGCCTGACCAACAAGATCAGTCCGGCGGTAATACCGATACAAACAAGGGTAAGTGAGCGATCCGGCCTCTGGTACCAGCGATCGACCAGGAATAACAGGAGCGAGAACAGGAAGAATGAGTATACATGCGACATGCCTGGATCGCCAATGGTGTAGAAATAAAGGTTGGAACCCGCATAGATGGCAAGCAGTAACCACCCACTCAGTTGTTCACCATAACGCTGTCTCAGGTTCAAAAAGAGCAAAAGCAAACCCAGTGAAAGCAATGTGGAAGCTGCGATATCCACGAGAACATGGTCCAGTGGTCCATAGGGTGCAGTAGTCCATCCCGAAAGCTTTGCCAATCCATGCCCCAATAAGTAGAAGGGGGATTGCAGCATGGCAACACCCGCCGTGTATTTGGTAATTACGCGGCCGCTCAGTGTGTCCAACTTGAATCCGCGCCCAGTAAGCGTATCCAATCCTCCAGGTAGCTTTCGGGCATCGAAACTGTAGTAGGTCGCAGCAGGCAGGTAGACGAAGTATCCACCCCGATCAGCCCAAAGCTCACCGTGGTAGGAGTGGGGCTTCGAGTGGCTGTGTCGATTCAGTGCCAGAAAGACATTGAGCCCGGTGAACAGGACAAGGACCAGAACGATGATCTTCCGCTTCATCACGTTGGTCGCAAAATAGACTTGCAATGCCGCACTAGGCGGTCATGCGTTGCAATTCAAGAACGGTGATCTCCGGTGGCATGCCCACTCGGCCAGGAAAGCCAATGAACCCGAAGCCGCGGTTCACATACAGTTGTTGCTCGCCCTCGTGGTAAAGCCCGGCCCAGTGCTTATAGACCCACTGCGCAGGGCTATAGGTACTGTTGCCCAGCTTCACGCCCAACTGTGCGCCATGCGTATGACCGCTCAAGGTCAGGTCTATTCCAGTTCCCTGCACTTGATGGGTCCAGTGGGTGGGGTCATGGCTCAACAGGACCCTGTAGGGCAGTGCCTCCGAACCGGCCATGGTCTTGGCAAGATCTCCATACTGTTGGAACCGGTGGCCCCAGTTCTGCACGCCGAGCAGTCCGATCCGCTCTCCCCCTATGTCGATTACTTCATGCTCGTCCAGTAGCAGCCGGAAACCCATTTCACCATGGATCGCCTTCAATCGCTCCAGATTAGAGGCCTTCGCCATCGGACTTTCCCATTTCGGGTAGTCGCTGTAGTCATGGTTCCCCAGGATGGAATACTTGCCCAGCCGTGCTTCCAGTCCACGCAGGACCTCCACGAACGGTTCAGCCTCTTCTGCGTAGTCGTTGACCAGATCACCGGTGAACACGATCAGATCAGGCTTCTCGGCGTTGATCAACTCCACACCGTGTCGTACAATGCTCAGATCGCCGCCATAGCTACCGAGGTGCATGTCGCTGATCTGCACGATGCGAAGGCCATTGAATGCAGCCGGTAGCTTGGAACTGCGCACGGGGATCCGTGCGAGATTGAAATTGCGTCTGCCCTTGGTCACGCCGTAGAGCACTCCGGTGAACGGAATGGCGGCCACGATCAGCCCCAGTTGGCTGAGGAACCGCATCCGATCGATCCCTTCGCCCGGTGTGTCGATGCTGCCGGGCAGCAATTTGGACCAGGCCCAGCGTCCAAGATGAAGCAGGTCGTCCAGACCATGGAACAGCACCATCACCAGCTTGGGCAGGAAGAACAGGAGGAAAAGGGCGACCAGCGAGAACATATAGCTGTGGTCGCGACGAACCTTGGGGTCCTGCATGCTCACCACCGACCAGATCATCAAGCCCAGGATCCCAATGGAAACGATCCAATACAAGAACCGGATGATCCTTCGCAGGGTCAATGAGTGATTGGCCAATGCCGTGTTCAGACCTTTGTAGGCGTAAAGATCAACGAGGACCAGAAATACAAGAAAGATGACGAAATTGCGGACCGCCGATTGAGACATGCTGCGAAGTTAGGCCGCACCGGCGATGCACTTCATTGACCAACTTAGAAGCCCAAGTATCGTGATGAAGGATCTTCTGGCCTTGACCTTCTTGCTGATGATCACAAAGTCATCGATGGGGCAAACCACCTGGAAGAGGGTTTTTGGCGGATTGGATGTGGACCGTGCCAGGAAGGTCATTGTTACCCAGGATAATGGGCTGATGGTACTTGCCTCTACAGGAAGCTTTGGTCAAGGCTCAACGGATTTCTACCTGATGAAATTGGACCTTCTGGGAAATAGGCTCTGGTCGGCATTATTGGGCACCGCTTATCTGGAAGACCCTCAAGATCTGTTCGAAACGGATTCGGGCGATCTGTTCATCGTTGGAAACTATGCTGGTGGCGGGGCGCGCGGCTATGATGGCCTCATTGTAAGGACCGATGCGTCTGGTGTGATGTTGTCGCAAAGCACATACGGAGGTCCGGGATGGGATTTTCTATCCGCTATAGCTCAACAACCGCAGGGAGAAGCTGTTGCGGTCGGCACGACCTATAGTTGGTCAACAATAGGTCAAGGGTGGCTGCTCCGTTTAGACCAGAATGGCGATACGCTTTGGACAAGAAGATACTCATCCGATCATGAAGTAGTGTTCCGTGATGTTGAGTCAGGTCCAAATGGATCAATGATCGTTTGTGGATCCGTGGGCACGGCTGATGGCAGCAAGGATGCCTTGGTCACTCTTATTAGTTCATCCGGCAGCGTAGTGTGGTGGAATACCTATGGCGGCCAGGAGGATGACGAGGCAAAGGACATCATCAGAACGGCGGACGGTGGCTATTCGATCGTTGGAACAACACAGAGCTTTGCTGAGGTCATTGAGCAATATCATTTCAAGATCGACAGCGAGGGTGGTCTGCTATGGCAGAGAAGCTGGGGTCAGACCAATGATCAGGATGGCAATCAACATCTTGAATTGTCCGATGGCAGGTTTGCATCGATCGGATATGTTGCTCAAGGTGGGGCTGGTGGTCGTGATATGTTCCTGATGCTCAACAACGCTAATGGCGATTTCATACTTGGGCAAACTCAAGGCGGAGGGCTTGAGGATACAGGCGTGTCCTTGGTCCGTGTAGAAGGTGGTTATGTTCTCTGTGGGACGACTTTTTCCTACGGACCAGGTATGGCGGACATCTTTCTTGTGAGAACAAATGAGGTTGGGTTTACTGATTCCGATGAGGTCATCATTGAATTCGACCCCGTGAGCATGGATGATCGTGTCAGCCTTTCCAATGTGTCGTTCATTTTCCCAAACCCCTCTACAGGCATCATCCATTTCGACCCGACCAGCGCGTTGAGGGTCCTGAGCGTCCGCGATCCATCGGGACGATCGGTCATGGAGGTCCGCATCCCCGCAGGCCAGCAGGAAGTGACCTTGGACCTTCCGGAAGGCATCTATTTCATCGCATTCGGTAACTCACCCTCATCCCGCCTGATCATCCAGCGGCCATGAAGGGGGAGGACGTGAACAAGGGACAAGGTCCCGTTCTGCTGGTGGGCCACCTTCTTTTCCTGGGCCTTGCCGTACTTTCCCTGCTCCACTGGAAGGCACGGGTGGTGCATGTCGATTCAGCCTACCAGATCTTCAAGTGGGTGCAGAAGAGCGGGGTGGAGGTGGAGGCCTATCGTTTCGCGGCCATCTTTCCCCAGCTAATGGTCAAGGTCCTCAAACTGCTTGGACTTCCCTTGGAAAGCCTGTTGCGGTTCGCATCGCTCGGCCATGTGCTCGTACCCTACGTCATTTTCATCCTGATCGCCCACACCCTGCGCAGGCCGTGGATCGCTGCGGCGACAGCCCTTGCCGCCGTGCTATGCACCAGGCTCACGTTCTACGGCATCGTGCTCGAGGCCAATTACCTGTTGTGCTATCCGTTCCTGCTGGCCGCTTTGCTCGATCGCACGGATGCACAGGACAACCCTTGGAGGCGCTTGCTGGCCTTGTTCGTCGCGCTCCTTCTGGTGGTCACCGTACATCCCGTCGGTGGCTTGATCGCGTTGTTCGTGCTGGCCTATTTCTTCCTGCATCGTCCGGCCGACCGGAGAACACACGTCATTCTGCTTGTCACCACGATGGCCTGGGGCTTGTTCGGCAGGCTGTTGTTCCCGCCGTCGGGCTATGAGGCCGGACTGTACCATGCCACCACCCAAGGCGCGCCCACCTTGTTGCAAGGGGCGGATCAACCCGCACTGGCCTTCTTGATCGGCCACACATGGGAGTATACCACGCACTACATCCCCCTTTGGACCCTGCTGATCGTGCTTTGCGTGTCGCTGTTCCGTTCGCGACGAACGAATACGTTACTGCTGGTCCTGGTCGCAGTGGTCGGCTATGTGGTGTTGAACGTGGTGACCTACCACAGCGGGGAAGCGGCCATGATGATGGAGAAGAACTTCCTGCCGCTGGCCACCTTGGTCGCACTGCCTTTGCTGCATCACATGGCGTATTGGGCGAAGAAACCCCGCACGATCATATGGCTCGGTCTGTTGGTGGTGGTCTTCCTGCAGTTCAGGGGTATCTCGTTCGCTTCACGTCCCGCAACACAGCGGCTGGCCTTGCTGGAGAACGTGGTGCACCTGGTGAAGCAGGCCCATGCGCAAAAGGCCGCCGTGCGGGCCGGGGAACTGGACGAGGCGGGCCTGTACATTCTGTGGGCCCTCCCTTACGAAACATTGCTTTTGAGCGCGTTGGACGGTCCGGATGAATGCCTGACCGCAGTGATCGTGCCAGCCGAAGGAATGGAGGCGCTGCCGCTCGGGCTGAAATTCCCGGCCATGAGCGATGATTGGCCTGCAAGCAAGCTCGACAAACGCTATTTCAACTTGCCGGATGGTCCGTATGTCCTAATTTCCGACCTGTACCGACCTCAGCACCCATGAACCAGGACCCTGTTCTCCTGCGCATTATCCTGATGACCCACATGGTAAGCGGGGGAGTGGCCTTGGTGGTGGCACCGCTGGCCATGATCGTGGCCAAGGGTGGTGATGCGCACCGACAATGGGGTCGGGTCTTCTTTTATACCATGGCCATCGTGGCGCTTACGGCCATCATCGCCGGTATCATGCGTCCCAATATCCTGATGGCGATGGTCGCGGTCTTCAGTTTCCACATGATCGCCTCGGGTTACCGGGCTTTGCACCTCAAGAAGCTGCACCAAGGACTGCGACCTACGCGCACCGACATCCTCATCCACGGCACCGCCGGGGTGGTCAATGGCGGACTTTTCCTTTGGGGACTTGCGCATTTACTGATGGGCCATCGCGACCCCGCCAGTATCATTTTCCTGGTGTTCGGTGCCATAGGCCTTTCCTTCGTCTGGCGCGACCTGCAGCGTTTCTACAAGCGCACCCACGATAAGCGCGAGTGGCTTTACGCGCACATGACGGGCTTCCTTGGCGGTTATATCGCCACGGTGTCCGCGTTCAGCGCGGTCAATCTGGACATGATCAAGCCCACCTGGCTCCAATGGCTGTGGCCCACGTTCGTTGGTGCTCCGCTGATCGCGTTCTGGGTGCGGCACTACAAGCAGCGGTTCGCCAGCGGCAGGCGAACGCGCGACCTGTTCGATATCCGCATCCGCTGAACAATGCCCACAAGGGTTGTGGATGATCTCCGGCGGGACACGTGATCCGCTCGGCGAGGTCGTGCATCTTTGCCCGGTATGTCGGACCAACGCCCTTTGCGCATACTCGTGCTCTACACGGAACTGGCGCCTTACGTGCTTGCCGGTCTGGAGCGCGCCGTACGCGACCACGGGGTACAGGTGGATGTGGTCCGCTGGCCGGTGAACAGTGAAGCGCCTTTCGAACTTCGGGTGGCCGATGGCATCACCCTGCACGAGCGAAGGTCTTTCTCCACGGCCGACCTGATCGCGCTGACCGATCGCGTGAAGCCCGACCTCACCTTGTGCACTGGATGGATCGACAAGGGCTACCTGCGCGTGTGCCGCCATCTGCGAGGCCACGGTCACCGGGTGGTGATGTGCAGTGATACGGCCTGGCGTGGGGATCTGCGCCAGTGGGTCGCGACGTTGGTGGCACGCTTCACCTTCGGCAGGCTCTTCTCCCATGCGTGGGTCACCGGCGACAAACAACGCACCTATGCGTTGCGAATGGGCTTTCCGCCCAAGCAAGTGCGCACCGGCTTCTATGCGGCCGACACCGCGTTGTTCCTGCCCATCGGCGAACGGTTGTTAAGGTCACGGACCGAGGTCTGGCCCCACCGTTTTCTTTGCGTGGCGCGCTACATACCTGCCAAGAACCATCAATTACTATGCGATGCCTTTGCTGAGCTCTGTGAACGGAACGGGGCCGGCGATTGGGAACTGTGGTGCGTGGGTACTGGTGACCTGTTCGAACAGGTGAGCACATCCGCCGCTGGCATACATCCACGGATCAAGCACTGGGGTTTCAAGCAGGCCACCGAAATGGCGGAGATCCTGGGCCAGAGCGGTGTGTTCGTGCTGGCCAGCAACTACGAACCATGGGGCGTGGTCGTACAGGAGCATGCGTGTGCGGCGCTACCATTGATCCTGAGCGATCAAGTAAGGGCCAGAGAGCGCTTCCTGGAGCCTGGACGCAATGGAGTGATGTTCCAAGCGGATGACAAGGACGCCTTGATGAACGCCCTGCGATCAATGGTGAACAGCACCGACGGACAATTGCGCGAAATGGGCGAACGCAGCCACGAACTGGGATCGGCGTGGGGGCCCTCGGAATGGGCATTGACACTGGTCCAATTGGCACAGGAGCGACCATGAGCAAGCCGCAGGTGATCGTGTTCGTGGACTGGTACAAGCCCGGCTACAAGGGCGGTGGACCTGTGCGCAGCATGATGAACCTGGTGGACCACATCGGCGATCACGTGGACCTGTGGTTCGTGACCAGCGACACGGATTACACGGCTGATGCACCATACCCGGGCATTGTTCCCAATTCATGGACCGAGCTGCCCAGTGGGGAGCGGGTCTGGTATGCTTCAACAGAGGGAAGGACGCGAGCGAACTGGTCCAAGCTCTTGACCGATCGCCTTTGGGACGCAGTGTACATCAACGGCATGTTCTCCTGGTGGTACTCGATCATGCCATTGGCCTTGCTGCGGGGCACCAAGCAACGGCGCATCGCGGCCGCAAGGGGGATGCTGCTTCCCGGACCCATGGGACAGGGAGCCCTGAAGAAGCGGACGTTCCTGTCGATCGGGCGCGCTGCAGGACTGTATCGGGAAGTCGAGTTCCAATCCACCAGCAGCGACGAGACCGCGAGCATACGCCGATGGATAGGGCAGGAGGTCCCCATTCACGAGGTGCCCAACCTGCCGCGGAGAATGGAAGCGACCGGCCGGCCTCCGCGCTTGAAGCGACCGGGCAGTGTCCGGTTGGTGAACGTGGTGCGGATCGCCACCGAGAAGAACATTCACCTGATCATAGAGAGCCTCCACGGACTGCACGGCGACATTACGTTCGACCTCTTCGGTCCTGTGCACCATGCGGATTACTGGGCCACCTGCCAGCAGGCCATCGCACAACTACCTCCGAACGTACACTTCACCTACCACGGCCCCCTGCCTTCCGAAGCCGTGCCTGCCAAGCTCGCCGAGGGCTACCATGCGCTCTTCATGCCCAACGAGGGCGATAACTTCGGCCACACCATGCTCGAGGCCATGTGTACCGGACTTCCCCTGTTGATCAGTGACCGCACGCCATGGCGCGACCTGGAGCGGCAGCACGTGGGATGGGACCTGCCCTTGAACGACCTTTCCGCCTTCACACGCACCATCCAACGCCTCATCGACATGGACCAGGCCGAATTCGATCAATGGTCCGAAGGAGCGTTCCAGTACGGCAAACGGCAGGCAGAAGATCCCCAGGCGGTATTGCTCAACCTGAAATTGTTCAAGGCATGAGCACCTCACGCGCCACCGTCGATCTGAGCCGTTTCAATAACTCATCGGACTTCGATCCCGGTGCGGGATTCGTGAAGCGCACCCTGTGGTACTTCACCAATGCCATTTTCTTCCTCAACCCTTTGTTCCCGTTCCGCTCGCCGAAACCCGCGCTGCTGAGGCTCTTTGGCGCCAAGGTGGGTCGGGGCGTGGTGATCCATCCGGGCGTCAATATCAAGTTCCCGTGGAAGCTCCGTATCGGCGATCACAGCTGGATAGGCCAGCGTGCCTGGCTCGACAACCTGGACCAGCTCACCATTGGCAACAACGTGGTCATCAGTCAGGGTGCCATGATCATCCAGGGCAGCCACGACTACAAGAAGATCGATTACCCAACCTACACCAAGCCTGTGGTCCTGGAGGACGGCAGCTGGGTGGGAGCGGGGGCCATCGTGACCCTGGGTGTTACGCTGAGGAGCCACAGCGTGCTTGCTGTGGGCAGCGTGGCCA
>JBKDXR010000065.1:0-16203 GCA_046306055.1 Flavobacteriales bacterium
TTGCCTGGAGTACCACATCGGCAACTGCAAAGGCCCCTGCCGGGCGCTCAGGGCGGGGGGGCTTTTACGCGCCACTCGCCAACTTGCCACTCGCCAACTCTACCCAGCTTAGATCAAAGACGGATCATCACGGGCTCAGCCCAACCCCGATCTTTGACCCGTGTCCTCCCCCCTCGACGTCCGCGAAAAGGTCCGCCTGCTGCCTCACACCCCCGGCGTGTACCAGTTCTTCGATGCCGACGGCACCATCCTGTACGTGGGTAAGGCCAAGGACCTGCGCCACCGCGTGGGCAGCTATTTCGCCAAGGACCATGCCGATGGCAAGACCCGTCTGCTCGTCCGCAAGATCGTTGACCTGCGCGTGATCCATGTCCCCACGGAGTTCGAGGCCCTACTGCTGGAGAACTCCCTGATCAAGGAGCACCAGCCGCGGTACAACATCCTACTACGCGACGACAAGAGCTTCCCCTTTATCCGCATCCGCAACGAGCGCTTTCCCCGCGTGGAAGGCATGCGCAATCCCGAGCACGACGGCAGCGAATACTTCGGCCCCTATGCCAGCGTCCGCACCATGAAGACCGTGCTGGGCCTCGTACACAAGCTCTACAAACTGCGCTCCTGCAATTACGACCTCTCGTCCAAGAATATCGCAGCCGGCAAGTTCAAACGTTGCCTGGAGTACCACATCGGCAACTGCAAAGGCCCCTGTGAAGGCCTGCAGGATGAGGCCGAGTACACCACCAACATGGTGCAGGTGCGCGAGATCGTGAAAGGGCGTGTGAGCGGCTTGTTGAAGGTGATGAAGCCCCTGATGCATGCCCATGCGGAAAGGCTGGAGTTCGAGGCAGCAGAGGACTACCGCCAGAAGATCGAACGGCTGGAGAGCTACCACAGCAAGAGCATCGTGGTGAACCCCGACATCGGCGACGTGGACATCTACGGCCTGGTGAGCGATCCCAATAGCACGTACGTCAATTACATGCGCGTCATCGATGGGGCCGTGGTGCATGGCATCACCATCGAACTGAAACGCCGACTGGAGGAGACGGACGTGGAGATGCTTCAGCTCGCCATCGCCGAACTGCGCACCCGCTACCACAGCCTCGCGCCCGAGGCCATCGTGCCCTTCGACCCCGAGATCGAGGTACCCGGCCTCAGCTTCACCGTACCGCAACGCGGTGACAAGTTGAAGCTCCTCGAGCTCTGCGAACGCAACGTGCGTTACTTCATGCTCGACAAGCAGAAGCAGGAGAAGCTCACCGACCCCGAGGGCGCCACCACCCGCACCCTGGAGCAGCTCAAGCAGGACCTGCGCCTAAGTGAACTGCCGCGCCACATCGAGTGCTTCGACAACAGCAATACCCAGGGCACCGACCCGGTCAGCGCCTGCGTGGTCTTCAAGGACGCCAAGCCCAGCAAGAAGGACTACCGGCACTTCAACATCCGCACGGTGGAGGGTCCGGACGATTTCGCCAGTATGACCGAGGCCGTCGAGCGCCGCTACAGCCGGCTCGTCACCGAGGGCGAACCGCTTCCACAGCTCATCGTCATCGACGGCGGCAAGGGCCAGCTCAGCGCTGCCCTCGAAGCGCTGGACCGCCTGGGCCTGCGTGGGAAGATCGCCATCATCGGCATCGCCAAGAAGCTGGAGGAGATCTACTTCCCCGGAGACCCTTACCCGTTGCACATTGACAAACGTAGCAGCAGCCTCAAGGTGATCCAGCACATGCGCAACGAGGCGCACCGGTTCGGTATCACACACCACCGCGGCAAACGCAGCAAACGCATCGTGCGAACCGGTCTGGAGGAGATCCCCGGCATCGGCCCCGGCACCGCGCAGAAACTGCTCAAGCGCTTCGGAAGCATCAAAGGCATCCGCGAAGCCATGCCCGAGGATGTGGTGGCCGAGGTGGGCGCGAAGAAGGCGGAGTTGGTCTTGAAGGCCTTGACCGAAGCAAGCTGACGTATGGCCTTGGTCTCTGTCCTGTTGCCATTTCGCAATTCCGCACACACGCTGGATGCTGCGATCTCGAGCATTGTTAAGCGGTCATTTGATGATCGGGAGCTGGTGTTGATCGATAATGCCAGTACTGACGAAAGCCCTTCCATCGTCCGACGTTGGGCAGGGAACGAGCCACGGATCAGGGTGCTGCACGAGCCACGCATCGGTATCGCCCACGCCTTGAACACCGGGCTGGCTCATGCCGAGGGGGGGTATATCGCCCGTATGGATGCCGATGACATCAGTCATCCGGAGCGCCTCGCGAAGCAGGTGGCTTTTCTCGATGTTCATCCGGGGATCGGTGTACTCGGTACCCGCACAACCTTCGCCAGCATCATGCCCGAGCACCGTGGCATGCGAGCCTTCGTGGACTGGCAGAACGCCATTCTTTCCCCGAACGACCACTACGTGAAGCGCTTCGTTGACGCGCCCCTTGCGCACCCCACGGTGATGTTCCGCCGCGAACTGGTGGAGCAATACGGCGGCTACGATACAGGACCGCTACCCGAGGACCACGAGCTCTGGCTGCGCTGGATGGACGCCGGTGTGCGCTTCGCGAAGCTGCCCGACGAATTGCTCACCTGGAACGACCATGCTCATCGACTAAGCCGAACGCATTCGAACTACAGTGTTGACGCCTTCTTCAGCACCAAGGTGAAGTGGCTGGCGAAGTGGCTGAAGCCGAGGTTGAACGGCCGGCCGGTCATCATCGCGGGCACCAGTGTGCTGTGCCAGGAACGGGCTGCGTTGCTGGAGACGGAAGGTATTGCGGTACACGCCTTCACAGACGTGAAGGGAAGCGGTGTGCCTGGTCGTTCCTTCATACCACACTTGGAACTGCCGGCGACCGGGGAGGCTTTCGTGGTGAGCTTCATCAGCCAGCGGGGTGCGGGGGACAGGATCGCAGCGTTCCTTTCATCTCGTGGTCTGGTGGAGGGAGTGGACTTCGTTCTGGCCGCTTAGTCCGATCCAGGGAGGGGCGTTACTTTGTACTGCATCCCATGACCACGGATAACGATCGATCAGCCCTCCTGAAGACGCTTCGGACGCATTTCAACACCGGGGCAACGCTTCCCTATGTCGCGCGCCGCGATGCCTTGAAGCGCCTCCGCGTTTCGTTGGGCAAGTACGAGGAGGAGATCCTCGGGGCCATGCACGCGGACATGCGCAAGCCCCGCTTTGAGGCTTACCTCAGCGATGTGGGCCTGGTTTACACTGAGATCGATCACGCGTTGGCACACCTCAAGGAGTGGATGCGGCCTGCGCACCCTCCCACGCCCTTGTCGTTGCAAGTGTCCTCCAGTACGGTGCGTCCAGAGCCATTGGGCGTGGTGTTGATCATTGCGCCGTGGAACTATCCGGCGCTGTTGGTGCTTTCGCCGTTGGTGGGTGCCATTGCCGCGGGCAACTGTGTGGTAGTGAAGCCAAGCAATGAAACGCCCCATACGGCCGCAGTGCTGGAGCGCATCATCGGCGAGGCCTTTGCCCCGGAGCATGTGCTGGTGGTGAAGGGGCCGGGCCGAATGGTGGGCCCACAGCTGATCGCACCGTTTCGTTTCGATCACATCTTCTTCACGGGCAGCCCCGGTGTGGGCAGGCAGATCATGGCCCTGGCCGCCCCGCACCTTACGCCTGTTACGCTGGAACTGGGTGGCAAGAGCCCCGCCATCGTGGACCGCAGGGTGGACATCGATCGTGCGGCACAGCGCATTGCCTGGAGCAAGTACTTCAACGCCGGCCAGACCTGCATCGCCACGGACCATGTACTGGTGCATCGGGAGGTGATGGAACCGTTCGTCGCCGCGGTGTCGAAGCACGTAGAACGGTTCTATGGAAGAGAACCGCAACAGAGCCCGCATTTCGCGCGCTTGGTGAACGATCGGCGGTTCCAAGTGGTCAGTGACTACCTGGTCCATGGAAATGCGGTGGTCGGCGGAGGGCATGATGCATCCGATCGGTATATCGCACCGACCGTCCTTATGGACGTTCCGTTGGAGGCCCCGCCCATGCGCGAGGAGATCTTCGGCCCGGTGATGCCGCTGATCCCCTGGACCGAGCGGGAGGAAGTGCTGGCTGCTGTCGCGCGGAACCCGTTCCCCTTGGCCACTTACGTGTTCAGTAGTGACCGTAAAGCGCAGAAGTACTTCACGGAACGGATCCTTTTCGGAGGCGGTTGCATCAACCACTGCATGCTTCACTTCGGCCACCCGGACATGCCGTTCGGCGGGGTGGGTACCAGTGGCATGGGCCGTTACCATGGCAAGGCCAGCTTCGAGCTGTTCTCGCATCACAAGGGCATCGTGCATGCCAGCACGCTGATCGAGCCGGGTCTTCAGTTGCCGCCGTACACGCGCGTAAAGGAGAGGCTGTTGCGGTGGGTGCTGGGTTGAACGCAGGGCTTGTGTGACAAGGGTCACTGGCCGTGCATGGTGTAAGTCGGAGGTTTGAACCCCAGAACCGTTCCGACCATGAAGATCCGTCCCCTCAGTCTGTTCCTGTTCGCCCTGCCCTTCGCCCTTTCCGCCCAGCACCTGGGTGATCGTCGGGTCGTGTTGCAGGAGGTCACCATCCCGAACATGCCCGGCATACAGTCGTTCGCCTGGGGCCAGCATGAGGGGGAGTGGCTATTGATCGGCGGACGCACGGATGGCCTGCATCGCAGGCAGCCGTTCGCGGCCTTTCTCGCTGCGGACAACAACACCACGGCCTATGTGGTGAACCCCACCACCACAGAGGTCTGGAGCGCTAGCCTGTCCTCCCTGCCCACAGCGGTGTTCGAGCAGTTGCAATGCACCAATATGGAGTTCGAGATGCGGGGCAATACGCTCTACATCATCGGCGGTTACGGGTTCTCGCCCACGGCGAACGATCACATCACGCATTCGAAGCTCACTGCTGTTGACATGCCTGGAGCCATCGCGGCCATCAAGACAGGAGGCGACTTGACCCCGCATTTTCGGCAGATCGATGATGTGCGCATGGCGGTGACCGGCGGCTATCTGGGCCTGTTGAACGATGAGTTCTACCTGGTGGGCGGTCAGCGCTTCATCGGGCGTTACAATCCGCAGGGCCCGGACTTCGGGCCGGGCTTCATTCAGGAGTACACCAATGCCATCCGCCGGTTCCGCATCAGCGATGACGGTGCGTCCATGAGCATCACCGACTTTGCCGAGACCGTGGACACGGTGAACCTGCACCGCCGCGATTACAACCTGGTGCCACAGATCTTTCCGGGCGGCTCGCAGGGCTTCACGGCCTTTACCGGGGTCTTTCAATATGTGGACGATATCCCGTGGCTGAACACGGTGGATATCGGGCCTGAGGGTTATACCGTGGTGCCCGGCTTCGAGCAACTGCTCAATCAGTACCACACGGCCCACCTCCCTGCCTGGTCAGCACAGGCGGACCGCATGAGCACAGTGTTCTTTGGAGGGATCGGGCAGTATTATTTCGACGCCGAGGGTCAGTTGTGGGACGACCCCAACGTACCCTTCGTGAACACCATCAGCAAGGTGGAACGCGCCAGCGATGGCAGCCTGTTGGAGACCGCGATCGGTACGATGCCGGCGTTGCTCGGGTCAGGCGCTGAGTTCATCATCCACCCTGATGTGCCTTCGACATCCACGGCGATCATCGACCTGGACCAATTGACCGCCGACACCGTGCTTGCGGGCCATATAGTGGGCGGTATACAGAGCAGTGCCGCGAACATCTTCTTCATCAACACCGGCACGCAAAGCGACGCGACCACGCGACTGTTCAGGGTGCTGTTGGTGCGGGACGTCACCACCGCTGTTGGCGACGATGCGGGGAACAAGGAGCCAATTAGGGCTTGGTTCATCAATGCCGACCAGCTCGTTACAGAGGTGGACGTGCCCATGGCTGGACACGTGGAGGTGAACCTGTTGGACAGCAATGGTCGCTTGGTGCGCAAGCTGATGTCTGCCCGTATGCCGGCCGGACCACAGCGCTTGAACAGCGATGTGAAAGGTCTGGCCTCAGGGGCCTATGTGGTGGAGATGGTCGCTGGGGGACAGCGAAGCTCGGTGCGCATCGTACGCTGAGCTACTCTTCGATCACCCGTTCACCACGCACGGGCCGTAACGCATCGCGCACTGGCTTCAGGTACTGCTCGTCGCATTCCATGATGGCGGTGGAGCGCACCGGTTGCGGCACCACCCAGTGCCGGTGGCCGCTGATGTTCTCGCGCTTGCAGAACTCGTCCAGGTGATGCAGGAAGTGTTCGGCGGTCGTCGTGGCATCGGGTCCGAAGAAATCCCAGTGGAGTCTGATGAGGCCCATCACGCCAATCGATCGCTCAACAATCGCATCTCCATCATGGGCGCCATCTTCTCGTAGAGGATGCGGTAGGTGGTCTCGGTGATGGGCATGTCCACGCCGAGCTTGGCGTTGATCTCGTGCACGCACTTCACGGCGTAATAGCCCTCGGCCACCATGTTCATCTCCAGCTGCGCGGCGCGCACGCTGTAGCCCTTGCCCACCATGTTGCCGAACTCGCGGTTGCGGCTGAAGGTGGAGTAGGCGGTCACCAGCAGGTCGCCGAGGTAGGCGGGCTCGTTGATGTCGCGCGCAATGGGATGCACGGCCGTCACGAAGCGTTCGATCTCCTGGATGGCACGGCTCACGAGCACCGCCCGGAAGTTGTCGCCATAGCCCAGGCCCACGGTGATGCCGGCACAGACCGCGATGACGTTCTTCAGGATGGCCGCGTACTCGGTGCCGTAGATGTCGTCGCTCAGGCTGGTCTTCATGAACCGTCCGTTGAGCGCATGGCCCATGGCCTCGGCCTTGGTGCGGTCCTGGCAGGCAATGGTGAGGTAGCTGAGGCGCTCCATGGCCACCTCCTCGGCGTGGCAGGGTCCGCAGATCACTCCGAAGTCAAGCTCGGCCACGCCCCAATGCTGGAAGAGGTACTCGCCCACGATCTGGTTGGTCTCGGGCACAATGCCTTTCACGGCACTGAACACGGTCTTGCCCTTCAGCTCGGCGGGGTCCAGTTGTTCCATGGTGGCCTTCAGGAAGGCGCTGGGCACGGCGATCACCAGCACGTCGGCGGCGTTCACCACCGCATGTATGTCGCCGTCCATGGCGAGCCGTTCCACATCGAACTGTGCGGCGCTGATGTAGTCGGGGTTGTGCCCGTATTTGCGGATATGTTCGATGGTGGCCGGGCGGCGCACCCACCAGCCCACATGTTCGTTGTTGGACGAGAGGAGCTTGACCAGGGCGGTGCCCCAGCTACCGGCGCCGATGACGGCGATACGTTGTGAGGTGGTCATCGGGTGTGAAGATCGGTGATGCGCGCCATACGTTGCAGGAACCTCGTTCGAACGCCCTGCCGTGATCAGAACGTCACTTCCACCATCTCCTCCTTGCCTTCGCGCAGGATCCTCACCGGAGCTTTGTCGCCCTTGTTGAACTGGCCGAGGGCTTTCATATAGCCCATCATGTCCGTCACTTCCACAGCACCGATCGCAATGACGATGTCGCCCTTGCGAAGTCCGGCGTTCGCGGCAGGCTTGCCTTCGGTCACCCCATCGATGCGCATGCCTTTGCCGTCGTAGAGATAGTCGGGCACCACGCCCAGCGTCACCTTGAAGCGCGGCGTGTTCTCGGTGTTCACCTCTTCGGTCTTGGTGAAGGCGATCTTCCCGTCATCGCTCAGCGTGGAGATCAACGATTCGATGTACCGCGCTATGCGCAGCATGCCTTCGTAGTTGATCTTCTCCTCATCGTCGCTCGGCTTGTGGTAGTCGGCGTGCGTGCCGGTGAAGAAATGGATGGCGGGTACTCCTTGCAGGTAGAAACTGGTGTGATCGCTGGGGCCGATCCCGCTGGTGGTGGTCTTCACCTTCAGGTCACCCACGAGCACACGCTTCACTTCCTCCCAAGCGGGGGAGGTGCCCACACCGTTCACGCCTATTGCCCCGGTGCTGTCCAAGCGGCCCACCATGTCGAGGTTGATCATGTAGTTGAGCTCCGCGATGGGCAGCGTGGGATGCTTGGTCCAGTAGTTGGAGCCGTACAGGCCTTTCTCTTCACCGCTGAAGGCAATGAAGAGGTAGTCGTTCGCGCGGGTGTGGTCCATTTCGGCCAGGTCGCGTGCCAATTGCAGCAGCACGGCCACGCCGCTGGCATTATCGTCAGCGCCGTTGTGAATGGCTTTATCGCCCCGATGCAGCGATCCTTCATCTCCCCAGCCCAGGTGGTCCAGGTGTGCGCCGATCACCACTACGTTGGCCGCACCATTGTCCAACAGGCCCACCACGTTGTGGCCGGTGCGTAGTTCACGCACGATGTCCACCCCGATCACGCAAGGGTTGTTGTCCACTACGAGCGCTTCGTGCTGATCGCCGGTGAGGAACACCACGGGGATACCGATGGGTTTCACCTTGGGAGAGAGCTTGGCCTCTGGCGCGGTGGCCGTGGGGTCATCGTTGTAGAATAGCACCGCTGCTGCTCCCATGTCGGCGGCCTTTTGGGCACGGGCCTGCAGGTCGTGGTGCGCCAGGTACTTGCTGTGCGGATGGATGCCGTCGGGCGAGCTGATCGAGATCGCCACGATGCGGTCCTTCAATGAAGTAACGTCCGCATAATCGTCAAGCTTCAGATCGGGTGCGCTGATGCCGTAGCCGAGCTTCATGATCTTGCCTCGCGCCGGACCTGTGCCCGAGAAGGCCATGGGGAACCACTGCTCATCAAGCTTCAGTTTCTTACGGCCCAGTTGCAGTGTGTTCGCTGCGCCGCGCACGGGCTCGGCGTTGAAGGTGAAGGCCTGCACATAGCTGGCACTGTCGCCGTATGGCATCAGGCCTACGTTGCCGAACTTGGCGGCGATGTACTCCACGGCCAGGCGCTCACCGGCAGTGCCGGCCTCGCGGCCTTCGAGCAGGTCGCTAGCCAGGTATTTCACGTCATACTTCATCTGGTCGCGCGCATCAGCGTCGGACTGCAGTTGTGCCGACAGCAGCAGCGGTGTGCCGAGGAACAGGGCGGATAGCAGGCGGAACGTAGGTTTCATGGCGGCGCGAAGATACCCGGTGCGCACCGCCTGAGAGGGCTGCTCGGCGTGGGTATGACGTTGGCATGACCGCGGGCCGGTAGCCGCGAGAGTCACGATCTTCGTGCACCATGTCCAGGTCCATCATTGTTCTTCTGTGTCTTGTGCTCATTGGTTGCGAGGCCGCGAGGGAATCCACACCGCCATCCCCCAACCGCTGGGCGGATGAACGCCTGTGGCCCGTGCTGGAGGCGCAGGAGCAACGCGATACCGAGGCGTTGTGTGCCTTCCTGAAGGATTCTTCTGCGACTGTTCGCTCTGTTGCGGCATTGGCATTCGCCAGTGTGCAGGACACGCTGGGGATATCGTGTTTATTGGGTGCCTTGGGCGATCCGGATCCCGGGGTCCGGGGCAATGCGGTATTCGCACTCGGCCTTGTTGCTGATAGTGCTGCGCTTCGATCGTTGGCCGAAGCCGCATTGAACGAGCGCGACACCCTGGTGCAGCATGCGTTCAAGAGCGCATCGTTGATGGCGGTATTGCGTAATGGAATGCTGAAGGATGTGGCCACGGCCGTGCATTACCTCGAACGCAGCAGTGGACAGGACCGTGTGCGCGCGGCTGATGCTCTCCGCCGGTTGCCCCAACACAAAGTGAATGCGGACAGCGCGCTGCTGTTCCGTGCGCTGGAACTGGAGCGGGATCCCGAAGTGCGCCTCTACCTGTTGCGCGCCTTGGTGAAAGTGAGGGGAACGACCGCTGAACGGATGCTTCGTGATGCCGTGCGCATAGGTGGTACGGCCATGGAACGTATCGTAGCGCTGCAATCCATGGTGCATACTTCACAGGGCCTGCCCAACGATACGCTGTTGGCATGGAGCAACGACCCCGATCCGGCGTTCCGTGCAGCCGTGCATGGGTTGTTGGCCGAACGGCCCCCCACCTCGCCGCAGGAAGCGTTGCGCTGGCTCGAGGTACTTGCCGGACAAGCGATGCCATCAGCGGTGCATTCGGGTGACCGAAAGGTCGTTCAAGCGACAGTGGACTCTTTGTGTAAAGTGCGCTACACCGATCCATATCGCGAAGCCGTTCGCATACGGGCGCTTTCCTCGCTGGAGCAGGGCCTTAGCGACACCGAGCTTGAAGCGATCATTTACAGCGCGCGTCCGGCCGTGGAACGCCAGGCGGGGTTTGCTGCAATGGCCCAACGCACGTCCATGCGCATGATGGAGCCCCGGGCCATTACGTTCAATATGCAGATGGCGGAGGCCGCTCCCTTTTGGCGCAGGGTATTCGCCAGTGACGATGCCGGTCTGATCTGCGCGGCCGCTGAGCGGTTGATCTTCTCCCAGCCCTCACACCTGTCGGTGCTCTTACCTCGCGATGTGCAGGAACGAGCGGCGACTTCCTTGCATCCGGTCCGCGACCTGGAGGCGGTGCAGCTCATTGCTGACCTCGCTGCGAAGCGCGATGGTCTTGCAGCGCCCAAGCACAGCCCACCAGTATTCAACCACCCGGTCAACAGGGAGAAGCTCCGCGCGCTGAAGCAAGGACAACGCTACCGCATCACCACCGCCAAGGGCACGGTCATCATCTCCGCCGACGTGAACGAATGCCCTGGCAGCAGCCTCGCCTTCGATTCGCTGGTCACCGCCGGCTATTACAACGGCAAGGCCTTCCACCGCATGGTGCCCGACTTCGTGGTGCAGGGTGGCTGCCCGCGTGGCGATGGCTACGGAGGCATGCCCTGGACCTTGCGCACGGAGATCGGCCTCAAGCTCTTCACTGCGGGCTCTGTCGGACTCGCTTCGGCAGGAAGGGATACCGAGAGTTGCCAGTTCTTCATCACGCACGTGGCCACGCCACACCTCGACGGGCGCTATACGCGCTTCGGGGAAGTGGTGGAAGGCATGGATGTCGTCTGGCGGTTGCAGGTGGGCGATGTGATGGAGAAGGTGGAGCGGATCGATTGATCTTCGGGCATGATCCAATGCATCCCCTCCATGCGCGGTGTCACTACCGAGCGGCTCGTCTTCCGCCATACCAGTATGGATGATGTTCCGTGGTGGATGGAGTACATCAACAGCGCGAAGGCCATTCGCTTCATGGCGCTCACCTTGGGAAGCGAGGACAGTTGCAGGGAGTTCATTCAACGTAGCATGGACCGCCGTGTCACCGATGGATCGGGGCTCAACGCCGTCATCGAACGAACTACCGGCAAGCCCGTGGGCATGATCGGCCTGTTGACCCAGTTGGTGGACGGTATGGATGAACTGGAGGTGGGCTACCACCTGTTGCCTGGTGCATGGGGTAAGGGTTATGCTACGGAAGCAGCCATCGCCTGCAAGGAGTTCGCACGTGAACACCAATGCGCCCCATCGGTGATCTCGTTGATCGACCATCAGAACCTTGCGAGCCAGGCCGTGGCGAGGCGCAATGGCATGGCTCCTGAGAAGGACACCGTGCACCGTGGTATTCCCGCAATGGTGTGGCGCGTGGCGATCGATCAGCCTTTGCGGGCTGATCTGAGGTAGCCGTTCAGCAGGTCCGCGAGCTGCTGGTGCTTGTAGCCGTAGTTGTCGGGCAATGCCCCGTGGTAGCCAACAAGGGCTGCGGTGAACAAAGTGGAGCGTTGCCATTTTTTCCGCACGGCGATGCTCTTCTCGAAACGGATGCCCACTTGCCGATGCCGCTGGCGGAAGGGTCCATGCCATGTGGACCACTCGATCACGCCGAAGCGTTCGATATCGGCCCAGGCGAAGAAGCTGCGTCTGAACAGCGCCGTTCGATAAAGCCCCTTCGAAGTGACCACAACACGCGATGAGCCCGGGATCAATTGAATAATGGCCACCAGGGCCACAAGGCCGAAGAACACCAGGCAGAACCAGCCCATGGCACGATCCGAGGACCGGTCAGGGTCGTTGATCATCAGCCAACCTCCGGCACCAAGGACTAGCCCGACCATCAGCACTCCCAACCATTTCCATGGACGTGGCGTCAGGACCAGCAAGGGATGTTCGATGGTGGACATGACCGTATCCCGATCGTTGATGTAGGTCGACCCGGTGGGTCGACCTACTACAGGTGCAATTCCATAGGTCAGTGCGACCCGGTGACATTCTACCTCTTACTCGAACTTTTCCGGGCGCATCTGGGGGAACAGCAGCACCTCCTGGATGGCTGGGTTGTCGGTGAGCAGCATCACCAGGCGGTCCATGCCGATGCCGATGCCTGACGTGGGGGGCATGCCGTACTCCAGCGCACGCAGGAAATCCTGGTCGATGAACATGGCCTCGTCATCGCCGCGTTGCTGCAGCTTCAGCTGGTCCTCGAAGCGCTCGCGCTGGTCGATGGGGTCGTTCAGCTCGCTGTAGGCGTTTGCCACTTCAAAGCCGGCCACGAACAGCTCGAAGCGTTCGGTGAGGCGCGGGTCCTCGCGGTGCTTCTTGCACAGCGGGCTCATCTCCACCGGGAAGTCGGTGACGAAGGTGGGTTGGATCAATTCGGGCTGCACCAGCGCGCTGAACAGCTCGTCGATCAACTTGCCCTTGCCCATGCTCGGAGCCACCTCGATGCCGTGCTTCATGCAGAGGGCGCGGATATCCTCCTCTTCCATGTCCAGCACGTTCATGCCGATCTTCTCCTCGATGCTGCCGCACATGGTGATCCGCTTGAAGGGACCGTGGAAGTTGATCTCCTTGCCTTGGAACGTGGTCGTTGGAGTGCCGTTCGCGGCCGTGGCCACCTGCTTGAACACCTCCTCCATGAAGCCCATCATCCAGCGGTAGTCCTTGTAGGCCACGTAAAGCTCCATCACCGTGAACTCCGGGTTGTGGGTGCGGTCCATGCCTTCGTTGCGGAAGTTGCGGCTGAACTCGAACACGCCGTCGAAGCCCCCCACGATCAGGCGCTTCAGGTAGAGCTCGTTGGCGATACGGAGGTAGAAGGGTACATCGAGCGCGTTGTGATGTGTGGCGAAGGGGCGTGCCGCCGCACCACCTGGAATGGCCTGCAATACGGGCGTATCCACCTCGATGTAACCGGCCTGCTGGAACGCGTTCCGCATGGCATCGAAGACACGGGCGCGCTTCAGGAAGGTCTCCTTCACACCGGGGTTCACGATCAGGTCCACGTAGCGCATGCGGTAGCGCTGCTCGGGATCGGTGAAGGCGTCGTGCACGTTGCCCTGGTCATCGGTCTTCACCACGGGCAGCGGGCGCAGGCTCTTGGACAGTACGGTCAGCTCCTTTACGTGCAGGGTGAGCTCGCCGGTCTGTGTGCGGAACATGAAGCCCGTCACGCCGATGAAGTCGCCCATGTGGAGCAGCTTCTTGAACACCTCGTTGTAGAGCGTCTTGTCCTCGCCGGGGGCGATCTCGTCGCGGTTCACGTAGATCTGCTGGTCGCCCGTGGCATCGCGCAGCACAGCGAAGCTGGCCTTGCCCATCACGCGCACGCTCATGATCCGGCCCGCAAGCACCACATTGGCCTCGGGCTGTTGGCCTTCCACGGCATGGCCCACGTCCTGGAACTCGGAACGCAGTTGCGCAGCGTGGTGGGTCACCTTGAACTCCGCCGCAGGAAAGGGGTCGATACCAAGGGAACGGAGCTTCTGGAGCGCTTCGCGGCGTACCAGCTCCTGGTCGGAAAGGGAGTGCGACATGCGTACTTCTGGAAATGGACCGCGAAGATACCCGTCGTCCCTGACCTTCAGGCCAGCTTCAACCCCTTGATGGGTTCGAAGTCCTTGCGGTTCAGGGTGAGTAGCGCACAGTCGTGGGCCATGGCGGTTGCGGCGATCAAATGGTCGCTGATGTGGGCGCCGCGATGTTTCCAGGCACCTTTGGTAAGCTCCCGAAAATGCATGGACACTTCCATGGTGAACGGTAGCACATGGTAGTTCGAGGAGAGGTGCGCGAACCACTGATCGCCTTCCTTTCGGTTGCGCGCACCGGACACGACCTCCGCCAGCACCACATCGCAGATCACTGGCTCATGCCCTTCAAGTCTGGTCAGCGCGTCCAAGGCGGCAGGCTCCTTCCGGGCGAGACCAATGATGACGCTGGTATCGATCAATATTGTCGCCATGCCTTCTCGCGCAGTTTCTTCAGGTCAATATCCCTGTCCGCCCAGATCCCCCAGAATTCCAATAGCGGGTCTTTTCTGCCCTTCTCCTCACGCTCAATGAATTCTGAGAATACAGCGGAAATACTGGTCTTACGGCGTCGGCTCAAGGCGCGGGCCTTGCGCTTCACTTTTTCATCCACCAACAGGGTGAGCTTGGTCTTCATCGTACGTACGTTGTTTCAAATGTACGTGCGCTTTGGGTCTTTTCCAAACCATTGTGGAGCTTGACCGTATGAGGGCTCTATTTTCGCACCGTCAGCAACCAAGCCCCATGTACAACCTCATCGACGCCTTTCCGAAGCAACTGAAGGAAGCCCTGGAGATCGGCCGCAAGGCCACGTTGAAAGCCCCGGGAGGGCCTTATGGGAATGTAGTGGTGACAGGCCTCGGAGGCAGCGGCATAGGCGGCCGTATCGCGGCACAGCTGGTGCACAAGGAGGCCAAGTGCCCCATCGAGGTCTACAACAACTACTACCTGCCGGGCTACGTGAACCACAAGAGCCTGGTGATCGCCTGCAGCTACAGCGGCAATACCGAGGAGACCCTCGCTGCCATGGAGCAGGCGCTGAACAAGGGCGCCCGTGTGGTGGTGATCACCAGCGGTGGCACCATGCTGGAGATGGCCAAGGCGAAAGGCTTGGACCACATCGTGATCCCCGGGGGCAACCCGCCCCGCACCATGCTGGCCTATTCGCTCGTGCAACAGTTCTTCGTGCTACACCACTTCGGTATCATCGGCGATGGGTTCGAGGGAGCCATCAAGACGGCGGCGAACATGCTGGCCGATGACAAGGAGCACATCAAGAAGTCCGCCCAGGAGCTGACCGACAAGCTCGTGGGCAAGCGGCTGGTGATCTACAGCGAGGCCAGCACCGAAGCGGTGAGCATCCGTTTCCGCCAGCAAGTGAACGAGAACAGCAAGGAGCTCTGCTGGCACCACGCCATCCCCGAGATGAACCACAACGAGCTGGTGGGCTGGGCCGGTGCCAAGGACGATATCGCCGTGGTGATCTTCCGCCACAAGGAGGACCACGAGCGCAGCCAGATCCGTATGGAGATCAACAAGGAGGTCTTCAAGAAGTATACCCCGCACATCCACGACGTTTGGAGCCAGGGCGATACCGCCTTCGCACGCCAGTTGTTCCTGATCAACCTCGGTGATTGGGTGAGCTACTACTGGGCCGAAAAGAAGGGCGTGGACCCCACGGAGATCGGCGTGATCAACATGCTGAAGGGGAAGCTGGCGGAGGTGAAGTAAGAAGTGGCGAGTGGGCGAGTTCGGCCTGCGGCCTTCGAGTGGCGAGTGAATGCCCCCGAACGATGAGCCTTCCGGTGGGGGCATTCACTCGCCACTCGCCCACTCGCTACTCGCCACTTCTTCCGGACCTTTGCCCCCGTGAGAAAAGTAAACTTCCGCGACCTCGGCCTTATTGACTACGCCACGGCGTGGGACTACCAGACCAAGCTGTTCCAGGCCACCATCGACCGGAAGATCGCCAACCGCAACCTGCCGGAAAGCGAACAGGTGCCCACCGAGGACCACCTGCTGTTCTGCGAGCACCCCCATGTTTACACCTTGGGCAAGAGCGGAAAGCAGAGCCACCTCTTGCTGAACGAAGCGGAAATGCGCGAGAAGGGCGTGCAGTTCTTTCCCATTGACCGCGGCGGCGACATCACCTACCATGGACCCGGACAGATCGTGGGCTACCCGATCTTCGACATGGACCACCACTTCACGGACATCCACCGGTTCCTGCGCACGCTGGAGGAAGCGGTGATCGGCACGCTGGAAGCCTATGGCATCAAGGCCGGGCGCATTGAAGGCCTCACCGGCGTTTGGCTCGACTGGAACGAACCGCTGAAGGCCCGGAAGATCTGCGCCTTCGGCATCCGCGCCAGCCGCTGGGTCACCATGCACGGCTTCGCCTTCAACGTGAACACCGACCTGGGCTATTTCGAGAACATCGTGCCCTGCGGCATTGCCGATAAGGGCGTTACCTGCATGGCCAAGGAACTGGGTGGTCTCGTGGACATCGAGGAAGTGAAGAACAGG
>JBKDXR010000066.1:0-15145 GCA_046306055.1 Flavobacteriales bacterium
GAACTGCTGCAAATGCGCCGGCGGTGACCAGCCAGGACCTCGCACCGGGAACGTGGCCGGCACGGCTTGGCGTACAGCCCGGCGATACCGTGATGCTCATGGCCGACCTCACCCGCATGGCATGGAACGCACGGCGCGCCGGCATCGCTTTCGTTCCGGGGTCCATGCTCGATGCCTTCCTCAAGGCCGTGGCGCCGGGCGGCACCCTGCTGGTGCCCACCTTCACGTACGACCTGTCGGACGGCGCCGCCTTTGATGTTCGCACCACGCCGTCGATCAGCGGCGCCCTCGCCCGGGTGGCGCTGGAGCATCCCGCGTTCCGCCGGACCGCTCATCCGCTACACTCCTTCGCCGTTGCCGGTGGCGATTCGGAACAGCTTGCGGCGCGCGTGCACCCCGGCAGCTTTGATGCGAACTCACCCTTCGCGCACCTGCTGCGCAACAACGCACGCCTCATCGCCATCGACCTTCCCGCGAACGACGCGTTCACCTTCGTGCACCATGCGGAAGAGGTGGCGCAGGTACCGTATCGCCGGTATCGCACCATGCGCTTCATCCACACGGATGCACAGGGGTGCACCGATGAACGGACATTCACCCTGTACGCGAAACGCCCAGGCCATATCAACGCCTTCGATGCCCTGGTACCGCTCCTGGAACGCGCAGGCGCCCTGCAGCAACGGGAACTGGACGGCAGCTCGGTCATGGTGGTGGAACTGGCGACGGCGCACAGGGTGGTACGGGCGGATATCCGTGAGCATGGTGGCCGGGCGATCCACCGGTTCAGCCTGGAGCGCTGGGGAAGGGACATGCTGAAGGCCTTCCTTCGCAAGTTGGTCATCCAGCGACGCACCTGAGGACGCCATGCTGCTCGTTCACATCACCCGGCCTTCAGCACGCGCCACCTACGCGCTGGAGCACCTCTTCACCCGGCTGCTGGGGTGGCCGGTGCGCTGGGCGGCCTCATTGGAAGAGCTCCGCAGCAGTGAACTGCCACGCGTCCTTTACGGTGGCACACCCGTGCAGGGGGCCTTCCACCTGCCGTCGGAGCCGTTGATCGACCTGTCGGGCACCGAAGGAGAAGCGGCGTTCAGGAACATGCAGGCCGCGCTGCGCAAGAACGTCCCGTGTGCCCCCCTGTCCACCGTGTTCTTCTTCCTGAGCCTGTGGGAGGAGATGCGGGCCACACGGCAGGATGCGCATGGGCGGATGCCCGCGGATGACCTCACGGCGTGCCGGCCCGGCGTGGACCCACTGCTGGTTGACCGCACGGCGATCCAACTGGCCGACATGCTCCGCGCACGCTTTCCATCGCTTCCACCGCCGCAGCGGCGGTACAGCCATGTGCTCACGGTGGACGTGGATAATGGCCTGCGCTTCCTCGGACGGCCGATGGCCCGGGCGATCGGTGCCAGCGCACGGGAGCTGCTGCGCGGTGAGGCACCCGTGGCCCGCGATCGCTGGGCCACCAGGCTCGGATACCGCCCGGACCCCTACAACGACTGGTCCGTACCGTTGCGCGACGTGCTCGGTTCGGTTGACCGCTGCGCGGCCTTCATCCTCACCCGGGGCGGCGGCCGCCATGACCACGCTGCACGGCTGGAGCATCCGGCCTTCCAGCAGGCACTGCGCGCGCTGCCGGAGGCGGTGGAGACCGGCCTCCACCCATCCTATTTTTCGGGTATGGACCACGCGCTGGTGGTGGAGGAAAGGGAACGGCTGCGCAAGGTGCTTGACCGGCCGGTGCGGATAAGCCGCCAGCACTTCCTGCGGATGCGGCTGCCGGACACCTACCGCCTGCTGTTGGCCGCCGGCTTCCAGGAGGATCATACCCTGGGCCTGCATGACCGTACCGGGTTCCGTGCAGCCACCTGTACACCCTTCCCTTGGTACGACCTTGAGCGGGAGCAGGACACCGACCTGATGTGCTGGCCCTTTGCCGTGATGGATAGCGCCCTGCGTGAACGCATGGGCCTGGGTCCGGAGCAGGCCCTGGCCGAAATCGACCGGGTGCAGCGCCTCGTGCGCGAAGTGCAGGGCACCTTCGTATCCGTGTGGCATGATCGGTACCTGAGCGGCTACCGCAACTTCGCCCCATGGCCGGGTGTTCTGCACAGGGCCTCCCAACTGGCCCGCGCATGATCCGCCACCTGCGCCATAACGAGATCGACAAGGGTGCATGGGATGCGCTGCTCGCGCGCAGCGGCCATGCGCGCTGGTATGCCCGGAGCCGAGTGCTGGACCTGGCCGCTCCGGGCTGGGAGGCCCTCGTCGATACGGATGCGGGTGCGATCATGCCGCTGACCTGGCGCCGGAAATGGGGGGTGGATTACCTCTACAATCCCTACGGTCTCCAGCAGCTCGGCGTGTTCGCACCGGAGGTGGATGCCCCCCTTTGCAAAGCGTTCCTCGATGCCATTCCTGCGCGCTTCCGCTACGTGGACATCTGGCTGAACGAGGCCATGCATCCCGCTCCCCACCTGGCCGCACAACTGCTCCCCCAACAAAACCAGACCCTGCGGACCGATGCCCAGGTGGATGCGCTGCGATCGGCATACTCCCAAGGCCACCGGCGCAACCTCCGCAAGGCCCAGCCACCGGCCATCCGCACGGAAGGGATCGGACCGGGCACGTTCATCCACCTGTTCGAGCACACAACGGGCCGTCGCCATGGCGGCAGCCCACCGGGCAGCCTGCCACGCCTGCAAGCGGTGATCGCCGACGCCCAGGCCGAAGGCACGGGCAACATCACCGGCGTGCACGATGGCACCACGCTCGTGGCGGCCATCTGCACCATCACCTGGGGTGGAAGGAGCATCCTGCTGAAATCCGCGAACGATGAGCGCGGCCAGGCGATGCACGCCATGTTCCACCTGGTGGACCACTGGATCGCCACGCATGCCGGTACGGGCGTGGTTCTGGACTTCGCGGGATCCAACACGCCGGGTGTGGCCCGGTTCAATGCGGGCTTCGGTGCCACCGCCACCACCTACATTCGCTTCCGCTGGAACCGGCTTCCCTGGCCATTCCGGTACATGAGACCCTGAACTGATGACCGTCCAGCTCAACGCCCAGCCCTCGATCCTCAACCGCTTCCTGGCCGACCTGCGGGACGAGCATGTGCAGAAGGACCCCCTTCGCTTCCGCCGCAGCATGGAGCGGATCGGCGAGGTGATGGCGATGGAACTGAGCCGCACGCTGGATTACCGGACCGAGGAGGTGACCACGCCGCTCGGCACCGCACGTGTGGACCTGCCGGCGGAGCAGCCCGTGCTGGCCACCATCCTGCGCGCCGGACTGCCCCTGCACCAGGGCATGCTGCACTACTTCGACCGCGCCGACTGCGCCTTCGTGAGCGCCTACCGCAAGCACCGCAAGGGTGAGGAGGGATTCGATGTGGAGGTGGAGTACATGAGCAGCCCTTCCCTGGACGACCGGGTGCTGGTGATCAGCGATCCCATGCTGGCCACGGGCCGCAGCATGGTGCTGGTGCACAAGGCTCTGCAGCGGCTGGGGAAACCCAAGGCCGTCCACATCGTATCGGTGATCGCGAGCGCTGAAGGACTGGAATACGTGCGCAGCCACATGCCCCCCAACACCCGCATCTGGGTGGCCGCCGTCGATGAGGAGATGACGGCCCAGGCGTACATTGTACCTGGCTTGGGCGACGCCGGCGATCTGGCCTACGGCGCCAAGCTCTGATCCATGCTGCAGGAACTCGGACAGGTCATCAGCGTCATCGCCGCAGGCACCTTGAAGATGCTGGTGAGCGCGGGCATGGGCGTGGGGTTCGGCATGGGCTTCTGGCAGACCTTCCTCCTCACCAGCCTGGGCGGTTGCCTGGGTGTGGTGCTGTTCTACCGGCTGAGCGGCAGCCTGATGGAGCGCGCCCGGTTGCGCTGGCTGCGCAAACGGGAGCGGTCAGCGGTGGCCCCGGCCGTGTTCACCCGGCGCAATCGTTGGCTGATCCGACTGAAGCACACCGGTGGCCTGCGTGCCCTGGCCGCACTCACACCGCTCGTGCTCACCATACCCTTGGGCAGCATCCTGGCCGCACGCTACTTCCGCCACGACCGGCGCACAATTCCCGCGCTCATGCTTTCCGTGGTGCTGCAGGCGATGTGCGTGAGCGCCCTGCTCACAGGCATGCTCAACTCGGTGGCCACCGTGGCACCGTGAAGCGCTACCGACACCTCTTCTTCGACCTGGACCACACCCTGTGGGACTTCCGGTCGAACTCGCGCCTCGTGCTGAAGGAGCTTTACGACGAGCTCGATCTGGCTGCGCACGGCGTATCCGATGCGGATGCCTTCGTGGAGGTTTACGAGGAGGTCAATACGGGCCTGTGGAAGCGGTATGAGCGCGGGCACCGGCCCAAGGACGTGATGCGCGTGCTCCGCTTCCGCAACACGCTGCTCACCTTCGGTGTGAAGGAACGCGGGCTGTCCGAGCGGCTCGGCCATGAGTACCTGGAACGTACGCCCCGGCGTGAGGGTCTCTTCCCCGGAGCGTTGCAGCTGCTGGAGGACCTGCGGCCGCATTATGGACTGCACATCATCACCAATGGATTCGCGGCCACGCAGCACACCAAGATCCGGAACAGCCGCATGGACCACCTGTTCGACATCGTGCTCAGCAGCGAGGTGGCCGGGGCCAGCAAACCGGCGCCGGACATCTTCCACAAGGCCTTTGCACAGGCCGGCACCACCGCGGAGGAGAGCCTGATGATCGGCGACAGCATCGATGCCGACATGGCCGGTGCGCGCGCGGTTGGCATGGATCACGCGCATTTTGCACCGGAGGGTGAGGCCGATCCCGACGCCACCTACCGCATCCGCGCGCTGGACGAGCTCCGGCCGCTGCTACTGGGCTGAACCCAGCTCCGCATCGGGAATGAACCGGTACGGCGCGATGATCCGCGTTCCCGTGATCTCGCTGGCCTTGAGGAATCGCACGGAGTCACCCTCGGCACGCACTTCCCCCAGGTAATTGATCACGCCCTTGATCCCCACCGAACGGATGAACAGGCTGTCGTTGCGCTGCGTAACGGGGCAGTTGTGGATCTGGTTCCAGCCACTGGGCGCATTCATGGTGAGGAGGGCGGCCAGCTGTCCGGGCTTGTCCTCCATGCCCCCCACGAACACGGCATTGCCACGCTCGAAGAAGCGCATGTAGTAGTGGATGTTCCCATCCGCGTAATGGTACACACCGTTGTAACGCAGGCCCGAACCCGTGAGCGGCACAAGCTTTACCATGTTCGTAGTATCCACTACACCGGTGGCGGCCGTGTCAGCTGAAACCGTGGCGGCCTGGTCCGCGGGGACCTTGTCAACGCAGGCAGCGGCCAGCAGGGTGATCAGGAGCGGAAGGAGGATGCGCTTGCTCATGGCTTGAAACGGGCGATCACGGAGGTGGCACCCTGCACCACATCGCCGATGCGCGCCTCCACATGGGCGTCCAAGGGCAGGTACAGGTCCACACGGGAACCGAACTTGATGAAGCCGAACTCCGCGCCCTGTGCCGCGGGAGCGCCCGGGCGGGCGTAGGTGCAGATGCGGCGCGCAAGCGCCCCGGCGATCTGGCGGAAGAGCACTTCGCCATGCCGGGGGTGCTTCACCACCACGGTGCTGCGCTCGTTCTCCGTGCTGCTTTTGGGGTGCCAGGCCACCAGGTACTTGCCGGGATGGTACCGGTAGTAGCTGGTGGTGCCGCTCACCGGGTGGTAGTTGATGTGCACGTTCAGCGGGCTCATGAAGATGGACACCTGCCGGCGCTTGTCCTTGAAGTACTCCGGTTCGTGCACCTCCTCAATGGCCACCACCTTGCCGTCGCAGGGCGAGCAGATGGCGCCGTCATCGCCCAGAGGCGTGCGGGCGGGCACCCGGAAGAACCACACCACGATGGCCAGCACCACCACCATCAAGATGCTCACGGGCACGGCCGCCCAGAGGGGCAGCCAGGTGTGGGCGGCGAACAGCACAAAGCAGGTCACCGCAGCGACCAGCAGCAACGTGGGGGTTCCTTCGCGGTGTAGGCGCATGGCTGGGGGCGAAGATAGGATCCGCCCTTCGGCCACCTTGACCTAGAAAAGGTTCCCGTCGAGCAACGCCAGCACCACCACCATCGCGGGTGCGGCCAGCAGGTAGCCATCGAAGCGGTCCAGGATGCCGCCGTGGCCGGGCAGCACGGTGCCGCTGTCCTTCACCCCGCGTGCACGCTTGAAGGCGCTCTCCAAGAGATCGCCCAGGGTGGCGGTGACCGCCACGGCCGCGGCGCCCGCGAGCCATTGAACCGGTGTGAGCTCGTGCCACTGCCGCGCCAGCAGCCAGCCCACACCCATGGTGAGCGCCACGCCGCCGAGCAGGCCCTCCCACGTTTTGCCGGGGCTCACCGTCGGCATCAGCTTCGTGCGACCGATGCTGCGCCCAACCAGGTAGGCGCCGGTATCGCTGGTCCACAGCAGGAACATGAAGCCGACGAACACGTGCCAGTGCCGCTCCACCATCCAGGTGACGAGCGCAAAGGGCAGCGCGATGTACACCACGGTGGCCAGGTGATGGGCCAGCGCCCCGCCCGGAGAGGTGGAGCCACGGCGCAGCAGGTCGAACACGTACGCGATGATCAGGGCCAGCACCACCGCCAGTGCAGGCACGAAGCCTTCACCCAGCATGGGTGCCACGCCGAAGGCCGCGTAGGCTACGGCCGCCAATGCCATGCTCGCACCGCTGCCATGCACGTGAACGCCCGGCTGTTCGGTGAGGCGCCACCACTCGGCTGCGGCGATGATGCACGCGGGCAGAAAGAGCACGAAGGTGGTCCAGGGCCCGATGAGCGCGGCGCCGAGCGTGAGCGCCACGTAGGCGGCTCCGGTCAGGCTGCGCTTGGCCAGTTCGCCCACGCGATCAGCCGGCTTGCGGGGTGTCCTGCTGCGCGGTGGTGGCCTCCGGGGCTTTATCCGCGTGTCCGTTGGAACCGTTCACCGCCGGGGTGATGGCCTCCTCGGGCTTGTCGAAGGGGCGCTTGCCGAAGATCTTCTCCAGGTCCTCCTTGAAGATGACCTCCTTCTCCAGCAGCTGCGTGGCCAGTGCGGTGAGCTTCTCCTTGTTCTCGCGCAGGATGTGCTTGGCTCGCTCGTACTGCGACTCCACAATGCCGCTCACCTCGTGGTCGATCGTCTCCGCGGTCTTCTCGCTGTACGGCTTGCCAAAGTTGTACTCCTGCTGGCCGGTGCTGTCGTAGAAGCTGATGTTGCCCACCTTGTCGTTGAGGCCGTACATGGTGACCATGGCATAGGCCTGTTTGGTCACCTTCTCCAGGTCGCTCAGGGCGCCGGTGCTCACCTTGCCGAACATCACCTCCTCGGCGGCGCGGCCCCCGAGCGCGGCGGCGATCTCGTCGTTCATCTGCTCGGCTGTGGTGAGGTGCCGTTCATCGGGCAGGTACCAAGCGGCACCCAGGCTGCGTCCGCGCGGCACGATGGTGACCTTCACCAGGGGTGAGGCATGCTCCACCAGCCAGCTTACCGTGGCGTGGCCGGCCTCGTGGTAGGCGATCACGCTCTTCTCCCCGGCGGTGATTATCTTGTTCTTCTTCTCAAGGCCGCCCACCACGCGGTCCACCGCATCCAGGAAGTCCTGCTTCTCCACCTGCTTCTTCTTCTTGCGGGCGGCGATGAGGGCGGCCTCGTTGCAGATGTTGGCCAGGTCGGCCCCGCTGAAGCCGGGGGTCTGCCGTGCGAGGAACTCCACGTCGATCGCGGTGTCCAGCTTCAGGGGCTTCAGGTGCACCTTCAGGATGGCCACGCGCTCGTTCAGATCGGGCATGTCCACGAAGATCTGGCGGTCGAAAAGGCCCGGGCGCAGCAGGGCGCGGTCCAGCACATCGGCGCGGTTGGTGGCCCCGATCAGGATCACCCCGCTGTTGGTCCCGAAGCCGTCCATCTCGGTGAGCAGTTGGTTCAGCGTGTTCTCGCGCTCATCGTTGGCGCCCATGCTCACGCTGCGTCCACGCGCCCGTCCAATGGCATCGATCTCGTCGATGAAGATGATGCTGGGGGCCTTTTCCTTGGCCTGTTTGAAGAGGTCGCGCACGCGGCTGGCGCCTACGCCCACGAACATCTCCACGAAGTCCGAGCCGCTGAGGCTGAAGAAGGGCACATTGGCCTCGCCCGCGATGGCCTTGGCCAACAAGGTCTTGCCGGTGCCCGGAGGGCCCACCAGCAGGGCACCCTTGGGGATCTTGGCGCCGAGGTCTGTGTATTTTTTCGGGGTCTTCAGGAAATCCACGATCTCCTGAAGTTCCTCCTTGGCCTCGGCCAGGCCGGCCACATCGTTGAAGGTGACGTTGGTGCTCTTGCCGCCCTCGAACACCTGTGCGCGGCTCTTGCCGATGTTGAAGATCTGCCCGCCGGGCCCGCCACCGCCACCAATGCGGCGCATGACGAACATCCAGATGGCGATCATGATGCCGAAAAAGAGCACCCAGTTGAGGATCTCGCGGCCCCAGTTGTCCTGGGTCTCGTAGCGGTAGCCCACGCCGTGCGATTCAGCGCCCTCCACCAGGCGGTCCTTCAACAGGTCGGCGGTGCCGATATTGAAGACGTAGTGCGGACCCACCGTGTTCGGCCCGGAGAAGGAGTCCTTGATCTTGTCCTTGTGGGGTGGCTGTGCGAGGCGGTCCTTCTTGATGTAGACCCGCACTTGCTGCTCGTTCACCACCACGATGCGGTCCACGTCACCGGCATCGAGCATTTTCTGGTACTCGGTGGGGTCGATGGGCACCACACCGCCGGTATAGTTGAACAGGTTGATGGACAGGATCACCAGGATGATGATGCCGTAGATCCAATAGAAATTGAAGGAACGTTTGGGGCGTTCCTTGCCGTTGTTCTCGTTGCGTTCGGTGTTCTCCACGTTGCTGTTCCTCAGGTCGTCGTTCACGCCACGTTCTCATACGTCCTGCGGGCGGCGTCGCCCCACAGGTCCTCCAGGGCATAATGCCCTCTTTTGTCACGGTGGAAAATGTGCACCACCACGTCAACGTAGTCCATCAGTATCCACTCCGCATTGCGCTGGCCCTCGGTGTGCCAGGGTGTTTCGCCGACCAGTTCCTTGGTGATACGTTCCACCGAATCGTGGATGGCGCCCACCTGGGTGACCGAGTCGCCGTGGCAGATAACGAAGTGGTCGCACACGGTGTTCGGTACGCCCCGCAGGTCTAGGTGGACGATCTCTTTCCCCTTGACCTCCTGGATGCCTTTCACAATGGCATCCACTAAGCGGGCGGCGTTCGCGCCCTGTGCGTTCTTCATCCGGTCTATCTTGGTCCGTTCAAAGGTACAAAGTTACCATCGCCGCTACCGGCAGACGTTCCATGCATCACGAAGGGCGCATATCGGTCCTGGGCGGTCCGTTCATCGAACTGGCAACGGTGGCCAGTACCAACAAAACAGCGGCCGAACTGCTGGGCCTGTCGAAGTTGCGCCATGGGTCTGTCATTCTGGCCCATGAGCAGACGGAAGGGCGTGGACAGCGGGGGCGCACCTGGACGTCGGTGGCGGGCCTGGACCTTACCCTGAGCATTGTGGTGGCCCCGCCCGATCTCCGCGCCGACGGGCAGTTCGTGCTCTCCAAGCTCACCGCACTGGCCGTGCATGACACGGTGCGGGACCACATTCCCGGTGATGTGCGCATCAAGTGGCCCAACGATGTCCTGGTGGAACGACGCAAGGTGGCCGGCATCCTGATCCAGAACGATCTGGCGGGCGACCGGGTGGCCTGGTCCATCATCGGCATCGGCATCAACGTGAACAGCAGCCTGTTCGACGAGTCGCTGGCGGCCACCAGCCTTTCCCTGGAGGCGGGTGGCCATGTGGACCTCCACGTGGTGCTACAGGACCTGCTGACCCGGTTCAAGGACTATTGGGACGAATGGTGTGGCGGTGGCCGGGCGTGGGAATCGGCCTATTCCGAGCGGTTGTGGTCGCGCGGGCGCTGGTCTGACATGCTCCTGGACGGAGAGCCTGTGCTGGCGCGGCCCATGGACGTGGACCCCCTGGGCCGGCTGGTGGTGGAACTGGAGGACGGCCGGGTGGGCGCCTATGGCCTGGACCGCCTCCGATTTGCGGCCCGGTGAACAAGGTGTTGTTCATTTCGGGAAAAGGTCTACTTTTGCCGTCCCTTACGAAAGACACGAGGCGATGAAACGTACGTACCAGCCCAGCAAGCGCAAGCGCACCAACAAGCATGGTTTCCGCAAGCGGATGAGTTCCGTAGCAGGCCGTGCCGTGCTGGCCAGCCGCCGTCGCCAAGGCCGTCATAAGCTCACCACGAGCGACGAGCCGACGCACAAGTAAGCGCTCTGTTCCAGTGAACTCCCGGAAGGGCTGCCCCTGTGGCGGCCCTTTCTTGTTCCGGTAGGCCGGTCTATCGGCGGGCTGCGCCCTGGTCCAGTAGGGGGTACATGGCCTCCCCCAGTTCCCGGGTCAGCAGCACATGCCCGAAAGGCAGTTCATGGTGGCTGATGGTCTCCGGGGCGTGCTGTTGCAGCGCTGCGCCATAGGAAGGCTTGATCACCCGGTCGTGGGTGCCGAAAAAGAGATGAACGGGAATGCCGTGCTCACGGGCATTGGCCGCCACACGGGCCAGGTCCGGCTCAATGAGGCGGTAGCTCAACCACACATCATGCACCAGTTGGCGTTTGGCCCGGCTGTCGGTCTGGCCTTTGAGGAAACGGTGCATGCGTTCGTTCATGAGCCGTGTGGCTCGCAGCGCATCGATCACGAAATGGATGCGGGCCGGGTGCTCCACGAAACGTTTGTAGGCCCACCGCCCGAACCGCGATGCCGCCAGGCCCCGGTACCACGGCCGTGTCCTAAGTCCGTCCGGTGCGACCAGGAAGGCCCGCTCGATGCGCTCCGGCATTTGCTCCAACAGGTTCATCGCGAAACGACCGCCCAGGCTGTAGCCCAGCAGGGTCACCTTGGCGCAACCCAGTTCATGGGCAAAGGCGCCGAAAAAGCCGGCCAGTTCCCGTGGCGTGAACGGTTCGTCGGCCCGGTGCGGATAGGCCGGACTTTGCCCGTGGAAGTGCAGGTCGAAGGCGTACACCGTGCAGCGCTCCCCCAAGGGTCCTTCCAGGATGTGGAAGTCGGCCCCTGTGCGGCCAAAACCGTGGAACGCCAGCACCGGCACAGGCCCATGGCCGTAAGTGCGGTAGGCGAGGGTGGGGCCGTGGGTGAAATACGAAACCAAGGATCAGAAGATCAGACGATCAGATGATCGAATGCGCCGCAAAGGTGCGAAGTACTCCCACTCATGTTGGGTAGCGTATCCGCGACATTTCCAAGCGCTGCCATCACTGGCTTTTCGCCGATCGGTTGTCATACACGGTCACCACCTCGATCTGGCTGCCGGTCACGCGATACACCACCGAAACGTTGGCGTGGATCACGGCCCTTCGGCAACCGGTGTAATTCCGGGAACGCTCATATCCATTCGGAAAGCGCTTCACCAGTTCTTCGAAACCATACAGCAGGTCCAGGAAAGCGCTTACCTCTCTTTCGGTCCATCGCTGCAGGATGAACGCCTTGATCATGTCCACGTTTTCCATGGCCTCGTCGGACCAGAGAACCGTGCGTTCAACGCCCATGGCGCGCCCAGAAATCCTTGCTAGGGGTCACGCGGCCATGCTTCAGGTCGTCAAGGCCACGCTCGATGGACCTGCGTTCTTCGGGTGAAATGTCATCGGCCCAGTCGCTATGCTGCGTGGCTTTCTTGATGCCGAGCAAAGAACCCAGCAGGCTTTGGTCCTCCAGTTTGCTGATCCAGTCGATCAGTTCGTTGCGGATGGCTTCTGTGCTCATGGTGAACCAAAGGTAGGATGACCAGTGCCCCCAATGATAGAACGGCATTTCGTTGGGCTCTAAGTGGCGGGGGGCGATTTTTGCCAGCGCAGGGCCATTTTCTGACCACCTGATCGGGTCTTTCTCCACGATCACCTCTCCGCGCTCGCCAGTTGTAGTACCAGGCCGAGCGAGAAACCCAGGTATGGAGCGTTCTCTATCGGGCGGCTTCCGTTCGCCGTGGAAGGATGGAATTCCTGTTGGAACACGAATCAATGGCCTGGCTACAACCCCAGACTTATCGCTGTGAGTTCCCCCATGCGGCGGATCAGACGGCCCGAAAGCCCGCACCCCAAGCCATGTGCGTTATAGGTCGCGGCCCAACTTGATGGGTTCCCGATCATGCTCCGGCGCATGATGAGAAGGTCGGCATGGACGCCTGTTTGTACGATCCATGCATTGCCCAGCAACCATTCCCGACCCCCGGAAAGCCCTATCCGTTCGTTGGTGTCGTGGATGTTGAACCCCTTGTCGAGGTATTCCGCCTTGCCGTTCGTGAGGGAATAGTGGAGGCCAGCCCATGCCCCTGAGTGGTCGAACGTGTACGTGAGTTCAACTCCCCAGCCCAGTTCAATTGGGTTCCCTATGGAATGCCGCGACCCGACCGTCGGGATGAACCTCAGCGTTAGTCCATGACAGGGGGATCCGCAGAGGAGAAGGGCGATGAGACCTGTGAGGGCAGCAGGACCGAACGGGTTCACGGGTGCCCAACGGTGCCGATCGTTTCCTATTATTCTCTTAGGTAGGTTATCAGACAATATTCACGATCTCGCCCTTCTCTCCTCCACCTCGGTACCTTCGCGACCCGGATACCCTCCGGACATGCCAAAAGATACCTCGATCAAGTCGGTCCTGCTCATCGGCAGCGGACCCATCCCGGATACCACTCCGTGGTTCCGGGACCATCGGTCAGTCTTCGCCTTCGCAAAGCCTTCGGCGAAGCCCGCCAATTCCGTCGGCCCAATTTCTTTCATGCCAGCGACTCATGCCTAAGGACAAGAGCATCAAGTCAGTGCTGTTGATCGGTAGTGGTCCGATCGTAATTGGACAAGCTTGCGAGTTCGACTACTCCGGCTCCCAGGCTTCCCGCTCCCTCCGCAACGAAGGCATCGAGGTCACGCTGATCAACAGCAACCCGGCCACCATCATGACCGACCCGGTCACGGCGGACAACGTGTACCTGATGCCGCTCACCACCGAGAGCATCGAGAAGATCCTCACCAAGCACAAGATCGACGCCGTGCTGCCCACCATGGGCGGACAGACCGCGCTGAACCTCGCCATCGAGTGCGAGAAGCTCGGCATCTGGGAACAGTACGGTGTGCGCATGATCGGCGTGGACACCAAGGCCATCGACATCACCGAGAACCGCGAGCAGTTCCGCCTGCTGATGGAGCGCATCGGCGTGCCCATGGCGCCCAGCAAGACCGTCACCAGCTTCCTCGAGGGCAAGAAGGTGGCGCAGGAGTTCGGCTTCCCGCTGGTGATCCGCGCCAGCTACACATTGGGTGGTGCGGGTGCGGCCTTCGTCCACCGCGAGGAGGACTTCGACAAGCTGCTGAAGCACGGCCTGCAGGTGAGCCCCATCCACGAGGTGATGATCGACAAGGCGCTGCTCGGCTGGAAGGAGTACGAGCTGGAGCTGCTGCGCGACAAGGACGACAACGTCACCATCATCTGCTCCATCGAGAACTTCGATCCGATGGGCATCCACACCGGCGACAGCATCACCGTGGCGCCGGCCATGACCCTCAGCGACCGCACCTACCAGCGCATGCGCACCGAGGCCATCAAGATGATGCGCGCCATCGGCGACTTCGCGGGCGGTTGCAACGTGCAGTTCGCAGTGAGTCCCGATGAGCACGAGCACATCTACGCCATCGAGATCAACCCGCGCGTGAGCCGCAGTTCCGCGCTCGCCAGCAAGGCCACGGGCTACCCCATCGCCAAGATCGCCAGCAAGCTCGCCATCGGCTACCGCCTGGATGAGCTGGAGAACCCCATCACCGGCACCAGCGCCTTCTTCGAGCCCACGCTCGATTACGTGATCGTGAAGGTGCCGCGCTGGAACTTCGACAAGTTCGAGGGCAGCGACCGCCGTCTGGGCGTGCAGATGAAGAGCGTCGGTGAAACGATGGGCATCGGTCGCAGCTTCCAGGAAGCCTTGCAGAAAGCCTGTCAGAGCCTGGAGATCAAGCGCAACGGCCTGGGCGCCGACGGCAAGGAGACCACCGATGTGGCCGTGCTGCTCGAAAGCCTCGCCAACCCCAGCTGGAACCGCCTCTTCCATGTGTACGATGCCATCAAGGCCGGCATCCCCTTCAAGAAGATCCAGGACCTCACCAAGATCGACATCTGGTTCCTGCGGCAGATCGAGGACATGATCCTCACCGAGAAGGAGGTGGAGAAGTACACGCTGGACACCATTCCCCGCGACCTGCTCTTCGAGGCCAAACAGAAAGGCTACGCCGATCGCCAGGTGGCGCACCTGCTGAAGTGCCTGGAGAGCGAAGTGTACAAGAAACGCAACGCGCTCGGCATCAAACGCGTGTACAAGTTGGTGGACACCTGCGCCGGTGAGTTCCCTGCGAAGACGCCTTACTACTACAGCACCTTCGAGGAGGAGAACGAGAGCGTGCGCAGCGACAAGAAGAAGATCGTGGTGCTCGGCAGCGGCCCCAACCGCATCGGCCAGGGAATCGAGTTCGACTACTGCTGCGTGCACGGCGTGCTCGCCGCCAAGGAACTCGGCTACGAGACCATCATGATCAACTGCAACCCGGAGACCGTGTCCACGGACTTCGACACCGCCGACAAGCTCTACTTCGAGCCGGTGTTCTGGGAGCACATCTACGACATCATCCTGCACGAACAGCCCGAAGGCGTGATCGTGCAGCTCGGCGGACAGACCGCGCTGAAGCTCGCGGAGAAACTGGAGAAGTACGGCATCAAGATCATCGGCACCAGCTTCGCCGCGCTGGACATGGCCGAGGACCGCGAGCGTTTCTCATCGTTGCTGCGCGACCTGGGCATCCCGTACCCCGCCTTCGGTGCCGTCAACACCGCCGAGGAAGGCATCGCCCTCAGCCGCACCCTCGGCTTCCCGCTGCTGGTGCGCCCCAGCTACGTGCTCGGCGGGCAGAAGATGAAGATCGTGATCAACGAGGATGAGCTCGAAGCCCAGGTGCTCGACATCCTGCGCCTGATGCCCGACAACAAGATCCTCATCGACCACTTCCTCGA
>JBKDXR010000067.1:0-2640 GCA_046306055.1 Flavobacteriales bacterium
ATCCGCCGCTTCATCCTCGATCAGTCCGGGTCAAGCCCGGACCAAGGCAAGACCATCGGCGTGATCAGCGTGGACCCGAGCAAGCGCAAGACCGGCGGCGCACTGCTGGGCGACCGCATCCGCATGAACAGCATCCGCGGCGAGCGCGTGTACATGCGCAGCCTCGCCACACGCCAGAGCAACCTCGCCCTCAGCAAGCACGTTAAGGAGGCCGTGAGCGTGCTGAAGGCCGCGGGCTTCGACCTGATCATCCTGGAGACGAGCGGCATCGGCCAGAGCGATACGGAGATCCTGGACCACAGCGATGTGAGCCTCTACATCATGACGCCGGAGTTCGGCGCGGCCACGCAGCTGGAGAAGATCGACATGCTCGACTTCGCCGACGTGGTGGCCATCAACAAGTTCGACAAGCGCGGTGCCCTCGATGCCCTGCGCGACGTGAAGAAGCAGTACAAGCGCAATCACCAGCTGTGGGACGCCGACGATGACACGCTCCCCGTGGTGGGCACCATCGCCAGCCAGTTCAACGATCCCGGCACCAACACGCTCTACGCGCGCTTGATGGCCAAGATCGCTGAGAAAACGGGCGTGGACTTCAAGAGCACCTTCACCGCGCACGACGAGATGAGCGAGAAGGTGTGGATCATTCCCCCCGCGAAGAGCAGGTACCTGAGCGAGATCAGTGAGAACAACCGACGCTATGACGAGAAGGTGAACAAGCAGGCGTCGATCGCCGATCAGTTGTACGGGTTGTATTCGGCGGTGCTGACGTTCGGGGGACCGGATCTGCTGATTCCTGATTCGCTGATTCCTGATTCAAATGCGCCCGCGCGCAAGGCAAGCGCGAATGCCGCAAATCAGGAATCAGCAATCAGGAATCTCGAAGAGAAGTTCAATGAGATAAGGAAAGACCTCGATCCCCACCTCTGGTCCATGCTCACCGGCTGGAAGGCTGAAGAAGCGAAGTACAGCGGCGAGTTCTACACCTACCTCGTTCGCGGCACGGAGATCAAGGTGCCGAACCACACTGAGAGCCTCAGTCACCTGAAGATCCCGAAAGTGGCGCTGCCGAAGTTCAAGAGCTGGGGCGACAAGGTGCGCTGGGCCATGCAGGAGAACACGCCCGGCTTCTTCCCGTACACCGCGGGCATCTACCCCTTCAAGCGCCAGGGCGAGGATCCCGCACGCATGTTCGCTGGTGAAGGTGGACCCGAACGCACGAACAAGCGCTTCCACTACGTGAGCCAGGGCCTGCCCGCCAAGCGCCTCAGCACGGCCTTCGACAGCGTGACGCTCTACGGCCACGATCCCGGTCGGCGTCCGGACATCTACGGCAAGGTGGGCAACAGCGGCGTGAGCATCTGCTGCCTCGACGATGCCAAGAAGCTCTACAGCGGCTTCGACCTCAGCGCGCCCACCACCAGCGTAAGCATGACCATCAACGGTCCCGCGCCCATGCTGCTCGGCTTCTTCATGAACGCGGCGATCGACCAGAACTGCGAGAAGTACATCCGGGAGAATGGTCTCGAATCCCTCGTTGAAGAGAAGATCAAGGAACGTTGGGGAGCTACTGGCCCTAAGCCACTGGCTACTGGCTCCAATCCGCAAGCGAGCCAGCAGCCAGCAGCCAAAGGCCAGCAGCCGCATTATCACGGTAACATCCCTGAGGGGAACAACGGTCTAGGCTTGCTCCTGCTCGGAATAACCGGCGACCAAGTGCTTCCCGCCGACGTCTACGCCAAGATCAAGGCCGACACCCTCGCGCAGGTCCGCGGCACCGTGCAGGCCGACATCCTGAAGGAGGATCAGGCGCAGAACACCGGCATCTTCAGCACCGAGTTCGCGCTGCGTTTGATGGGCGACGTGCAGCAGTACTTCATCGACAAGAAGGTCCGCAACTTCTACAGCGTCAGCATCAGCGGCTACCACATCGCGGAGGCCGGCGCCAACCCCATCAGCCAGCTCGCCTTCACCCTGGCCAACGGCTTCACCTACGTGGAGTACTACCTCAGCCGGGGCATGGACATCAACGCCTTCGCACCCAACCTGAGCTTCTTCTTCAGCAACGGCATGGACCCCGAATACGCCGTGATGGGCCGCGTGGCGCGCCGCCTCTGGGCCAAGGCGCTCAAGCAGCGCTACGGCGCCGACGAGCGCAGCCAGATGCTCAAGTACCACATCCAGACCAGCGGCCGCAGCCTCCACGCGCAGGAGATCGACTTCAACGACATCCGCACCACGTTGCAGGCGCTGTACGCCATCTACGACAACTGCAACAGCCTCCACACCAACGCCTACGACGAGGCCATCACCACGCCCACGGAAGAGAGCGTGCGCCGCGCCATGGCCATCCAGCTCATCATCAACCGCGAGCTCGGCCTGGCCAAGAACGAGAACCCGCTGCAGGGCAGCTTCATCATCGAGGAGCTTACCGACCTGGTGGAAGAGGCCGTGCTCAGCGAGTTCGACCGCATCACCGAGCGCGGCGGCGTGCTCGGGGCCATGGAGACCATGTACCAGCGCAGCCGGATCCAGGAGGAAAGCCTCTACTATGAGACGCTGAAGCACACGGGCGAATACCCCATCATTGGCGTGAACACCTTTCTCAGCAGCAAGGGCTCACCTACCATCCTGCCCAAG
>JBKDXR010000068.1:0-13019 GCA_046306055.1 Flavobacteriales bacterium
GCGATCGCCAACGGTTGCCCGCTCACCACCACGGTAACTGTGAACGTGTCACCGGCCATCGGGTCGGCCAGCATCACGCCTGAGGTAGCTGCGGTCTGCACAGGCCAGCCAGTGACCTTGACGGCTGTTCCCACCGGTGGACTGGCCCCCTACACCTACGCATGGACCGATCCGAACAACGTTGCAGCCGGCTCTGCCAGCACCCAAGCCGCCGCTTTCGGTGGTACGTGGACGGTGGTCATCACCGATGCATGCGGAACGACGGCCACGGCTACGCGTAACGTAACGGAGACCCCGACCCCGGTCGTGAACATCACGGCCACCGCACCCATCTGCGTGGGTGGCCAGGTGACACTGACGGCCACGTCGAACCAGCCGGGCAGCACGTTCGTATGGACGGGTGCTGCACCTGTGGGTGGCAACACCACGGACAACGTGACCATCACCAACCTGAGCGCGGCGAACAACGGCACCTACACAGTAGCAGCATCTGCCGCTGGTTGCACGGGCACCGCCAACTATGCGCTCACGGTGATCTCGCCCCCCAACATCACCTCGGTAACGGCCGACCCCACTGCCATCTGTGCAGGTACGGGCACCAGCCAACTGAACGTGACGGCACCGGCCTCGGGCTACTCTGTGGCCGCGATCCCCTTCGCGCCGGTATCCGGTTCGGGAACTTCGCCGATCGCCGGTGATGATGCAGTGAGCGCAGCCGTGCCCATCGGGTTCAGCTTCCCCTTCTATGGCAACACGTACACCAACGTGTTCGTGGGTACCAACGGCTTCATCACCTTTGATAACAGCGGCCAAAGCGGCTGCTGCTCAGGCGACCTGATGCCGGCCAATACCGGATTCACGCCGAACAACGTGATCGCCCTGGCCTGGGAGGACCTCAACGCCGGTGCGGGCCAGATCACCACGTTCAACCTGAGCAGCCCCAGCCGTTTCGTGGTGCAGTTCAATGGTGTGCCTTTCTTCGGAGGGTCTGCCACGGTGACCGGCCAGATCATCCTCTATGCGAATGGAACGATCGAGGTGCACAATACCAACATCGGTAATGGTGGATTCGACAACACCACACAGGGTATCGAGAATTCCACCGGTACGCTGGCCACAGTGGTACCTGGTCGCAACGCACAGCCTTGGACGGCCGTGAACGATGCCTTCCGCTTCCTGCCCATCGCCTTCGACTACACCTGGAGCCCTGGTGCCAACCTCAGCGCCACCAACATCGGCAACCCGGTGTTCGGCCCTGTGGCCGCTGGCAGCTACCCGCTCACGGTCAGCGTATCGAACCAAGGTTGCGCCTCAACGGGTACTGTGACGGTGACCGCAGGCCAGCCCTTGACGGCCGGACAAGCGGAGATCGTGCCTGCCAACCCCTTCTTCTGCGGCGCCACCAGCGTTACGCTGACGGCCAACCCGCTGGGCGGTGGTGGCCCCTACACCTACGCCTGGACCCGTCCGGACAACAGCCCTGCGGGCACTGCCCAGACCCAGGTAGCTGATGCTGCAGGTACTTGGACCGTGCTGATCACCGACAACTGCGGTGGCCAGGCCACGGCAAGCACGGTGGTTGAACAACGCCCTGTGCCCACGGCCACGGCCACGGCGACCCCGGGTTGCATCGGTCAGACCCTGCAGCTCACCGGCACCAGCAACGGCACCAGCTTCAGCTGGACAGGCCCCAACGGCTTTGCCAGCACGGACCAGAACCCCAGCATCCCGACCGCAACGGCCGCTGCTGCTGGCAACTACGTGTTCACGGCAACGCTGAACGGCTGCACCTCTGCTCCGTCCACGGTGGCTGTTTCGATGAACCCGACACCGACCATTGCCAGCACTACCGCAACTCCGAACACGGTATGCGCGGGTGGCAACAGCGTGTTGAACGTGAGCGCCTCGCTCGCCTCGCCCATCACTATCACGGTGTCCGGTGGAGGCTTCCTGGATGAGGTCTCCTGGCAATTGCGCAATGCCGCGAACGTGGTGATCTCGTCGGGTGGTCCTTATGGATCGGGTACGACGAACACGGTGGTGGTGAACAACCCTGCGGGAGGTCCGTTCACGTTCTTCATTGAAACCCAGGGCTCGTTCAACGATAACATTGCGAATTACCAAGTGCAGTGCGGCGCCAGTACCGTTGTTACAGGTACGTTGGCCGGAGGAGGAACGTTCACCTCATCTGCGTTCGCATGCGCAGCTACGCTGAGCTACGCATGGAGCGGTGGCACCTTCCAAGGTGGCATCAGCAACACGCAAAGCGTAACGGCCACTGGCATCAACAGCACTACGGCGTACAACGTAACGGTGACCTCGGGTGCCGGTTGCGCAGCCACTGGTACCGTTAGCGTAACGGTGCCCCCCCTCCCGGTGGTCGCCGCCGGCGACTACAACCAGAGCGGTGCGGTCTGTGTGAACGCGGCTGACGTGGCCCTGAACCTTGGAACGCCCGCAGGCGGTACCTACTCGGGTGTTGGTGTTAGCGGTACGGTGGGCAACCAGGTCTTCGACCCGAGCGTGGGTACGCAAACGTTGACCTATACCTACTCGGATGGCACCTGCAGCAACAGCGCCACCACCACCATCACCGTGAACAGCACGGATACCGATGGTGACGGCATCGCCGACTGCAGCGACAACTGCCCGCTCATCGCAGGCCAGATCGGCAGCGCGTGCAGCATCCCCGGTTTCGTGATCGGAACCATCGATGCCAACTGTGTGTGCGTGGGCCAACAGTGCACCACCGATCTGATCATGGAGTTCCAGACCGATGCCAACGCTTCCCAGATCAGCTGGGAGCTGCGCACCTCGGGCACGAACATCCTGGTACAGAGCGGCACGGGGCTGCCCAACAACGCCATCGTAACGTCGAACACCTGCCTGCCTGACGGTTGCTACTACCTGCGTGTGATCGACTCCGGTGGAGATGGTATCGCCAATGGTGGTTACATCCTGCGCACCACCAGCGGTCAGCGCATCATCGACAACCGCAACAACTTCAACAGCGGTGGCGTGAGCGCGGTGATCAACAACGGCGGCTTCTGCCTGCCACTGGGCGGCGACCAGCTGATCTACACCAGCTGCGACAAGCTCGACTGGGTGAACAACCAGTTCCTGGTGGCGGCACCGAACACTGCGGTGAGCGCACAATGGCAAGTGGGCAACCAGACGGACGACGGATACCAGTTCTGGATCTTCGACCCGAACGGCACCTACGGTTATACCAAGTTCCGCAACCACGCCACGAGCGATGGCTTCGGTCCGCCCAGTGCCACCCGTGCCTGCCATATGCAGATCAACAACTGGAGCCCCAACCAGATCCCGGCCAACGTGCTGATGAACGCGAAGGTGCGCAGCCGCGTGAACGGTATCAACAGCGCCTGGGGTCCTGTGTGCCGCTTCAAGATCGACCCGATCGCTGCCGCATGCCCCCTCACCAAGCTGATGGACATCCCCGGCAACCAGTTCTTCAGCTGCGGAGTTACCCGCGACTGGGGTAGCGGAGCTGCCAACAGGGTGGTGGCCAGGACCGTGGACGGTGCCACGCAGTACCAGTTCCGCTGGACCAACTCGGAGCTGGAAGCTCCGGTGGTCCGCACTACAACTACTGCTGTGCTACAGCTTAACTGGACGCCCGCCCTGCCCAACGGTACCTACCAGGTACAGGTGCGTGCCTTCAAGAACGGCCAGTGGTGCGTGACCAGCCTGCCTTGGGGTGATGAGTGCAACGTGGTGATCACGGGCAGCCCTGTTGGTCAGGGTATGGCACCTCAGGCCACCGGCAGCAACAGCGCAGCTGAACTGGCCATGTTCCCCAACCCCAACCGCGGCGATCTGCTCACCCTGAGCCTGAGCGCTGTGGAGGAAGGGGTGAACACGGTAAGCGTGGACATCTACGATCTGACCGGTGCCGTGGTAAGCAGCCGTACCATCGCTGTGAACGATGGCATGCTGTACCAAGTGCTCGATCTGAAGGAAATGGCCAGCGGCCTGTACATGGTGAACATCACCGCAGGCAACGAGCGCTACACCGAGCGTCTGGTGATCAGCAGGTAAGCTGAGCGCCTGAACACAACTGAAGGGAACGCCCCGGGCCGCAAGGTCCGGGGCGTTCTGCGTTGGGGGGAGCAGAAGCCCCCCTTGAAAGCGCACTAAAACGATGGAGTACGCAGATCCGACTATTGGTTGCCTCCTGTTGAAAAGATTATTCTTTTTGCATTTGTTGACGAACAGTTAATACTATTGCTCGACGCAATCCTTAAAGATCAGAGATAGACCATACCCACACTTGTCCGTACCTGCCGGACAACCTCACAGCTCCTTGTAACGTGTGCCGCCCTTAACGGCGTACCCTGCTCCAGAGGCGCTCCCGCACCCCCGGGGTCGCCTGCCTTTCCAAGTCCCCTTCCCGTCAAACCCAAAACCAGACGTATGTATACTGAACCCAAATCCTGTCGTACGCAGCGTACACCGCGGAGGTGGTTGCTGTCGATGTTCGGGCTGTTGGCCATACTGGCCCAGTCCGTATCGGCACAGACCCAGCGCATCACCCCGGCAGGCGATGGCAGCTTCTCCAACGGAGCGACCTTCGCTGCAAATGGATGGACCGAATCCAACTCGGCCAATAACCCGTGGATCGTTGGCACCGTCCCAACAGGCGCACCTTTTGACGGGAACTCGGCCTATCCCAGCAATGCGCCCCCTGCGTTCGCCTATACGAACACGGCCGCTTCGACCAACTACTTCTACCGCGATGTGACAGTTCCGGTCGGAGAAAGCATCATCCTGGTCTCCTTCGACTGGCAGGGTGCCGGCGAGGGGTCTGGTTGGGATAATGTGCAGGTATGGGCAGCTCCTACGAGCGTTATCCCTGCAGCCGCCACAACCCACCCGGGCACTCCCGACGCGAATGTACCCGCCGGTATAACCGGGGCTACGTTCGTCGTCCGCTCGCCGAATACGGGTGCCGTAAGTTCTGGGAACGTCATCGGTGCTGTACCCCCCTCTTTCGCTGGAACCACCTTCCGGCTGATCTTTTCTTGGAAGAACGATGGCTCCTTGGGTGGTCCAGCACCTGTTGCCGTGGATAACATCAGCCTGACCTCACAGGTCCCGAACCCCCTGTGCGGTGTGTACACCATTGACAACACCCTTCCCACGGCGGGTGCGAATTTCAACTCCTTCACGGCGGCGATCAACCGCCTGAACTTCGATGGCCTCTGCGGCCCGGTGACCTTCAACGTGATCGCCGGCCAGACCTTTGCCGAGAACACCCCCGCCATCACGACCACGGGTACCCCGGTGAACACCATCACCTTCCAGCGCAGCGGCGCTGGTGCCAACCCGGTGATCACCCCCACGGGTGGTGCAGGAACGGCTGATGCAGGCATCACGCTGGCCGGTGGTGACAACTTCACCTTCACCGGCATCGACATCGATGCCTCCGCTGTAAGCGCGGTCGAGTACGGCTACCTGATCCGCAACCGCGATGCATTGGACGGCGCGCGCTTCAACGTCTTTGAGAACTTCACGGTAACCCTGAACCGTACGAACACCAACAGCCGCGGCGTGCTCCAGACCTCTGGATTCGCTGGCGCAGGGTTCACCCCCACAGGCGAGCCTGGCACGAATTCGAGCAACACCTACCGCAACTTCAACATCCGCAACTGCTACGGTGGCCTGTGGATGAACGCCGGAAGCACGCTGTGGCCGGACGACGGCACGGTGATCACCACCACGGCCTGCGGCACCTTCAACAGCATCGGCGACCCCAACGTGGTCGGCGATATCGGCAGTGCCCTGACCACCGCCACCTATGGCATCCAGATGACCTCGCAGCAGGGCTTCACGATCGCCAATACGCAGATCAGCAACGTGACCAACACCACGGGACAGCTGGACGGCATCAACGTGCTGACCTTCTCGGGCACCTGCTCCATCAACAACAACATCATCAACGGGGTTCGTGGCACTGGCAGCACCACGCTGGCGATGGCCGGTCTGCGCATCACGCACAACACCAGTTCTGGATTGGCCGCCCCGGTGATGCGCGTCTACAACAACACGATCGCGAACATTACCCGCGCCTACACGGGATTGGCCTCGGCCGCCCGCGGTCCCCGCGGTATTTTCCTGCCCAGCACCAGTGTATTGGTGCCCCCCGTTTACGAGATATGGAACAACACGGTGACCATCGACGGCTCGGCGAACCCGCTGCTGTCGAACGCCGTGTTCGAGACCACGAACCCCACTACGGGCGCGAACCTCACGGTGCGCAACAACATCTTCGCCAACTACACCATCGCGCAAGGTGCCACCGCACGGCACTATGGTTTCGTCCACACGGCCAGCGCCACGCTGATCGGCAATGCGGCCACGGTGGTGAGCAACAATGACATCTTCATTGCGAACGACCTTGGGGTGAGCGGTTTCACCGCGCTGAGCCTTGGCACCAACCGCAACGGGGTGGCTGCCTGGCAGCTCGCTGTGTCGCAGGCCTCTGGCAACCTGCAGGTGAACCCGGTGCTTGCCGGCAACCTCTCCTCAGGTGCCGCTGGTCTGGATGCCACGGGGTTCAGCCCGGTCCCGGCCTACATCAGTACGGACATCCTCTGCGCTGCGCGTCAGAACGACATTGGCGCCTACAACATCAATGCCTGCGCAGGTGCAGTGGCCGGTACGATCACCGGTAGCGGCACCCTCTGCGACCTGGCCACGGGTTCACTGAACCTGACCGGGTCAAGCACGGGTCTGGGCATCAGCTTCCAATGGAAGTACAGCCTGACCCCTGGTGGCCCCTATGACACGAACCTGGGAACGGCTACCTCGCAGGACATTTCCGCACTTCCGGTCGGCACGTACTACCTGGTAGTGGACGTGACCTGCTCCAGCGGCCCGGTAACGGCCACCACGCCGGAGTTCACCTTGGTGGTGAACCCCAACCCCACGGCCACCGCTGGTGCGGTGGATGCCGTGCTGTGCGTTGGTGAGACGCTGAACCTCACAGGCGGCACGGACATCGGTACCAGCTTCAGCTGGACCGGCCCCAACGGCTTCACCAGCACCGCCCAGAACCCCACCTTGGCCAACGTGACGCTGGCCGCTTCGGGCAACTACAGCCTGGTGGCCAGCGCCTCCGGCTGCCCCAGCCCGGCGAGCGTGGTGGCGGTCTCCGTGAACCCGAACCCCACCTTCGCCTCGGTGACGGCCACGCCGAACCCGATCTGCTTGAACGGCAACAGCCAGCTGAACGCCTTGGCCACGATCCAGGTGGACGGCAACCAGATGCCCTTCACCACCAGCACAGGTAACACGCTGGCTGATATGACGAGCGCGACCCAAGCGATCGGCACGGGCAATGATGACACTCCGACCAGCAACCTGCCCATCGGTTTCACCTTCACCTTCAACGGGGTGGACCACACGCAGTTCGCTGTTTCCCCCGACGGTTGGGTGCGACTGGGTGCTGGTGCCGCCTCGAACCAGTTCACCAACCAGGTGACGAGCACAACGAACATCCCGAAGATGTACCCCTATTGGGATGACCTCGCCACCGGTACAACGGGTAACGTACTGTACCGTGTTGCAGGCACCGCGCCGAACCGTATCCTGCAGGTGCAGTGGTTCGTCACGATCCCGCGCAATACGTTAGGTCCTGCCAACAGCACCTTCCAACTGTGGCTGTACGAGACCTCGAACACCATTGAGTTCCGCTATGGTACGATGGGCGCAGGTTCGATGTCCGCATCGGGCGGTCTCACCGTTGGCGCGACCAATTACCAGAGCATCACCTTCGCTTCCAACTCGGTGAGCAGCATTACACCGAACGACCTGAACGCTGGACAGCCGGAGAATGGTCGTCTGTATAGCTTCCAGGGCGGCTCGGTGAGCAATTACACGTGGAGCCCAGCGTCCTTCCTGAACGATGCCAACATCGCCGCTCCGCTGGCGAGCGGTGTTACAGCGACCACCCCATACACGGTTACCGCCACTTCCGCAGCAGGTTGCACGGTCCAGCAGAGCATTACGGTCACGGTGGGTGACGCGCTGAGCGCTGCGACCATTGCACCCGTGGCTCCCGAGTACTGTACCGGCAGCAGCGTGCTGCTGACCGCAGCACCGGTGAACGGCGGTGCGCCCTTCACCTACCAGTGGACGGATCCGAACAACAACCCGGCCGGCACCAACGCCACCCAGGCCGCCAACCTGCCCGGCGTATGGACGGTGACTGTCGGTGATGCCTGCGGTGCCACTCCGGTTACCGCCAGCGTGACCGTGGTGGAGAAGCCGACCCCTGCCGTCAGCGCCTCTGCGGGGCTGGCCTGTTTGGGCGGCACCCTGCAGCTCACGGGCACCAACGACATCGGCACCAGCTTCAACTGGACCGGCCCGAACGCGTTCAGCAGCACCAGCCAGAACCCCACTGTGGGTCCGCTGGTAGCCGCCAGTGCAGGCACCTACACCTTCACGGCCACGCTGAACGGCTGCACGTCGGCCCCGGCCACGGTGGTCGTGGCGGTGAACAATGCCCCGACGATCCTCTCGACCACGGCCACCCCGAACCCTGTCTGCACGGGTAATGATGCGCAGTTGAACGTGGCCGTGCAGACCGGCTCCTATTGTGTATCCGGCGTTGGCCCCTCGAACACCGCCGATACGGACATCCTGAATATCACCCTGGTCGGAGCCACCACGACGATCAACAACAACTCTCCCTGCACGGACGTTTTCGTGGCGAACTACACCGCCCAGAGTGCGGATGTGATCGCTGGCAACACCTACACCCTGACCGGGAACTTCGGCACCTGTGGCGGTACCTTCCCTGCCTCGGCACAAGCCTGGATCGACTGGAACCAGAACGGGACCTTCGAGCCGACCGAGAGCATCGGTCAAGCGGGCCCTGCCAGCCCGATCGGCATTGCTAACATGACCTTCACCGCGCCCCTTTCGGCCTTGAACGGGGCCACCCGGCTGCGGGTGATGCACTGGGAGGGAGGTGTTCTGCCGCTGAATCCCTGCGGTGCCTTCACCTGGGGCGCTGTTGAGGACTACACGGTGATCGTGACGGGCGGCGTGAGCGGCTCCACCACCTATGCCTGGACGCCGAACACCTTCTTGGACAATGCCACCCTCGCCAACCCGGTGGCGCAGAACCCCACTGCCACCACCGCGTACAGCGTACTGGTGACCGGTGCCAACGGCTGCACGAGCACCGGCAACGTATCACTGACCGTTAACCAGAGCCCGGATGTGGCGCTTGCCGTGGTGGACAACTGCATCGCCAGCCAGTTCAGCATCTCGGTGAACGTGAACAGCACGGGCAACGGCCCCAGCGTGAACCTGAGCTACACCGTGAACGGCGGCGCACCCATCGTGGTAAGCGGCCTCGGTGTGGGTCCCCAGACCCCGCTCGGTCCCTTCCAGCAATTGGATGAAGTGGTGATAAGCATTGTGGACCCCTCGGCCGGTTGCAACAGCACCCTGCCCGTGTTCCGCTCGAGCTGTCCCGAACTGGTGGTCTGCCCGAACGTGTTGTCCAAGACCTACTGCTATGGCAATAACGACGTGCGCAGCTGGGTGTTCACCACCACCACGATCGGCGAAACTGTGCAGCTCGACTTCGTGAGCGGTGCCATGGCGCCCAACGATGTGATCCGCATCTACGACGGCACGGACGCCACGGGCCTCTCGCTGGTGAGCGGCAACTTCGCCGACCTCAGCAACGTGCTGGCCACCTCACTCGGCGAGAGCATCTACCTGGAAGTGGAGAGCGATGCCAGCGGCAGCTGCGTCGACGGTGACCCCCTCGCCTCGGCATGGGTGTTCGAAGTGCAATGCAATCCTTCCTGCGTTGACCCCGTGGCCATCGTGACCCCGGTACCGGACTGCTTCAACCAGACCTTCAGCATTGACGTGGACGTGTTCGACCTGGGCGATGCCAGCACGGTCGGCGTGGAATACGCAGTGAACGGAGGCCAACCGGATACGATCCCAGGCCAGGGCTTCGGCATCGTGAACATCGGGCCGTTCAGCCTGGGTAATGCTGTGGCGATCCGCATCCTGCATGAAGACAATGCCACGTGCAACGCGAACCTGGGCGTTGTGACCTTGAACAACAGCGCCTGCCCGAACGATGAGCCCTGCGCCGCGAACATCCTGACGATGAACGCCAACTATACCTGCACGGTGACCACGACCGGCAATATGACCCCCGCCACACTGACGGCGGGCATCACCGGTGGTTGCACTGGTGTGGTGCAGGACCAGTGGTACCGGTTCACCGCCACGGCCCCCACGCACCGCGTGCAGCTGGGCGGCACCACCACGGGCCTCTCGCACTCGGTCTACCAAGGCACCTGCGGCAGCCTGACCCTTGTGGCGGGCACCGCATGCACGGCCGGCGCCACTGCCAGCAACCCGGCCAACCTCACCATCGGCCAGATCTATTACGTGCGGGTGAGCCGCACCGCCGTGGGCACCAACGCCTACACGGTGTGCGTGAGCGCTCCGCCGCTGATCGATGTGGACGCCACCGTATTGGCCGAGCCCTTGGCCACCGGTTGCTACACGGCTGCCGAGGACGTGATCGTGACGGTACTGAACAATGCGATCTACCCGCTCGACCTGAGCGTGAACCCGCTCACGGTGACCGTGAACGTGACCGGCGCCACTACGGCGACCCTCACCGGCACGCTGAACACCGGTGTGGTGGCCCCTGCCGCCACGGTGAACGTGACCATGAGCACCACGCTGAACATGAGCGTGGCCGGTGCTTACACCTTCAACGGTTCCGCCTCGGTGACCGGAGATGGCAATGCGACCAACGATGCCATGACCGCGGCCACGCGCACGGTGGTGGCTGCCACGGCCCTGCCCATCAGCCAGAACTTCACCGGCTTCACCGGTGGCAACCTGGCCACGCTGGCGGCCCCGAACAACGGCTGGCGCGAAGGCGCTGGTGTGACCCCCGCGGGTACCTTCTCGGCCTGGACGAGCTCGGCCACCACGCAGCAGACCCAATTGGGCAGCGGCGTTTCTGCCCGACTGAATTTCAACACCCTGGCGCGCAACGAGTGGATCGTGAGCCCGAAGATCGTGCCCGTGGTGGGTACGCAGCTGAGCTACTCCATCGCCATCACCGACTTCGGCAGCGGCGCTGTGGATGCGGCCGGCATGGAGCCCGGTGACCAGGTGATCGTGAAGGTGAGCACCGACTGCGGTGTGACCTGGAACGGCATTGCGCAGCACAGCGAGGCCAACACTGGCTCGGTGAGCAACAGCTTGGTGCCGCAACTGGTGGACCTGAGCGCCTATGCGGGTCAGGAGCTGATCGTGGCCTTCCACGGTACGAAGCCTTCCACCGGCACGCACCCCAGCATCGATTTCCACATCGACAACATCACCATCCAGAACGTGGTGGTCTGCGCAGGTATCCCTGCAGCAGGTACGGCAGCCATCAGCAATGCAGGGCCTGCCTGCGTACCGGCCAGCACGGGCCTGAGCATCAGCGGCCAGAGCACGGCCGGCGGTGTGGTGGTGACATGGTTGAGCTCCTCCACTCCTGGCGGACCTTACACCACAGTGGTGGGTTCGGGTACCAGCGTGGGCCTTACGGGCATCACCAGCACCACGTACTACGTGGCTTCCGTGAAGTGCCTGATCACTCAGGACAGCGTGCTTACCAACCAGGTGGCTATCCAGATCACCCCGACACCGACGGCCAGCGCCAGCGCTGGTCCGGCCTGCACGGGTCAGGACCTGCAGCTGACGGGCACCACGGACATCGGCACCAGCTTCAGCTGGACCGGTCCGAACGGATTCACCAGCACGGCTCAGAACCCGGTGGTCCCTGCGATCACCACGGCCGCTGGTGGCACCTACACCTTCACGGCCACGGCGAACGGCTGTCCGACCAGCGGCACCGTGTCCGTATCAGTGAACAACACCCCGGTGATCACAAGCGTGACCGGCACCCCCAACCCGGTGTGCTTGAATGGCAACAGCCAGCTGAACGCCAACGTGAGCCTGGCCGGTCCGGTGACCACCTACTCGTTCGGCAGCGCAGTCGGTACGTTCAACTCGATCTTCGGCCAGCCGGGGACCGTGGTGATCAACACCGGAGATGACGACGGAAACTATGGTCCCTATGCGCTTGGCTTCACGTTCAACTACGGCGGTACGAACTTCACGACTGTCGGCGTTAGCGCCAATGGCTACGTGGCCATGGGTCAGTTGACCACCACCTCCTACACAGCATTGAGCACGGGAGGTCTCAACAACGTGATCGCGGCGTTCAATGCGGACCTCGAAGGCGACCCCCTGAACGGTGGCACCATGCTATACCAGGTCTCCGGTGCACCCGGCAGCCAGGTGTTCACCTTTGAGTGGCGCAATTGGGGCTTCTTCAGCCTCGGTGCCAATGAGCTCAGCTTCCAGGTGAAGCTCTACGAAGGCACCAACGTGATCCAGTTCGTTTACCAGAACGGCACGGGCACTGCCACTTCAGCGGTGCAGGTCGGTCTCCGCGGTGCTTCGAACGCGGTCTTCAACAACCGCACCACCACCACGGATTGGAGCAGCACCACCGCAGGTGTGGCGAACAACGCGCAGTGCACGTTCAATGCAACGGTGCGTCCCGCCAACGGGCTCACCTATACGTGGACGCCGCCCAGTGTATCCAACATCAGCTGGTCGCCCAGCACATACCTGACCGCGACGAACATCGCCAACCCAGTGGCCCAGAACGTGGTTGCGGACGTCACCTACACGGTGACCGCCACGGCGGCCAGTGGCTGCGTGTCAGCTCCCGCCCAATTGGTGCTGGAGGCCAACCCGGCCTTGGCTCCCGGCGAAGCCTCCATCACGCCTGCCGTGCCGAGCTTCTGCACTGGCAGCAACGTGACGCTGACGGCCAACCCGCTTGGTGGCGGCGCACCCTACACCTATGCGTGGACGGATCCCAGCAGCAACCCGGCCGGTGTGGCTGCCACCCAGGTGGTGAACGTGCCCGGTAC
>JBKDXR010000069.1:0-62397 GCA_046306055.1 Flavobacteriales bacterium
TGGCGGTGCGATCTCGGTGATCGCCACGGTGCTACTGGCGTTCACACAAGGCGGAGGAACGGTGATCGTATATGTGTACACGCCAGGGTTCATCGTGGCCGGATCGTACTGTCCGCCGATCACGGGTGAAGGGCCGCTCCAAGCGCCACCAGCGTCCGGTGTGCCACCGAGTTCCGAGAAGAGAAGGAACACGGCATCACTCGCGCAGACCGTTGCGTTGCCTGGTAGTCCCGCATCCGGGTTCGTCACCACGCTCACCTCAACCGTTGCTGACACCGCAGGGCAGGGTGCGGTCCCGTTCACCGTGTAGGTGTAAATGCCGGTTGCGCTCACCCCCGGAGTGAAGGTGCCGTTCGATGCGCCTCCACCAGGTGCGGTCCAGGTGCCTCCTGCATCAGGAGTTCCGTTCAATCCGCTGAATAACGTGGAAGCTGGGCTCGATGAACAAAGGGTGAGGCCGCCGTCGATCCCCGCGTTCGGCATTGCATTGATCGTGATCGCGACCGTTGCGGCAACATCGGGGCAAGGTGCAGTGCCAGCCACCGTGTAGGTGTAAATACCTGCGTTCATGGTCGCCGGATCGATAACGCCACCAGCAACAGCGCTTGGTCCGCTCCAAGTACCACTGCTTTGCGGAGTCCCGCCCAATTGACCGAAAAGCGAAGCCGGTACGCTGTTCGTGCAAAGCGTTAGGCTGCCATTACTACCTGCGTTTGATGGTGCATTAATGGCAACGGTGACGGAGGACGAAGCACTGATACATGGCGCAATGCCGTTCACCGTGTAGGTATACACCCCGGCGCTCATAGTGGCCGGGTCGATCATGCCGCCTACCACCGGCGAAGGCCCGCTCCACGCACCGCCCGCATCAGGCGTTCCGCCCAACTGCGCGAAAAGCGATACGGGTGCATCCGAAGAGCAGAGCGTGATCGCACCGGACGTTCCCGGATCTGGTGGCGTGTTGATGCTGACGGTGACGGTGGCCTGCTCGCTTGGGCAGGGCGCAACTCCGTTCACGGTGTAGGTATAGACCCCCGCGCTCATCGTCGCCGGGTCGATCATGCCGCCGGCCACTGTTGCAGGCCCGCTCCAGGTACCGCTGGCATCAGGCGTTCCACCCAACTGCGCGAAAAGCGATACGGGTGCATCCGAAGAGCAAAGCGTGATCGCACTGGACGTTCCAGGGTCCGGTGGCGTGTTGATGCTGACGGTGACGGTGGCCTGCTCGCTCGGACAGGGCGCCACGCCGTTCACCGTGTAGGTATACATCCCCGCGCTCATCGTCGCCGGGTCGATCATGCCGCCCACCACCGGCGAAGGCCCGCTCCACGCACCGCCCGCATCCGGCGTTCCACCCAACTGCGCGAAGAGCGATGCGGGTGCATCCGAAGAGCAGAGCGTGATCGCGCCTGACGTTCCCGGATCTGGTGGCGTGTTGATGGTGACGTTGACCGTAGTACTCTCACTTGGGCACGGCGCAATACCGTTCACAGTGTAGGTGTACACGCCCGCGCTCATCGTCGCCGGGTCGATCATGCCGCCTACCACCGGTGAAGGCCCGCTCCACGCACCGCCGGCATCCGGCGTTCCACCCAACTGCGCGAAGAGCGATGCGGGTGCATCCGAAGTGCAAAGCGTGATCGCACTGGACGTTCCAGGGTCTAGTGGCGTGTTGATGGAGACCGTGACCGTAGCGTTATCGCTGGGACACGGCGCAATGCCGTTCACGGTGTAGGTATACACCCCCGCGCTCATAGTCGCCGGGTCGATCATGCCGCCTACCACCGGTGAAGGCCCGCTCCACGCACCGCCGGCATCCGGCGTTCCACCCAACTGCGCGAAGAGCGATGCGGGTGCATCCGAGGAGCAGAGCGTGATCGTACCGGGCGTACCGGGCGCCGGCGGCGTGTTGATGGTCACCGTCACCGTAGTACTCTCACTTGGGCACGGCGCAATCCCGTTCACCGTGTAGGTGTACACGCCCGCGCTCATCGTCGCCGGGTCGATCATGCCGCCTACCACCGGCGAAGGCCCGCTCCACGTGGCGCCGGCATCCGGCGTTCCACCCAACTGCGCGAAGAGCGAAGCGGGTGCATCGGAAGAGCAGAGCGTGATCGCGCCTGACGTTCCCGGATCTGGTGGCGTGTTGATGCTGACGGTGACGGTGGCACTTGCGCTCGGACAGGGCGCAACTCCGTTCATGGTGTAGGTATACACCCCGGCGCTCATAGTGGCCGGGTCGATCATGCCGCCTACCACCGGCGAAGGCCCGCTCCACGCACCGCCGGCATCCGGCGTTCCACCCAACTGCGCGAAGAGCGATGCGGGTGCATCCGATGAGCAGAGCGTGATCGCGCCTGACGTTCCCGGATCTGGTGGCGTGTTGATGCTGACGGTGACGGTGGCACTTGCGCTCGGACAGGGCGCCACGCCGTTCACCGTGTAGGTATACACCCCGGAGCTCATCGTCGCTGGGTTCAATATGCCCCCGACAACTGGTGAAGGCCCGCTCCATGCGCCACCGGCATCCGGCGCTCCACCCAACTGCGCGAAGAGCGAAGCGGGTGCGTCGGAAGAGCAGAGCGTGATCGCGCCTGACGTTCCCGGATCTGGTGGCGTGTTGATGCTGACGGTGACGGTGGCACTTGCGCTCGGACAGGGCGCCACGCCGTTCACCGTGTAGGTATACACCCCGGCGCTCATCGTCGCTGGGTTCAATATGCCCCCGACAACTGGTGAAGGCCCGCTCCATGCGCCACCGGCATCCGGCGCTCCACCCAACTGCGCGAAGAGCGAAGCGGGTGCATCAGAAGAACACAGTGTGATGGCTCCATTTGTACCTGCGTTCGGTGCTTGGTTGATGGCCACAGTGAGTGTGGCAAGATCGTTCGGACAGGGAGCCGTACCTGTTACCGTGTAGGTGTAAACACCCGGAGGGTCGACGGCAGGGTCGAGGCCGCCACTCACGGTTGCACCACCGGGCGCGGTCCAGGATCCCGTGCCGCTGGGACTGCCACCGAGCTGCGTCACCATGACCACGGGTGCACTCGTGTTGCAGAGCGTGATGCTCGCATCGTTTCCGGCGTTCGGCGGTGTGCCTTCCGCCACTGTTACGGTTGCTATAGCATTCGGACAAGGCGCGGTGCCGTTCACGGTGTAGGTATAGACACCAGGGTTCATGGTCGTCGGGTCGTAGTTCCCCCCGACCACCGGTGAAGGCCCGCTCCATGTGCCCCCTGCTTGTGCGCTACCCCCCAGCAATGCGAACATCGATTGCGCTGCATCGGTGCTGCACGCCGCCATGCTCGATGACGTGCCAGCGTTCGGTAAGGGGTGGACAGTAACGTTCACTGTACTGCTCTGTGGGGTACCACAAGCACCAGCACCGCCTACCGTGTAGGTATATGCTCCGGGTGGGTCCACTCCCGGTTGGAAAGAGCCACTATGCGATGCTCCGGCAGGTGCGGTCCATGTTCCGCCTGCCGTTGGTGTGCCTCCCAATTGCGCGAACATGTTTATCACACCGCCGTTGCTGCACGCGGCCACGTTGGCATTGGTGCCAGGGTCAACCTGGTTGTCCACGGTTATGGTCACACAATCCGTGCTCGTACACAATGGGTGGCCCGCCTGGTATACCGTGACACAGTATTGCGTGGTCCCGCTCACCGTAGCCGTTGGGTTCGCGATGTTCGGGTCGTTCAATCCGGCGGCCGGTGTCCAGCTATACACGAAACCGCCACTTGGGCAGTTGGCCACACCGCTCCACGCCAGGCCGCCACCGGGTCCGGTGGGTGATGCGTACACCACACCACCGGTGCTGTTGAACAGGGTGTACGACTGCTCCCCATTGTAAAGGCTGCCCGCTGTGTAGCTAAGCGAAATGGTGCTGCCTGTGGAAACGGTGATCGTCGTGCTTCCTTGAGAGCCGTTCGGCAAGGTCCACGATGATGGCACGCCGTTCACGTTCACGGTCACGTTCGATCCGTTCGATCCTCCGAACAGGCCGGTCCATCCATCGCCGAACGAATCGTACAGCGTTAGTGTGTATGTACAGGTGGTGGGGAAACCACCGCCGGTGATCGTAGCGCCCAGTTGCACGGGTGTATTACACGTGGTCGCATCGGGGCCCGCGTTCACGAGTGGTCCGGGAATGATGTTCACCGTCAGCGTGGTGTCGTACGTGCAACCGAAGTTGTCGGTCACATGGTATACGTAGTTGTAGTTCCCCGGTGCTGGGGGCGTTACGCAGACCTGGTCGCAGTTCGCGGTCTGGCTCGTGATGTTCGGCCCGGTCCAGTAAGTGCTGTCGCATTGTGCGCCATAGGTGGGCGTGAACTCGATAAGGTCATCGAACAAGGAGGGGTTGAAGTCGATGTTCCAATTGCAGATGAACCCATTATCCAAGGCCCACATGTCACAGACCTGTATGGTCCATGTGCCGTTCAGTTGCGAGCCCACCAGTCCGGATAAAGGGTTCAGGCTCTCGTAGGTCCCTGAAGGCAATGTGCCTGTGGCATTATCCGCCCAGGTGCCGTTCGTTGCCGTCGGGCTCCAGCAATAATTAAAGCAGGTGCCCTGTGCGTTCGGTGTAAGGTCATTGTTAACCGGAACGCCCAGGAATGTGGCACCACCACCTTGTTGGTGCATGGTCACGGTCTGCCCAGTGGGGCTGATGATGTTGATGATCAGATCACCCATGTAGGAGTGCTCCATTTCCAAGCAGATGGAGAGCAGTCCGTTCACATTGGTGAGCGTGGCTCCGGGAGGGAACTGGTCGTAGGTGATGTTGCTCTCGAAGCACTGGCCCACGATATCCGGCAGGAACACACCACTTCCGAGATTGGGGTTGGGTGTTTCGGTCCAAGTGGTACCCTGAACAGCACCGTTCAGGCACAATGTTTCTCCCGCACAGCCGGTCAGTGTTCCGCCCGTTCCATTGAATGTTGGTTGTGTGCCCACCAGCACCAGGAGGTCCACTTGGTTGGTGCTCGCACAGCCATTGTTGTCGAACACCGTGAGCTGTGCCATGTAGCCCCCGGGTTGCGCATAGGTGTGGTTCACTAACGCAGGCGCATTGTTCAGGATGGTGCCATCCCCGAAGTCCCAGCGACGACTGGCGATACTGTTGCCTGCTGCGGCCGTGCTGGCCGAACTGTTGAACGTGACGCTTTCTCCCGGACAGATGCGTTGAGGGTTGGTGGCGCCATGTGTGGCCGTGGCCGTCGGGCGAATGCAAGGCTGATAGCAGGTAATGGAGGCGGCGAAAACACCCGTTCCAGTGTTGTTGCTGCGGAAGACAATGGTGAGGCAGCCCGTTGGATTACCCCCGCTCGCGCTCACGATCTGGCCTTGGCCGGCCGTGCCGGTCCAGTTGACGAGCTGCGGGGCGGCCGTGCTGTTACCATCGTAGATCGTCATGAAGTCGATCGGCGCAGCACCGCCAGTGCTCAGGTTGAAGGTCAGGAAGTTCAACGAAATGGCTCCGCCTGGCACATCGGGGCAGATGGTGTAGGTGTAGTTCTCGTTGTTGCCATAACCGCTTGCGCCTTGTCCACCGCTGTCCAGGAATGCACCGGCACAGGCGTTGGTGGTACCATTGAAAATGGAATAGGCCTGAGCATTCGCTACACCTATGTTGAATACGATCACTAGCAGACAGATCACAAGGTGCACCGAGCGAGAGCTCGGTCGCTGGTCCGTGGAAGAGGTCCTGGTGAAGTGCATGCCGTGCGCAGTGTCACGTTCACCGCTGGTCAAGCGGTTATTCGTGCCATTCAGCGTTGGAAAATAGCCGCCTTCCCGATATGAGCACCCTTCATGACCGGATTTTGGACGAACCACGGCAAATCACCCACGAACTGTTCATCAGGTACGAAAAACAAGAAGGGCCGATGGAGATCCACCGGCCCTTCTTGTTTGGCTGTTCAGCTCATTGCAACAGGTTCACATGACCGTAGATGATCTTTTCCTTTTGTGTGGACTGCGAGCGCACGCTCAACCGCCAGTTGTAGATACCGGTGGGAAGCACCGCTCCTCCTTTGTTGTGGTCGGTCCCGTTCCAGGCGAGATAACGGTCGGTGGTGTTGAACACCTCCTTGCCCCAGCGGTCGAAGATGATGAGCTCGAACTCGTCCGTGGCAATGTCATTCCCGCTCACGAAGAACAACTGGTTGTGTTCGTCATCGTTGGGTGTGAACGTGTTCGGCACCCAGACCAGGAACTCATCAAGCACTTCCACCCAAGTGCGCAAGGTGTCGGAGCAGCCCAGTTCATTGGCCACCGCGAAAAGGACCGGGTAAATGCCGCTCGTTTCATTGGGGAATTCGATCACGGTATCCTGTGCGGTGCTGGTCCCGAACTCGTCAAAGTCCCAGTACCAGGAGACCGCATTCGGTATCGAAGTGTCCTCGAAATGGACCTCGGAGTTGTTGACGGTGGCCGGCCGGGGGCTGTAGTTCATACTTGCAATGGGAACGGAGATCACACGGATCATTTGTGCGATGCTCGTGTCCGTAACGCATCCGTTCGGCCAGGTCACTTCAACACCAACGGTGTAGTTGCCGGCCACATTGAACACATGGATCGTGTTCGCGGGTCCCATCAAGGGTTGGCCATGTCCGAAATCCCATTCCACTTGGGCGCCACCGGTAGTGTCCGTCAGTGCAAAGCCCACCGTGAAGGGTGCGCATCCGAACACTGTATCGGCCACCAATTCCAAGGGCGGCGTTTGCAGGATCTCCAAAGGCGCACACGTGGTCAATGGCGGCGTTTCGCATCCATCGCTCAAGGTCATGCAAATGGTACCCGTGACCGGCAGAGTGAAGGTCGCCGTAGGGCTCGCTTGTGGGCCTTGTCCCCAGTCGTACTGGTAGGCGCCATCACCGCCGCTCACCCCCATCGCGTAATAGTCCACTGGTATTCCGAAACATTCCGAATCGGGTTGAAGCGGGATGTACGATAGCGCTGGCAATACGGTCACGGTCACCTGTTCGCCGCCAATGACGCAGCCGTTGGCATCGGTGGCCTGCAAGGCATAGGTCGTGGTATTGGCAGGGCTCACATTGTGCGGTCCATTACCCACCAGCCCCGGGGTCCAAGCGATCGCTATGTTACCCGTGCCCCCAGTGGTGGTTGCCGCCAGTTGTGCAATGCCGGTCAGGCAGATCGTAGTGTCGGTCGGCAATAGGTCCCAGGTCAATAGCTCGGGTTCCGTGATGCTGGCCGTTAGCGTATCGGCACATCCATTGGCCGCAGGTCCTCCTTCACTGACGAAAACGGTATACGTGCCCGCAGGAGCGGTCAGGGTATTGCCGAACTCGCCATTCACCTGGCTCACCGTGTTCCCCTGGTCGTCCGTCCAGAGGTAGTTCCACGGCCCGCCAAGGCCCGTGTTGATGATCTCTATGGAACCATCGCCGCCATTGCAGAGCACATTGGTCACCACGCTGTCGCTCTCGAGGAAGGAGGGTGGTGCCACCAGCACCGTGTCCGTGGTGTTGCACCACGGTTGTCCCGGAGGATGCACCGTGATCACGAACTCCGTGGGTTGGGTGATCTGGGTGAGGGTGCTGGCGCTGGAGGGCGAAACGACACCCGCGGCCGGCGTCCATGCGTACACCACCGGTCCACTGTTCGGACCACAGTCCCCTGTACCGTTCCAAAGTGTGGAACTGGGAGGGCCGGCCGGTGAGGTGTACAAGGTGGCTCCGGTATTGCTGAACAGGGCCAGTGAATTCTCGTTGTTCCAAATGTTCCCTGCGGTGAACACCAGGGCGATGGTGGCACCGGTCTGAACACTGATCGGGTATGATGCTGAATTCCCGCCGGGCGGCAACGCGTACGATGTGGCCACGCCATTGATCACGACCTGTACGTTCGCTCCGCCATTCCATCCATCACCGAACGAATCGTACAACGTAAGCGTGTAATTACAAGGCGGCGGGGGAGGAGGGAAGGCCACGATCTCCGCGTCCAATTGGGCCGGATCGCTGCATCCTGCACCAAGGGTCATGGTGGCTTCCACCACGGGTGCGTTGGTCACCGTAATGGTGATGGTGGTATCGTACACACAACCGAAGTTGTCCGTTACGTTGAACGTGTAGTCAAAGGTGCCCGGATCGTTCACGGTGACCGTTCCGGTAAGCGGGTCGGCAGGGTTGATCACCACATTGGGCCCCGACCAGAACATGGAATCCGTGGTGCTATATCCCGGCACCGGCGTGAACTGGACAAGATCGGGGTACAGCGCGGGGCTGAAATCCATGTTCCATGAGCAGAGGAAGCCGTTGTCGATGCCCCACAGGTCCGTGAAGGCAATGGTCCAGGTCCCGTTCAGCGGACAACCGATCAGGTTGTTCATGCTGCCCACGCTGGAGTAGGTGCCTGGTTGCAGTGCATTTCCTCCGGTCCCGGATGGCATGGTGAGGCCTGCGCCAACCGATTGCACCCAGGTGCCGTTGGGGGCGTTGGGTGCCCAGCAGTAGTTCCAACAGGTGCCGGGGTCGGGGTTGACATCGTCGCCATCATTGGCCCCGCCCAGGTAAGTGCCGCCACCGCCTTGCTGGTGCAGGACCACGCTCTGCCCGTTGGGACAGGTGAGGTTGATGACCAGGTCTCCCATGAACGAGTGTTCCATGTCCACGCAAATGGACAGCAGGTCGTTCACGTTGGTCAGTGTGGCTCCGGGCGAGAAGTAAGTGTTGCTCACCTGGCTGGTGAAGGTGCTTCCCACATTGTCGGGCAGATAGACCCCGTCGCCGAAATCAACCTCAGGGATGCCTGTCCACATCACCGGGGTCACAATGCCCGTGAGGTCTACCGTGGCGCCTTCGCAAACGGTCAGGCTGGGCGTGGTCCCATTGAACAGTGGTGTGGTGCCAACGAGCACGAGCAGGTCCACCAGGTTGGTGTTGGTACAGCCATTGTCGTCGGTAAGGGTGAGCTGTACCAGATAATCGCCGGGCTCGCTGAAGCTGTGCTGGACGACCGTGCCGTCCGCGGTGCTGCCATCATTGAAATCCCATACACGGCTCACAATGTTGAAGCCTGGTGCCGCTGTGGAAGCGCTGCAGTCAAAGGTGACGTCCTCTCCCACACAGACCAAGGCTGGCGCCGGCTCGCTCATTTGGGCCACGGCGTACGGTGGAATGCAGGGCGTGTAGCACGTGATGGATGCCGCGAAGGTGCCCGTTCCGTTGGCGTTCGAGGTGAAGAACAACGTGAGGCAACCGGTGGGGTTGGTGGCTGATGCGAACACGATCTGCCCCTGGAGCTCGGTCCCGGTGTATGTCCCGATCACCGGTGCACCTGTGTTGTCCCCATCAAAAACCGTCAGCTGGTCCAACGGTGCGGGACCGGCGGTGCTCAGGTTGAACATGATGAAGTTCAAGCTGATGCCCTCTCCGGGAATACCCGGGCAAATAGTGGCGGTGTGGCTCTCGTTGTTTCCGTAGCCGGGACCACCCTCACCGCCGCTGTCCACAATAGCGCCATCGCAGGCAGTAAGGTCTCCATCGGCAATGTTATGGATGACCTGTCCGTGCAGCAATGAGGTCAGTGAACAGGCGAGGAGAACAGCGAACGAACGAGCGGTCCAATGTGCGAATAGGGAGTTCAGCTTCATAGCAGGGCGGTGCGGTCGGGGGGATGACGCATGAAAGCCACAAAAAGTTCCCTGACGTTGAGTGAGGATCGTTCTTCCCGGTTGGGCCATGGTCAAATATCGGACAAGTCGCCCTACCGTTGTAGACCTCAAAGGTCGGTGCTATTGAACGCCCAAAAGTCCGGAAATACGAGCGGCGGCCCTGAGGCCGCCGCTCGTATGACTAAGGTGCTGGAACTTACTTCAACAAGGTCACGTGGCCCATCAGTTCCTTTCGGACCTGGGTCGCCGCGATCTCGTAGGTGATCCTGTAGGCGTAGATGTCGCTCTTCAGAACGGAACCGCTGTTCTGGTAGGCGCCGTTCCAGAAGCCTGTCGCGTAGGGATTGTTGGTGTTGTATACCACCTGTCCCCAGCGGTCGAACACGTACATCTCGAAGTTGGTGATCACCGGAATGTTCGTGCTCATGCCCCAGGCCTCGTTCAATCCGTCGCCATCCGGTGTAAAGGTGTTCGGAACGTACACGAACAGCACGTCATCGATGATGATATCGTGGCAGATCGTATCCGGACATTCGTTGTAGTTGAACGCGGTCAGGCAGACGTTGTACACCCCCGGCTCCTTGTTGTTGAAGGTGTAGGAGGGGTTCGGCAGAGTACTGCTCGTAAGTCCGGCGATGTCCCAGTAGTAGTGGTCCGATCCGGTCGAGGTCGAGTTGAAATAGATGGTGGGATCTTCCACGGTCGCCGGGATCGGGGACCACTCAAAGGAGGCCACCACGGGGGGAGGTCCGGTAACGGCGATCGCCCCGGTACCAATACAATCCGCCGCGTTCCGTATCCGGATCGGATAGATGCCTTCGCAGGCGTCCACAAGAACCGGGGTGTTGGACCAACTGGCGCCGTCGTCAAAGCTGTACCAGATGGCCTCGGGGTCGTACACTTCCACCTGTCCATCGCAATCGCCCGAACAGGTCACGGGTTGTGTGGCCAACGAATCGATCTCTAACAGCACAGGTTCACTTATCAGAACGGAATTGGTCCCGGTGCACCCATTGTCATCGGTCACGGTCAAGGTATAGGTACCTGCGCACAGGTCGGTCACATCAGCCACGTTCACGCCTGCATCACCATTGCTCCAGGCGTAGGTGAATCCGGCGGCCGCGTTGCCTCCGGTAATGGTGGCTTGTGCCGTACCATCACAGTACGTGAAGCAGATCGCGTCGGTCTGCGTGAAGTTGATCACGATCGTATCGGTGAGGGTCATCTGCACGCTGTCGATCAGGTAGCAGAACGCACCGTCATCCTCTACCCAGTAGAACCAGTGGGACCCGCCCATGCCGGGCTGAACGCTCACCGTTGTCTGGGTGGCGAATGCATCCGCGAAAATGGCGCCCACTGGGCCCACCCAGTTGCCCACACCGGTATTACCCGGAGTTGCGCTCAAAGCAATGCTCAAGTTGCACGAGAAGGCAGACAGACCTGCATCCACCACACCGCAGCAGGTCGGATCGTCCGCGGGGATCACGGTGATGTCCAGTGTCGAGGTGGCCTGGCAACCAGCGGCGCTGGTAACGGTGTAGGTATATACACCGGTCGCTCCGGTCTCCGGGTCGAACGTGTCCGGCATCACGTTTCCTGATGCATCGGTCCAAACGCCGCCCAGGTCGGGCGTGCCCAACAGCGAGTCGGTCATCAGGAACAGGGGTTCACTTGCACAGATGATCAGGGTGTTGCTCAAGCCCGCGTTGATCGACGGGTCAGGGCTCACGTTCACGCTGTCCACCACGGCGCATTGCGGGTTGCCATCGGGGTAAGCGGTAAGAACGTACCAAGTGGATTGGGTCGTGAAAACGTTCGTCAACGGATCGCTGGGATCGTCCAGGCCTGCTGTCGGCGTCCATTCCCAGACCGTCGGCGAAGCACCACCATCGCAGGTGATGGCGCCGGCCCAGGCCACACCGGTGGGTGGGCCTTGCGGAGAGGAGTAGACCTCGTTGCCAAGGTCATCGAAGAGGTCGAAGGAATTTTCTCCGTTCCATATGGTCCCGGCCGTGTAGTTCAAGCTTATGGACGCACCTGTGCTCACGTCTAGAAGGATGTCCAATTCCGTAGTGCCAGCAGGGACGGTATAGCTTGTGGATACCCCATCAATGACCACGGCGAGGGATGCACCACCGTTCCAGCTATCGCCGAAGGATTCGAGCAGGGTCAGCGTCCACGTACAATTCGCGGGCGGGCCATTGGCCACGATCTGGCCGGCCATGGGCAAAGGGTCGTTGCACAGAACGATGTTCGGGCCCGCATCGATCACCATTTGTTCCGCAACGGTTACGGTGATCGTCGTGTCGTAGGTGCATCCGAAATTGTCGGTCACCACATACGAGTAGTTATAGGTGCCAGGCAGATCAGGGGTGAAGCTGATCTCGGTCGGGTTATTCGGGTCAGGAGTGCCATAAGGCCCGATCCAATAGGTCGAGTCCAATGAGCTCAGGCCCAAATCAGGAGTGAATTGGGTCACATCCGGTATGATCGCCGGATCGAAATTGAGGGACCAGTTGCAGAGGAATCCATTGTCGGCACCCCAAAGGTCAAGCGAAGTGAATGTCCATGTGCCGTTCAATGGACATCCCGCCAGATTGCTCCAAGGCTGAAGCGAACTGTAGGTGCCGGGGATCAGAGCATTGTTGGGAGGAGTGCCGCCCTGCATCACATTGGGCGTTGCCCCGAAGGCCGCACTTGCTGCGAAGGTTCCCCAGGTGGCATTCGGCGCCCAGCAGTAATCCCAGCATGTGCCAGCCACAGGATTGGTGTTCCCGTCACCATCGTTGGCGCCACCGATGTAGGTTCCTCCGCCACCCTGTTGGTGCAGGATGATCACCTGTCCGCTCGGACAGGTCACCGAAAGCACAAGGTCACCAACGAAAGAGTGCTCCATACTGACGCAAATGGAGAGCAGGTCGTTCACATCGGTGAGCGTTTGGCCCGGCCCGAACTGCGCGAAGGTCAATTCACTGGAGAAAGGCGTGCCCACATCATCGGGCAGATACACACCATCACCGAAGTTCGCCTCTGGTATGCCGGTCCAGGTCACGGCCGTTGCTACTCCCGTCAGGTCGACCGTTGAGCCCAGACAGACCTCCAAGCTTTCCGTTGTCCCGGCGAAGATCGGCGTCGTACTGACCAGGATCTGCAGGTCAACCACATTCGCGTTCACGCAGTCATTGTCATCGATCAGGTTGAGCTGAACGATGTATTCGCCCGGCTCGTAATAGGCGTGAGAGGTGGTGGGGGAATTATCCGTGGTCCCATCATCGAAATCCCAGGTGTAGGACACAATGTTGAACCCAGCGGCCGCGTAGGAAGCCATGCCGTCGAAATCGATGGTCTCTCCAATGCACACCAAGGCCGGACTGGCCTCGGTCATGGTGGCCACCGCTACCGGCCGCTCACAAGGCGTGAAACAAGTGATCGCAGCCGCAAAATCGCCCACTCCGTTCGCGTTCGAAATGAACTGTACGGTAAGACATCCAGAACTGTTGAACGTCGTGGCCGAGACGATCAACCCTTGCAACGCCGTACCCGTGTACTCCCCCAGAAAGGTCGCCCCTGTGGAGTTGCCATCCCAAATGCGGATGCGGTCCACAGGATTGGGCCCGGTATTGCTCAAGTTGAACACCGCCCAGAGAAGGGATATGCCATCCCCAGGGATGTCCGGGCAGATCACAGCGGTGAAATTCTCACCATTACCGTACTGACCCGCAGGGCCACCGCTATCCTCCAGTACGCCGGCACATGTGGTAATGCTGCCGGCCGTAATACTGAACTGCTGGGCGTGGGCTACCTGCAGCACAGTGAATGCAAAGGCCACAAGCAGGGTCGCGAACCTGGTGGGGGTGTACAAGTTGCTGATCATGAGCGAGGTTGATCGCAGAGTGGTGGCGTTCAGGAAGAAAGCGTCATACGAGAGTTCACAAATACCGGGCCCCAAGGTCAAGATCGGTATGGGCACTACTGGATATGATGCAAGACGCGTTGTTGGGGTTGCCTGTTCACAAAAATAATGAACCCGGCCAAGGCCGGGCTCATTCGTTCGTTCGGGTTGTCCACGATCAACGGAGCAGGTTCACGTTGCCGTTGTAAGTGCCACCCAGTTTTTCGCCATCCTTCATTTCCACCATCCAAACGTATTCCCCTGGGGCGCAAAGCTCCCCTTTGCCCCCGATGCGACCGTTCCAAGTGCGCTGGGCATCTGTGGATTCGAACACGAGCTGTCCGGTCCGTGGGTCATGAATGGTAAGGTTGAATTTCACGCCCAGCACCTTTAGTGCGTCAGGCATGAACGTATCCTCCACACCATCGCCGTTGGGGGAGAAGGTATTGGGTGCCAGCAGGTTGTAGTCCTCGTCCACACGCACGGTACGCTCGGTGCGGTCAGTGCAACCGTTGGCATTGGTCACGGTCAATGTGACATGATAGGCGCCCTTTTGCTTGTACACATGATCCGGATGGGGGGTGCTGGATGTAGTGCCATCGCCAAAGTCCCATGTATAGGTCTTGGCCCCCATGCTCCGGTTCTCAAAATGAACGGAAGGCACCGAATTGTCGTATTCCTGCTTCAGGTAGTTGAAGGAAGCCTCGGGCACCTCGTGGATCACGATACGGTCGGAAGCTGGTTTGTTGAAAATGTTGCCTCCGCCCATGGAGGAATGGGACAACATGACCTCGAAAACACCCGATTTGGAGAAGGTGTGGCTAGGTGATGGCTTGTTCGAAAAGCTGCCGTCACCGAAGTTCCATAAGTAGATGCCTCCTTCCGGCAGGTTCTGTGCATCGAAAACAACCGTGGTGCCGGGGCAACCGGTGGTGATGCTCGGGCGAATGGCCACCTCCTTGTTGACCGTTTCTGCCCCACGATCGGGATCGCCGGCTGGTTGGACAACGCCACTGCTCGCAGGATGTGGTGCCTTGCGTTCGGTGGAATGTGTTGCATGTGTGGCATCCTGGGCGGTGCCGTTCACGACGTCCTGGTCTGCCTGGTCATCGCTCGCAAGGGTGCTTGGTTCGGTGGCTGTTGCCGCCCACGTGTTCATGCTAGCCTGAGGTGCCGTCTGTTCGGTGAGGCCCATGTCCGCAGCAGTCCCGGTGCCATCGGCCGGGGTGGTCCTCAGCATCAGCCAAAGCGCACTACCAGCGGCCACTGTGCCGCCGAACAACAAGGCGATCAGCCCTGCTGATAATGACCTGCCGCTTCCGCCTCTTTGGTCCATTCGGCGCTCGAGCTGGTTCCAATCCGCGGAGTTGTAGGGTACCTCATAGGACCCCAACGACTCCCGGATGGAGTGCTCGAATGGATCGTATCCCTTCATGTTGGTCATGCCGTTAATGGAGCTTTTGCCCCTTTGTAAGCAATTTCTTCAGATTATGTTTCGCTTTGGCCAGGTTGCTCTTGGACGTTCCCACATTGATCCCCAACATATTGGCGATCTCCTGGTGGGTATGTTCCTCGAACACGTAGAGGTTGAACACGGTGCGATAGGCCGGGGTGAGCTTTTGCATGGCGTTGATCACATCCGCTGGTCTCACGTCCCATTCTTCATCGCCTTCCTCTTCAGCGAGCACATCCTCCTCGTCCTGGTCGCCGAAATCCTCGATGCTCCGTTCCTCTCCCAAGAGCAGGTAGGCGTTCTTGGACCGACGGAAATGGTCGATGGCCGTGTTCACCACGATCCGGCGGATCCAGCCTTCAAACGATCCTGCGCGGTTGAACTTGTCCATGCTGGCGAACACCTTGATGAAGCCGTCCTGCAGGATGTCCTTGGCCTGGTCGGTGTTCTTGGTGTACCGCATGCAAACGGCCATCATTTTACCGTAGAACAGCTCGTAAACCCTGCGCTGCGAACGCCTGTCGCTCGCAATGCACCCATCGATCAACGGCGCATAGGCTTGTTCCGCCGCATCGGTGTTCACCCAGGAGAGGGTGAGGCGCGGGGCAGCGGGGCCGGATGCCGGATCGGAGACCACGGGTCGTTGTTTGGGAGCCGTCAAGATAGCCATGTCCAACCAATTGACGCACCTTGGTCGAAAAGGATGCCTCCGATGATTGCTTTTTCTCTCTGGGTGGCTCCGTTAACGATCGTCAGTTGTCTGCCTTGGGGATCGCGTACTTTCGTGCCCGCTTTGTTCGAACATCAACCTTACAACCTGCGTAAAGCAATGAAAGTCACTGTGGTAGGGGCCGGAAACGTGGGCGCTACGTGCGCCGATGCTGTAGCCCGCTGGGAACTGGCCAACGAGGTGGTGCTGTTGGATATCAAGGAAGGCTTTGCCGAAGGCAAGTCCCTGGACATCTGGCAGACCTCGCCGATCAACTTGTTCGATTCGCGCCTGACCGGCTCAACGAACGATTACTCCAAGACCGCTGGTAGCGATGTGGTGGTGATCACCAGCGGCCTGCCTCGCAAGCCCGGAATGAGCCGCGATGACCTGATCGCGACCAATGCCGCCATTGTGAAGAGCGTCACCGAGAACGTGGTGAAGCACTCCCCCGATGCGATCATCATCGTCGTGAGCAACCCGCTCGATGTGATGACCTACTGCTCGTATATCAATAGCAAGCTGCCCAGCCAGCGGGTGTTCGGTATGGCCGGTATCCTGGATACCGCCCGCTATCGCGCCTTCCTGGCCGAGGCACTGAACGTGAGCCCCAAGGATATCCAGGCCGTGCTCATGGGTGGCCATGGTGACACCATGGTGCCGCTGCCGCGCTACACCACGGTAGGCGGTATCCCGGTCACCGAGCTCATTGCGAAGGACAAGCTGGACGCGATCGTAGAGCGCACCAAGAAAGGTGGCGGCGAGATCGTGAACCTGTTGGGTACCAGTGCATGGTACGCTCCGGGTACGGCTGCTGCACAAATGGTGGAGGCCATCGTACGTGACCAGAAGCGTGTGTTCCCTTGCTGTGTGTGGTTGCAAGGGGAGTACGGTCTAAAGGACATTTACATGGGCGCCCCGGTGATCCTCGGCCGCAAAGGCGTGGAGCGTATCATCGAACTTCAGCTCACCGCGGAGGAAATGGAACTGGTGAAGTCCAGCGCCAAGGCCGTGAAGGAGGTGATGGACGTGCTCGACAACATGAGCGTGGGTGCCTGATCAGGCCCCATCCTCCCGGTCATTCAACGAGAAGGGCCGCGTTCTTCATGAACGCGGCCCTTTTTCGTTGGGTGAGGTCAGTTTTCGCAAGGATTCACCGGGTGAGGGTCAACCGCTCTGTCGCGGAACCGGAGGGTAGTTCCAAGCGGAGCAAATAGCTGCCTTCGCCAAGACCGCTGAGGTCCAATGTGGTGCGTTGGCCATGCGTCCGGCCGGTCAGTACCGTTCTTCCCACCGCATCCATCAGGGTCCAGGGTGCCATAGGCGAGGCCTCGTCGATCAACATGGTCACTGCTCCGGAAGCCGGGTTCGGCATAAGCAGAAAGGCCGGGCGGGAGCTATTGCTCTCCATCAGGGTCTGCACTTCGTCGCTTCGCCAGAAGCTCACGCCACCACGGTAGTTGCCGACCACCAGGTCCAGCTCGCCATCTCCAGTGAGGTCGAATAGGCAGGGTGCGCTCTTCGGACCATCGTTAAGGCCCAGGAAGGTGCTGTCGGCCAGGGTCCATGTGCCTCCGATGTTGCCTTCCACGTTGGTATAGTGGTAAAGCCAGCCCGATTCAGATCCGCACAGCAGTTCCCGCTCGCCTTGTTCGTTCCGGAATATCACGGGTACCGCATGGCCGGTCACGTTCCACCATTCGGCCACTTGCACACCACCCAGGGTCTCGCTCTGGAGCGTCCAGGCGGGTGCCGAGGGTGCGCCCGTGTTGATGTAGAGGTTAAGGTTCCCGTTCCGCTCGCCCACCACCAGGTCCAGCAATTGGTCGTTGTTCATGTCCACCAGTTGCGGCGTGGCGAACTGGCCCACGTCGATGGCCGCACCGTTGGCATCGGTAATGTTCGGTTGCACCAATTGGAACTGGGCCGTGGCACCTGTAGCGATGTTACGGTAAAAGTGCATCCGCCCCTGCAGGTCGCCGATCAACAGGTCCTTGTCCCCATCGCCGTCAAGGTCGCCAAAGGCCGGGTACATGCTGAGGCCGATGCCGCTGGTGGACAGGTTCATGTAATCGTCAGTGATCTGCTGGAACGCCGGTGAGTTGGCAGTGCCGATGTTCTGGAGCAGCGCCATCTTGCCTACGTAAAGGTCGCCCGGCGTATAGTAGCCGTAGTTCGAGATCACCAGGTCCATCAATCCGTCACCATTATGGTCGAAGGGCACCGGATAGGCCCCTTCCCCCAGTTCGATCATGCGCGACTGGAAGAGGTCCTCCGTTTGTTTTTCGAAATAGGGAGCAGCATCGCTGGCCGTATTCCGGTAGTACCACATGCTCCGGAAGTTCTGGGTGAGCGAGGTGGCGTTTGGACTTACGAGCAGATCGCGGTTACCGTCATTGTCAAGATCGATGAAATAAGTGGCCGGGAAAAGGGGGATATCGACGCTCGTGCTGTAACTCGGGAATAGTGTGTCCTCCACGGTCATCAGGCTTTGCGCAGCGGAACCGCCATTGTACAGACCTACGACATTCTGGTAGGAGATGTCCCCGAGAAGAAGGTCCATGAGCCCATCGCCGTTCAGGTCCAGTTGGGTCAGTGTACTGCCCGCGTGTGCTTTCGGGCTTCCATCCTCTTCCGCGGACCGCGCGACGCCCCCGGGCTCAAGTCCGATCTCCGGGTTGGGTACGTTGAAGTTGCAAGGCGTGTTCAGCGCCACGGAGTTGTTGTTGAAGTTCTCGGTGAAGAAGCCCCAGCACTTGTTCCGCACTTCGTACTTCAGACTATCGCATGTGCCGTAGAGCTCCACGCTCAGGTTGCGATGGAATTCCACATAGGAGCCGAGAAGGCTGAAGGTCAGGATGTCCAAGTCGCCATCGCCGTCCATATCGGCAATGCCGGGCAGGTCGACCTGGGAAATGAAGAGGTTGGCCACCGAGCCTGCGCCTGAGGGGGACACGTAATTGGAGTTCACCCGGAAGTTGACCAGCTCAAAGGCCGGGCCGGCCGGGGTGCTCACGTTCTTGTAAACTGAGAAACCGGCCTGCGAGTAGCTGAAGATGTCCTCCTTGCCATCGCAATTGTAGTCGCGCAGCAGCACCCAATCATGCAGTTCGCGGAACGGCCATACATCATCATAGGCCCGGGTCAGCTGGTAACCTTGTGTGCCTGTGGTGCTGGTCCGGAGCAGGGTCACCACTTTATTTCCGATGCGGTCGAACAGGAAAAGGTCTTTCAGACCGTCTCCGTTCAGGTCAATGGTCCCCGTTTGTGGGGAGTTCAGACCTCCTGCCCAAGCCAGGTCCAGGTTATTGCCCTGACGGGTCACCGGTATCAATGGGTCGAATTGCAGGGTCCATTGAGCCTGGGCGTTCGGCAGCGATAGAAAGGCGGCAAGGGTCGCTAGACAAAGCGGCCGTACAAGGAAGTTCATGCTCATGTAATGGGGGTGTTCATGCCCCGCCATTGCGGTCAATTATGACGGTGGAACAAAGATAGTCCGGCGCCATCTGCTCCCCGGCCTTTGGAGGTAGGCCAACAACGCTATATTTGCCGCCTCTTTGTTGAAAACCCTTCGTCATGCAGAATAGAGGCGCGCTTTGGATCTTCACCGTCCTGTTGGCGCTCGCGTGTGTTTACCAGTTGTCCTTCTCCGTGTTCACCTCCGGACTGGAGCGTAAGGCCAGCGCCGAGGCGAAGGTCCTGGCCCAGGCCGCTTCAGACTCCTTGACCGCACTTGGTCGAGGCGCCGAAGTGGATATGCAGGCCCTGGAGCTCCAATACGAGAACCAGTACCTACGCGAACACGCCGGTGATAAGGTGTATCCTGTGTTCGGATACTCCTACGCGGAGTGCAAGGAAAAGGAGATCAATCTGGGTCTCGACCTGAAGGGCGGCATGGCCGTTACCTTGGAGGTGAGCATTCCTGAGCTCGTTGAGAACCTCAGCGAGAACAGCACGGATCCCGCGTTCGTGGCCGCCATGGCCAACGCCCGTGCCCGCCAGACCAGTAGCGATGCCGACTTCATCACCCTGTTCGGTGAGGAGTTCGCAAAGGTGGAAGGCCACGGTCCCCTTTCGGCGATCTTCTACTCGCCTGACCGCAAGGACATGTTCGATCGCGAAGGCAGCGATGAGGATTACCTCAATGCCCTGCGTCGTGAAGCGGAAAGCGCCCTGAACAACACAGAGCGCATCCTGCGTACCCGTATCGACAAGTTCGGCGTGGCCCAGCCCAGTATCCAGAAGCAGCAGTTCACCGGGCGCATCCAGATCGAACTGCCTGGTGTAAAGGACAAGGACCGCGTGCGTAAAGTGCTCCAAAGCACGGCCAACCTGGAGTTCTGGGAGACCTTTGATAACCGCGACATCTATGCCCAACTGGAGCAGGCGAACACCCGATTGGGAACCCTGCTGAACCCGGATGCCGCTATCAACACGCCTGCAGCGGACAGCTCCTCGGTGGATACCACGGCGGCCGTTCAACCCGATACGCTGGCGACCGCGGCTGCTGATACCACGGTGGCTGATACCACGGCCAACGACACCTTGGCGGCCGACACGACCGTGAAGGACCCCGAGATGGAGCGTGCCGAGTTCATCAAGAAGAATCCCCTGTTCGCGGTGCTGACCCCGGCCTACGCCCCGGCCCGTGATGGTGGTTTCAGTATCGCTCAAGGTCCGGTGGTCGGCAGTGCCCGTTTGGCCGATACGGCCCAGGTGAACCGTTACCTGCGCATGGAGTCCTTACGTACCGCCCTTCCGGGTGATGCGAAACTGGCCTGGGCCGCGAAGCCGGAAGTGATGACCACCACGGAGGGCGAGGTTGAAGTGTTGAACCTCTATGCGCTGCGTGTTCCCCCGGGCGGCAAGCCCAAGCTGGACGGCAGTGCCATAGTGGGGGCCGACCAGGACTTCGACATGAAGGGTGCTGTGGAAGTGCGTATGCAGATGAACGCCGAAGGCGCCCAGATCTGGAAGGTGATGACCGGCGACAACATCGGCAAGGCCGTTGCCATCGTGCTCGATGAACTGGTGTATAGTGCGCCCATTGTACAGAGCGAGATCGCTGGTGGCCGTTCGAGCATCACGCTGGGCACGGGCGACCTGAACAAGCAGATCCAGGAGGCCGAGGACCTCGCGAACATCCTGAAAGCAGGTGCTCTGCCTGCTCCTGCCCGTATTATCGACGAGACCGTGGTGGGTGCTTCGCTGGGTGAGGATAACATTCGCAAGGGGATGATCTCCTTCGCCGTGGCGCTGCTGATGGTGATGATGTACATGGTCCTTTACTACGCTCGTGGTGGCTGGATCGCCGACCTGGCCCTGTTGGTGAACCTGTTCGTGCTGATCGGTTCACTCGCATCGCTCCAGGCCGCCCTTACGCTGCCCGGTATCGCCGGTATCGTGCTCACCATGGGTATGGCGGTGGATGCCAACGTGCTCATCTACGAGCGTGTCCGCGAGGAACTGCGTGCCGGTAAGATGATGAAGTCCGCGGTGGAGCTCGGTTACAAGGGCGCGTTGTCCGCCATCATCGACTCGAACGTGACCACCTTGATCGTGGCCGTGATCCTGCTCATCTTCGGCTCGGGCCCGGTACAGGGCTTTGCTGCCACACTGGGGCTTGGTATTCTCACTTCGTTGTTCACCGCCCTGTTCCTGGCGCGCCTCATCATTACGGGCCGTCTGGACGCTGGCAAGTCCTTCGAAGTGTGGAACAACTGGAGCAAGGACATTTTCGTGAACGCCCGCTACGAGTTCATGCAGAAGCGGAAGATGTTCTACGTCATCAGCGGCATTGTCATCGCCATTGGCCTGGGTTCCATGCTTACCCAAGGGTTCAACTGGGGCGTGGATTTCAGCGGTGGTCGCACCTACGTGGTGAAGTTCAAGGAGGATGTGCGTGTGGATGACATCCGCTTGGCACTCGAGCCCCGATTCGTGGATGACGCCGGTGTGAAGAGCACCGTGAACGTGAAGACCTTCGGTGGTGCCCGCCAGGTGAAGATCACGACCAACTACCTGTTCAATGAAACGGGAACCGCAACGGACGAAAAGGTGGATGGCCGCTTGAACGAAGGCCTGGCCACCTTGAACAACGCGTACGACATCACCGAGTCGCGCAAGGTGGACGCCACCATCAGCGATGACATCAAGACCAATGCGGTGACGTCGTTCACCATCGCTCTTGCGCTGATCTTCCTATACATCGCGGTGCGTTTCCGCGATTGGCGCTACGGCATGGCCGGTCTGCTCTCGCTGCTGCACGATGCATTGGTGGTGCTCGGCCTGTATTCGTTGCTCTACAAGGTGATGCCTTTCTCCTTGGAGATCGACGAGGCGTTCATCGCCGCCATCCTTACCGTGATCGGTTACTCCATCAACGATACCGTGGTGGTGTTCGACCGCATCCGTGAATATGTGCGCGATCACAAACGCGATGAGTTCGGCGTGGTGGTGAACAAGGCCATCAACTCCACGCTCGGCCGTACGATGAACACCTCGTTGACAACCCTGTTGGTGCTGTTCGTCATCTTCCTCTTCGGTGGTGTGGCCATCAAGGGCTTTGTGTTCGCCCTACTGACCGGTATCCTCGTGGGTACCTATTCCTCGGTGTTCGTGGCCGGTGCCATCGTGGTGGACCTGCACAAGAAAGAGCCCAAGGCCTGATCCAATAGCTTCTTTGCGATCGGAAAGTCCTGCCGCACGGCAGGACTTTCTACTTTTGACCCGGCCATGCACGTTGTTCTGTTGTTCGACATCAGTGGGGGAGAGCTCATGGTCATCCTTCTTTTCGTGCTGATGTTCTTCGGCGCCAAAGGCATACCGGATATTGCCCGCACCCTCGGACGCACCATGCGGCAGGTGCGTGATGCCAGTAACGAGGTACAGCGGGAGATCCAGCGGGGAGCCAACGATGTGCGCCGCACCGTGGAGGAGCAGCGCCGAACGTTGCAGGATCAGTATGAGCAGCAGCACCCCGCGTCCGTGGAGCCTCCGGCCCCGGTAGTGAGTGATAAAGAGCCCCCCTCCCAGCCATGATCGACATGCTGCTCACAGTGGGAGGCCTTGTGGCCTTGGTGATCGGTGCCGAGGTGATGATCCGTGGGGCAGTGGACATCGCGTTCCGGGCACGCATTTCGCCCTTGGTCGTGGGTCTGACCGTGGTCTCCATGGGTACCTCGGCGCCAGAGCTGCTGGTGAGCCTGATCGCCGCCATGAAGGGCAGTTCGGCCATTGCGATCGGCAATGTGGTGGGGTCCAACATCGTGAACATCAGCTTCATCCTGGGCATCTGTGTGGTCATTTTTCCCATTGAGGTCGACCGTGATGCCCGTCGGATCCATTGGCCGGTGATGATGGCCGTTTCCATCGCGTTCTGGTATCTCCTAAGTGATGATCGGTTCTCTCGCGGTGAGGGACTGTTCTATTTCCTGCTATTGGTGGCCTACGTTGGTTGGATGGTCGTTTCCTCACGTCGCGCGTCGGCCAGGTCCGATGCCCCTTCCGCGGCCCCCGCGCGTTATCCGCTGTGGCGTTCGCTGCTCATGCTGGCGGTCGGGATACTCGGGTTGGCCAAAGGGGCGGATTGGTTCGTTGATGGGGCTGTGGGCATTTCGCGCGAAATGGGCGTGAGCGAGCAGCTGATCGGGGTTACCGTGGTGGCGGTGGGTACGTCGTTGCCCGAGCTGGTCACTTCGCTGCTGGCCGCCATGCGCAAACAGGCCGATATCTCGTTGGGCAACCTCATCGGGTCGAACATCTTCAATCTCCTCGGCATCATCGGCATCGCATCCATGTTGGAACCGATCGAACTGGATCGCTCCGGGTTTGCGCTCGATATCATGGCCATGCTGGTCGTCTGCCTCGCCCTGTATCCCTTGATGCGCCTGGGTGACAAGATCGGGCGCTGGCAGGGCGCTGTTCTGGTCCTGGCCTATGTGGCCTTTGTTGTGCTGGTGCTTCAGCGCGGCTGATCATCACGCTCGGTCCACTTTTCCCGTTGATGTTCGCATCGACCTGGACTGTCTGTTCGTGATGTTTCGGATGGGCGCGTTGAAGTTTTCAGGGGGTGTTCGTAAAGAATGATGGGTTATTTTCAGGAGCCCCCCTCCAGTTGAATACCTTTGCGCCAGAAAAACACACTTTTTCCATGGCTACCCCCCAATTGCGTCTAAAGGCCCTTGAGGATGTCCTTGATCGCAAGCCCCACTTTGTTGACCCTCCCGGTGCACGCATCAGCGACTATTTCGGGACCAATGTGTTCAACGAGGACGCCATGCGCATGTCCCTCACCGAAGAGGCCTACTACGCCGTCCGGCAAGCGGTGCAGCATGGCGAGCGCATCGATCGCAAATTGGCCGACCAGGTGGCCAGTGGCATGAAGGAGTGGGCCTCCAGCAAAGGGGCCACGCACTACACGCACTGGTTCCAGCCGCTCACGGGCCTCAGCGCCGAGAAGCACGATGCGTTCTTCGAGCCCATCGGAAATGGCCGCAGCATCGAGCGTTTCGATGGCAGCATGCTGGTGCAGCAGGAACCCGATGCCAGCAGCTTCCCCAGTGGCGGCATCCGCAACACCTTCGAGGCACGTGGTTATACCGCTTGGGACCCCAGCAGCCCGGCCTTCGTGATCGGTCGCACCCTGTGCATCCCCACCATCTTCATCAGCTACACCGGCGAAGCGCTCGATTACAAGATGCCGCTGCTCCGCTCCGTCAGGGCCATTGATGAAGCGGCCACGGCCGTTTGCCAGTATTTCGACAAGGACGTGACCAAGGTGATCGGCACCCTGGGTTGGGAGCAGGAGTACTTCCTGATCGACAAGGCCCTCTACTATGCCCGGCCCGACATCATGATGAGCGGGCGCGCGCTCTTCGGCCATATTCCGGCGAAGGGCCAGCAGTTGGAGGACCACTATTTCGGCAGCATCCCCGATCGTGTTCGTGCCTTCATGCGCGATTTCGAGACCGAGTCGCTCAAGCTTGGTATTCCTGTGAAGACGCGCCACAACGAAGTGGCCCCCAACCAGTTCGAGTGCGCACCCGTGTTCGAGGAAATGAACCTCGCCGTGGACCACAACGTGCTGCTCATGGACATCATGGAGAAGACCGCGCAGAAGCACGACTTCCGGGTGCTGCTCCACGAGAAACCCTATGCCGGCGTGAACGGAAGCGGCAAGCACAACAACTGGAGCCTTGCCACCAATACCGGTAAGAACCTGTTGCGCCCGGCCAAGACGCCCAAGGAGAACCTTCAGTTCCTCACCTTCTTCGTCAATACCATCGCGGCCATCCACCAGCATGCCGATGTGCTGCGGGCCAGCATCGCCAGCGCGGGCAATGATCACCGCCTGGGTGCCAACGAGGCTCCGCCGGCCATCATCTCGGCCTTCATCGGCGAGCACCTGAGCAACCTGCTCGACGGTCTGGAGAAGAACATCAAGGGTGCCATGACCCCCGATCGGAAGACCGAACTGAAGCTTGACATCGGGCGCATTCCCTCGGTGATGCTGGACAACACCGATCGCAACCGCACCAGTCCGTTCGCATTCACCGGTAACAAGTTCGAGTTCCGGGCCGTTGGCAGCAGCGCCAATTGTGCCGGTGCCATGACAGTGCTGAACACCATCGTGGCCGCCCAGTTGCGTAGCTTCCGCAAGAGCGTGGATACCCTCATCGACAAAGGGGTGAAGAAGGACGAGGCCATCCTGCGCGTGATCCGAGACCTTATCGCCAGCAGCAAGCCGGTGCGTTTCGAGGGCAATGGCTACGGAGAGGAGTGGGTGAAGGAGGCCGCTCGCCGCGGGCTCAGTAACATCCGCGACACGCCCCGTGCACTGGATGTTTGGGAGCGCAAGGAGACCAAGGCGCTCTTTGCCGACATGGGCGTGCTCAGTCCCGTGGAAGTGGAAGCGCGCCACGAGATCGAACTGCACAGCTACACCCTGAAGGTGCAGATCGAAAGCCGCGTGGTGGGCGATCTGGCGCAGAACCACATTATCCCAACGGCCATCACCTACCAGAACCGCTTGATCGAGAACGTGCGTGGCCTGCGCGAGGTGCTGGCACCCGAGAAAGCGAAGAAGGCCACGGTCGTGCAGGTGAAGCTCATTGAGGAGATCAGCGAGCACATCGCCACCATCGTGACCATGGTGGACGACATGATCGAGGCACGCAAGAAGGCCAACAATCTGGAGGATGCTCGCGACAAGGCCATCGCTTACTGCGACAAGGTGAAGCCCTTCCTGGAGAAGATCCGCTACCACGCCGACAAGCTCGAACTGCTGGTGGACGACGAGCTGTGGCCCCTGCCCAAGATGCGCGAGCTCATGTTCACCCGTTGAGCGGGCGTTCAAGCGTTCAAGGTCAAAGGGTCCGAAAGGACCTTTTTTCCGTTCATTTTGCGTTGGACTTTGGCCATTGGGGGATCTCCTTATCTTCGCCCGGACCACGTTAGTAACCGGAACAGATCTAGATCCAACGAGATGATCACACGGAAGATCCTGGGAAGCCTGCTTGTAAGCTTGTTGTTCACCACCGCGGCCTTTGCCCAGAGCCGCTTGGCCGAGGAGGCCGACCAGGCGTTCAGCAAAGGTTTCTACTTCAATGCCATCGAGCTCTACAAGAAGGCCTATACGGTGGAGAAGAAGGCCAGCACCAAGGCTGAGCTGATCTTCAAGGTGGCCGAGAGCTACCGCGCCTTGGGCGATGTGCAACAGGCCCAGGTCTGGTACGAGAAGGCCAACAAGGCCCAGTACGACGACCCGATCTCCTACTTCTACGTGGCCGAAATGCTGAAGCAACAGGGTAAATACCCCGATGCCATAGCCGCGTACAACAAGTACAAGGAGAAGAAACCGGCCGATGCTCGTGCCGATGCTGCCATTGCTGCGTGCCAGATGGCCCAGAAGTGGAAGGACAGCCCCACCCGCTACACGGTGGACCCCGAGGTGCTCCTGAACACCCCGAACTACGATTTCACGCCTGCGTTCGCGGATAAGAAGAACGAGACCGTGGTGTTCACCAGCACACGTCCTGCGGCCACGGGCGCCAATACGGACGGCATCATCGGTGATGCGTTCAGCGATCTGTTCACCAGCACGCGCGACCGCCAAGGCAAGTGGAGCGAGCCCGTGAAGCTCGGCCTGGAGGTGAACACCGAAGGCAACGAGGGCGCGCCGATCTTCAATTCCAAGCGCACCCTGATGTTCTTCACCCGCTGCCCTTCCGAGAAGAAGAAGGTGTATGCCTGCGACATCTGGGTGAGCAAGAAGGTGGGCAATAATTTCAGCGAACCGGTGATGCTGGCCTTGAAGCCCGCCCCTGGCAAGGAGGATACCATTACCGTTGGCCACCCGGCGCTCACCCCGAACGAGGATGCGCTGGTGTTCGCCACCAACTGGAAAGGTGCTGGCCACAAGGGCGGCAAGGACCTCTACATGGTGAAGATCGACAAGGATGGCAAGCCTTCGGGACAGCCGGTCAACCTGGGTGCCGATGTCAATACGTCCAAGGATGAACTGTTCCCCTTCGTGCGCTTCGACGGCAGCCTCTACTTTGCTTCCAACGGGCACTCCGGCATGGGTGGCATGGACATGTACCGCGCTGAAAAGACCGGCGAGAACACCTGGGGCCAGGTGGAGAACCTGAAGGCTCCGCTGAACAGTGCTTCGGATGATTTCGCCATCGTGTTCGATGGGGAGAACGACAAAGGCTTCTTCACCAGCAACCGTCCCGGAGGCAAGGGCCAGGATGATATCTGGCGCTTCTACATGCCGGACATGGTGTTCGCACTGCAGGGTACCACCTACGACAAGAAGACCAACACCCCGCTGGCCGGCGTGAAGATCAGCGTGGTGGGCACCAATGGAAGCAACTTCAGCGCCATCACCGATGAGAACGGCGGCTTCAGCTTCGTAGAGAACGGCAAGGACCGCTACATCAAGGAAGGCGTGAGCTACAGCATCATCGCCGAGAAAGAAGGCTACCTCGTGGTGAAGGACCAGATCACCACCGTGGGCCTTACCGAGAGCACCACCTTCGTGAAGGAGTACTTCCTGCAACCCTTCGACAAGGAGATCAAGCTGCCACAGATCCTGTACGATGTGGACCAGTTCTTCTTGCGCCCGGAGGCCAAGGACAGCTTGGAGACCTTGTACCAAACCTTGGTGGACAACCCGAACATCGTGATCGAGCTCCGCTCGCATACGGATGCACGTCCGACAAGGAAGTATCCCGGTGGTAACAAGGAACTGTCACAAAAACGCGCCCAGAGCTGCGTGAACTACCTGATCGAGAAGGGTATCGATCCGGCTCGAATGATCCCGGTGGGTATGGGGCCGGATGAGCCTGTGGTGACCATGGAGCAGATCAAGAAAATGGGCACGAAGGAGGAACAAGAAGCAGCGCACCAGACCAACCGCCGCACTGACTTCCGCGTGATCAGGTCCGACTATGTGCCCGGTGGAGCTGCTCCACAGGCACCGAAGAATTAGCCATAACCCCAATGGAACGAGCATTCACCGCTATAGGTGGATGCTCGTTCTTCTTTTTCGCCCCATGAGCTCCGACCGTTACGCCCAGCGCGGTGTCTCCTCCGGAAAGGAGGATGTACACAAGGCCATTGCCGCTTTGGACAAAGGCCTGTTCCCGAAGGCCTTCTGCAAGATTGTGGCCGATGACCTGACGGGCAGTCCGGACCATTGCATTGTGATGCACGCCGATGGCGCTGGCACGAAGTCGTCCCTGGCCTATGCCTATTGGAGGGAGACGGGTGACCTCTCCGTATGGCATGGCATTGCGCAGGATGCCATCGTCATGAACCTGGACGACCTGCTCTGTGTGGGCGCCACGGACAGCATCCTCTTGAGCAGCACCATCGGTCGCAACAAGCGGCTGGTGCCCGGCGAAGTGGTGAGCGCCTTGATCGAAGGCACTGAGCTCTTCCTGGAACGCATGCGTGCACTGGGCATTGGCATTCGCAGCACGGGTGGCGAAACGGCGGATGTGGGGGACCTGGTGCGCACCGTGATCGTGGACAGCACCGTGACCTGCCGGATGAAGCGTAGCGAGGTGATCGACAATGCCCGGATACAGGCCGGTGACGTGATCGTGGCCCTGGCCAGCTACGGGCAGGCCACCTACGAGGATGCCTACAATGCAGGCATGGGCAGCAATGGCCTCACCAGTGCGCGCCACGATGTGTTCGCCAAGGAACTGGCCACCAAGTACCCCGAGACCTTCGATCCCGGCACACCCGCCGAGCTGGTGTATAGTGGCCAGGCACGGCTTACCGATCCGTTGGAAGGCATACCGCTCGATCATGGCAAGGCCGTGCTTTCGCCCACCCGCACTTACGCACCTGTCGTAAAGCGCGTGCTGGAGGCCATGCGGACCGACATCCATGGCATGGTGCATTGCAGCGGCGGTGCGCAGACCAAGGTGCTGCACTTTGTGGAAGGCCTGCGCATCATCAAGGACGACCTGCTGCCCATCCCCCCGCTTTTTGCTGCCATCCAGCGCATGAGCGGCACCGACTGGCAGGAGATGTACAAGGTCTTCAACATGGGTCATCGTTTGGAGTTCTATGTGCCACCCGCTCGCGCGCAAGAGATCATCGCCATTTCCACCGCCTTTGGGATCGACGCCAAGGTGATCGGCAGGGTGGAAGCAGCGCCAGCGAAAGAGGTGGTGCTCACCAGCCCACACGGGATCTTCTCCTATCACTGACCCCCCTCCGCGTCTTCGCGTGAGGCTCTCATCCCCATGTCCGACCTCCTCTCCAAGCTTTCCGCCCTCCACGATCGCCGCACCGAGATCGGCAAACAGCTCGCGGACCCTTCTGTCATTGCGGACCAGAAGCGGTTCGTGGAATTGAACCGGACCTATCGCGACCTGGAGCCGATCGAACAGGTCTTTTTCCGGTTCAGGCGCTTGCACGACGACCTGTCCGGGGCGGACGAGATCCTGCGCACCGAGCGCGACCCGGAGATGCTCGAGATGGCCCGTGCCGAGAAAGAGGCCAGCAGCAGCGCCATCGAAGCGATGGAAGAGGAGGTGCGCTTGATGCTGGTGCCCAAGGACCCCAACGATGCGCGCAATTGCACGGTGGAGGTCCGCGCTGGCACAGGAGGCGACGAGGCCAGCTTGTTCGCCGGCGACCTCTACCGCATGTACACCCGTTATTGCGAGGGCCGCGGCTGGAAGGTGGAAGTGGCCGATGTGAGCGAAGGCTCTGTGGGCGGCTACAAGGAAGTGGTGTTCAACGTGATCGGTGAAGGAGCGTACGGTGTGCTCAAGTTCGAGGCGGGTGTGCACCGCGTGCAACGCGTGCCGGCCACCGAGGCCAGTGGGCGCATCCACACCAGTGCCGCCACTGTGAACGTGCTGCCCGAGGCCGAAGAGACCGATGTGGAACTGAAGGAGAGCGATGTGAAGATGGAGACCGCCCGTAGTGGTGGGGCAGGGGGGCAGAACGTGAACAAGGTGGAGACCAAAGTGCGCCTGACGCACCTTCCCACGGGCCTGGTGGTCATGTGCCAGACCGAGCGCAGCCAGCTGGGCAACCGGATGAAGGCGATGCAGATGTTGCGGACCAAGCTCTACGAGGACAAGGTGCGCGAGCAGGAGGCCGTTGTGGCCGCCCAGCGCAAGAGCCAGGTGAGCAGCGGCGATCGCAGCGCCAAGATCCGTACGTACAACTACCCCCAAAGCCGTGTCACCGACCACCGGATCGAGTTCACCGTGCACAACCTGCCCCAACTCCTGAACGGTGATCTTCAAGAGATGATCGACGCGCTACAACTCGCTGAGCGCACCGAGAAGCTGAAGGCTGAGGCGGGCATCTGATCGTTGCAGCGATCGCAGTGAACCCTCGGTTTTTCGCTGTGTTGCTCACGGCACTGGTCCATCTTGACCATGATCGTCTGACCTTTGCGCGCCATGACACGCACCGAGCTCATCGCCACCATCCGCCGCAAGAAGAGCCTGCTTTGCGTAGGCCTCGATACCGAGGAACATTTGGTACCCGAGCATTTTCAAGGAGAGAGCCACCCGGTGCGCGCTTTCAATGAGGCCATCGTGGAAGTGACGCACGACGTGGCCGTGGCCTATAAACTGAACCTCGCGTTCTATGAGGCCCTCGGTGATCAAGGTTGGCTGGACCTGGAGGCCACCATCGCCTTCATTCGCAGCAAGGGCGACTGCTTCATCATCGCCGATGCCAAGCGCGGTGATATCGGCAACACGGCCCGCAAATACGCCGAGGCCTTCTTCGACCGCCTGGATGTGGATGCCGTGACCCTCGCTCCCTACATGGGCCGGGATAGCATCAGTCCGTTCATGGGTCGGCCGGGTAAGTGGGGCATCGTGCTGGGGGTTACCAGCAACGCCGGTGCCGAGGACTTCCAGTTCCTCCGGGTCGATGGCGGGAAACGGCTCTTCGAGGTGGTGATGCAGCGCTGTTCCGAATGGGGCACGCCCGATGAATTGATGTTCGTGGTAGGTGCCACCAGGCCCGAGATCCTCGCCGAGGCCCGCAAGGCGGCGCCCCACCATTTCTTCCTTGTGCCCGGGGTGGGTGCACAGGGAGGCGACCTCAACGCCGTGCTCGATGCAGGCTGTACCACCGATGGCGGGCTGTTGATCAACAGCAGCCGGGGCATCCTGTATGCCGGCAAAGGGGAGTCAGCGATCCCTGCCGCTCGCGCTGCAGCAATGGAGCTTCAACAGGCCATGGCCGATCGCTTCTGAGAACAGGGGGGATTTTTTCGATCGAACCGTTTGATATATTATGCGTCGAATGCGTGACGAAATAATCGTCATAGCGCGCCGCCATGATGAATTCCGCCCTTGCCCCGATCCTGTCCCAGCGTGCTTATCCCCACGCCCTTCGTGTTGTTCGTGATGCGGTCCATGCGGACCGTTCACTTCGATCGGCCGACCAGCTTTTGGAGCCCGGATTCCCTTACGGGGAGGAACTCTTGCAGTACATCTGGGAGCAACGGCTTTTCCACCAGCATGCCTTGCGGACCACGGGAGGCCTTGAGGTCGAGGTACTGAGGCCAGGGCGTATCCAGCAGAACAGTGGTCCCGACCTGTCCGGTGCGGAGGTCCGTATTGCAGGGCAGTTGTGGGCCGGTACGGTGGAGGTCCATCTGCGCAGCAGCGAATGGAACGCCCACGGCCACCAGTTCGACCCCGCCTACGAGAACGTAGTGCTCCATGTGGTGTATGAGCACGATGCCGAGGTGCGCACCCTGAACGGCCGGGTGTTGCCCACCGTTGAACTGATGTCGCGCGTGAGCACCGACAGTATCGCCATGCACCATGCGTTGATGCGCGGAAAAGGCTTTGTGCCCTGCGCCGGCCATCTGGGTCGCATCGACCATAGCCTCACGGGCACTTGGTTGGAACGCGTGCTGATCGAACGTTCGGAGCGAAAGGCCAGGGAGGTGGAGCAACTGTACGACCAATTGGATGGGGATCCTTCGGCCACACTGTTCCACATGCTTTGCCGGGCCTTTGGCCTAAAGGTGAACGCGGAACCTTTCGGCATGCTCGCGCATGCCTTGCCGCTGCGGGTCATCCAGCGCTATCGCGACGACGCCCTGCGCATGGAGGCGCTGTTGTTCGGCCAGGCGGGGCTCCTGCAGGTCGACTTCGTGGACGAGCATCCGCGTGCGCTGCAGACGGAGCATGCGCATTTGGTCCGTCTGCACGATCTCCGCCCTGCTCCGGTGGCCGCCTGGAAATTCGGTCGCATGCGTCCGGTGAACTTCCCCACGGTGCGTATTGCCCAACTGGCCCGTTTGCTCATGCGGTTGGACGGCTCGTTCGCTGAATTGTTGCAGGCGGAGGATGTGCGTTCCCTACACCAGTTGCTCGATGTGGAGGCGGGTCCCTACTGGTCCACCCACTTCCTGTTCGATCGCGAGAGCGCCCCTTGTCCCAAGCGTCTCGGCAGGGCCGGGGCCGATCACCTCATCATCAACGCCTTGGTACCTACGCTCTTCGCATTGGGCCGTTTGCAAGGGCGTGAGGCCCTCATTGAACGGGCCATTTCCCTGCTGGAGCAGCTGCCCGCCGAGCACAACCGCGTGCTGGATGGATGGGCTGAACTCGGCCTGCGTGCCGATTCCGCTGCACGGGGACAGTCCCTCATCGAATTGCGCAACACGTACTGTTCGGCCAAGCGATGCTTATCTTGCGGCATTGGCAACCAATTGCTGAAGAGGACCGTCTGAAGGACATCCGCAACAGGAACGACCATGATCGCCCGTATCAAGACCTACTTTGAGCAACAGGCGTTCGGCGTTTGCGAATGGTGGGGAGAGAAGCTGAACGTGAAGACCGAAGAGGTCCGCCTCAGCTTCATCTATCTCAGCTTCATCACGGCCGGCGTGCATTTGGTCGCCTATCTGGTGATGGCGTTCGTGCTCAAGCACAAGGAGCGCATCAAGCAGCCCTTCCGCAAGCGGAGCACGGTCTGGGAGATCTAGGTTCCAAAAGGGTGACATTGGTCGTCCTTTGGTAATAAAGGAGCGTCTACCTTTTCCGCACGGACATCGGCCATAGATCCATGCGTGACACGCTCAGAAAGCTCATTATCGGCAAGGGACAACGTGATGGTGATCGTCATTCAACGATCACGCGACGCGTAGAGAACCTGCGTGCCATATGGAACAACACCTACGACGAGGACGCCGGGCTGGAGAAGTTGGTCCGGCTTTCCTTGGCCGCCAGTCAATTCCTTTTTCCGGGGATGTACATCAAGCACCTCTTCTGGCGGAAGGGGCCACTGTACCAGGATTTCGCGATCGAGGTTTTCGTTGTCCTCAAGACCTTGTTCCCGCTCCTGGTCATGTATTTCGGTTGGTGGGAGCAGGGGTTCGTGGTGTTCATGGTCATCTGGCTCATGGCCGAGACCATCATCTACATCCCCACGCTCATTTTCGCATCGGATAGCTTCCCTTCGCCCCGTTCATACAGACGTTCCAAGCTGCTCATCTTCCTGAATTACCTGGAAGTGGTCTTCAGTTTCGCGGTCATCCATTTGGCCGGAAACTACTTGAACCAGCCGTTGGTGCAATGGACGGATGCGGTCTACTTGAGCTTCGTGATCACCAGCACCATCGGATTTGGCGAGTACTTTCCAGTCTCAGGAGTGGGCAAGTTCGTGGTCTGTGTCCAATCCCTGTTCTACCTCAGTTACATCGCCTTGTTCATCAGCTTCTTCAGCCTCGGTAGCAGCAAGGGCTACTTCAACGATCTGGGCCGGAAGTGAACAAGGTCGCGATGCCTGCACTTTCTTCGCGGTCGATGAAGATCCTGATCACCGGAAGCAACGGCTTGTTGGGCCAGAAACTGGTCGCTGCCCTTCGGCAAGACCCCGAGGTGCAACTGATCGCCACCGGTCGTGGCCCGGACCGCACACCGTTGCCTTTGGGGACGCACTATCGTCCGTTGGATATCACCGTGCAGGCCGAGGTGGATGCCGTGTTCGATGAGGTAAGGCCCGATGTGGTCATCCACACAGCGGCCATGACCAATGTGGATGCCTGTGAACTGGACCGCGCAGCCTGCCAGTTGCAGAACGTAACCGCCACCGAACACTTGGTGAATGCGGCTGAACGCCACGGCAGCCACTTCCTCTTTTTGAGCACCGACTTTATTTTCGATGGTGCCAACGGACCGTACAAAGAGGATGACGAACCTGCACCGCTCAGCATCTACGGCCACAGCAAGCTGTACGGCGAACGTATGGTGATGAACAGCGGCCTAGCGAAATGGGCCATCGCACGCACCATCATCGTTTACGGCATCGCCGAAGGCCTTAGCCGCAGCAACGTGGTGCTATGGGCCAAGGGCGCGTTGGAGAAGGGCCAGCCCATCAACGTGGTGGACGACCAATGGCGCATGCCCACCCTCGCCGAGGACCTCGCCGATGGCTGCATCCGGATCGCCAAACAAGGGGCCACAGGAGTGTACAACCTCAGTGGACCCGACGGTATGAGCATCCTGGAACTGGTGCAACGCGTGGGGGCCTTCTTCCACTTGGATACTTCCGTAGTGACGCCGGTGAAGAGCGACTCGTTGGGACAGCCTGCGAAACGCCCGCCGCGCACCGGCTTCGTGTTGGACAAGGCCCGCAGGGAATTGGGCTACGCCCCCCATGGATTCGAGGAGGGCCTTGCCGTGCTTGCCGAACAGATGGGGGAGTAGCCCCAGCAAATGGTTTGTCGGTCTGTAAAGGACCACCGCTCTTTTTCACCTGCCTTCGGCCTATGTCACCATTGCCGGAAGCTTCTATCTTGGCCTGCCTGAACCAGAACGGATGAGCGCAGTTCAAAAAGAATCGTGGGGGTCCCGCGTGGGCCTGATCCTGGCCATGGCCGGCAATGCAGTGGGTCTCGGCAATTTCCTGCGGTTCCCGGTACAGGCTATCCAGAATGGGGGTGGAGCCTTCATCATTCCCTATCTCGTCTGCTTCCTGCTCATGGGTATCCCATTGTTGTGGGTGGAGTGGAGCATGGGGCGTTTCGGTGGACGCAAAGGGAATCACAGCACACCCTTCATCCTGCACGAAATGGACCCCAAACGGGCACTTTGGAAATACATCGGGGTGTTCGGGATCTTCACCAACATTGCTGTGGCAGCCTATTACTGTTACCTGGAAAGTTGGACGCTGAGCTATATCTGGCATTCCGTCGCGGGTTCCTTCAACGGCCAGACAGCGGAACAGGTAGCGGCGTTCTTTGGCAATTATGTGGATATCTCCACGACCACCACAGGTATCCCCTACGAAGCGGTTTTATTCTGGCTTATCTGCCTGCTCCTGAACACGTGGATCCTTGCACAGGGCCTAAGTGGTGGGGTGGAAAGGGTGGCCAAGATCGGCATGCCCCTGTTGATCGCCTTTGGGATCGTACTGGCCGTGATGGGTGTTACGTTGCAAGCAGGCCAGAATGGTGCTGTGAATGATGGAACCGTGGGCCTGAACTTCCTGTGGACCCCGGACTACAGCAGCATTTGGACCGCCAAGGTGTGGCTCGCAGCCGCCGGTCAGATCTTCTTCACGCTTAGTGTTGGTATGGGCAGCATCCAGTGTTATGCGAGCTATGTGAGGCGCAAGGATGACATCGCCTTGAATGCCATGAGCGCAGGTTGGATGAACGAGTTCGTGGAGGTAGTCCTCGGGGCATCGATCATCATCCCGATCAGTATCGGCTATCTCGGCATCGATAGGGTCGTCGAACTGACACAGAGTGGTGGGCTGGGTTTGGGTTTCAAGACGCTGCCCTACCTCTTCACCCAGTGGGGTCCCACCTTGGGAATGATAGCAGGGGTCTGTTGGTTCGGGCTGCTCTTCTTCGCGGGCATCACCAGTTCCCTGGCCATGGGCACTCCCGTAATGGGCTTCCTGGAGAACGAGTTCGGCTGGAAACGCAGACCGGCCGCTTGGTTCTTCGGGTTGATCGTGCTGGTCCTGGGCCTGCCTACGGTGCTGTACTTCAAAGAAGGTGTCTTCGATGAATACGATTATTGGGCAGGAACAGTAGGCTTGGTGGTTTTTGCCCTCTTCGAGATCATCCTGTTCGCATGGGTCTTCGGCATGGACAAGGGTTGGAAGGAGATCACGACCGGCTCCGACATCCGGGTGCCATTGGCTTACCGCTTCGTGATCAAATACATCACACCGGTCTTCATCGCAGCTGTATTTCTCGCGTCGCTACCAGGTATCTGGGAGAAGATCACCGCCAAGGGACTTCCCTGGCAGGTGCATGGAGCCCGCGCCTTGTTGCTCACCATGTTCCTCACCATCTGCTGGTTCGTGCGAGTTGCATACCTGAAACGTGTTGCCAATCTCAAGTCCCCCAAGGCATGAACACATCGGCCCTCGTCCTCATGCTGTGCTCCATGGGCACCGTGACCGCGCTGACGGTCTATTTCTTCTATCGTGTCCTTACGGCACCGCCCAAGCCGGAACCCGACAGCTACAGCGGCAACGACGAGGAACCCACAGCCCACTGAGGGCCACTTAGAGATGCGCGTATGGAGAAGGGACCGTCCACCTTCTTGACACAAGTGAAGGCCATGCTCAACCTGCATAAAGGTGAGCGCCATGGTTTCTTTCTGTTGATGGCCATTTTGGTCGTCATCGTCTTCGTCCGGGTGGTCTACGTCCAGTGGTTCCAGTTCCATTTTTCCGAAGTGGATCCCAAGCTGGTGGAGGAAATGCGCGCATGGGCGGCACGGCCCGATGATCGACAGGCCACTACAAGTACCAAACGTGACAGCCTGTTCCCCTTCGATCCGAACACCATGGAACGAGCGGAATGGCTGGCCTTGGGCCTGAGCGAACGGCAGGTGGACGGCGTGGAGCGCTATCTGGCCAAGGGCGGTCGTTTCCGGGTGAAGCGCGATGTGGCCAAGTTGTATGCCGTCACTCCTGAGCGTTACGCTTTGTGGGAGGACTACATCCTACTGCCCGACAGCCTGCCGAAGCGCCCATGGAAGGAGCGGGAGAATGAGCCCAAACGCTCCTGGCAGGCGAGCACATCGGTCCCCAAGGAGGGCGGGGAGCGCTATGAACGAAAAGTGCAGCGCAAGCTCGAGGTGAACACGGCCGACACCACGGCATTGATCGACCTGCCGGGCATCGGTCCCGCCTTTGCCCGCGGCATCGTGAAGTACCGCGATCGACTGGGCGGTTACCGGTCCATGGAGCAACTGGCCGAGGTGTATGTGTTGCGCGATAAACCCGACGCCCTCGTGCGATTGAACGAACTGCTGGTGCTGGATACGTTGATGGTGGTGCGCATCCCCATCAATACCTGCGAAGTGGAACAGTTGGCGGCACATCCGTACGCCGGGTGGAAGGTGGCCAAGGCGCTGATGGCCTATCGCGGGCAGCATGGCCCCTTCCGGACCGTAGCGGACATTCGGGGCTGCGCCCTGATCGATGAGGCGGTCTTCCGTAAACTTGCGCCCTATCTCAGGGTGGAGTGACGGAACTGGAACAACGCTTGTCGACCGCTATCCGGGCGGTCCCCGATTTTCCCAAGCCGGGCATTCTGTTCCGTGATATCACTCCGGTACTGGAGGACCCTGCGCTCGGTAAGAGCATCACCGAAGGCTTCCGCGAGCGCCTGGCAGGGATCCAGATCGATGCCATTGCCGGTATCGAAAGCCGCGGTTTCCTGTTCGGTGTGCCGCTCGCACTGGCCTTGGGCTTGCCCTTCCTCACCGTCCGCAAGAAGGGCAAGCTGCCCTGGCGTACTGTGAGCTACAAGTACGACCTCGAGTACGGCAGTGCCGAAGTTGAAATGCATGTGGACAGTGTGCGCCCCGGCATGCGTGTGCTTGTGCACGATGATCTGCTGGCCACGGGAGGCACCGCAGTGGCGGCGGCCGAGCTCGTGCGCATGCAGGGCGGCATCGTGGTCGGCTTCTCTTTCCTCATCGAGCTCTCCTTCCTGGAAGGGCTGAAACGTCTTGAACAATACAATGCCAAGGTTGTCACCTTGTTGAAGTACTGAACCCATGGAATTCTCCTCGACCGAAAGCCAGCAGATGATCGCACAGGCCGTGCGCGACCTGTGTGAGCGTGAACTGCGTCCCCATGTGATGGATTGGGATGAAGCGCAACACCTGCCCGTGGACCTGCTGAAGCAGCATTTCGGGCCGGCAGGCATGTTGGGCGTGCTGGTTCCCGAGGAGTTCGGTGGTGCCGGCCTCAGCTATTTCGAGTACATCACCACCATTGTGGAAGTGGCCAAGGTGTGCAGCAGCGTGGGCCTCAGCGTGGCCGCGCACAACAGCCTGTGTACTGGGCATATCCTCCAGTTCGGCAGCACCGAACAGAAGCGCAAGTGGTTGTCCAAGCTGGCCACCGGTGAGTGGCTCGGGGCCTGGGCGCTCACTGAGCCCAACACGGGCAGCGATGCCATGCGCATGAAATGCACCGCCCGCAAAGAGGGCAACGAATGGGTGTTGAACGGTACCAAGTGCTGGATCACCCACGGCAAGAGCAGCGATGTGGTGGTGGCCATCGTACGCACCGGCGAACTGCTGGATAGCAAGGGCATGACCGCCTTCGTGATCGAACGGGGCACGCCCGGACTGAAGGCCGGCAAGAAGGAGAACAAGCTGGGCATGCGCGCCAGCGAGACCGCCGAGGTGATCTTCGAGGATTGCCGTGTGCCCGAAGAGAACATCCTGGGCCAGGTGGGGCAGGGGTTCCAGCAGGCCATGAAAATCCTCGACGGGGGCCGCATCAGCATCGCCGCGCTCAGTTTGGGCATTGCCAAGGGCGCCTACGAGGCCAGCGTGAAGTATGCCAAGGAGCGCGAACAGTTCGGCCAGCCTATTGCCAATTTCCAGGCCATTGCCTTCAAGCTGGCCGACATGGCCACCCGCATCGAGGCCGCCGAGCTGCTCACTCTGCAGGCCGCCGACCTGAAGAACCGCCACAAGCCCATGACCACCGAAAGCGCCATGGCCAAGTACTACGCCAGCGAAGTGGCCGTGTGGGCCAGCAACGAGGCCGTGCAGATATTCGGTGGCTACGGCTACACCAAGGACTTCCCGGTGGAGAAGTTCTACCGCGACAGCAAGCTCTGCACCATCGGCGAAGGCACCAGCGAGATCCAGAAGCTGGTGATCAGCAGGAATGTGCTGAGGGGGTAGGTTTGTACGATCGAAAGATCATTCTATATTTGCGCCCCCGAAAGAAGAAAACACGACCATGCTGATCATCCCGGTCAAGGAAGGCGAGAGCATCGACAAGGCGCTCAAGAAGTTCAAGAAGAAATTCGAGCGCACTGGCACCATGCGTCAACTGCGCAAGCGCCAGAGCTTCACGAAGCCCTCCGTGGCACGTCGCAAGGAGATCATCCGCGCGTCGTACAAGTTGCAAATGCAGAGCGAGCAGGAATAAACCTGCTTCCCGATCGTTGAAAGGCGGAGACCCCATGGGTCGTCCGCCTTTCGTACGTTGATACCTTTGGGGTGTTCGCACCCGGCGCATGTTGATCGACCGCTACCTGGACCATCTGGCCTACGAGAAGCGCTGTAGCGTGCACACTGTGGCCGCCTATAGGCGCGACCTGGGGCAGTTCCAGGCCTTTATGGAGCGCAACGGAGCAGGCGGCATCGAGCACGCCACGGACCGCACCATCCGCACCTGGATGATGGGCCTGATGGAAGAGGGGCAGAGCCCCCGTTCGGTGAACCGCAAGCTCAGTGCGCTCCGCGGGTTCTATCGGTTCGCGCGGGTCACCGGCTCGGTGGCGGTGGAGCCCTCCGCCTTGGTGGACGCGCCCCGTATGCCCAAACGCCTGCCCGAGTTCGTGGAGGAGCAGCGCATGGACCGCCTGTTCGAGGCCCAGGCCTGGCCGGAAGGCTACCCGGGCGATCTGCACCGGCTGATGATGGAGCTGCTCTACGGTACCGGCATGCGTCTGGCCGAACTGCTCGGCCTGAAAGTGGCGGACGTGAGCCTGCGTACCGGAACGCTGAAAGTGCTGGGCAAGCGGAACAAGGAGCGCATCATTCCCATCGGTCCGCAATTGGTGGCCCGCATCGGGGAGCACCTTCGGTTGCGCGAGCAGGTGGTGGGGCCATTTTCACCCTCCGATGCCCTGTTGGTGGACGAACAGGCGAAACCGATGGCCCGGCGTAGCGTACAACGGCTTGTTGTGCATTACCTTAGTGGGGTCACCTCACAGCAAAAACGGAGTCCGCACGTGCTACGCCATACGTTCGCCACACACATGCTGGAGCATGGCGCAGACCTGAACGCGGTGAAGGAACTGCTGGGGCACGCCGGATTGGCGGCCACACAGGTGTATACCCACAACACCGTGGAGAAGCTCAGGAAAGTACACGCCAACGCCCATCCCCGCGGGGGAGGCCAGGGCATCAACAACGAACACCCTTAACGAAACGCAGTACCATGAACGTGAACGTGCATTCGATCCATTTCGACGCCGATGGCAAACTGGTCGGCTTCATCCAGGAGAAGTTGAACAAGCTGACCCTGTTCCATGACAATATCCTTTCGGCTGAGGTGTTCCTGCGGCTGGAGCACGACGGACAGAACCGCGAGAACAAGGTGGTGGACATCCGCCTGAGCGTTCCGGGGCGCGAGCATTTCGCCAAGCGAACGGCCAAGACCTTCGAAGAGGCGGCCAGCAGCACGGTGGAAGCGCTGCGCACACAGGTGGAACGCACCAAGGAGCGTTTGCGCAAGGCCTCCTGAACAGGGCGGCAGGGGCTGAAAGGCCCGCTGGACAAAGGCTGTTGGGGCCGCGATGAAAGTCGCGGCCCCAATTGTTTGGTGGAGAACGGTTTCTTGCTACATTTGCAGGCCCAATTCCGACCCTCGGGTCTGAGGTGGGTAGAAAAGAAGCGTTCTTTTCCTTGTTGTACAGGCCAATGTAGCTCAGCTGGTAGAGCAGCTGATTTGTAATCAGCCGGTCGGGGGTTCGAGTCCCTTCATTGGCTCCGGGAGCCGATAAAAGGGGAGATACCCAAGTGGCCAACGGGGGCAGACTGTAAATCTGCTGTCTTACGACTTCGTAGGTTCGAATCCTGCTCTCCCCACCATCTCGGCAGCCCGCCCAAGCAGCTTCCATGCGAACGGCGGAACGCGAGAGGGGATTCATCCCATCGACCGGCTCAATATGCGGGAGTAGCTCAGTTGGTAGAGCATCAGCCTTCCAAGCTGAACGTCGCGGGTTCGAGTCTCGTCTCCCGCTCTACGAACGCCAAGCCCTGTTACGGGGGCGAAAGCGAACAGATCTTCTCCGTAAGGGGAAGGAAAAGAAGGTACAGGCCTTTGTAGCTCAGGGGTAGAGCACTTCCTTGGTAAGGAAGAGGTCACGGGTTCAATTCCCGTCAAAGGCTCCAGTATTTGGAGGATGGCTCGAGCTGCATTCCGGAAAGGCAAGAACGGATGGCCCGGTACAACAAAGTGAAGGACCGATAACAGAACACGAACAACCAACGACCGAACGACAATGGCAAAGGAGACTTTCGTACGCACCAAGCCGCACGTCAACATCGGCACCATCGGTCACGTTGACCATGGTAAGACCACGTTGACCGCGGCCATCACCAAGGTTCTTGCTGACAAGGGCCTGTCCGAAGCACGCAGCTTCGACTCCATCGATAACGCGCCCGAGGAAAAGGAGCGTGGTATCACCATCAACACTGCCCACGTGGAGTACCAGACGGCCAACCGTCACTACGCCCACGTTGACTGCCCGGGCCACGCTGACTATGTGAAGAACATGGTGACGGGTGCCGCCCAGATGGACGGTGCCATCCTCGTGGTGGCCGCCACCGATGGACCCATGCCCCAGACCCGCGAGCACATCCTGCTCGGCCGTCAGGTAGGCGTGCCCAAGATCGTGGTGTTCATGAACAAAGTGGACATGGTGGACGACGCCGAGCTCCTCGACCTGGTCGAAATGGAGATCCGCGAACTCCTCAGCTTCTACGAATACGACGGGGACAACACCCCCGTGGTACGTGGTAGCGCACTGGGCGGCCTGAACGGCGAGGCCAAGTGGGTGGACACCATCATGCAGCTGATGGACGCTGTTGATACCTGGATCCCTGTTCCTCCCCGTGAGGTGGAGAAGCCCTTCCTGATGAGCGTGGAGGACGTGTTCTCCATCACCGGTCGTGGTACCGTGGCCACCGGTCGTATCGAGACCGGCGTGGTGAAGGTGGGCGACCACGTGGAGATCATCGGTATGCAGGAGGAGAAGATGACCAGCACCTGCACGGGTGTTGAGATGTTCCGCAAGCTCCTGGACCGCGGTGAGGCCGGCGACAACTGCGGTCTGTTGCTCCGTGGTATCGAAAAGGACCAGATCCGTCGTGGTATGGTCATCGCGAAGCCCGGTAGCATCACCCCGCACACCGAGTTCAAGGGCGAGATCTACGTACTGAAGAAAGAGGAAGGTGGCCGTCACACGCCCTTCCACAACAAGTACCGTCCCCAGTTCTACTTCCGTACCACGGACGTAACGGGCGAGATCACCATGGAAGCCGGTCGTGAAATGATCATGCCTGGTGACAACGTGACCATCACGGTGAAACTGATCGTTCCGATCGCCATGGACAAGGGTCTGCGTTTCGCCATCCGCGAGGGTGGTCGTACCGTGGGTGCCGGTCAGGTGACCGAGATCCTCAAGTAACACAAGCTCATAGCTAGGCTGGCAGGGCCGTCCGCCGCAAGGCGGACGGCCTTCGCCGCCGAAAGAAGTGGATAAGAAACAGTTCTACGGGTGTAGCTCAATTGGTAGAGCGAAGGTCTCCAAAACCTTAGGCTGCGGGTTCGATTCCTGCCACCCGTGCCAAAGCGATCGATAACCGTGGCAAGCTTCAAGACATATCTGAGCGAGAGCTACAACGAGCTCATGAACAAGGTGAGCTGGCCTACCTGGAAGGAACTCCAGAGCAGCGCCATCATTGTGTTGGTCTCGGCCCTCATCATTTCCGTGATCGTGTTCCTCATGGACTACATCTTCGGTGTGCAGAACATGGGGGATGACAGCGTCTGGAAAGGCATGCTCGGCTTCATCTACAAATTCCTTCAGTAGTCATGGCCGCTGGTTCCAAGAAGTGGTACGTGATCCGCGCCATCTCCGGTAAGGAGAAGAAGGTGAAGGAAATGGTGGAGATGGAGGTTTCCCGCTCCACGATGGGCACCCACATTTCGCAGGTGCTGATCCCGATGGAGAAGTTCTACCAGATCCGTGACGGCAAGAAGGTGAGCAAGGAGCGCAACTTCTTTCCGGGCTACGTGCTGATGGAGGCCGACCTCACCGGCGAGATCGCGCACACGATCAAGAACCTGCCGAACGTGATCGGGTTCCTGGGTGCTGAGAAAGGGGGTGAGCCAGTGCCTTTGCGCCAAAGTGAAGTGAACCGTATCCTGGGCACTGTGGATGAACTGGCGGATGCCGAGGCCACGAGCGTGAATCCCTACCATGTGGGCGAGGGCGTCAAGGTGATCGACGGCCCCTTCAATGGCTTCAACGGGGTGGTCGAGGAGATCAACGAGGAAAAGAAGAAGCTCAAGGTGATGGTGAAGATCTTCGGAAGGAAGACCCCGCTGGAACTGAGCTTCATGCAAGTGGAAAAGGAGGTGTAGTCGCGAGGTAAGCCTCGCCCGACACCGACGACAGAAGACCAAACATAACCGTCCGAGCCGACCGATGAGGAAGGCGTTACAAAGGACACAAACCAAGAACAATGGCAAAGGAGATCGCAGCCCTTATCAAGCTGCAAGTAAAGGGTGGCGCGGCCAACCCATCGCCCCCCATCGGCCCCGCACTGGGTGCCAAGGGCGTGAACATCATGGAGTTCTGCAAGCAGTTCAATGCGCGCACGCAGGACAAGGCCGGCAAAGTGCTGCCCGTGGTGATCACCGTTTACGGCGACAAGTCGTTCGACTTCATCATCAAGACCCCCCCCGCAGCGGTGCAGATCATCGATGCGGCCAAGATCAAGGGTGGCAGCGGTGTTCCCCACAGCAAGAAAGTGGGCAGCATCACCTGGGAACAGGTGAAAGCGATCGCGGAGGACAAGATGCCCGACCTGAACTGCTTCACGCTGGAGAGCGCCATGAGCATGGTGGCCGGAACGGCCCGCAGCATGGGTGTTACCGTGACCGGAAATAAACCCTTCTGAACCCTGCAGCCATGTCAACCCTGACCAAGAAGCGTAAAGCAGCGCTGGCCAAGTTCGATACCAGCAAGATCTACAGCCTGCAGGAAGCGACCCAGATCGTGAAGCAGGTGAGCACCACGAAGTTCGACGCCACGGTGGATATCGCCGTGCGCCTCGGCGTGGACCCCCGCAAGAGCACCGAGATGGTGCGTGGCACCGTGAGCCTGCCCCATGGCACCGGCCGTACGGTGAACGTACTGGTGCTGGCCGACCCCGCCAAGTGCGAGGAAGCCATGGCCGCCGGTGCGGACATGGCCGGTCTGGATGAATACATCGAGAAGATCAAGGGCGGATGGACATCCGTGGACGTGATCATCTGCACGCCTGCGGTGATGGCCAAGGTGGGTGCGCTGGGCCGTGTGCTCGGTCCCCGCGGCCTGATGCCGAACCCCAAGACCGGAACCGTGACCATGGACGTGGCCAAGGCGGTGAGGGAGGTGAAGGCAGGTAAGATCGATTTCAAGGTGGACAAGGCGGGCATCATCCATGCGGTGATCGGCAAGGCCTCGTTCGACGCGGCCAAGCTGAGCGAGAACGCTCATGAGATCCTGCAGACCCTGGTGAAGCTGAAGCCCAGCACCGCCAAGGGGACCTACATCAAGAGCATCAGCATCAGCAGTACCATGAGCCCCGGCGTGCAGGTGGATACCCGCACGGTCCAGGCCTGATTAACAGCGCACAACAATGGCAACCCGTACCGAAAAAGCCCAGGCTATCGAAGTCCTGGTCGAAGAGATCAAGGCCAGCAACGTGCTGTATCTGGCCGATACGTCGTCCATGGACGCTGAGGCCACGAGCAACCTGCGCCGTGCCTGCAACAAGGCCGGTATCCGGATGAAGGTGGTGAAGAACACCCTGCTCCGCAAGGCGATGGAGCGCGTTGAAGGACGCGACTACACCGGCCTGATGCCGTCCCTGAAAGGGCAGACCTCGATCCTGTTCGCCGATAAGGGCAACGCCCCGGCCAAGCTGATCAAGGATTTCCGCAAGAAGGACCAAACGAAACCCGCACTGAAGAGCGCGTGGATCGATGAGGCCGTCTTCGTGGGCGACGATCAACTGGTGATGCTGAGCAACCTCAAAGGCAAGGAGGAGCTCATCGGCGACATCATCGCACTGCTCCAGAGCCCGATCAAGAACGTGGTCAGCGGCCTGCAGGGCAGCGGCGCGCACAAGATCGCCGGCCTGGTCAAGGCGCTCGAGGCCCGCGCCAACTGAACAGACCAAACGCGTTACGCACAGTCCGCTTCCCCGAACAACAAGTAACAAACCCGAACAATGGCAGACATCAAATCCCTGGGCGATCAGTTGGTAGCCCTCACCGTGAAAGAGGTGAACGAACTGGCCCAGTACCTGAAGGAGGAATACAAGATCGAGCCGGCAGCTGCTGCCGTGGCCGTGGCCGCTGGCCCCGCCGCTGGTGGTGCAGCCGCCGCCGAAGAGAAGACCAGCTTCGACGTGATCCTGAAGAACGGCGGTGCCAACAAGCTCGCCGTGGTGAAACTGGTGAAGGAACTCACCGGTCTCGGACTGAAGGAGGCGAAGGACCTCGTTGACGGTGCTCCGAAGCCGCTGAAGGAAGGTGTGTCCAAGGCGGACGCCGAGAACCTGAAGCAGCAACTGACGGAAGCCGGCGCCGAAGTTGAGGTCAAGTAAGACCGACCTCGCGCCTGCAACACAGCAGCACGGAAAGGCCCCAAGGCGGGCCTTTCCGGCTGTGCTGTGATCGCGTCATTTCTGGGCATTCCCGCCCTCCATCGTAGCGCCTCCGATCCAGCGCCACGATGGTCCCGGACAAGTCGGATCATCTCTCAGGTCGTCTTCCGTTCCCTACATACGCACACATGGCCCAGGCGAAGACCAGCTCCAAGCGCAACAAACGCATCGATTTCGGCTCCAGTGCCCTGTCGATCGATTACCCCGATTTCCTCGACATCCAGCTGAAGAGCTTCGAGGAGTTCTTCCAGATCGACACCCTGCCCGAGCACCGGGAGAAGGAAGGTCTCTTCAAAGTTTTCTCCGAGAACTTCCCCATCACGGATACCCGAAACCAGTTCGTACTGGAGTTCCTGGACTATTTCATCGACCCGCCGCGCTACAGCATCGATGAGTGCATTGAGCGTGGCCTCACCTACAGTGTGCCCCTCAAGGCAAAACTGAAATTGTACTGCACCGATCCGGAGCACGAGGACTTCGAGACCATCGTGCAGGACGTGTACCTGGGGCAGATCCCCTACATGACCCCCAAGGGCTCGTTCGTGGTGAACGGTGCCGAGCGTGTGGTGGTCAGCCAGCTGCACCGCAGCCCGGGCGTGTTCTTCGGCCAGAGCCGCCACGCCAACGGCACCAAGCTGTACAGCGCCCGTGTCATCCCCTTCAAGGGTTCGTGGATCGAGTTCGCCACGGACATCAACGGGGTGATGTACGCCTACATTGACCGTAAGAAGAAGTTGCCCGTGACCACGCTGTTGCGTGCCATCGGGTTCGAAAGTGACAAGGACATCCTGTCCATCTTCGACCTCGCCGACGAGGTGAAGGTGACCAAGGCCAACATGAAGGAGGCCGTGGGCCGTCGCCTGGCCGCCCGTGTGTTGAAGACCTGGGTGGAGGACTTCGTGGACGAGGATACCGGCGAAGTGGTGAGCATCGAGCGTAACGAGGTGCTGATCGACCGCGAGACCGTGATCGAGGAATTCCACGTGGACCAGATCGTGGAGAGCGGTGCGAAGACCATCATCCTGCACAAGCAGGGGATCAACGCCGCCGACTACGCCCTCATTTACAATACGCTGCAGAAGGACACCTCGAACTCCGAGAAGGAGGCCGTGGAGGTGATCTACCGCCAGCTCCGCAACGCCGAACCACCCGATCTGGAAACGGCCCGTGGTGTCATCGACAAGCTGTTCTTCAGTGAACAGCGTTATGACCTCGGTGAGGTGGGTCGCTACCGCATCAACAAGAAGCTGGGCCTGCAGAGCGAGCTCAGTGTGCGTGTGCTCACCAAGGAGGACATCATCTTCATCATCAAGTACCTGATCGAGCTGGTGAACTCGAAGGCCGATGTGGACGACATCGACCACTTGAGCAACCGTCGTGTGCGTACCGTGGGCGAGCAGCTCCACAGCCAGTTCGGCGTGGGTCTGGCCCGCATGGCCCGCACCATCCGTGAGCGCATGAACGTGCGCGACAACGAGGTGTTCACGCCCACCGACCTGATCAATGCCAAGACCCTGAGCTCGGTGATCAACTCGTTCTTCGGAACGAACCAGTTGAGCCAGTTCATGGACCAGACGAACCCGCTGAGCGAGATCACCCACAAGCGCCGCATGTCGGCCCTTGGCCCCGGTGGTCTGAGCCGCGAACGTGCCGGTTTCGAGGTTCGTGACGTGCACTACACGCACTATGGCCGCCTCTGCACCATCGAGACCCCGGAAGGACCGAACATCGGTCTGATCAGCTCGCTCTGTGTGTACTCGAAGATCAACAACCTGGGCTTCATCGAGACCCCTTATCGCACCGTGAAGGACGGTAAGGTGGACGTGAAGGCCGATGTGACCTACCTGAGCGCCGAGGAGGAGGACAACCTGATGATCGCCCAGGCGAACGCTCAGGTGAACGAGAAGGGTGAGTTCACCGGCAACCGGGTGAAAGCACGTTTGATGGGCGACTTCCCCGTGGTGGAGCCGAAGGAGCTGCACCTGATGGACGTGGGACCCAACCAGATCGCCTCCATTGCGGCCTCGTTGATACCTTTCTTGGAGCACAACGACGCCAACCGCGCGCTGATGGGCTCGAACATGATGCGTCAGGCCGTGCCGCTGCTGCGCCCCGAGGCGCCGTTCGTGGGCACCGGCCTGGAAGAGCTCGTGGCCCGCGACAGCCGTGTGCTGCTCGTGGCCGAGGGCGACGGTGTGGTGAAGTCCGTGGACAGTGACCGCATCGTGATCGAGTACAAGCGCTCCGATGAGGACCGCATTGTGAGCTTCGATGGCGACGACAAGGAGTACCGCCTGACCAAGTTCCTGAAGACCAACCAGAGCACCTGCATGAACCTGCGCCCGATCGTCCGCAAGGGCGAAAAGGTGACCAAGGGCCAGACGCTGTGCGAAGGCTACGGCACACAGGACGGAGAGCTGGCCATTGGCCGCAACCTGCAAGTGGCGTTCATGCCGTGGAAGGGGTACAACTTCGAGGATGCCATCGTGATCAGCGAGCGCGTGGCCTCGGAGGACATTTTCACCTCCATCCACATCGATGAGTACATCATGGAGGTGCGCGACACCAAGCGCGGCCTGGAGGAACTGACGGCGGACATCCCGAACGTGAGCGAAGAGGCCACCAAGGACCTCGACGAGAACGGCCTGATCCGTATTGGAGCCGAGATCAAGGAAGGCGACATCCTCATCGGCAAGATCACGCCGAAAGGGGAAACGGATCCGAGCCCCGAGGAGAAGCTGCTCCGTGCCATCTTCGGCGACAAGGCCGGTGATGTGAAGGACGCTTCCTTGAAGGCCCCGCCCAGCACCAAGGGTGTGGTCATCGACAAGAAGCTCTTCAGCCGTGCCGTGAAGGACAAGAAGGCGAAGGGCAACGAGAAGGCGATCCTGGAGCAGATCGATAAGGAGCAGGACAAGGACCTGGGCGCCCTGAAGGCGCTCGTGATCGACAAACTGATGCAGCTGGTCGGCGGCCTGTCCTCCAACGGCATCCAGAACAAGTACAAGGAGGAGCAGGTGAAGAAGGGCGTGAAGTTTAGCGCCAAGGTGCTCCAGGGCATCGACTTCGTTACCGTTGACCCCACCGAGTGGACCACCGACAAGAAGGTGAACGACCTGGTGCGTGAGCTCATCCACAACTACAACATCCGCCACAGCGACATCATCGGTGTGTACAAGCGGAAGAAGTTCCAAGTGAGCATCGGCGACGAACTGCCCACCGGTATCGTGAAACTGGCCAAGGTCTATGTGGCCGCCAAGCGCAAGCTGACGGTGGGCGACAAGATGGCCGGCCGCCACGGTAACAAGGGTATCGTGGCCAAGATCGTCCGTGACGCCGACATGCCGTTCCTCGAGGACGGAACACCGGTGGACATCGTTCTGAACCCGCTGGGCGTGCCTTCGCGCATGAACCTGGGACAGATCTATGAGACCGTGCTGGGCTGGGCCGGCAAGAAGCTGGGCCGCAAGTACGCCACGCCGATCTTCGACGGAGCCACGCATGACCAGATCAATGCCGAAACGGACGAGGCCGGTATCCCACGCAACGGGAAGACCTACCTGTACGACGGAGGCACGGGCATGAAGTTCGACCAACCGGCCACCGTGGGCGTGATCTACATGATCAAGCTGGCCCACATGGTGGACGATAAGATGCACGCACGCTCCATCGGCCCCTACAGCCTCATCACGCAGCAGCCGCTGGGTGGTAAGGCCCAGTTCGGTGGCCAGCGCTTCGGTGAAATGGAAGTGTGGGCACTGGAGGCCTTCGGTGCCGCCAACATCCTGCAGGAGATTCTCACCGTGAAGAGCGATGACGTGATCGGTCGTGCCAAGGCCTACGAGGCCATCGTGAAGGGCGAACCGCTCCCGACCCCGGGTATTCCTGAATCGTTCAACGTGCTGCTCCACGAACTGCGTGGCCTGGCCCTGAACGTCTCCCTCGAGTGATCGAAGGGATGCGCAACTGAACGTCGAACGGAAGCAAGCAACGCGAGAACATGAAGAAGGAAGTCAAGCTGAACAGCAACTTCAACAAGATCGTCGTCAGTCTGGCCAGCCCCGAGCAGATCCTCGAGCGCAGCCATGGTGAGGTGATCAAGCCGGAGACGATCAACTACCGCACCTACAAGCCGGAGCGGGATGGTCTCTTCTGCGAACGGATCTTCGGTCCGGTGAAGGATTTCGAATGCCACTGCGGCAAATACAAGCGCATCCGCTACAAAGGGATCGTGTGCGACCGCTGCGGTGTGGAGGTGACCGAGAAGAAGGTGCGTCGTGAGCGCATGGGCCATATCCAGCTGGTGGTGCCCGTAGCCCACATCTGGTACTTCCGCAGCCTGCCCAACAAGATCGGCTACCTGCTGGGCCTGCCCACCAAGAAGCTCGATCAGATCATCTACTACGAACGGTACGTGGTGATCCAGCCGGGCACGGCGGTGAACAAGGAAGGTGTTCAGGTGCAGTACCTGGATTTCCTGACGGAGGAGGAATACCTGGACATCCTTGACGCCATGGGCAAGGAGAACCAGTACCTGGACGATAGCGATCCGAACAAGTTCATCGCGAAGATGGGCGCCGACTCGCTGCACGACCTGCTGAAGCGTCTGGACCTGGATGGCCTGAGCTACGACCTGCGCCACAAGGCGAACACGGAAACGAGCCAGCAGCGCAAGAACGAAGCGCTGAAGCGCTTGAACGTGGTGGAGGCTTTCCGCGATGCGAACACCCGCCGTCCGAACCATCCCGAATGGATGATCGTGAAGGTGGTGCCGGTGATCCCGCCCGAACTGCGCCCGCTGGTGCCCTTGGACGGTGGTCGTTTCGCCACCTCCGACCTGAACGACCTCTACCGCCGCGTGATCATCCGTAACAACCGTTTGAAGCGGTTGATGGAGATCAAGGCACCCGAGGTGATCCTGCGCAACGAGAAGCGCATGCTCCAGGAAGCTGTGGACAGCTTGTTCGACAACAGCCGCAAGAGCAGCGCCGTGAAGAGCGAGAGCAACCGCCCGCTGAAGTCGTTGAGCGATTCGCTCAAGGGCAAGCAGGGCCGCTTCCGCCAGAACCTGCTCGGTAAGCGTGTGGACTACAGCGCACGTTCCGTGATCGTGGTAGGTCCCGAAATGAAACTGCATGAGTGCGGTCTGCCGAAGGACATGGCCGCCGAGCTTTTCAAGCCGTTCATCATCCGCAAGCTCATCGAGCGGGGGGTCGTGAAAACGGTGAAGAGCGCGAAGAAGATCGTGGACAAGAAGGAGCCCGTGGTGTGGGACATCCTGGAGAACGTGCTGAAGGGCCACCCTGTGCTCCTCAACCGTGCACCCACGCTGCACCGCCTCGGTATCCAGGCCTTCCAGCCCAAACTGATCGAGGGCAAGGCCATCCAGCTGCACCCGCTGGTGTGTACCGCGTTCAACGCCGACTTCGACGGTGACCAGATGGCCGTGCACGTGCCCCTGGGCAACGCCGCCATCCTGGAGGCCCAGCTGCTGATGCTGGCCAGCCACAACATCCTGAACCCGGCCAACGGTGCGCCCATCGCGGTGCCCAGCCAGGACATGGTGCTTGGCCTGTACTACATCACCAAGGGTCGCAAGACCGATGCGGAGCGCACCATGAAAGGTGAGGGCCGCACGTTCTACAGCCCCGAGGAGGTGATCATCGCCTACAACGAAGGCCAGCTCGATCTGCATACGCACATCAAGCTGCGTTGGGCGGATATCAACGGCAAGACCAGCATCATTGAGACCACCTGCGGTCGCACCCTCTTCAACGAGGTGGTGCCCAAGGAGTGCGGTTACATCAACGAAGTGTTGACCAAGAAGGCGCTCCGCGACATCATCGGCAAGGTGATGAAGGAGACCGGTACCGCCCGTGCCGCACAGTTCCTTGACGACATCAAGGACCTGGGCTTCATGAGCGCGTTCCGTGGTGGCCTGAGCTTCAACCTGGACGACGTGGTCATCCCCGACGCCAAGGAAAAGCTGGTGAAGGCCGCACAGGCCGAGGTGGACGAGGTGACAGGCAACTACAACATGGGTCTGATCACCAACAACGAGCGCTACAACCAGACGATCGATATCTGGACGCACACCAACAGCAAGGTGACCTTCACCCTGATGGAGCGCATCAAGAACGATCGCCAGGGCTTCAACTCCATCTACATGATGATGGATTCGGGTGCCCGTGGTTCCAAGGAGCAGATCCGTCAGCTCAGCGGCATGCGTGGCCTGATGGCCAAGCCCCAGAAGAGCGGCGGTGGCGGTGGCCAGGACATCATCGAGAACCCGATCCTCTCGAACTTCAAAGAGGGTCTGTCCATCCTTGAGTACTTCATCTCCACCCACGGTGCCCGTAAGGGTCTGGCCGATACGGCACTGAAGACCGCTGACGCCGGTTACCTGACCCGCCGTCTGGTGGACGTGGCACAGGACGTGGTGATCACCAAGGACGACTGCGGCACGTTGCGTGGCCTGGTAGCCACCGCCCTGAAAAAGAACGAGGACATCGTGGAGTCGCTCTACGACCGCATCCTTGGTCGCACGGCAGTGCACGATGTGTACCACCCGCAGACCGGTGAGCGCCTGGTGTCCAGCGGTGAGAACATCAATGAGGACATCGCATCCGCCATTGCGGCCAGCCCCATCGAGGAGGTGGAGATCCGCAGCGTACTGACCTGCGAGCAGAAGCAGGGTGTATGCGCCAAGTGCTACGGCCGCAACCTGGCCACTGGCCGTATGGTGCAGATGGGCGAGGCTGTCGGTGTGATCGCCGCACAGTCCATCGGTGAACCCGGTACCCAGCTTACGCTGCGTACGTTCCACGTGGGTGGTGTTGCAGGAAAGATCACCGAACAGAGCGAGATCCGCGCCAAGTACGACGGTATCCTGGAGATCGATGAGCTGCGCACGGTGAGGAAGAAGGACCGCAAGGGCGAGGAGGCCGAGGTGGTGATCAGCCGCAGTGCCGAAATGCGCATTGTGGATGCCACCACGGGCATTGTGCTCACCACGACCAACATCCCGTACGGCGCTTACATCTATGTGAAGGGCGGCAAGAAGATCGCGAAGAACGACCTGATCTGTCTGTGGGATGCCTACAACGCGGTGATCATCTCCGAACTGGCGGGTACGCTGGCCTTCGAGAGCATCGAAGAGAACGCCACCTACCGTGAGGAGATCGATGAACAGACCGGCTTCGCCGAGAAGGTGATCATCGAGAGCCGCGACAAGCGGAAGAACCCGACGATCAAGATCATGGACCCCAAGGGCAAGGAAGAGCTGAAGAGCTACAGCCTGCCCGTGGGTGCACACATCATTGTGAGCGAAGGCCAGAAGATCGAGGCCGGCGACATCCTGGTGAAGATCCCCCGCAGCTCAGGCAAGGGTGGTGACATCACCGGTGGTCTGCCCCGCGTGACCGAACTGTTCGAGGCCCGTAACCCCAGCAACCCTGCAGTGGTGAGCGAGGTGGACGGCATCATCAGCTACGGCAAGATCAAGCGTGGTAACCGCGAGATCATCGTGGAAAGCCGCACGGGTGAGAAGAAGTACTACCTGGTGCCGCTGAGCAAGCACATCCTGGTGCAGGAGAACGACTTCATCAAGGCCGGTCAGCCCCTGAGCGATGGTTCCATCTCGCCCGGCGACATCCTGGACATCCAAGGCCCCACCAAGGTGCAGGAGTACCTGGTGGACGAGGTGCAGGAGGTGTATCGCATGCAGGGTGTGAAGATCAACGACAAGCACTTCGAGGTGATCGTTCGCCAGATGATGCGCAAGGTCGAGATCGAGGACCCCGGAGATACCCGCTTCCTGGAGCGCCAGAGCGTGAACAAGATCGAGTTCATGGAGGAGAACGATTCGATCTACGACAAGATCGTGGTCACCGATTCCGGCGACAGCACGAACCTGCGCGTAGGCCAGATCGTGTCCATGCGCAAGCTCCGTGATGAGAACAGCGTACTGAAGCGCAAGGATGCCAAGCTGGTGGATTCGCGCGCAGCGAAGCCTGCCACGGCGCGCATCATGCTGCAGGGTATCACCCGCGCATCGCTGCAGACCGACAGCTTCATCAGCGCTGCATCGTTCCAGGAGACCACCAAGGTGCTGAACGAGGCCGCTGTGAACGCCAAGGAGGACCACCTCAATGGACTGAAGGAGAACGTGATCGTGGGTCACCTGATCCCCGCCGGTACCGGTGCGCGTGCCTACCAGAAGACCATCGTGGCCAACAAGGACGAGTATCAGCGCATGATGGCCGACCGTCTCGAAGCACAGGAGATCGACGAGTGATCCTGCACGAACAACACTGAAAGTGCGCGAGCGGCAGGTTCAACAGGACTTGCCGCTCGCCGCTTATGACCCAACAACCGAACGAACATGGCCGATCAGAAAGACCAACCCCGCGGCAACCAGCTGAACATCGAGATCAGTGAGGAGGTGGCCGATGGTATCTACAGCAACCTTGCCATCATTACGCACAGCAACTCCGAGTTCGTGCTCGATTTCGTGCGTGTGATGCCCGGTGTTCCCAAGGCAAAGGTGCGTTCGCGCATCCTGCTCACCCCACAGCATGCCAAGCGCCTCATGCGGGCCCTGGCCGACAACATCAGCAAGTTCGAACAGGTGCACGGCAACATCCGCGAGACGGAGATGCCGGAGATCCCCATGAACTTCGGTGGACCTGCTGCACAAGCCTGAGCCCACTTACGCACTTCGATCGAAGCCCTTCGCATTGCGGAGGGCTTTGTCGTTCAGGACCGGTGTCGTGCTTTGTCGTTCACAACCGTAGCTCCTTGATCCGCCTGACCACATCGGCGTCGGCACACACCCGCCGTAGCTCGTTCTCGATGTGCTTCGCATAGCCGTCCGTGGCATAGCCGTGCCGGATCAGGTGCAGGTCGAGCAGCAGTCCATCGAGCACCTCCCACAGTTCCATGTCGACCGCGTTGCGGGTCGTCAGGCGGTCGGGGTCGCCGGCCACGGAGACATAGGTGTCAATGAAGGCGTGGTCGATGGGGCTCATTCCTGGGAACGCTGGTTGAAAATGATGTAGCCGAAGTTCAGGCTCCAGGCCCACGGCTCGCTCAGGCCATCAAAATAGCTGAGGTTGAACCATACGGGTCCCACGGGGCTCTGGTAGATCAGCGACCCTGAGCCGATGTAATACCGCTCGGTGAACGCGGTACCCGTAACGGCCTCGTTCAGTTCGCCACGCTGGATGGGCTCGTAGGGCTGGTATATATATCCTTCGAGGCGAAGGTCGAAGCGGTCACGTGCCAAGGCCACAATGGCCCGCAGGCCACCGCCCAAATATTTCGTGGACCTGAACTCGGGGATGAAATAGGTGCGGCTTTCGGGCGTGGGCTGGAAGGCCGGGGCCTGGATGATCGTGGCCGTGTAATTCTGGAACACGGGCATCGTGCTGTACATGCCTTCCACCATGTAGCCGAAGCGCACGGTCCCACGTGGCAGGAAGTACTGGTCCACCTTCACGTTCAGAGCGAGCCACTCATGATGGTCCTCGAACCGCGTGCCTTCGATCGGGGAGGTGGATCCCGGTACCGTGAGCTCATTGCCGCCCACGTAGCGTAGCGAGGCCGAAGCACAGTGGCCTGCGTTGGGGTGTTGTTTGCGGTTGAGCGAATTGCGCTGGATCAGCAGGCCCGTCGTGAAGAACCTGAACTGCGTGACATCAGCCGTGTCAGCACCCGTGAAGGCGTCCGTTTGGTAATATTCGTCCTCGGTCTCGGCCAGTTTCGCATCCAACCGCAGCAGACCCTTGTTGCCCAGGCCCATGCCAACGTTGGCCCCGCCCCAGGCTTCGCGGTTCACCACGAACGAGGGTTTCACCTCATCGAAGAACGTGCTGAAGGACCGGAAATAGTCCCACCGATGCAGGGTGAACACGGGTTCCAAGTAAATGGGCGACCGTGTGGAAAGGTCGGCCCGTAGGCGCACTTGGCCAGCGGCGTAGAATTTGCCGAAGTAGGAAATGGCATCCACATGGGCCGAGGATCGACCGAACAGGTTCAAGCGCAGCGCCACCATGCCTGAGTTGATCGGACGCGAGGAGAACATGCCCCCGAAGCGTACTTCCAGGTCCTTTTCAGGCTTCACGTTCAGGTCCAGGTCGTAGTTACCACGCTCCTTTACATAGGTGGCCTTCGGGTACAACAGGGCCACGTTGCGATCGGCGTACAGCCGGAAATAGCCGGATTTGAGCTGCTCGACATCCATGGGCATGCTGCCCGGCGCCATTACGGCCTTGATGTATCGCGTCTGCGATCGGGTGGCCCCGTGGATGCGTAGCTCACCGAACACCAAGGGGGGGTACCGTGATCGGAACCGGGTTCGACGGGCGTCGAGCTCTGCCCGATCGATACGGCGCTGGACCTGTGCCAGTATCTCGGGCATACGCTCCATGGCGGCCCGATATCCATCGTTGATCGCGATGGAAGGATCGCTGAAATCGAAGAGCGAGTTGGTGGTGCGCGGTTCGATGATGACACCGTTCTCGCAGATCACGGAGAAGTTGGTGGGTTCCTGCACCATGGCGCGCAATTGGCTGAGCAGGTCGTCCTCGCTGGGCGGTGGCGAATTGCTGGACACGTTGCTGCCGATGATGATGTCCGGGAAGAAGTCCTCGTACATCACATCGCTGGGGAAGTTGTTGTACAGCCCGCCATCCATCATCAGGCGGCCATCCACCCGAATGGGTTTGAAATAGAACGGATAGCTCATGCTGGCCCGGATGGCCTGTGAAAGATCGCCGGACCGGAAGATGTGCGCCCGTTGTGCGGTGATGTCGGAAGCCACGCAGCGAAAGGGCACGAAGAGGCTGTCCATGGAGTAGCCCGCTGCGGCGGACACCGGGGCAAAGCCCCGCATCTGTTCGAAGTCGAGCAGGACCGGACTGCGCAGGTTCGTGGGCAGGCTGGTGGTCAGCAAGGTGTCCAGGTCGAACCGCAGGCTGATGAGCGATGCATCAGGCGTATCCTGCTTGAAGAAGTAGGTGAACCCGGGTTCGATGCCCCCTTCGGCCATGATGCGGAACTGCTCGCTGCTGAACAAGGAATCGATCTGCCAGGGCGAATAGCCGGCCGCGTAAAGACCGCCCACCAAGGCCCCCATGCTGCTGCCGGTGATGAAGTCGATGGGGATGTTGTTCTCCTCCAGCGCCTTCATCACGCCGATGTGGGCCATGGCCGTTGCACCGCCGCCGCTGAGCACCAATCCCACACGCTGCCCCGACGCCGCCGTCGCCAGGCAGAGCAGAACGGCGAATGCGATGGTACGGTTGAACATGGTGCGGCGTGCAAGCAAAAGTAGGGCCGCCCCTTGCCCCGCCTGAACCGTTCAGCCCTTCAGCAGGCCGTTGAAGTAAGCCGGAGCCTGCAACATACGGCTGCCGTACCAGCTGAACAGCTCGCCATCAACAATGCGGACCGGGGTCCCGGGGCAGATCATGTTGAGGTCCCGGATGTGCTCTTCCTTGAAGGGGTATGGTTCGGAGGAGAGCAGGATGATGTCGGGATCGGATTCCGCCAACTGTTGGTCCGTGATCTCCGGGTAGCGCGCATCGCCCTCGTCGAACACGTTCTGCAGGCCGCAACGCATCAGCATGTCGTTGATGAAGGTACCATGTCCGGCCACCATGAAGGGCTCGCGCCAGATGAGGTAGGCCGCGGTATAGGTCGGATCCAGTGGGCGAAGCGTTGCGAATGCTTGCACGATGTCCGTTGCAAGGGCCGAAGCCTTCTCCTTGGCGCCGGTGAGCTCGCCCACGCGGGTGATCATGTCCAGCGCACCGGGCAGGTCGCGGATATCGCTCATCCACACCGGGAATTCCGCTGTAAGCGCCTCGATGTCCCTCCGCTCGTTCTCCTCCTTGTTGCCGATGATCAGGTCCGGCTTCAGCGCGCGCACCTTGTCCATGTCCACCTTCTTGGTGCCACCCACGCGGTGCTTGGTCTTGAACCAGGTCTCCGGGTGCACGCAGAACTTGGTGATGCCCACCACCCGGTCGCCCAGGCCCAGGTCGTAGAGCAGTTCGGTCTGCGAGGGGACGAGGGAGATGATGCGCTGGGGGGCATCGGGCACGTTGATGGTGCGGTGCATTTGGTCTGTCAGGTGCCGCATGCCCAGGTCCATGTATCTTCCTGGCGACGTGAACGCCGCCCTTATTTCAGCTTCCCGATGATGTCCTGCTTCGTCAGGATACCGTAGCCGTTCGGCTGTTCCACCAGCACGGCAGGGCTGCCATTGCCCAGTTTCGCTGCCACCTCTTCCAAGGTGGCGTCGAGGCCGATCACGGGAAGAGAAGGTCCCATCACCGTGCGGTTCTTCTGGTGGCGCACCTCGGCATCCTCCAGGATCGCGTCGAACAGGCGGGCATCGGTGATGGTGCCCACGGGCTTGCCGTGCTCCATCACGGGCAACTGGTCGATGTTGTGCTTGCGCATCTTGTCGATGGCCATCAGCACCGGCTCATCGGCCTCCACGCTGAGCAGTTGCAGGTCCTTGCCTTTCAGCAGGTCACCGGCGGTGGGTTTCTCCTCCACCAGGAAACCACGTTCGCGCATCCAGTCGTCGTTGAACATCTTGCCCACGTAGCGCGTGCCGTGGTCGTGGAAGATCACCACCACCACTTCGCCCTTCTTGAAGTGGTCCTTCAGCTGCAGCAGGCCGGCCATGGCGCTGCCCGCGCTGTTGCCCACGAAGATGGCCTCCTCCTTCACGATGCGGCGCGTCATGATGGCGGCGTCGCGGTCGGTGACCTTCTCGAAATGGTCGATGAGGTCCATGTCCACGTTCTTGGGCACGAAGTCCTCGCCGATGCCTTCGGTGATGTAGGGGTAGATCTCGTTCTTGTCGAAGATGCCGGTCTCCTTCAGCTTCTTGAAGACCGAGCCGTAGGTATCGATCCCCCAGATCTTCAGGTTCGGGTTCTTCTCCTTGAGGAACTTGCCCGTGCCGCAGATAGTGCCGCCGGTGCCCACGCCCACCACGAGGTGGTCCACCTTGCCACCGGTCTGCTCCCAGATCTCGGGACCGGTGCTTTCGTAGTGCGCCTGGCTGTTGCTGAGGTTGTCGTACTGGTTCGGTTTCCAGCTGTTGGCCACTTCGCGCTCCAGGCGCGAGGAAACACTGTAGTAGCTGCGCGGGTCCTCCGGGTCCACGTTGGTGGGGCACACGATCACTTCGGCACCGAAGGCCCTTAGGATATCGACCTTCTCGCGGCTCTGCTTGTCGGTGGTGGTGAAGATGCATTTGTAGCCCTTGATGATGGCGCCGATGGCGAGGCCCATGCCGGTGTTGCCGCTTGTGCCCTCGATGATGGTGCCACCTGGTTTCAGCCTGCCGTCCTTCTCCGCATCCTCGATCATCTTGATCGCCATACGGTCCTTGATGCTGTTGCCGGGGTTGAAGGTCTCGACCTTCGCGAGGACAGTGGCCTCTATGTCCTTCACCAAGCGGTTCAACTTCACCATGGGCGTGTTGCCGATGGTGCTCAGGATGTTCTCGTGGATCTTCATGGAGTGCGTGCGGATGCAACGGTCAAAGGTAACCCCGGCCCGCCGCCCTGCTCAGGTGAAACGGATGGCACGGGCAGGGGCGATGCGCGAGACCAGCATGCTGGGCAGCAACAAGGCCAGCACGCAAACGGCCAGCGTACCGAGGTTCAGGAGAAGGATGGGCCAGAGTTCGAGATCGATCACCACGGTGTCCACGTAGTAGGTCTCCACCGGCAGTTTCACGATACCAAAGCGTTGCTGAAGCAAGGCGAGCCCGATGCCCAAGGTGTCCCCCAAGAGGATGCCGATGCCCAGGATGTAGGCCGCATCGATGAGGAAGATGCGACGCAGCGCCCGGTCCCCGGCCCCCAAAGCCTTCAGCACGCCGATCATGGTGGTGCGTTCCAGGATGATGATCAACAGTGCCGAGGTCATGTTGATGATGGAGACGAGGACCATGAGGATGATCACCACCACCACGTTCTTGTCCAACAGTTCGAGCCAGGTGAACAGTTCGGGGAAGCGGTCTTTCACGCTCTGTGTCCGCAGTTCGGTGGGCAGGTATTTCTCGTAGACCAGGTCGTCCATGCGCAACAGATCATCATAGTGGTCCAGAGCCACTTCAAAGCCGCCGCAGTAGCGTGTGTGTGTCCCGCCCGTTCCGCCGCGATCAACGTTGATGCCGCCATGTTCAAGGCCTGTGTCCGATGTTCTCCTGATGCGCACCCAGGCCGTATCGGGCAAGGTGCCGCTCTCGTCGCTCACAACGAGGGTCAACGTGGTATCGCCTCCGCAAAGGTGCACGGTATGCGGACCTCTGCCGTAGAGGTCGGTGCCGGGCCATGCGTACGAATGGGTGCGGTCGCCACCGAAGGCCAGACCCTCCACGCGCACGGACCCATTTGCCACGCTGTCGGTCACCGCGATCTCCGCCTTCAGTCCCCATTGGGAGAAGCGCTGCAAGTGGCCGATATCGATGTACACCAGTTGATGGTCGATCTGCTCGATACCGGTCTCGTAGATGCCACATACCCTGAACTTCCTTGGACGGATATCGTCCTTGCCCTTCACGAGGTAAACCGTGATGGTATCGTTCTCCCCGATGCGCAGCCGGTCGCCGAGGTAGCGGGAGAGGAGCAGATCGATCGGGCGGCGCTCATCGTTGATGGCCGGCACCACCCCCGATACCAGGTGCTGTTGCAGGAAACGCCAGTCGTGGTCCGCACCGACGCCTTTCACCACTACGCCCTGGATCTCCTCATCGGTCTCGATGATGCCTGCCTTGGTGGCATAGATCTGGATGTGCGCAATGCCGGGTACCGTGTCCAACGCGGGGTAGAAGTCCTGGTCGATGGGAATGCGTGGGGTCTCCTTCGGGTCGGTCTGCCACAAGGCGGTGATCTGCAGGTGCCCTCCGGCGCCGGTTACCTTCGCCCGCACTTCGCGTTGAAAGCCCCGTGTAATGCCCACCGTAAGGATCATGACGGCCATGCCCACCACGATACCCAGTACCGCAATGGAGACGATCGGTCGTGAGAAGCCCTGCCCCGCGCCTTTTTCGGGCCGCAGGATGCGTTTGGCAATGAAGTGGGCGAACGACACGGGGAGCGGCCTTTTGCGCAGGCCGACGAAGATAGCGGCCCTGCTTGTGGTGTCCGGAGCGATGGCCACCGCAGGTTGTTCGCAGGTGCCTCCGCCCGTGCTGGTGTCCCATGGCCCGGTGAGCGTACAGGTGGGCGCCGATCGCCTGGCCGAGTACCTGCCTCGTTTGGCGGGCCGCCGCGTGGCCGTGGTCACCAACCAAACGGGCATGGTGGGTACGGTCCATCTGGTGGATACGCTGCTGGCGCGAGAGGTCAATGTGGTGAAGGTGTTCGCGCCGGAGCACGGTTTCCGGGGTGAGGCGGATGCCGGTGAGCGCGTGAAGGACGGACGTGATGCGCGGACCAAGCTGCCCTTGGTCTCGCTCTACGGCGCCAACAAGAAGCCCACGCCGGAACAGTTGCTCGACGTGGATGTGCTGGTGTTCGACATCCAGGACGTGGGGGTGCGTTTCTACACCTACATCAGCACGCTGCACTACGTCATGGAGGCTGCGGCAGAGAACGGAAAGGCGGTGGTGGTGCTGGACCGACCGAACCCCAATGGGTTCTACGTGGATGGCCCCGTGCTCGAGCCCTCCACGGTTTCGTTCGTGGGCATGCATCCCGTGCCGCTGGTGCATGGCATGACGGTGGGCGAGTATGCCGGCATGATCAACGGCGAAGGTTGGTTGAAGGGCGGCGCGCGATGCGATCTCTTCGTGGTGCCTTGCACGGGCTACGATCACGATGTGATGTACCAGCTTCCGGTGCGCCCCTCGCCGAACCTGCCCAACATGAGCGCCGTGTACCTCTATCCATCGCTCGGTCTTTTCGAGGGAACCGTGGTGAGCGTGGGGCGTGGTACCGAGCAGCCTTTCCAGTGCATTGGCTATCCCGGCAATCCGGTGGGGCAGTTCCACTTCACGCCGCGCTCCGTGCCAGGTGCCAAGGACCCGCCTCATCTCGGCAAGGAATGCAACGGCATCGACCTGCGCGCGTTCGGTTCGTTCCAGAGCCGCATGGAGCGCAGTGTCCGGTTGCATTGGGTGATCGGGCTGTAGCGTGACGCGCAGCACAAGGCCGGCGGGTTCCTGGCGAACCTTATCTGGTACATCCTGGAGGGGGGCACTGA
>JBKDXR010000070.1:0-66058 GCA_046306055.1 Flavobacteriales bacterium
ACGGATCAATGCCCGTGCGACGAACTTGGAAGAACTACTACCCAAAGAGGTCAACTGTAAACCCAGGTCAGGACGAACAAACAACCGTAAACCTATCTTCGGACATCAACCCAAAACTGTAAATCTGTTTTAGGACGGGTCGCACCATCCAAGCCGCTCCCCGCACCCCGCAACGCCCATTGGCCCTATTTTCGCTGCATCGCGATCATGCCGACCCTACGGTTCCCCCTCTTTGTGGTGGCCGCGCTGCTGGCGCTGGCCCCTGTATCCGCCCAATCCGGTTCCGCCTTTTTCAAGGAAGGGGAGAAGCTGCGGGCCCAGCAACAACTGGAGCCGGCGCTGGAGAAGTACGGCCTGGCCATCCAGGTGGACCCCAAGCTCACCAAGGCCTACGTGGCCCGCGCGGAGGTGTATGGGCTGCTGGGACGCAAGGCGGAGCGCGCCGCCGACCTGGCCGCCGCCCATGTGGCCGACCCCGGCGATGCCGATGCGGCGGCCACCGCGGCCATGGCCTACCTGGAGATCGACAGTGCGCGGAAGGCATTGACGCTCGCGGAGGATGCATTGCGCGTGAACGGCAAGCACATGCAGGCCATGCAGGCCAAAGTGCGCGCCTGCCTGGCCCTGAACGACCTGGATTGCGCCAGCTCCGCGGCCGATGCCGCCCTGGCGCTGAAGGCCACCACCGACACCTACTACCTGCACGGGCTGGTGCGCACCGCCACGCGCGACTACAAGACCGCCGAGTTCGACCTGGACAAGGTGGTGGAGTGGAACCCCATGTACGAGGCGGCCTACGTGGCCCAGTCGGAGGTGCAGCTGAAGCTCTACGAGCAGTACACCGGTCCCACCATGCAGATGCGCACCCTGGAGAAGGCGATCGAGAAGTGTACCCGGGCGCTGGAACTGAACCCCCAGAGCACCGATGCGCTCTTTTCGCGCAGCAAGGCGCTGGCCCTGCAGAAGGAGTACGCCAAGGCCATTGACGATGTGAGCCGGTGCATCGCCCTGGGCCGCACGGACCGCGCCGTGTACTTGCAGCGCGCACGCTACTACCACGGCTACGGCCAGCACCAGAACGCCGTGAACGACCTGAACAAGCCCCTGCTGGCCGACCCCCGCGACCTGGAGCTGCTGCTGTTCCGCGCCGAATGCCGCGAGGCCAACCTGGACCTGGAGGGCGCCATCAACGACCTGGACGCCGCCAAGAAGGTGATGGACGGCAACGCGGCCTACGGTGCCGACCAGCGCCGCAAGGTGCAGGAACAGCGCGACCGCGTGGACCGGCAGCTGTTCGAGATGAACCGCGAGAGCGATCCGCCGGTGATCACCGTGGTGGACCCCGTGCACCGCGCAGGGGTGGCCCAGATCAGTTCGGTGCTCACCCGCGTGAAGGTGGACGGCCACGTGCGCGACCGCAACAAGCTGAAGCGCATCACGGTGAACGGCGTGGAGGCGGACTTTGCGCGCGACGAGCGCGATCCGGAGTTCTTCGTGGCCGTCCCCATCGGGGTCAACGACAAGGAACTGGTGGTGACGGCCGTGGACGTGTACGACAACGAGAGCAGCGTGAGCCTGCGCGTGGAACGCAACGAAGGGGTGGCGCCGGTGGTGGCCCTCACTTCACCCGACCCCGGCAACGACCGCATCATCCAGATCTCCGCTTCGCGCGAGGACCTCTTCATTGAAGGCACGGTGAGCGATGCGAGCAACATCCGGTCCATCACGGTGGACGGCATCCTGGCGAGCTATGTGCCCGACACCAACCGCACCGACTTCAGCATGAAGCTGGTGATCGCCGGCAAGGACCGGTTCACGGTGCGGGCCGAGGACCAGTTCGGCAACGGCACCGATGTGGTGTACCAGCTGCAGCGCAAGGCCGAGGCGGTGGCCGTGGTGAAGCCCGTGGAGACCACATCACCGGACACCAGGACCGCGGAGAAGCCGGCCGAGAAGCCCGTGGCGGGCGCAGCGGTGTCCTCGGGCACCACGTGGGTGATCTACATCGAGAACAGTGACTACAAGAGCTTCCCGGCGTTGCAGGGATCGGGCAGCGATGTGGCCAAGATGCAGAAGGCCTTCGCCAAGTACAACGTGCAGAAGACCATCACCAAGAAGAACCTGAGCAAGCAGCAGCTGGAGCGCTTCTTCAGCAGCGAACTGCGCGACCTGGTGCGCACCAACAAGGTGAACACCGTGCTGGTGTGGTACGCCGGGCACGGGCGCACCGTGGGCGGCAAGAGCTATTGGATACCTGTGGACGGGAAGAAGGACGACATCTACTCCTTTTACAACTACGGCCCGCTGAAGAACCTGATCCAGAACTACAGCGAGAGCGTCAACAACGCCCTGGTGGTGAGCGACGCCGCCGGATCGGAGGCCAGCTTCTACGACCTTTCACGCTGAACCGTACACCTCGATGATGAACCGCCTTGCGGCATTCCTGATGGCCAGCCTGCTCTCTGCAGGCATGCCGGCCCAACGCTTCTACTTCGAGCGGCTCGATGTGCAGAACGGCCTGCCCACGAGCAACGTGTACGCTGTACTGCAGGACAGCACGGGGCTGGTGTGGCTGGGCACCGAGGATGGCCTGGTGAGCTTCGATGGCCGCGACCGCGTGGGCCTGCAGACCTTCGGCCCCGATGAGGGCCTGGCGCCCAAAGGGGCCCGCCAGCTGATGCTGGACCGCGAGGGTCGCCTCTGGGTGGGCCACTCGGGCGGGGGGCTCTCCCTGCGCATGGGGCAGCGCTTCATCGCGCTAAGGCTCGGCGAGGGGGCCATCACCGCCGACATCACCGGCCTGGAGCAGGATGCCGATGGCACCTACTGGATCACTACCATGGGACAGGGCGTGCTGCATGTGAGCGCCGTGGCGACCGATGGCCTGCTCACCGTGCAACGCTACGGGGGCAACGAGGGCCTGGTGGACCACCTGCTGGATGTGCGGCGGCTGCGCGATGGCACCATCGCCTTCCTGGAGGATGGCGGTACGCTGAAGAAATGGGACCCAACGGCCAAGCGATTCTCATCACTGGAATGGAGCGGCCTGCAGGACGTGCTCGGGGTGAACGCCGTGTTCGAGGATGGCGATGGCCGGCTCTGGCTGGGCACCATCTCCAGCGGTGCCTTCTGCCGCGATCCGCGCACCGGCCAGGTGGTGAACTACAACGTGTCCAATGGCCTGCCGAGCAACCTGGTCTCGTGCTTTGGCGAGGATGCCGCCGGGCAGGTGTGGGTGGGCACCTGGGGCGGTGGTGCCGCAGTGATCGGATTGAACGGGGTGCGTCGCCACTACCACCCGGCCAACGGTCTGGAGAGCCTGCTCATCCGCCGCATTACCCGCGACCGCGAAGGCAACATGCTGCTGGCCACCGGCGACTATGGCCTGCAGATCTTCAAGGGCGAACGCTTTTTGAACCTGCTGGAGCAGGACGGCCTGCTGGACCAACAGGTGTGGGCCGTGATGGAGGATCGCAGCGGCCGGCTGTGGTTCGGTACCGATGGCGGCATCTCCATATTGGACCCCAAGGTGCAGGGCACCGGCATGGTGAAGACCCTGCAGACCGTGAAGACCAGTCGTGTGCGCAGCATTGTGGAGGACGCCCGCGGTAACGTGTGGGTGGGCTCGGAGACCAATGGCATCATCGACCTCGAGCCCAATTCGTTCCAGCAGATCCCCCATCCGGACCTCGACATCCTGATCCCGCGTGGCAAGGTGACGGCCCTGGCCGTGGGCCAGCCCGGCGAGCTGTGGATCGGCACGGTGACGGGCCTGCGCCGCTACTCGGCCGGTGCGCCGCCCATGGTGTACGGCGATGATGATGGCGTGCCCACCACACCGGTGACCGCCCTGTTCCGCGATGACAAAGGCACCATCTGGGTGGGCAGCAAGGACAAGGGCATCACGCGCATCGACAATGGCAAGGCCACCCCGGTTGCCCTGGACCGCGCGCTGTCGCCGTCGTGCTTCGTGCAGGACACCGAAGGGCGCCTGTGGGTGGGCTCACGCAGCCAGGGCGTGTTCGTGCTGAAGAACGGCAAGCAGGAACACGTATACTCCAAGGAGGACGGCCTGCTGGACAACACGATCCGTTCGCTGATGCGTGACGAGGATGGCAACATCTGGATCGGTACCGTGAGCGGCCTGAACAGCTGGCGCCCGGGGCAGGAGGGCTTCCTGGCCTACACCGAGCGGTCCGGGTTCATCGGCATCGAGGCCAAGCCCAACGCGGTGTGTCTGGCCCGCAAGGGCGACCTGTGGTTCGGCACGGCGCGTGGGGCCACACGCGTGGTGCCCGAGAAGAGCGGCGTGGCCGCATTGCCTCCGCTGGTGGCCCTGCGCGGCCTCAACATCAACCTCGAGGACCGTCCGCTGGAGCAGGACCTGCGGCTCGGTCACAGCGAGCGCAGTATCCGCATCTACTACGGCACGGTGAGCCTGAGCGACCCCGGCGCCGTGCGCTATGCCTACATGCTCGAAGGCCTGGACAAGGCGTGGCAGCCGCTCACCACCGAGACCGATGCCTACTACCCGGCACTGCCGCCCGGCTCGTACACCTTCAAGGTGAAGAGCATGAACAGGGCCGGGCTGTGGAGCGAAAAGCCCGCGGAGCTGGAGTTCGCCATCCTGCCGCCATGGTGGCAGTCGTGGTGGTTCTACACCGCGCTGGCCCTGGTGATCGCCATTTCCGTGGTGAGCTGGATCAAGTTCCGCGAACGGCAACTACGCCTGCGCAACCAGGTACTGGAGCGTAAAGTGGCGGAGCGCACCGCCGAAGTGGTTGCCCAGAGCCGCGAGATCGAAGGGCAGAAGGTGCGCATCGAGGACCTGCTGCTGAACATCCTGCCCAAGGAGATCAGCGAGGAGTTGAAGGACAAGGGCAAGGCCACCGCCCGGCGCCACGATGCCGTTACGGTGATGTTCACCGATATGAAGGGCTTCACCAAGGCTGCTGAAAAGATGACGCCGGAGGAACTCGTGAGCGAGCTGGACGAGTGCTTCATCAAGTTCGATGAGATCATCGGGCGCTACGGCATCGAGAAGATCAAGACCATCGGCGACAGCTACATGTGTGCGAGCGGCGTGCCGTCCAGCGTTCCGAACCACGCCACCCGGTCCGTGATGGCCGCGTTGGAGGTGCGCGAGATGATGGATTCCTGGCGCAAGGAGCACGAGGCGAACGGGAAGGAGCCATGGATCCTCCGCATCGGCCTGCACTCGGGTCCCGTGGTGGCGGGCGTGGTGGGGAAGCGCAAGTTCGCCTACGACATCTGGGGCGATGCCGTGAACACCGCCAGCCGCATGGAGAGCAGCGGGGAGCCCGGCGAGGTGAATGTGAGCGGCGCCACCCATGCGCTGATCAAGGACCACTTCGTGTGCGAGCACCGTGGGCAGGTGGAGGCCAAGAACAAAGGCAAGATCGACATGTACTTCGTGAAGCGCATCAAGCCCGAGTACAGCGCCGATGACCGTGGCCTGGTCCCCAACGCGCGCTTCCGCAAGGAATGCGGACTACCGGAGCCCGTGCAGGAGCTCGCGTAGTTCGGCCAGCATCATGGCCGTGGCACCCCACACCACATGGCCGTGCACATCGAAGTAGGGGATCTCCACGCTGCGCCCCAGCACGTTGATGAACTGCTCGCGGCGTTTCAGGATATCGTCGCGATGCAGCAGTTCAAGCGGTAGTTGGATCAGTTCGGCCACCTCGCGCGGGTCGGGGGCCACGGGAGCCAGCGCGTGCGCCACACCCACGAACGGGGTCACCAAGGAACGGCTCGGCGGGATATACACCGGGCTGAGCTGCCCCAGCACTTCAATGCGGGTGTCCAGCGCACCGGTCTCTTCCATGAACTCGCGCAGGGCCGTGTGCTCCAGCGAAGCATCCTGCGGCTCCCAGCGCCCGCCGGGGAACGAGATCTGCCCGCCATGCACGCCTTCGTAATCGGGCCGGCGCATCAGCAGCGTGCGCCACTGGCCGTCCTGCGGAAAGAGGAGCGCCAGCACAGCGCTTTCGCGGGGCGGGGGATCGGCCGCGCGGGCCCGTTCGAGGTCCGGTCGTTTGTAACCCGAGAGCTCCAGGAAATGGTCGTGTCCAGGCAACGGACCATTGAGCGCATCACGGAGCCTGTCCAACGGGAACGCGTCCATCACTGCAGGGCCTTCACCAGTGCTTCGGCCTCCTTAGCGTAGGTGTGACGGGGCTTCGCCGCGATGCCTTGGGCCCCTTCGAGCGCGCGGTCGCGCTGGTCGCTGCACAGCCAGCAGATCACCGTGTACCATTCGGTCTGGTCCCTGAAGTCCTTCAGGTGGCTGCGTTCCAAGTGGTCCAATTCAAGCTCCGCCTCGAAGGGTTCGCCCGTGGCCAGCAGGCAGCAGGCCAGGTAGAGGTGCGCTCCGTCGTGCGCATCGCGGGCGTTCAGGTAGCTCCGCAACAAGGGTGCGGCCTCGGCATAGCGGCCTTCGCGGTAATGCGCCATGGCATCGAGGTACTCGGCGCTCTTCGCCGTGCGCACGCGGCCGGTGATCAGGTCGGGGTAGGGCTCGAAGAACCGATCGCAGGTGGTCCCGGTGGAACCACAACCGCTGCCCACGAGCAGCGCGGTGAGCAGGAGAACGAATGCTGGACGAATGCGGAAGGATGCCATGAGGGTGGGGCGAAATTACCCGCTATGGAACTACCATCCAGCGGCCGCTGCGCAAGCCATCGGGACCTTTGCTCAAGAGCACCAGCGAGGCCCGGCCCACGATATGGTCATCGGGCAGGAAGCCCCAGTAGCGCGAATCGGCGCTGTGGTGGCGGCTGTCGCCGAGCACGAAGTAGTGGTCCCGCTCGAACACGTAGGTGGTCAATGGCCGGTCGTCGATCGTTAGTTCGCGCCCACTAACGCCGAGCCGGTGTCCTTCGTACACACTGATCAGCCGGTCGTACAGCGGCAGGTTGGCCACATCGATGCGCACCGTGTCGCCCTCGCGCGGCACCGTGATCGGCCCATAGTCGTCGCTGTTCCAGGGAAAGTAGGGGCTGAAGGGGAAGATGTGGCGCGGTGCCCCGGTGGCCGGTCCCGTGCGTTCCACGCTCACCACATCATCATGCTTCCGCAGGTGCTCCGCGATCGTTTCGTTCAACGGCACCTCCACCACACGCCGTTCCTGGCCCAGGTAGGCGGGGGGGAGTCCAATGGTACCCAGCAGGCTATCCACGGGGCTTCCTGTACGGAAACGTACCAGGTAGCTGTGCGTGGTGGCCGGGGCATCGGCTACCGGTTGTCCGTTCACGTAGGTGCGTCCATCGCGCAGTTCCACCACATCGCCGGGCATGCCCACGATGCGTTTCACCAGCAGGGGTCTGCGGGAAGCAGGCACATCATCCTTCAACGGATCGCGGAACACCACGATGTCGTTGCGCTCCATTCCGGTCCACGTGCGCCAGCGTTCCACCAGCACCAGATCACCGGGAAATAGCGTGGCCATCATGCTGGTGCTCTGCACGCTCACGAAGCGCAGCAGGAACAGGTGCACGAGACCCAACAGCACCACGGCCAGCAGGAAGGCCCGCAGCCAGTCGTTCAGCGCGGACCAGCGTTGCTTCAGCGTGCGGAGCAGCTTCATGGGCGCGCGCAGTGGTCGGTCAGTGAAGGCACACGTCGGACTTGTCCGTTGTGGTGTTCGGCGGGGTTCCTGGAGTGCCGTTCACCATGGGCCCTACTTCACCCCGGAGAACAGGCGCTTCCAGCGGATGCCGGTATAGGGGTCCTTGGAGAACCATACCAGCACGGCCTTGCCCACGATGTGGTCCTGCGGCACGAAGCCCCAGAAACGGCTGTCCTGCGAGCGGTGCCGGTTGTCGCCCATCATCCAGTAGTAGTCCTGTTTGAAGGTGTAGGTGCTGGTGGCCTCGCCGTTGATCAGGATGGTGCCGTCCTTCACTTCCAGCGTGTTGCCCTCATACACGCGAATGGCGCGGGCATAGAGCGGCAGGTTCTGCAGGGTCAAGGTGAGCTGCGCGCCGGCCTTGGGGACCCAGAGGGGGCCGAAGTTGTCCTCGGTCCAGTGGAAGTCCGGGTGGTTGGGGAAGATGGGCCACACACCGAAGCTGTCGTAGTAGCCTTCAGGATGGTCCTGGCGGGTCATGCTCACCACGTTGTCGAACTTGGCCAACTGCTCGGCCGTGGTCATGGATGTGGGGATGATCGCCATCTGTCCGTTGTCCTGCACATCGCTCTCGCTGATGTCGAAGCGCTTCTTCAAATTGTCCTTGCGGAAGGAGGAGCGCAGCACGAACTCGTAGCTGTACTGGCCGGTGCTGGAGAGGGGGCTCTCCTGGCCGTTCACGTACACCTTGCCGCTCACGATGCGCAGGCTGTCGCCGGCCACGGCCACGCAGCGCTTGATGTAGTTCTCGCGCTTGTCCACCGGGCGCACCAGCAATCCGCCCGTAGGGATCAGCACGGGGCGGCCGGTCTCATCGTAGCTGCGCACCCTGAACTCGGGGTTGGCGAGCTTGGCGCGCGGGTACTGGCGGGCCAGTTGGTAGTAGCTCTGGTTCTGCAGGTTGGCCACCACGGTATCGCCCTCGGGGAAGTTGAACACCACGGCATCCCCACGTTGCGGCGTGCCGAAGCCGGGCAGGCGGCGGTAGTCATGCTTGAACCACTCCACGAAGGAGGGGGTGCTGGTGGTGAGGGGCAGGGTGTGGTGTGTGAACGGGAAGGTGATGGGCGTCATCGGCATGCGCGGCCCGTAGCTCAGCTTGCTCACGAAGAGGTAGTCGCCCACCAGCAGGCTTTTCTCCATGGACGGCGTGGGAATGGTGAAGGCCTCGAAGGTGTAGGTGCGGAACACCGTGGCCACGATCACGGCGAACAGCACGGCATCGCCCCACTGGCCCAAGGTGCCCCGCTTGCGCTGTGCCACCGGCACCGGACCCACATAGGCATTGTCCGAATAGCAGAGCTGCGGCACCTTCCACCAGGGCAGGAAGGTCATCAGCACGTGGTCCTTGAACTCGCGCTCGCCGAGCACGATGCTGATGTTCACGTTCATGATGATGAACATGAGCAGGTTCACGCCCGGCACGATGAACAGGAAGATCCACCACCAGGGCTTGCCGGTGATCTGCAGCCAGACAAGGATGTTGTACCCGGGAACAAAGCCGGCCCACGCGGGCTTGCCTGCCTTCTGGAAGAGTTTCCACAGGCTGGCCATGACCACAGCGAAGTAGGCGAAGAGGAAGAGGTAAGGTATCAAGGCGGTTGGTTGTATGATAGCGGTTATGCGTCCTCAGGCATCGTCGACCCTCCGGGTCGACTTACAGGTTCTTCATGATGGGTTCAAGTCCAGCACATCGTCCATGGTGAAAAGGCCTTTGCGCGGGCCTGTCGAAGCGCCACCCAACAGCCACTCGGCGGCCACCACGGCGCCCGTGGCGAAGCCGGTGCGCCCGAAGGCCTCGTGGGTGATGGTGATGCGGTCATCGGGTCCGGCCCAGGTCACCGAGTGCTTGCCGGGCACTTCGCCGATGCGTTCGCTGTTGATGGGGACAGGGGAGGGCGTGGTGTTGGCGTCCGGCGCCAAGGCCCAGCCGGTGTATCCCTTGTGCCGAAGGTCGATGTCGCGCGCCAGGGTGATGGCCGTGCCGCTCGGTGCATCCAGCTTGTGCACGTGGTGGATCTCGTCGATGTGCACGCCATACTGCGGCTGCTGGTCCATCAGCGCGGCCAGTTGCCGGTTGATGCGGAAGAACAGGTTGACACCGATACTGAAGTTGCTGGCCCACAGCAGGGTGCCTTGGTGTTCCTGCACCAGTGCTCGAACCTCGTTCAGGTGGTCGTACCAGCCGGTGGTGCCCACCACCACGGGCACGCCCTGCGCCAGGCAGCGCTCCATGTTCGCCAGGGCCTGTTCGGGGCGACTGAACTCAATGGCCACATCGGCACCTGTGGGCGGTGCGTCGGCATTTTCGGCCGTTACGCGCAACACCACCTCATGCCCGCGGGAAATGGCCACCTGTTCGATGGCCTTGCCCATTTTGCCGTAGCCGTAAAGTGCGATGCGCATCTCGTGTGGGTCGTTCAGTCCAGGCCGCACCGGGGTCCGGTCGGCGCAAGCGGTGCCGAAGTTAACGGACCGTCCCATGGCAAGTGGTGCCATGCCGATGAACGGCAGCAGGGCATTACCGCTGGCCGATCACTTGAGGGTGAGCGCGAGGCAAAGGCCGGTACTGCGGTTGGCGCCCAGGTCCAGGGCGGGGGAGATGCCGAGGCTCAGGTCGCGCCCCACATCGAAGCGTACGAAGTTGGCGTCCACACCGGCGTCCACCACGTTCAGGAGGTACACGGCCGCCAGGGCCAGGTAGCTCAGGTCGCGCCAACGGCGGTAGGTGTCGGTCACGTCAAGTACGCTCTCCGGGCTGAACGCTCCATTGAACTCGTCCACCGTGTTCGGGTCGCCGTCCACCAGGGCGATGTAGGCGGTCTTGTAGCGCTGGTACTCGCTGTTGTTCTCGCGGATGAAGTACAGGCAGGTGCCCAGTCCGGCCCACACGACGGGGGCCTTCCAGTACTTCCGGTTGTAGATCTGCCCCGCGCCCGGTAGCACGGCGCTGAGGAGGGAGGCCTTGCGCGGGGAGTGGTGGTAGCGCCAGTTGGTGCTGTCCACCGGCTGGCCTTGCGCGCACACGAGCGTGTTCACGCCCAGCAGCAGACCGATCAGCACGGCACGGACCCCGTTCATGCCACAAAGGTGGGGACTCCTTCACCACCTTGTTGCAGCTCCCACCGGAGGCGATGCACCTTCAACGCATGGCGCAGGGCTCCTTTGCTGATGCCCAGGGACCCGATCTCTAGGTCCGATCGGGTGTCGCCATGGTGCACCTCCAGCATGTGCCGTGTGGATCGCCCGGAGCCCCGCTGCACCAGTCGGGTCTTGTGGACCTCTGCCCAAGGGATGCGCGGTCCGTCGTTGAGCATGATCCCTTCGCTGCTGATCACCAGCACCGGCCGATCGCGCAGGAGCTTGCGCGCGCCATCCACGGTCACCCATACACCCATGGCCGCGATCAGCAGTGTTACCAGCGGCGATCCGTCGGTGGTGAACAAGTACGCGGCAAAGCCGATCATCGCGATCCCCCACGCGAGGAGGAAGGCCATTTGGAGGCGGGAGTACAGCACCACGGTCCGCGCCGGGACCGCCGGGTCATCCATCTGCTCATCCGGGGTGGCGAACCGTGCTTCGAGCTGTAGCAGCAGTTCACGCTGGGCCTTGGTGCGGACCTCGGTGCGCTCGAAGAAGCTGCCCTTGGGCCAGATGAGCTTCTCGTTCACGGCCATCTCCATCAGCTCGTGGATGTTGCGCACGTGTTCATAGGCCCAGATGCGCCAATTGGTGACAGCGAAGGACCACCACAGCCAGCCCACCACGAACCCACCGATGAAGCCGGTGGCGAAGAGCCAGCCTATGTGGACTTCGACCAGCTCGGACACCACGAATGGTGCCACCATGAAGAGGAGCATGAGCGCGACGGGCACCACCTTCAGCTGGATGTTGCCCTTGCGCAGCGCCACATCCACCGTCACCTGCTCCATGGCGCTTATCCCAAGGCGTTCACCAAGCGCTGCAGTTCCTCCTCGCTGCGGAATCGGATCTCGATGCGGCCGGCGCCCTCGGGGGTCTGTTTCACCAACACGCGGCTGCCCAGCCGGTCGGCCAGCCGCTTGCCCAGTTCCTTGTTGGCCCTTGGCGCCATGGCGGCGGTGCGCTTGCCCTTGCTGCCATGGGTGCGTGCCAGGTCCTCCACGGCCCGTACGCTCAACTGGCTCTCCACGATCTTGTGGTACAGTTCCACCTGACGTGCAGGGTCGCTGATGCTGATCAGGGCGCGGGCATGGCCCATGCCGATGGTGCGCTGGCGCAGCCCGAGCTGGATCTCTGCGGGCAGCTTCAACAGGCGCAGGTAGTTGGCCACGGTCGCGCGGTCCTTGCCCACCTTTTCGCTCAGCTGTTCCTGGGTCAGCTTCACCTCGTCGATGAGGCGCTGGAAGCTGATGGCCACCTCGATGGCGTCCAGTTCCTCGCGCTGGATGTTCTCCACCAGCGCCATCTCCAGCATGGCCTCGTCGTTGGCGATGCGGATGTAGGCGGGCACTTCGTCCAGGCCGGCCAGTTGCGAGGCCCGGAAACGACGTTCGCCGCTGATGAGCTGGTAACGGTCGTAGCCCACCTTGCGTACCGTAACGGGCTGGATGACACCCAGTTCACTGATGCTCTGGGCCAGTTCGGCCAGGGCCTCATCGCTGAAGTAAACGCGCGGCTGGAACGGGTTCGGTTCGATCTGCGCCACCGGAATGGTGCCGATGGGACCCGCACTGCGCGGCGCGCCCACTGGTTCGTTGCGCGTGGTGATGTCCGTGGTAGGGTCTTCCAACAGGGCGCTCAAGCCGCGCCCCAGGCCTTTCTTCTTCGTCATTGTTCGTCGGGGATGGCCAGGGTGCGCTCGCTGTCGGGAATGCGCGTCAGGCTGTTCTTCTGCAGGATCTCACGCGCCAGGTTCAGGTAGTTGGTGGCACCCTTGCTGCTGGCATCGTGCATGATGATGGTCTGTCCGTGGCTCGGTGCCTCGCCCAGCGCCACGTTGCGGTGGATCACCGTGTCGAACACCAGTTGTTGGAAGTGGGTCTTCACTTCCTCCACCACCTGGTTGGCCAGGCGCAGACGGCTGTCGTACATGGTCAGCAACATGCCCTCGATCACCAGTTCGGGGTTCAGGCGCTGCTGCACGATCTTGATGGTGTTCAGCAATTTGCCGAGGCCTTCCAACGCGAAGTATTCGCACTGCACGGGCACGATCACGCTGTCGCTGGCCGTCAGGCTGTTCACCGTCACCAGGCCCAGCGAAGGGGAGCAGTCGATGATGATGAAGTCGTACTGTTCGCGAAGCGGCTCCAGCACGGCCTTCATCTGCTGCTCGCGCTCGCGCATGTCGATCATCTCGATCTCGGCACCCACCAGGTCGATGTGGCCGGGGAGGAGGTCCAGGTTCGGGTTGTCGGTGCCCAGGATCACCTCGCTGGCCGGCGTGTTGTTGATGATGCACTCGTAGATGCTGGCCTTCACGTTGCGCGGGTCGTAGCCCACACCGCTGGTGGCGTTGGCCTGCGGGTCGGCGTCCACCAGCAGGGTGCGACGCTCCAGCACGCCCAGGCTGGCGGCCAGGTTGATGGCCGTGGTGGTCTTGCCCACACCGCCTTTCTGGTTCACAATGGAAATGATCTTGGCCATGCTTGGTCGCCGTTGGCCCGGCGGAGGCGTTTGGTTCTGTCCAGTTCGCTAATCGTTGGGTCAACGCTTAGCCGATGGCGCAAAGTACCGGCACACGACCCGTTCGGTCGTGTTGATAAGTCGGTGAGTTTTGAACAGCCCTGGGTGCGGCGAAGGATCAGATGTCCTTCCGGTCGAGGTCCTCGAAGTTCACATCCGTGTAGGGTGAGCTTCCGTTCTCCGATGGGCGCGGTGCTTGTTCGTCGTGGCGGGTGTAGTCGCCGGATGAACGAAGACGATCGATCTCGTCGAACGCATCCCGCAGTCCGTCCAGGAACTTGTCGAAGTCCTCCTTGTAGAGGAAGATCTTGTGCTTGTCATACGTGGCCGTGCCGTCCTCGTGGGTGTGCTTCTTGCTTTCCGTGATGGTGAGGTAGAGGTCCCGCCCACGGGTGCTCTTCACGTCAAAGAAATAGGTGCGCTTCCCGGCACGAACGGCCTTGGAATAAACGTCCTCGCGATCGTCCACCATGTGAATTCAGGCCTTCGCTTAGTGCGTGACAAATTCAAATATAGAAGGGATCCCGACATGTGCAAAACCACTGGGTATCAGGGTCGGGAGGCACGATGTTCCCCGCCCGACCGCAGCTTGATGGTCTTCCGGCCGCCAACACCGTGTGCCGCACTATGCGCTCTTGGCCTCTTCCAACAGCTGCTCTTCGTGCAACTGGGCATAGGGACCACCATGTTTCAGGAGCTCTGCGTGCGTGCCTTCCTCCACCAGCCGACCGTGGTCCAGCACAATGATGTGGTCCGCATCGCGCACCGCGCTGATCCGGTGGCTGATGATCACCGTGGTACGGCCTTTCATCACCCCGCGCAGTTCGCGTAGGATGGCTTCCTCCGTGGCGGTATCAACGGCGCTCAGGGCATCGTCGAACAGCAATATCCGCGGCCGGCCGATGATGGCGCGGGCAATGCTCACACGCTGTTTCTGGCCGCCGCTCAGGGTGATGCCGCGCTCGCCCAGCAGGGTGTCGTAGCCATTGGGGAAGTCCACGATGTTGTCGTGCACCTGGGCTGCTCGTGCGGCCTGCTCCACGCGTTCGTTCAGGTCGTCGGCGGGTTCCAGGCGGAAGGCGATGTTGTTGCAGATGCTGTCGCTGAACAGGAACACGTCCTGCGGCACGAAACCGAGCCTGCTGCGGAGCGTCTCCAACTTCACACGCTGGATGGGTACGCCATCGATCAGCACCGTTCCGCTGGTCACATCGAACATGCGGCCGATCAGCTCGGCGATGGTGCTCTTGCCGCTGCCGGTGTGGCCTACAATGGCCAGCGTACCTCCTGCGGGGATCTTGAACGAGACGTTGCTCAAGGCCGTGATACCCGTGTCCGGATAGGTGAAGCTGACGTTCCGGAACTCGATGGCCCCCTGGATCTCGCGCAGGTCATCGGCCTCGTCCACGATCGCCGGCGGGGTGTCGAGGAACTCGTTGATCCGCACCATGCTGGCACTGGCCTGTTGGATCAGCGAGGTGACCCAGCCCACCGACGCGAAGGGCCACGTAAGCATGTTCACGTAGATCACGAACTCGGCGATGTTACCCACCGTCACCGTGGGGTCGCCCTGGATGAGCTTCATGCCCCCGATGAAGATGGTGAGCACGGTGCTGAGCCCGATCAGCAGCATGATGGCCGGCATGAACAGGGCGTCCACCTTGGCCTGCGCCAGGCTGCGGTCGCGGTAGGTGGCGGCCGTTTCCGCGAACCGGTCCACGGCCATGGGTTCCTTGGCGTAGGCCTTCAGCACACGGATCCCGCTGAAGCTCTCCTGCGCCAATGTGCTCAGGCGGCTCTGCTGTTCCTGCACTTCCATGCTGCGCCGGTTGATCACGTCGCTCACGTAGTAGATCACCACGCTCATCACCGGCAGGGGCGCCAGCGTCCACAAGGTCAGCTCCGCGTTCACGTGCAGCATGAAGCCGATGCACATCACGAACAGCACCACCAGGTTGATGGTGTACATCACTGCAGGACCCAGGTACATGCGCACCTTGCCCACGTCCTCGCTGATGCGGTTCATCAGGTCGCCGGTGCTGTTGCGCTTGTAGAAGGCCCGGTCCAGCCGCTGGTAGTGGTCGAACACGGTGTTCTTCAGGTCGTACTCGATCAGGCGGCTCACCACGATGATGGTCTGCCGCATGAGGAACATGAAGAAGCCCTTCAGCAGCGCGAACACCAGATAGAGCAGGCCCAGGATGCCCGCGATCCACACCACCGTGGCCGCCACGGCGCTGTCGTCGTGCAGGTCCTGCAACCGGCCGGCCAGATCGAGCCCGGTCCAGCCCACCCACACTTGCAGCATTTCCGGGACCGGCAGTTGGCGCTGGTCCACCGGCAGGGCCATTTGTCGCACGCCCTCGGCGATCAGGTCAATGGCCTCGCGCACCACCTGGGGCGAGTATACCGCGAACAGGTTGCTCAGCACGATGAAGACCGTTCCCAGCAGGATGTGCCAGCGATACTTCGCGAAATACGGATTAAGCTTGAGCAGCGGGCGCATGTGGCGGGAGGGAACTTCCTACTTTTGCGCCGCCTTGGCCGGAGGAGCGCTTCAGAAGTGCTGCAAAGGTAGGGGCGGAGCGAGGAGCGGAACGGATGGGGCGCATTGACCGGTTGACCTTTGTGGACGGCAGTGAACGCGTTCGGACCCACCTCGATCCAGGATCACGGAACACCCACTGACCGAACCCAAAGCCATGGTCGATACCAGCACCAAAGCCGCCAGTGCAGAGCTCGTTCTCTCACGCATGGAGAAGTACGATCACGAGGAAGTGCTCTTCTGTTTTGATCGTCCTACGGGCCTCAGGGCCATCATTGCCATTCACGACACCACGCTCGGCCCTGCGCTGGGTGGTACCCGCATGTGGCCCTACGCTTCGGAGGCCGAGGCCCTGCACGATGTGCTCCGCCTGAGCCGTGGCATGACCTACAAGAGCTCGCTAGCCGGGTTGGACCTGGGCGGTGGCAAGGCCGTGATCATTGGCGATGCGCGCACCCAGAAGACCGAGGCCATGTTCCGCCGCTTCGGTCAGTTCGTGGAGAGCCTCAACGGGCGCTACATCACCGCCGAGGACGTGGGCATGAGCACCACCGAAATGGTGAACATCCAGAAGGAAACAACGAACGTGGCCGGCCTTCCCGAGGAAATGGGGGGCAGCGGCGACCCCAGTCCGGTGACCGCCTACGGCGTGTATGTGGGTATGAAGGCCGCCGCGAAGACCGCCTATGGCAGCGACGACCTGAAGGGCCGCAAAGTGGGCATCCAGGGCGCCGGCAATGTGGGCAAGGCCTTGGTGGGCCACCTGGTGAAGGAGGGCGCCACGGTGTTCCTCACCGACATCCACGACGACAAGCTCGCGGCCATCAAGGCGGAGTTCCCGGCCATCACCATCGTGAAGCCCGAGGACATCTACGACCTGGAGATGGACATCTATTCGCCCTGTGCACTGGGTGCCACGGTGAACGACGATACGCTGAAGCGGCTGAAGTGCAGCATCATCGCCGGTGCCGCCAACAACCAGCTGGCCGATGAGACCGTGCATGGCAAGGCCGTGATGGAGAAGGGCATCCTGTACGCGCCCGACTTCCTGATCAATGCCGGTGGCATCATCAACTGCGCCTGGGAGCGCAAGGGCTACAACCGCCAGGCCGCACTGAACCAGACCGCTGCCATCTACGATACGGCCCTGCGCATCTTCAAGGCCAGCGCCGAACTGGGCATTCCCACCTACCTGGCCGCCAACCAGGCCGCCGAGCACCGCATCAGCAGCATGCGTTCGGCCGGTATTCGTTTCTGACCACACCCGATGCTCAACCGCCGCTATCTCCGTATCAAGGTCTATCAGTCGCTCTACGCCTATGGGCAGAGCGACAGCGCCAGTGCGGCCCGCATTGAAAAGGAGCTCTTCACCGGTATCGACCGGACCTACGACCTGTTCCTTTCCCTGTTGATGGTGTTCGGCGAACTGCGGCACATTGCCGAACTGCGGATCGAGGAGCGGAAGAAGAAGCGCATGCCCACTGAGGAGGACCTGAACGCCAGCAGGCGTTTCGTGGACAATCCCTTGCTGATCGACCTCGCCACCAGCGAGCGGCTCCGGCTGGAGTGCGATCGGCGCCGCATCAGCTGGGTGGGCAACCACGAGCTGTTCACCAAGCTGTTCCGCGAAGTGGAGGCCAGCCCGGAGCACCAGGCCTACATGGCCGAGCCCGACGGCGGTTTCCGCAAGGACCAGGCCTACCTGATCCGCATGTTCTCGGACCACATCGCCAACAGCGAAGCGCTGCAGGAGGTGTTCGATGCGCGCAGCATCTACTGGCTGGAGGACCTGGACCTGGCCGCCACGCTGGTGAAACGGGCCTTGGAACAGATGAGCGAGAACGGCGAGCGCGACAGCTTCCTGGCCGACCTTACCCGCGACCCCAAGGAGGAGCAGGAGTTCGTGACCACCCTGCTGCGCCGCTGCATCGAGTTCAGCGATGAGCACGAAAAGGCCATCGCCGAAAAGGCCAGCAACTGGGAGGCCGACCGGATCGCCTACAGCGACATGATCCTGATGAAGATGGCCCTCACCGAGGTCCGTGTCTTCGACCAGATCCCGGTGAAGGTGACCATGAACGAGTACATCGAGATCGCCAAGGCCTACAGCACCCCGAAGAGCAAGGGCTTCATCAATGGTGTGCTCGACAAGTTGTTCATCGAGATGAAGGCCGATGGCCGCATCCGCAAGGTGGGCCGCGGCCTGCTGGAAAGCTGATCGCACATGAACAGCGCACGCTCCATACGGAACGGCATGCCCCTCGGTGGGCTGGTGCTCGCGTTGCTGCTCCTGGGCAGCTGCCGCCTTAGCGACCACAGCGAAGGCGCGAACGAGGTCACGCCGGAGGACATCACCTTCACCACCTCGGGCCACGAGCAGGTGGACCCCGACCGATTGCCCGCCATCGCGTTCGACTCCCTGCGCCGCGACATGGGACTGATCGTACAAGGCGCCAAGGTCACCAAGCGCTTCCAGTTCACCAATACGGGCGGCGCTCCGCTGGTGATCACCAACGTGCACAGCGTGTGCGGCTGCACCGTGGGCAAGGACTGGCCCAAGGAGCCCATCGCACCCGGCGAGGGCGGCAGCATCGAAGTGGTCTTCGACAGCGAAGGCCGCAGCGGCCGCCAGGAAAAGACCGTTACCGTGGTCACCAATGCCACACCGCCCAGCACCGTGCTGGCGCTCACCGGCGAAGTGATCGCACCACCCGGCTCACCGGCCGTAGAATGAACTTCCTTTTAGAACCCAACGAACCATGACCCTTTCCAGCATTCTTCTTCAGGCAGACCAGCAACAGAACCCCGCCAGCTTCTGGATCATGATGGCGCTGCTCATGGTGGTCTTCTACTTCTTCATGATCCGTCCGCAACAGAAGAAGGCCAAGGAGGCCCGCAAGTTCCGCGAGAACCTGCAGAAAGGGGCCAAGGTGGTCACCATCGGTGGCATCCACGGCAAGGTGGTGGAGGTGAACGATACCACCATCCTGCTGGAAGTGGACAGCAATGTGAAGCTCCGTTTCGAGAAGAGCGCCATTGCCATGGACAACACCGAGCAGCTCGCACAAGCTCCGGCCAAGGCCTGAGCATCGCCCTTTCGGCCCTCTGCTAACGCAGGTGGGCAGGCAAAGGCGATCATTCCGATCACCCCATGTTGAAGGTCGGCCTGACAGGAGGGATCGGCAGCGGGAAGAGCACCGTGGGCCGCATCCTGCGCTTGTTGGGCGTACCGCTGTTCGCTGCCGATGAGGCCGGACGTGCACTGTTGGCCAACGATCCGGAGGTCCACACCGCCCTCCGGAACCGCTTCGGCGATACGGTCCTTGTGCACGGCGTTCCCGATCGCAAGGCGCTGGCCCAGCTCGTGTTCAACGACCCCAAGGCCTTGGCCGATCTGAACGCGATCATCCATCCCGTCGTGCGGCAGGCGTTCCGCAATTGGGCAGCGGAGCAACAGGCCCCCTACGTGGTGATGGAGGCAGCGATCCTCGCCGAGACCGGAGGCCACAGCGCCTTCGACCGCATCGTGGTGGTTTCCGCCCCCGAGGCCCTCCGCGTGCGGCGCGTGATGCAGCGCGATGGGGCAGGGGAGCCCGATGTCCGCGCCCGCATGCGCAATCAGGCCACCGAGGAACAACGCCTGGCCATCGCGGACCATGTCATCATCAACGACGATACCCGATTGGTCATCCCCCAGGTGATCGCCCTGCACAATACCTTGCGCGGCCTCCCATGAGCTCGGAAAAAGCCCCCAAGGACCTGCCCTTGAACAGGGTGACCTTCATCTTCGGAGCGCTCAGCATTCCGCTGGCCTTTGCGGGCCACTTGGTCTCGCTGGCCGTGGTGCTGGCCACCTTGTCCATGGCCTTCGGGCTCTGGGGTGGCCAACAGGCGTCGCGCCATTTGCTGCGCTACACGCCTGCAAGTGTTCAGCGGGCCAGGCGCGGTTCCCGGCTCGGAATTGCCGGACTGGTGTGCGCCGTGATCATGTGGGTGCTGTGGCGCACCAACGTCCTGCTCGGATAGCTCGGGTGTTCAGGCCCGTTTGGCCACGGGTGCCCACGAAACGCTGGCCAGCACCGCATCGGTACCGTGCAGCTCCATCAGGCGGCCCAACAGCAGCGCCGTGGCCTCCGCATCGTTCATGGCGCGGTGTGCCGCCTGGTACGGAATGCCGAAATGGCGGCACAAGCTGCCCAGATTGTAATGTGGCAACCCGGGCACCAGTCGGCGCGATAGCCGTTCGGTACACAGTGTGGCACGCTCCAGCACAAGTCCGGTGCGCGCGAACTCGTGGGCGATGGCGGTGATGTCGAAGCGCACGTTGTGCCCCACCACAATGCGGTCCTGCGTCAGGGTCTCCAAGGTCCTCACCACGTCCACGAACACGGGTGCATCGCGCAACATGTCGTCGTGGATGCCCGTCAACCGCCGGATGAAGGGGGGCACGGAACGGCGCGGCTGCACGAGCGAATCCCAGCGCAAACGCTCACGTTGCCCGTCGATCGCGAGCACGGCCACTTCCATGATGCGCCCTTCGGTGGGGTCACCGCTGGTCATCTCCACATCCAACACCGCGAAGCGCACGCTCTCCATGGCGCCGTCATACGCAAGGTCCGGTGCACTTGTTCCACGCTTCCCTGCACGGAACGGGTTCCGCGTTATCTTGCATTCACCAAACGGCTCCATCATGGTTCAAACAGGGACGATCGAAACTCGCTTGGCCAAGCTGTCGTTCCTGGATCCGGGTATCCTGTGCATCCGCTTCAAGGCCGATGTTGTACTGGACCTGGCCGGGGTGAACGAGGTGGTGGAACAGCGCGCAAAGATGGCAAACGGAAAGCCGATCCCGGTGATGGTGGTCCTGGGCGCCGATACCTTCGGCGATGTGCGGGTGAACATCACCGACCACGCGCAACGTGTCAAGCACCTCACACTGGCCGAGGCCACCGTGGCACCGGACGAGTGGATCAAGCGATTGGCCGATCTCTACTACGACCATCACCAACCGCCGTTCCCCACAGCGATCTTCGCCACCGAGGCGGAGGCCGCGGAATGGCTCCTGGCCCAGATGTGATCGTTACCGATGCGACCCATTTACCGGTTCTTCTTCCAGACCCTGTGCGGCTGGCGTATCCGCGATGAACGGACGGCCCCGCTGGACCGCTACATCGTGGTGGTGGCGCCCCACACCAGCAATTGGGACTTCTTCGTGGGCCTGGCCGTGCGCAGCCTGGCGCACATGGGCGATGCGAAGTACCTGGCCAAACAGGCCCTCTTCAAACCGCCCTTCGGCTGGATCTTCCGCGCCCTGGGCGGCTACCCGGTGGACCGCAGCAAGCACAACAACCTGGTGGATGCCGTGGTGGCCATGTTCCAGCGCGGCGAGATCACCAAGATCGCCATCACCCCGGAAGGTACCCGCAAGCACCAGCCCAACTGGAAAACGGGCTTCCACCACATGGCCACCAAGGCCGGTGTGCCCATCATCCTCTGCACCTTCGATTATCCGGCCAAAGAGGTCGTCATCACCGATCCCTTCCCGCTCACCAGCGATCCCGAGGCCGACATCGTGCGCATGAAGGACTGGTTCCGTCCGCACAAAGGGAAGAACCCCGAGGATGGCATCCGTTAGGGGAGTGGTATGATAGTTGACCAGCCGAGCGCCATGCGTACATCCTTCCTCGCCCTCCTGTTCCTTTCCGCCTTCGCTTCCATGGCCCAAGGCCAGTTCCCCACACTGGCCGGGGAGACCGCCGATGGTACTTCGGTAACGCTGCCGGTGGCCAAGGGAAAGAAGTACACCATTGTGGGCATGGCCTACGGACAGAAAGCCCAACCGTTGCTGGAGGCCTGGTATGAACCGGCCTACCTGCGCTTCGTACGCGGCCACGGCCTCTTTGCCGGGCAGTACGATGCGGCGGTGTACTTCGTGCCGCTGTTCGTTGGGGTGAACAAGAGCGCCTACGAGCCCAGCATCAAGAAGTTCCGCAAGACCGCCACACCCGAAGTGGTGGACCTGGTGCTCTTCGCCAAGGCCGAGGCCGATATGCTGCGCACCCAGCTCGGCATGACCGACAAGGACATCCCCTACATCTTCGTGCTGGATGCCACCGGCCGCATTGTGTTCCGAACCCAGGGCGCCTTTACCGACGAGAAGTTGGAGGCCATTGAGGAGGTGTTGTTGCAGTAGGGGGACTTACTGCCGGGCCATGGAGAGACGCCGTCCCGATTTGCATCAGGAATTGCCCTTCCCGCTTGCCATCCCTGCGCAATTCCGGCGTGACGGAACTAATGGCGCGGTTCTATCCGATGAGGGCAAAGTGAACAGCTGACCCGGCAGCACACATCTATCCATCCGCTGCACCAACCTTTGGCCGGACAGTCACGCCGGGCGTGTGAAGGTGTTTTGCGGTAGGGACCCGGCGTCTCTCCAAAGGACGGCAACGACGGGCATTGGAGGGTTTCCGGATATCAATCTCGTGAGATCGGGACATGATCAACGAAAGTTCCTTACCATACCTTTGAGGACATGTCCGTGAAGATCACATTCTCCGAGGAACTCAGTGCCGAAGGGAAGGCGATGAACAGGGCCTTCAAAACGGCGACCAAGCGTGCGTCGAAGCAGGCGTTCGCTAAGCGCAAGACCATTCTGGTAGAGAAGGATGGCTGGCTGGTACGCGTGCGCAAGGATGGGCGTGTTTGGCGCCGTGTGAAGCAGCTGGTACCGGTGACCTTGCCCTAGTTACACGGCCATGGAACATCAGCCGCGGTTGCGTGTCTTCGCGGGACCCAACGGGTCGGGCAAGAGCATCATGAAACAGCAAGTGATGCGCACGGTCGTTGGAGGACGGCAAGTGAACCTGGGTGTTTACGTGAATGCGGATGAGATCGCTGCCCAGTTGAGGAAAACGCGGCGATTGGACCTGAAGGACTTCAAGGTGGCGGCCGACCGCTCATCGTTCAGGAGGTTCGCAGTCCGATCAGGTCTGCTCAGTAGTCGGTTCCCGAGGCATAGAATGGTCAGTGAGCATCGTTTCGTTAATTCTGAGTTCCGGTTGATCAGGACCAGGCATCTGGAGCATTTTGCCCAGCTGCTCGCTTCGTTCCTGTGCGATCGGCTATTGGAGCAACGGATCCAGTTCTCATTCGAGACGGTATTCAGTCATGAAAGCAAGCTCGCCTTCATGCAACGTGCCAGAGATGCTGGTTTCAAGGTCTATTTGTACTTCATTGCCACGAACTCCCCGGAGATCAATGTGGATCGCGTTCGGATACGAGTGGATGCTGGAGGCCACAATGTGCCGAAGGATAAGATCATTGATCGCTATGGGAGGTCGTTGAGGAATCTCCTCCCGGCCATCGATCTATGCTATCATGCATTTGTCTTCGACAACTCCATGGCATTTGAAGATGATGTATCCGAACCGCTGTTGTTCGCTGAGATGAAACAGACCACCAAGGGCCTGCATTGGGCCTGGGATACCCGGCGCATGCCTGATTGGTTCATACGGGAGTATCTGATCGCCAGTGGTGAGGCCATGTACTTGGATGTGGCCCGCAAGGCGTTGATGCAGCGCAGGTCCTCGTAATTTGGGTGTTGGCACGCCTCGGGAAGAGGACCCGGTCACGGGCCATTGACCTCTACGACTTGGCTCAAACCAACAACGCAAACGCCCTGTTGGCCATACAAGGGGCGGGAAGGGACCGTGCTTACGCGGCCATTCGAACTTCCGCGACGGTTCGCGGATAGCCGCGGCCCCAAGCCTCGGGCGGGGCCTGGCGGCGGCCCGCGTGTTGGAACTGCACCTTGGATAGGGCCTGCCGCCACGTAAGCGCCGACCGCATGTCCCCGAACCGGCGATGGCCGGTGACCAGGTCGTAGAAGGTGCGGAAGTACACCAACGCGGCCTTCTGCTGGAACTCGCCGGCCACGTACCCGTCATCGATCACGGCCGCGCAACAGTTCTCGTCGCCTTTGTACGTGTGGCGCAGGTACACCTTGTCATAGTTCTTCAAGTGGAACTCGCGCAGGGCATTGCGCAGGTCGCCCTGGCGCAGGTAGCGCTTCAGGTAGCGGTCCATCACGTGCTGCTGGAAGTAGGAGGCCGGCCCTTCGGCATCCACCTGCAGGGCGCAAATGCCCGTGGTGGTGGCGTGCCAGAGCAGCGGGTAAATGGTGATGCGGCCCTCGGTGGCGGTGATCACATACACCCACTGCAACCCCTTGCGGGTGGTGAAATGGCCACTGCGCCGCAGCAACCGGTCATCGCCCACCTTGGGGCAGGTGCGCACCAGCCCGGCGTGCTTCTCCTCCACATGCCGCAGCAGCTGGCCCACCTCCTTGCGGGCGGCAGCAGCCACTTGGCCGGGCGACATGTGGGAGCGGATCATGGCGATGCAGCATGGAACGGGACCTTGAACGGAGAGGAGCGGGGGGAGGTTGCAGCAAGCGAACGGCCCCCCGTTGCTGGAGGGCCGTCCACCTAGGTGCGTTGTGCTCAGCGGGCCATGGCCTTGGCCGGATCGCTGAAGGGGCTATCGCCGGCGGTGCCGCGGGCGCGCACGCGGTACCAATGCCAGCTGCCACTGGCCAGTCCCTTGTCCAGGAACTTGCTCTTGGTGGTGAACGCGATCACCTTCCAATCGGCCTCCACGGACGGGTCGCCACTGTTGCGCTGCACCTCGAACTCGTGTGCCCCGCGCAGGGTGTCCCAGTCGGCCAGGATCTCGCCCACCTGGTCGGTCAGGTCGGCGCGCAGGTTGGCCACCTTGGGCAACGGACCGATGGGGCTGGCCGGTTTGCGCACCTCGTAACCCGCGCTCAGGATCTTGGCCTCGTTGCCGCCGGCCACGCTCACCACATAGCCCGCCTCCTGCACCAGCAGCTCATCCAGCTCCGCTTCGGCCTGGTTCTTGGCAAAGGTCGCGTCCTTGCCTCCGTTCAGTGCCGCTGCAATGGCCAGCTCCAGCTTTTCGCGGGCCGCCGTGATGTCCGCCAAGGGCGGTTGCGGGGTGGGGAAGTCCGGGTTGCCCGTCATCTTCCCTTCTATGTACAGGGCCTTCGCCACTTTGTCCAAGGGGCTCAGGCCGTCCAATCCGATCTTGATCGTCTTCATGGACCTTTTTGGGAGCAGCCGAGAGGTTTGCGGCTGCTGTTCTTAGAATGCGCCAAGCTTGCCGATCCGTAAATGCCCCCTTGCCGCCAGCCCTTGCCCACCGGGCCTTTCGTGCTCCATGCCGCCAACCGTTCCTGAGATCCGGCCCGCCGCTGGTGCCTGCCGCGTTCCGCTGCTGACCCGCTGCAAGCCGTTCGTTGAATGGGGCCACAAAGCCCCCTTTTTCCGTGCTGCAATAGGGGCGGACGGGGACCATCCTCATGCCGTTCGTGATTGATCTTATCAGGTTGGCGATGGACCTCATGAGGTTCAGGACAAACCTCATGGCCTTGGTCCCGAAGCTCTTGGACTTTGTCACCGAGTTCATGAACGTGATCCTGAAGCTCATGAGCTTTGTCCGAAAGCTCATGGACCTTGTCTTGGACCTCATGAGCTTTGTCCAAAAGTTCATGGACTTTGTCGCTGAGTTCATGAACTTGAACCTGAAGCCCATGAGCTTTATCCGAAAGCTCATGGACCTTGCAGAAGAGCTCATGAGCTTTATCCAGAAGCCCATGGCCTTTGACATGGAGTTCATGAACGTGATCCTGAAACGGATGAACTTTGTCCCGAAGCTCATGGACCTTGTCGCAGCGTTCATGAGCTCGATCGCTAAGCTCATGGCTTTCTTCCCGGAACGCAGGGGCTTCACCCGGAGCTTCAGGGCCCCGGTCGCATTCCTCATGGCCTCTGGCCCGATCGGCATGGCCTTGCAGGCGGTTGGCCACAGCGCCGGAGGGAATGGTGGGGGATAGGCTGAGTGGTAATAGGTTTGTTGGCCAAGGCCAATGGGCAAGTGGCCGTGTGGGATGATTGGTATTGAATGTCACTTAGAAGCCACATATCGTTTCAGGGCCATCTGTACACTGCGCAAGCACTTTCTTCTATTGGCAGATCCGTATGTCATTGTATATATTCGTTCAACCTAGATCCTATCTCATGATCATCGCACCTCATACGTCGCTAAGCGCTGAACGCCTCACAATGGGCGTGTTCGCCACTCTGCTCACTATGAGTATTTCAGCCCAGCTTACAGTAGATCTCACAGCCTCAACTATAACGGTTTCAATATCTCGTGCTTCGGCAAGAAGGATGGGAGCATTGATGCGACCGTGACGGGTGGCACCCCGCCCTATTCCTACACCTGGTCCAACGGCTTGAGCACCGAGGATATCTCCGACCTGGCCTCTGGCTATTACTCCTTGAAAGTGGTGGATGCCGCTTACACCATGGTGGTGGTGGACATCACACTGGTGGAACCACAAGCCCTTACGCTGACCGCAGAACCCTTCAAGTATCCAGGAGGCACCAATATCAGCTGCTACAACTGTTTTAATGGCAGCATCGATGTGACCGTTGTTGAAGGTGTGCCGCCCTACAGTTATGTCTGGGACGATGGCCCCACCACACAGGACCGCAGTGGGTTGGGCGCACTGACCTATTCCGTACTGGTGACCGACGCCAATGGTTGCGAAGCGGTGTCGCAGAAGCTCCTGCTCACCCAACCCGAGCGCAGCGACTGGACCATGAACGGCAACACCGGTACCAACCCGGCCACCCACTACATCGGTTCTGCGGATGCGCAGGATGTGGTGTTCAAGAGCAATGGGCAACCCTTGCTCCGCTTGAAAAGCAATGGAGATATCCAACTCTTGGGCTCCTTGTCGGGCCCTGGCGTTCTGCTGCGAGACTCCAATGGTATCCTTCGCGGTGGAGGCTGGAGGCCCGATTATCCACCTATGCCCCCCGGCTCACCTTGCATCAACCTGGATATGTTCCCTCCCTTTTGGGAAACACGCGGAAACAACTTGGAAGACTTATGTGCTGCCGATGTGCCGATCCTTGGGACACTGAGCGCACACCCGCTCTTGCTCTATACCGACGGAACGGAGCGGATAAGGATCGCAGAGGACGGACGGGTCGGTATTGGAACACATCCACCCGTAAACACTTCAGGGGTCTATCGACTCTATGTGGAAGGAGGTATCGCCACGCGTGACATCAAGGTCAAGACAGGGCTTTGGCCCGACTTCGTGTTCGATACCGGCTACGACTTAATGCCACTTAGCGAACTACGGGCCTTTGTGCAGCGTAACCGACATTTGCCGGGCATCCCCTCCGCCAGTGAGGTGGATACCGATGGCGGTGTGGAGGTCGGCGAACTTCAACGCCGCATGCTGGAGACCATCGAGCAGCAGGCCCTCTACATCCTGCAGCTCGAAGAGCGCCTACAGCAGTTAGAGCAGCGCGTGACCACCCTTCAAACGTCAAGGTAATGGGTACGACACGGATCATCGGTGCTGCTGCCGTGCTCCTGCACATGGCGACTACTAGCGCCCAAACGCCCTATCCGGAGCTTACCATCCAGGATGTCACATGGATGGAGGGCACCCATCACTACGCAGTGACCAATAAGATCCTGTCACCCGCTACGCCTGAACTGCCCATCGAGGTCGGCGCTAGTGCCAATGTGGAGTTCGTGAGCGCCACTGAAGTGCGCCTACTCCCCGGCTTCCATGCGGGTGGCTTCAACAGCCAAGGGCAATTCCATGCCCGTATCGACCAGGGCTTGGGTGACCCTGCCGACCTGGTGATCATCAGCCCGGCCCCCGATGGCAGCAGCCCCTATGGCAGCATAGAGGACAACGTTGTGCATGTACATAAGTGGGAGAAGGTAGAGGTGGGATTGCGGCTGCCGCAGATTTATCAAGCTGCGGTAGATAGTTTCTTCGCTCATTACTATTCAACTGCGGACCCCTATGTTGCAACATCTTGGAATATCGACCACGTTCATGATTTAAATCCTTATGCTGATGACTCCTTACAACTAGTCATGATCTTGACCAAACCTAATGGTTCTCAAGCACTACAATGGGGCTATTTCATGCGTGAGGCACGTTGGGTCAATAATTCCACGCTTAGTAGACTTGCAGAAGACGTCAGTGACCCGCTTTATCCATACCATGTGCGCTTCCGCTTTGCTCCTGATATTGAAGGAACCTGGAGTTTTAGTATATCGATTAAAGCTCCATATTCTCAATCTAATTCAGGCCAATTATTTCCAGAACACTCAATTTTTGGGTTCAACTTTTACTGCCGACCCGCATTAGATAATAATAATGGTTTACTGCATGTAAATACAGAAAATCATCGCATTCTACAATTCGATACAGGTAATCCCTTTTTTGCCATTGGACCAAATTTAGGGATTGAGCCAATAGGAAGTGGATGGCAGAGTCCTTCTACGTATAGTATTCGTCGCGGCTCCTATACAAACTTGTTATCTGCTATGAATAATCTGAGTTATGCAGGGGGTAATTTCATGCGTACATTCTTAGGAGATAAAACCATAGGGTTTGAGAATGTGAACCTTGGTGTCTACGACAATTTCGTTGACAGCCTGGGCTGTGCTGTGCCCAACAATGCAATAATTCAAGCTAATGGGCAACATCAAGCATGGGTATTTGATCAGTTATTAGATACCGCACGTGCTTTGGGTATTTATATACAGCTCTGTGCAACACCGTATCCCCCGATCATTGATTACGAGACATTTGCATGGCATAATGACGCGTATAAAAAGAATTTCGTTGACCCAACTAGGAACCCCACGACTGGAATGTTCAGTATGAGGCACTATTTCTATAGAAATGGCGACCCAGATGACCCTTTGAACGCCACCGAGGGGCCTTTCTATTTTTGGAAACGGAGATATAAGTACCTCATGTCCCGTTGGGGCTACTCTGTGAATCTGCCTATTATTGAGCATTTTAACGAGGTGGACCAGATGCTTACGTATTCATATCGTGACCTTCGTCCAGATGGTAACCCGGCAACAATGGACCCTGCCATATGTGTGGAAAACCAAATCGAATGGACGCCCGATGATAGTTTGCCTGCTGTTCTACGCCAATGGGCAACCGACATTGGTGCTTACGTGCGCGATGACCAAGTATTAAGCAACACAACGAATTCAGCACTTGGTGTTAAGAAGCTTTTCTCATTTAGCTATGCCGGGAATTCACCCGAGGCTATTTCGCACTATCTGCCTTCAACGACTTCTTACATCGATCTATTTGATGTGCACATGGGACTTCACCCCGATCTTATGAGTCTTGACCCTGCGCTAAACGATAGATACAATCTTGACAGAAGAATTTTCAACGGTTTTAATAATGCGAATCAATTATGGGATAACCTCCCAAATTTAAGTGCAAATATATCCGAACGAAAGCCGTTTAATCATGGTGAATTTAATCATTATACAAAATTCATTATACCAAGCGTAATTCCCGGTCAATCATCAATATGGTCTAACGATATCGAAAAAATATTCCACAATTATGACGTATCATTTCATAATGAGTTATGGTCATCTGTATTTAGTGGAAAGTATGCTACAGGTACAACTTGGCATACCAAAAGGTTGGTGTGGTTCCCCGGAACATTGCCATATCCGCCAAATGATCCTGCTAATTTATTTCAACACAGCGATTTTCAGCAGTTCTCAAATATTGCAGGTGATACAAATGGTATTTGGGTCAATAATTCAATTAAATTAATTCGAAATAACAGGCTGTATCACCATTTTCGTCCGCTTTCAGATTTTGTGAATCTCCCAAGCGTGATGAATCTTGGAATTCTAACAGAGCATTTCAGCCCGAGGATGTTTTTCGATAATGACGCTTCGAATGGCACAGATGAACTTGAGGCGTATTACTTGATCAGCGACTATAGCTCTGCGATTGGCTGGGTACATAACAGGAACGCTTCAGTGGCCAAGAGCTTTTATGTGCGCTCGGGAACATTGGAGCATAATTTCCTAGGTTGCACAACACCGAGTTCAAGTAGTATAACACTCTCTGGTTTCTTCTCCTTGCATGAGCATTACATCACTTGGTTCCCAACGCGCACTGGCTTATTGGCCTTACCTCCGGATACGGTCCTGGTGACCAATGAGAACGGCGAACTGCTTATCGACCTAACGGGTTACTTCAATGCCATTTCTGATAACTACTTGGATACGTTGCATTCAGATTATGCATTTGTGATTACACCCCATCCCTTTGTCAAGAGCCTTGATTACACATTGGATGAATCCTTTTCTGAAACGACGTGGGATTTTGCACTTTTCCCCAATCCATCTGCCAGCTTTCTGTCTCTTACTTTTGATGATGATGTCAGCAAGGATGTGTTCATTCTTGATGCCTCTGGTAGAAATGTGATTGGTTATTCCAATGTGCGTTCGGAACAGGTTCAAATCTCAACAGAGCATTTAGCTCGGGGCGCTTATTGGGTACGGGTCATCGCTGGTACCAAAACAAAGACCAAGAAACTAATCATCCACTGAGCCATGAGAAATTTCATCGGTTTTGGAGCGTTTGCTTTTGGCTTCAGCTCTGTAATTGCTCAGCCTCAGTTTCAACATATATACCAGTCAGCTACGAGCTATAGCCTTGATATTATTGAGCTGCCGGGGCACAACCTGCTTACTGCTTTAGGCGGCACGCTGATGCTGAACAGTGAAGGCTTTGTCACTCATGCAAGTAGCTTGTACAACTACGGTACATATGGCGCGCAAACGATTATGACCGCGAGGGGTAATGAGTACTATTTCACCTCTGCAACCATTGCCGCTCCGTGTGAACCGGGAAGCACAGTACTATCTCTAATCCGCCCGGTTCTAGGCAAAATGGATTCATTGGGAGCTGTGCTTCAAATGAAGCGTTATGCGTTCGAACCAGTACTTTGCCAGGGAAGCAATGGTGGCCTTGAGATTACTAGCGACAAGGGGGCGCTGACATGGGGGCGGGACCGAAGCTTTTTTGCCCTACGAGTCGATTCAACCCTTGAGCCAGTATGGGCCAAGGAGTTCATAGGACCAGGTGGATTCCAATTCATTAAGGAACTTCCTGAGGGCGACTTGGTAGCAGGTATCAACTTACAAGGGGCTGGTGCTGTAGTGGCACGCTTGGACGCTGAAGGTAGTATACTTTGGGTAAAGAGCTACATGCGCCCTAGAGGGATGGTCCATGACGCGCTTATTGAGCCTGACGGTTCAATGGTCATATTGGGCATGACCGACAGCCTTAACATCAGCATGTTCGAGACTCTACCGGTTTGGTACCAACCCAAGCTGTTCATGATGAAGCTGAACGGCGATGGTCAAGTGCTTTGGTGCAAGGGATGGCGGAATGCTGATCTCCGGTGGTTCCCACACAGGCCTTCCCGAATCAAACGAACACTGGATGGACAGTATGCCGTGTTAGCCACATTGGGTATGCCTCAGAATAATCTTGAGTACCGACCCATCTTGATGAAAACTGATGTTAACGGTGATACGATATGGACCCGCTCTGTGGGGGCGGATGGTTACATTTATATGGCCCGGTCATTATTGGTGCATTCGGACAGTGGGTTTGCGTTCAGTGGTATTGTGCAAGGTGCACTACCAAACAACAACACCGGGCTTTGTTATATTTTCAAATCTGATCCATTGGGGCATTTCGAGTGCCACGAGCAGCACTACCCATTAGAAACGATGCAGCTCTTCCCTATGGACAGCAGCATTACAATCGCTGTGGAGCAGAGCGTTGCCGCTGCGGTAGCAATCTATGCGAACGACAGTGTTGTAAATCCGGATTTGTTCACAGAATACGATGCCTGTAGCATAGGAACTGATCTTTCATCACATGGAGAGCGACGCGCACCCATGTCCATCCGCCCCAATCCCAACACCGGCCACTTCACCCTCTCCTTCGCTGATCCGCTGATGGCCGAGAGCTACTATAGCGTGTACGATACCATGGGCAAGTTGCTTTTCCAACGGCCCTTGCCCCAAGGCAAAGCCACCGAGGAGGTGGACCTATCGCGCTTTGGGGCCGGCACCTATGTGGTGCGGGTTACCAGCAAGGAGGGGAGCTGCTATGAGCGGGTGGTGGTGGAGTAGTTCCAGCAAATAGAATTATGACCACGACACGATGGTCGATGGGCTACTTCGGTTGATGCGGCACAGGTAGTACCCAAGGCCAAGGTGTAAGCTTCCCCGAAGTTCGGCCACTCATTACTGGAGGTGAAGCGATCCTTGGCATGCCGTTCGCTACGCCGGGCCCGCTACATTTGCGCACCATCGAAAAACCGACATGAACATGCTGATCCCGTTCTCGTTCTCTGCCCTGATGGGCGTGGTACTTTCAGCCTGTGGTCCGACCCCGACGGACACCCCTGCCGCCAACGCCACTGCCAACGAACAACAACCCGCCAAGAAAACCGTGGAAACCAAGGAAGAAGGGCTTTACGCCAACATCAAGACGAACAAGGGTACCATCGTCATCAAGCTCGAGTACGAGAAAGCGCCGCTGACCGTGGCCAACTTCGTGGCGCTGGCCGAAGGCAAGATGAAGAACACGGCCAAGCCCGAGGGAACGCCGTACTACGACGGTATCAAGTTCCACCGCGTCATCGCCGATTTCATGATCCAGGGCGGTGACCCCACTGGCACCGGTATGGGCGGCCCAGGCTACGCTTTCCCCGATGAGATCCACCCCGAACTGAAGCACACCCGCGCCGGTACGCTGAGCATGGCCAACGCCGGCCCGTACACCAACGGCAGCCAGTTCTTCATCACCCACAAGGATACCCCTTGGCTGGATGGCCGCCACGCGGTGTTCGGCTACGTGGTGACAGGCCAGGAAGTGGTGAACGCGATCGCTCAGGGCGACGTGATGGAGAAGGTGACCATTGAGGCCGTTGGCAAAGCGGCCAAGGCATGGGATCCCATGAAGGTCCTGGCCGACAATGCCGACAAGTTCAAGAAGCGCTAAGAACGCCCGCCGGTAGCGCGCACGTTCAGCTTACGTTAGCGACGTCCGCCACCACCACCACCTTGGCGACGGCCACCTCCACTGCGGCGGTGGCCGTTGCCATTTCCACTGCGCTCAACACGGGCGGTGGGGGCATAAGCAGGACCGCGTCCGATGTTCTCGGGAAGGGGCATCTTCTTCACTTCGTACCCGATCAGCGATTCGATGCGGCCGAACTCGCGCATCTCCTTCTCGTTCACGAAGGTGATGGCCGTGCCCTTGCGCGAGGCGCGGGCGGTGCGGCCCACGCGGTGCACATAGTCCTCGGGGTCGCGGGGCACATCGTAGTTGATCACCAGGTCGATGTCGTCAATGTCGATGCCGCGGCTCACCACGTCGGTGGCCACCAGTATCCGCAGCTTGCGGTTCCGGAAGGAGAGCATCACCTCCTCGCGCTCTGACTGGTCCAGGTCGCTGTGCATGCCGCGCGCGTTGAACCCTTTCTTCTGCAGGTAGCGGTTCAGGTTCTTCACCTCCACCTTGCGGCCGGCGAAGATCACGATGCTGGTGGCCTCGTTGGTATTGAGGATGTGCTCCAGGATGGCGGCCTTCTGCATGTCGAAGATCACGTAGGCCTGCTGGTCCACACCTTCGGCCGGTTTGCTCAGGGCAATGGTGATCTCAATAGGGTCGTGCAGGATACGCTTGGAGAGCTCCCGGATGGCCGGTGGCATGGTGGCGCTGAACATCAAGGTCTGGCGCTCCTTCGGCAGGAAGGTGATGATGCGGTTGATGTCGTCGATGAAGCCCATGTCCATCATGCGGTCCGCCTCATCGAGCACCAGGAACTCGATGCCCTTCAAGGGCACATAGCCCAGGTTCAGGTGGCTCATCAGCTTGCCGGGGGTGGCGATCACCACCTCCACGCCGCTGGTAAGGGCTTGTTTCTGCTGGTCGAACCCGGCACCATCGCTACCGCCATAAAGTGGAATGGAGGTGATGGGCGTGAAGTAGGCGATGGCCTGCATCTGCTGGTCGATCTGCAGCGCCAGCTCACGGGTGGGCACCACCACCAAGGCACGGATGGAACCCTCTGCCTTGGGCTTGTAACCCGTGATCACATCGATGAGCGGAAGCAGGAAGGCCGCCGTTTTACCGGTGCCGGTCTGTGCGCAGGCAATGAGGTCCCGACCTTCCAATGCGGCCGGAATGGCCTGCTCCTGAATGGGCGTGGGTTTGCGAATGTTCATCGCTTCGAGCCCTTCGAGCAGCTCGTCGCTGATACCTAATGATCTGAAATCCATGGAAAGCGAGAAAGCGCCACCGGTTGTGTTGCGGCGCTGATGGCTGGCGAAGATAGAAAGTAGCCGGTGGCCTGTTACGATGCGGTCCGCAGCTGCTTGAGCTCGGGTGTGAACGTGAGGCTGAAGGTGGTGCCCGCACCTTTCAGGACATGCAGTTCGCCATTGAGCTGGTGGGCCAGCACCCGCACAAGCTCCAGGCCGAAGGAGCTTCCGTTCAGGGTCTGTCGCTCTTCCATTCCGCCACCATCGTCGCTGAACAGCAGCTCGTGGCCATGGCCAGCCGGGCGCAGCACGATGGTGATCTGCCCTGTGCGTTCTTCACCGAACGCGTACTTGAGGGAGTTGGTCATCAGCTCGTTCACGACCAGGCTCAGCGGCATGAGCGTCTCGGACGGCAGATCGATGGCTTCGGCCCGGACATTCACACTGATCCGGTCATGCGCGCCATACGACACAAGGATCGTCCGGGCCAGTTTTTCCAGGTATCCCTTGAGCGGACCGATGTCGGCCCCCAAGGTGCGGTAGATATGCTCATGCACCTGGGCCATGGACCGGATGCGACCACGGGCCTCATCGAACAATCGCTTTACATGGATATCGCCGTGCTGTCCGGCCTGCATGCCGAGCAGACTGTCCACTACCTGCAGGTTGTTCTTCACCCGGTGGTGGATCTCCTTGATCACCAGTTCCTTTTCTTCCTCACTGATCAGGGATCGTGTGAGGCGCATGTTCTGCTGCTGTAGTTCCAGGTTCTTCGCTTCGATATCGCTGCGCTGGCGGATCACCACCTCGTTCTTCAGTTTCAACCGGCGCATGGTGCGCAGGGTGTGCCTGCTCATCAGGAACAGTGCCGCCGAGAGCAACAGGAGCAAGCCTGCGAGCACGAGCACCAGGTTGCTGCGGAGCTGTTGCTTCGTCAAGGATTCCTGTTGCCTGGCGGTCAGTTCCCGGAGCTGGACATTATCCTGCTCCTTGCTGTTCAGGTCGAACAATCCCTGCATGCTGGCCAGTTTCGCGGCCACTTGCGACCGCTGCAAGGAGTCCGTCCATTGACGAAGTTGTTGCAGGTGCCCGAGCGCTTCCTCCCATTTCCTGCCGGCCATGGCCACTTGGTAATGGCACTCCCGAAGATCCATCCGGTTCTGCCAGGTATTCGCACGAGGAAGCTGTGCGCTGGCTTCCCCACAGGCCTCAGCGGCCTCCTGGGTCCTGCCCATGGCCAGGAGGATGGATGTGCGTGCGAGCCTTAGATCGAACAGGTCGTGCTCGGTGGCCACTCCCACGGAGCCACGCTCAGCCTTCACCAACAGCGGCAATGCATCGTTCGGTTGACCCTTGGCCAGAAGTATCCTGGCCATCAGGAGATGCGTCACCATCTCCTCCCGCGATCGGGCCATCGAGGCTGTGCGGTCAAGGGTCTGGCGTCCGGTCCTCAGGGCTTCATCCAGTTGGCCATTGGCCATGAGCGTGGTGATCAAGACATGCTCGTTCGCAATGATCCTCAGTTGATCCCTGCCGGGCAGTTCCATGGCCACGGCCTTCCGCGCTTCCAGCACCGCTTTATCGGTCCGGCCGTTGTGCAAGTAGGCCAGCGCCAGTTGACGCAGGTTGTCTGATAATGCGTTCACGCTGCCCATGGCCTCGGCCAGTTCCAGCGATCGCAGTACCGATCCGATGTGCTCCGCGTAAAGCCCCAACTGGTCCTGCACAGTGGCCAGCGCCAGCAAGGCGCGGTGCTCAGCATCCATTCGGCCGCTGTTCTCCGCATAGAGCACGGCCCGATGGTAGTTGGTGAGCGCTGTTCCGGGGTCGGTGTCAAGGTCGCGTTCAGCCAGCTTCAGCATGGCATCCAGGCGGTCATCAACGCTGGCCTCACTTCCCAGCTTGTAATGCAGGCTGTCCTGCATGGACGAGGCCGACAAGGACAGGGACAGGAGCAGACCGCAAACCCCGATCAGGTTGCGCAGCAAGAATGCGACATTAGGCATGGCCATCGTGATACGGCAAGGAGACCCGAGGGTTACAAAGCCTGCGTATGTTTGGAACATGGGTATTGCGGTGGAAGTGTGCGTGGGGTCGGTCCGTGAGATCGAGGCCGCGCACCGCTTGGGAGCCGATTCCGTGGAGGTCTGTACCTGGCTGGCCACCGGGGGTGTTACGCCATCGTGGGGATCGGTGTCCTGCGCCATGGAGCACCCACCGCTGCGAACGCGCGTGCTCGTAAGGCCGGGTCCGGGAGGGTTCCACTACGGCAAGGCCGAGAAGCAGGTGATCCTTGCGGATGTGGACCAGCTCGTGGGAAGTGGCGTCCATGGCATCGTGGTGGGTGCGCTCACCGAAACAGGAGCGATCGACCATGCCTTCATCAGGGAGATCATGGGCCGTTGCAACGGCATGGAGGTCACGTTCCATCGCGCCATCGATCAAGCCAGTGATCTGCGCGCCGCATTCGAAACCTGCCTCGACCTTGGTGTTCAACGTGTGCTCACTTCAGGTGGACGATCACTTGCGGTGGACGGTCGCGAACCCTTGGCCTGGATGGTGGACCGTGCGGCCGGTCGTACGACAGTGGCCGCCGCAGGTGGGATCCTGCCCAGTACCGTGCTGGACCTGGTGCTCCATACCGGTGTTCCCGAGGTCCATTTTGCCGCGCAAAAGCAGCTCGCGGGCGACACCTCTCGGGCCTCGTTGGCCAGCCATACCGCGCCGTTGGGCGCCTTGGAGGCCGATGAGGAAAAGATCGCCGGGATCATCCGTGCGCTGAAGGACCTCGCGAAGCCATGAAGTACGGGTGGCTGTTGCTGGTGGTCTTGCTGTTCAGTGCCTGTGGCACCGGCCCAGCTGCCGAACAATGGGTGGACCTGGGAGGGGAGTGGACCTTCGGCCAGACCGGTGAAGAAGGACGATGGACAGCGCAAGTGCCTGGTACGGTGCACACCGATCTGATGCGGAACGGACTGATCCCCGATCCCTATCGGAGCACGAACGAGGACAGTGTGCAATGGGTGGGTGAACGCGATTGGACCTATTTGCGCCAATTCGATGTGCCCAAGGCCTTGCTCGAACAGGAGGAAGTGGAACTGGTGTTCAAGGGTTTGGACACGTTTGCTGAAGTGTGGCTGAACGGCCGGCAATTGGGTACGGCCGACAATATGTTCCGTTGCTGGTCCTACCGTGTGAAGGACCTCCTGCTCGAAAAGGGCAACAAGCTCGAGGTGCGGTTCATCTCACCGATCAAGCGTGGCACGGAACTGCTTCGCCAGTACGGCCGTGCCCTGCCTGCCGACAACGACATCGGTGCTGTGAAAGTGAGCCCTTTCGTGCGCAAGGCAGGGGTCCATTTCGGGTGGGACTTCGCACCGCGCTTGGTCACCTGCGGCATCTGGCAGGAGGTGGGTCTGCGGTCCTGGTCAGGGGGGCGGATCGAAGGTGTGCGCGTGTTCCAGCGCACCAAGCAGGAGGGTAGGGAGCTCACCTTCGCCGTTGACCTGCGGGCCACTGATAAGGCCAAGGGTGAACTGTTGGTCAAGCTGAACGGCCGACCAGTGGGTAAAGCAATGGTGGAGCAGCGCAACGGGATCTGGACGCAGGAGGTCGTTGTGGTGATACCGGACACGGGCCGCTGGTGGCCGCGTGGTTCCGGACCGCAGACCATGCATGATCTGCAGGTGGTCTGGTCCGCCAGTAGCGAACAGGTCTCCATCTGGGAACGGCCCATCGGGCTGGTCTCCATCACGCTCGACCAGACCCCGGACAAGGATGGCACCCCTTTCACCTTCCGGGTGAATAATGATGTGCCCGTGTTCATGCAAGGGGCCAATCTGGTGCCACCGGACATGTTCCTGCCTCGGGCTGGTGATGCGGCCTGGGTGGGCCTGGTGCGAGACATGCAGGCCGCGAACATGAACATGGTGCGTGTATGGGGTGGGGGAGTGTACCCTCCCGACGCGTTCTTTCATGCCTGTGACTCGGCCGGCATTCTGGTATGGCAGGACCTGATGTTCGCCAACACCATGGTGCCCGACGATGACGCTTTCCTGCACAATGTCCAACAGGAAGTGCTGGAACAGGTCACACGCATCCAGCACCATCCTTCGCTGGCCATTTGGTGTGGCAACAACGAGGTGGAAGTGGCCTGGCACAACTGGGGCTGGCAACAGACCTACGGCATGTCGCCCGAGGATTCCACGCGCATGTGGACCGCTTACCGCACCTTGTTCGAGGAGGTGTTGCCGGACCGGGTCTGGGTGTTGGACAAGAGCCACCCGTACGTGCCCACCTCACCGATCAGCAACTGGGGAAATGCTGAGGGGTTGCGCCATGGTGACCTGCACTATTGGGGGGTATGGCACGGCGACGCCCCCTTGGAGGAGCTCTCCACCAATGTGGGTCGTTTTATCAGTGAGTACGGGTTCCAGTCCTACCCCGATCTCGCCACCTTACAGGAATACGCCAGCCCGGAAGAACTGGCCGGGGACGGTCCCTTCTGGACCAAGCGGCAACGCAGTTACAAGGGGGACCGGGCCATAACTGACATGGCCGCCCGGTACGGCATTCCGGTGGAGGACAGGGAGCAGTTGATCCGGGTAAGCCAGGAGCTACAGGCCAGGGCCTATGGGTTGGCCATTGCCGCGCACAAGGCCCGAGCGCCGTTCTGCATGGGCACCTTGCTCTGGCAGATGAACGATATCTGGCCTGGTCCCAGCTGGTCCATCGTGGATCACGCCGGTCGCCGGAAGAAAGCGTTCGAGGTGGTCCGCCAAGCCTATGCGCCAGCCGATACGGCCTCTGCATCGGCCAAGTAGATCGGGAGCGTGGCTGTTCGTAACCGGGCTTGTGCTGCTGGAAGGGCGCTATCCTGAAATGCTACCTTCGTCCACGAACGGACCAACTACTAACGAACCCGGAAAAGCATGACACGAAGAGGACCCTTCCGATCGCTTGCCCTACTTGCCATTGCGCTCGGCGTAATGGGAGCGGAGGCATACGGCCAAGGCGGCTGCCTGAACCAGATCCTGTACCCGAGCAATATCATCGTGCCCAACTCCAACGGCACGGTGACCACCATTTCCACGTGCAGCTTCGAGACCGAGTACTCAGCGATCACGGGGCTGGTGAACGGGGGGACGTACCAGTTCGTACTGGCCTCCGGCGGTTACATCACCGTTCGTGAGGGAACTTTCGATGGTCCTGTAGTGGCTGAAGGAACAGGGACGGTGGACGTGTTGTCCAACGGTAGCGACCTATTCGCGCACTGGACCATCAATGCGGCCTGCGCCACTCAAACGGGTTGCGTGGTGACCACCGTGCAGTTCCTGCTGGATTGCACGCCACCGGAGGCAACCTACACCATCACCGAGGATTGCGACCAAGGCACCTTCAGTGTGACCGTGGACGTGGCATCCACGGGCGATGCCACCTCTGTGAACATCGTGTATGATCTCATGGGAACCGTGGAGACCATCCCTGGTGTAGGTCCGGGCACCTACGAGCTCGGCCCCTTCATTACGGGCGACTTCGTGGATGTGTCGGTACAGCACGAATCGGATTTCCTCTGCAACGTCAACTTCGGCATCCTGCAGTCGCCGCTGAACTGCCCACAGTCCATTTCCTGCGGTGTGGGTCCCAGTGTTTACAACTACTGCTACACCAACAACGAGAACAAGCAATGGACCTTCCAGGCCACCAGTGTGGGTACGCTGGTGCTGTCGTTCATCTCGGGCTCCATTGAAGGCAGCTTCTCCGACCAATTGGTGATCTATGATGGCGCTGACGCCACCGGTACGGTACTGTTCCAGCACACGCTCGGTGCCCTGCTCGACCTCTCGGGCGTAACGGTCTCCGGTACCTCTGGCTTCCTGCACATGGTGCTCACGTCCGACGGCTTCGGCAGCTGCTCCACGGGCCAGACCTCCGAATGGAACTGGTCGGTGACCTGCCTGAACTGCCTCATTCCCAGTGTGACCGCATCGTCCGTGGACGATTGCCCGAACAACCAGTTCAGCATTCCAGTGAACGTGGGCAGCACGGGTGATGGCAGCACGGTATCGCTGCTCTACTCAGTGAACGGAGGCCCTGCCCTCAGCATCGATGGTGTGACCACCGGTGAGACCATACTGGGGCCCTTCACTGTGAACGACCTAGTGACCATTGTGGTGCAGCACGAGTTCGATCCCAGCTGCAATGTGAACCTCGGCACCTTCACCGACGAGGGGAATTGCCCCAACCTGATCACCTGCGGCGCTCCGCCTTTGGGTGAGACCTATTGCTACGAGCCCAATGAGGTGCGTACCTGGGGGTACCAGGCCATCGGTACCGGTACGTTGCGCCTCCGCTTCAACCGCGGTACCATCGAGAGCAATACCTGGGACCAGCTGGCCATTTACGATGGTGCTGATGCCAGTGGCGCTCTGCTCTTTGAGCACACCAACTTCACCACCTACAACCTGGGTCCGGTAGGCAGCGCCATCAACAACGCGTTCCCGAACTACTACGCCATTGAGGTGTATTCCACCACGGGCAACCTGTTCATGGAGCTGTCCTCGGATGGTAGTGGACAATGTGGTGGGGACTTCCCCTCCACCAACTTCGACGCTTGGGATTGGGAAGTGGTCTGTCTGGACTGCAACATCCCCTTGGTAACCGCGACCGTGGTGGATGACTGCGCCAATAACCAGTTCAGCATCCCGGTGGACGTGTCTTCCACGGGTGATGGTTCCTCAGTGAACATCGTGTACACCGTGAACGCTGGTGCAGCCGAAGTGCTTGCCGGTGTTGGCGCCGGCGTTACCACGCTGGGTCCCTTTACTGTGAACGATGTGGTGAACATCGTGGTGGAGCACGAGAGCAATTCGTTGTGCAACATCTCGCTCGGCAACTTCACGGACACCGGCACATGCCCCACGCTGGTGGAATGTGGAACGGAGTACAACGAGACCTTCTGCCACGGCGAGAACGAGAATGCCATCTACTACTACCAGGGCACGGGCACCTTCCCGCTGGCGCTCATCTTCAATGGAGGCTCCTTGGAGACCTGCTGCGACCGCCTCTTCGTGTATGATGGTGCGGATATCACTGCGCCGGAATTAACCCCTGCAGGCGGTATCACGGGTAACCTGGCCGGACAGTTCTTCGCCAGCACGAACCCCGAGCACCGGCTCACCGTGCGCGTGACCACCGACGGTTCCGTGTCGTGCCAGAGCGGGTCGAATATCCAGTTGGATTGGACGCTGAGCTGCCTGGATTGCAACCCGCCTTCGGCCACCTTCAACATCTCACAGGACTGCGACAATTTCCAGTACTTCATCGATGTGAACGTGACCACGCTGGGCACCGATCCCGAAGTGGAGATCACGAACACCTCTGGTCTGGCCTCTACGTTCATTACGGCACCAGGAACCTACCAGATCGGTCCTTTTGTGAGCGGTACACAGACGCAGCTCACCTTGGTGAACGATGCGAACAGCCTGTGCAACCTGAGCTCGGCCGTGCTGGTGAACCCGATCTGCCCGCTATTGCTCTGTGGGTCCACGCCGCTGGTGGAGACCTACTGCTATACCAATAACGAGGACCGTGCCTGGGCCTATGCCACGCCGACCGCAGGTACCATCCGTTTGATCTTCAACCGCGGAACGATCGAAAGCAGCAACTGGGACAGGGTCACGGTCTACGATGGATCCGATGAGACCGGAACGGTGCTTTTCACACACAGCAACTTCCAACAGTACAACCTGGGTCCCACCGGTAGTGCTGTGCTGAGCACAACCTCGCCTTACTACGGCGTGGACGTGACCACGACCACGGGCAACCTGTACATGACCCTGACCTCGGACGGCTCCGGTTCATGCGGCGGTGGTTCAGCTTATGATCCATGGGAGTGGACCGTTCAGTGCATCGGTTGCCAGGCTCCTGGCGTGTCCTACAACCTTGTGCCCGACTGCTTCAACCGCAGTTATACGACGGAGGTGATCGTGACCCAGGCGCCGAGCCAGGAAGGTCTGGTGATCGAAGAGACCATTTCCGGGGCCACCCAGACCGTGACGGCCGTAGGGGTATACACCTTCGGTCCTTATGACCAGAATGACAACGTGGTGTTCGGTCTTACCGACCAGGCAAGTCCAGAGTGCACCTTCTTCACGGACTCCATCACGTACTCGAGCGACAGCTGCGTGATCCGTTCCTGCGGTGTGGATTCCTATACGCACTGCTACGGCAACAACTCCGATCGCTGGTACACGTTCCAGTCCGAGCTGAACGTGCCCACCACGCTGAGCTTCCTCTCAGGTCAGCTGCTGACCGGAGACCGGATCGTGGTGTACAACGGCTTTGACGAGAGCGCCACCATCATTTACCAAGGTATCAATGGCGGCAACCTGGCGGGCTTTGCTGTGAACTCGCAGAACGTGAACAATGCCCTCACACTGCGCATCCAATCGAACGATGCGGGTAGCTGTGCCACGGGTGAAGCCACGATCCCCATGACCTGGGCCGTTGGTTGCGGTGCAGTGGGCTTGGACGAACTGGCTCAGGATGGTTTCGCAGTTTACCCCAACCCCACGGAGGGCACGCTCTACATCGAACTGGGTGCTGAGCGGACCGGCAACGTTCGGGTACGTGTTCTGGACATGAGCGGTCGCGTGGTGCTCGAACAGCCCCTGAACGTGAAAGCCGGCGTGAATACCTTGGACATGGGCCGCCTGCAGACCGGCCAGTACATGGTGGAACTGACCACCGACAACTGGGTGAAGACCCAGCGTGTCCAGGTGAGCCGCTGATCACGGACCCCTTGAAATGAAAAGGACCCGGCTTCGGCCGGGTCTTTTTTTGTGGGTTATCGAACGATCACTCCTTTTCCACCAGCACCTCATCGAGGAAGATCCAGCTGGTCCCGCCCTTTCCGGGATGCCATTCCGGGCAGGCACCCGCATTCCGAGCGATCAACTTGATGTAGCGGACGCGCTTCGGCATCACGGGTGTCCAAAGGTCCTGTTTGAACGAGCCTTCCCGTTTGCGATCCACATCATGCGTTGCGGTCTGGCTGCTCCATTGGCGCATGTTCACGCTGGTCACGATCTCCACCTCGGCGGGCAACCAGATCCAGCTCTTCTGGTCCTGAAGGGCGCCCACGCCGATCCGTTTCACCTTCATCACCTTGCCCAGATCGATGGTGGCCAGCACGTCCTTGCCTTCAAAGCCCTGCCATTCGCCACTGCGGAAGTCGGTGCCACCACGCAGTCCATCCACCAGGGCCTGTGTGCCTCCAGCAGCGTATTGGTTGGCGTATGCGGTCTCCAGTGTGATGGTTCGGTCGCCATCCATCTGCATGAAGCGGGCTGTGACCATCGGGCCCTTGGTGCCATCGGCCATCTCGCAATACGCGGTCACATTCCCCGAGCGCCGGAGCAACACGGTCGTGCCGCGTACCACGGGTTGGTCCTTGGTGTTGCCGAAGGCATTGTACTCGGTGCCCAGCACGATCTTCCAAGGCCCTTCGATCGCGGAAACGTTCACCACCACGGAGTCCACGAAGGTCATGGAGGGTGCTGAAATGATCGGTGCAGGAGGAGGGCCGGTGATGGCCTGGCCCAGGTCGATACCCTGGCCCGGGTTGGGTGCGGAACCTGGACGCGGACCGAGGTCGAAATGCAATGTGCCGCCTTCCAGCAGTTCCGTATGGCTCAATGACCTGAAACGCGCCGGATCCTGTCCCCGCCATTGGATGCTTTCCACATGTGCCCGGTCATTTCCAGCCACGTTGGTCGTAACGACCAGTTGCTTGCCATTGCCCACATCCATGGTCACCTTGTCGAACAGGGGAATGCCCATGGTGTACTCCGGTGAGCCCGGCGTCACGGGATAGAGCCCCATGGCGCTCCAGACGTACCAGGCGCTCATCTGGCCGCAATCCTCGTTGCCCGCCAGCCCATCGGGAGCGTCGGTATAGAACCGCTGCATGATGCGGCGCAGGAACACATCGCCGCTCAACGGCCTGTCGCTTTGGGCGTACAGGTACGCGAAGTGGTGGCTTGGCTCATTGCCGTGCGCGTACTGTCCGATCAGCCCGGTGATGTCGCTCTGGTCCCGGCCTGTGGTCTTTTCGTTCGCGGTGAACAAGGCGTCCAGTCGCTGGGTCAAGGCCGGGCCACCGCCGATCAGGCGCAGGTATCGGTCCATATCGTGCGGAACGAACAGGCCGTATTGCCAGGCATTGGCCTCGGTGAAGTGGAAGTTCACTTCATAGGGGTCGAAGGGATCGATGAATCCGCCGTTCCTGCGCGCACGGAAGTAGCCCGTGGTGGGGTCGAAAAGGTTCTGCCAGTTGCGGCTGCGGGCTTGGAAGCGATCGGCCTCTTCATGGTTGCCGATGGCCCTGGCGAATTGTGCGATGCACCAGTCGTCGTAGGCATACTCCAAGGTCCGACTTACGCTTTCGGGCTCGTCCTCACTGCTGATATAGCCGCGCTCGCGGTAGGCCTTCAGCCCGAAATGGTCGGCCTCTGCACTGGCCACCATCGCCTGCAACGCCAGCTCGGTATCGAAGCCACGGATGCCCTTGGCGTAGGCATCGGCGATCACGCTCACGCTGTGGTAGCCGATCATGCAATCGGTCTCGTTGCCCCAAAGTTCCCATACAGGCAGCCTTCCGCCTTGCTGGTAGTGCAGCAGGAAGGTCTTGATCCAATCGCGCGTCATGTCCGGTTCCAGCACGGTCATCAGCGGGTGCAGCGCCCGGAAGGTGTCCCACAGGCTGAAGACCGTGTATACGTTGTGGTCGGCCTTGTGCACCTGGCCATCCATGCCGCGGTACTGGCCGTCCACATCGTTGAAGATGTAGGGCGCCACGTACGTGTGGTACAGCGCTGTGTAGAACGTGCGCTGTTCCTCGCGCGTACCACCTTCCACGGTGATCTTGCCCAGCTTGGCGTTCCAGGCATCCTCGGCCTGCTTGCGGACCCGATCGAAGTCCCAATGCGGCACTTCGGCCTCGAGGTTGGCCCGCGCACCTTCGATGCTCACGGCGCTGATGCCCACCTTGACGATGAGTGCTTGGTCGAGGGCGCCAAAGTGGTAGCCAGCGCCAAAGCCGAAAAGGTTCGAAGGCATCACATCCTCATCCGTGATCGGATGGCTGAAACGAATGCAGTAGAACAGCCGTTGCTCCTTCGCCCAGGATGAGGAACTGCGTTCACCGACCACCTCTGTATCGCTGACCTTTCGGATATCGAAGCCCAGCAACTTGTCCCGGTGTGTGAGGTCCAGTACAATGCGCGCATCCTGGCCTTTAGGGAACGTATAGCGATGCACGCCTACACGAGCAGTGGCGGTCAGTTCAGCCCGAATGCTCGATCCGGAGATGCGTGTCGGTCGTGCTGCACGGACCGAGCTGCCATCGGCATATGAAGGGGGAGGCCCTAACAGGTCGACCTTGTAATAGCCTGCACTGGCCTCTTCGCTGGAATGACTGAACAGCGACCGGGTCGCCGAACCATCGAAGGCCATTCCCCCGCTACCGGCAACAGGTGTTATCAGCACATCGCACAGGTCCGCCACGCCTGTGCCGCTCAGGTGTGTGTGGCTGAAACCGTAGATGACACTATCCGAGTAGTGGTAGCCACCGCAGCCGTCCCAATCCATGTAACCATCGGGTCGTGTGTCCGGGCTCAGCTGTACCATGCCGTTGGGCACACAGGCACCCGGGAAGGTGTGTCCGTGGCCACCCGTACCAATGAAAGGGTTGACGAGATCGCGAGCGGGGGATTGGGCAGGGGAGAAAAGGGGTATACAGAATGCGATCACGCAGAGGGGCAGGGAACGCAGAGCACGCAGAGAAAAACTGGTGATCACGCAGGACATACCTGAGGCGTTGTCGGTTCGGGTCATGGTTCTTGGTACTTGTTCGCGATACGTGAAAGGCCTTCAAGCAAGGTATCCTTGCCGAAATTGATGAGCAGTGCTATCCGCAGATCCTTCAATCGGAGATAAGTCTGAACGCGCTTGTAGTCGACTGGGGGCACTTCGTCCATCGACTTCAGTTCCACGATGACCCGATCCTCCACGAGCATGTCCAACCGGAATCCGATCGGAAAAACCTCGCCATCGATCTCCACCTTCATAGGAAGCTGGCAGTCGACCTTTAAGCCGCGCGATCGCAACCGTTTGGCGAGGACAGCTTCGTAAACAGACTCCAACAGCCCAGGGCCGATCTCTCTGTGGATGCGGATCGCCTCTTCAATGATGATGCCGGTAATTGTGTTGATCTCCATCAGTCCTCGATGGCTTCTCATTCAAATCTCCCCTGCGTGCTCTGCGTTCCCTGCCCCTCTGCGTGATGTATTTCTCCAGACCCTCCAAGTGCCGCCGCCCCCAACAGCGCCGCATCGTCATCCTCCAGCGCGCTCACCGTCAGGTCCACTCGACCCTGGTAAATGTTCAAGAGCATGGCGTGGAAGCGCTCGCGCAACGGGGCCATCAGCAGTTCTCCGTTACGTGCGATACCGCCGAACAGCACGATGCGCTTGGGCCCGGTGGCGCATACCGCGTTCGCCAGTCCGATGGCCAGCCATTGCGTGGTGCGCTTGAAGCAATCGATCGCGGCACCATCGCCGGCGTTGGCTCGTTCGGCGATGGTCTTCACGTCGGTGGCGCCTTCCGTTCCGCCCAGTTCCTCGTAGGTGGCGATCATTCCGCGGATGCTCACGTACGCTTCCAGACAGCCATTCCTGCCACAAGTGCATGCACGTCCATCGGGGAGCAGGATCGTATGGCCGAGCTCGCCAGCATTGCCAGCGCTTCCCAGTACGAGCCGGCCGTTCACGATGAAGCCGCTGCCCACACCGGTGCCCAGTGTCACCACCAGCAGGTCATCGATCCCTTGACCTGCACCGTATCGCCATTCGCCAAGGGCGGCTGCGTTCGCATCGTTGCCCAGCGTGGCCGGCACGCCCAGGCGGTCGCTCATCATGCGCGCCAGGGGCACATCGTGCTTCCACGGCAGGTTGGGCGCCATTTCAATGATACCCGTGAGCTGGTTGGCATTCGGCGCACCGATACCCACTGAGGTCAAGGTCTCAGAGGGATGCGCAGCGAGAAGACCATGTGCTGTCCGGACCAGCGCATCGGCAAAGGCATGATCGTCCGCGTGGCCGGTGGTGCTGATGCGCTCGCGCGCGATCACCCTGCCATCCCGTACCAGGCCGAGCTTGCTGGTGGTGCCACCAATGTCAATTCCAAGGATCATGCGGACGTGCTGTGTGATGAACCACGAAGGCCGTACCAAACAAGGTATGCGTAGCAGGCCATGGGGAGGAGGAAGCTGATGTGGAAGCCCATCGTCGTGTACTTCTGGACGCCGACCAGATCGATGATCGCTCCCTGGACCGGCGGTATGAGCGCACCACCGACGATCATCATTACCAGGAGGCTCGAACCCTGCGCCGTGCTTTCTCCAAGCCCATCAATGGAGAGCGTGAAGATGTTGCTCCATAGGATGGAGTTGAACAGGCCGATGGCCACAATGCTCCACAAGGCCAGTTGGCCTTGCCCCATGATCACACCGGCCAGCAGCACCATGGCCGCACCGGCAAAGAGGGCCATGGCCTTGCCCGGACGAGGGCCGGCCAATAGCAGCACGCCGATGTTCAGTGCGATCCATAGCGCCATGGGCCAGTAGTTGGTCAACGCTTCCATCGAGCCTCCGTTCAAGGCAAGCAGCAACACGAACATGCCGGTACCGATGAGGCCCATGGACCTCAGTCGTTGCGCCACGGAAAGACGATCGTTCAAGGCCACCGCGCCGAGGAACCTGCCGGCCATGGCACCACCCCAGTAGAGGCTCAGGTAGTGCTTGGCAGCATCCTCGGAAAGGCCCAGCACGCTCTCGAGACCGGTGAACGCGATGAACAGGCTGCCAATGGCCACCTCGGCACCCACGTAGCAGAAAATGGCCACCATGCCCCAACGAAGCTGTGGGAACTGAAAGGCCCGACCACGCACGGCGCCTTGCTCCAGAACTGGCTCCGGGAGCGGAGTGGCCCACACGACCACAGCGATCAAGGCCAGGATCGAGGCCAGCCCCAGATAGGGGATACGCACCGCTGCCGCAGGGTCCGCTTGATCGAAGATGAGCCAACCACCGATCAACGGCGCCAATGTCGTCCCCAGCGAGTTGAACGCCTGGGCGAGGTTCAGCCGACTGCTGGCCCGTTCCGGTTCGCCGATGATGGCCACGAACGGGTTGGCAGCGATCTGCAGCACGGTGAACCCGAGCCCCAGCACGAACAAGGCGACCAAGTGGGCCGCATAGCTGTTCATCAGGCTGGCCGGTGCGAACAACGCGCAACCGACCGCAGAAATGCCCAGGCCGAGCATCAGCCCGCGCTTGTAGCCCATGCGGGCGATGGGGTCGCCGGAGGACACCGAGATGAGGTAGTAGATCAACGAGCCGATGAAGTAGGCCCCGAAAAAGCAGAACTGCACCAGCAGGCTCTGCGCATGGGTCAGGTCGAACAGGTCCTTCCAGTGGGGAACGAGCACATCGTTCAGCACGGTGATGAAGCCCCACAGGAAGAACAGGGAAGTAAGGACCGCGAGCGGCCGGGAGGTGTTGGACATGCAGCCGGGTTGGGCCACCAATGTAGGAGGTAGCCTTCGGTCATGGACCGCTCACCGATCCGACCGAGCAGCTACCTTTCCCAACGATATGAGCGATCGCAGGGAGTTCATCAAGCTGGGGGTGGCCGGAACGGCCGCACTGGTCACCGGGTGTGTGGGTAAGGATGATGGGGCGAGCACCGGGCCGAAAAGATCAAGCGGCGCTTCAGCAAAAGCGAAGGGTGCCATTGTCCTGAGCACGTGGGACCACGGCATGCCCGCAAATGCCAAGGCCTGGTCGATACTGCAAGGCGGTGGCAGTGTGCTCGATGCGGTGGAGCAGGGTGTGGGCGTGATCGAGAGCGACCTCACCAACCGCAGTGTGGGTCTGGGCGGAATGCCTGACCGCGATGGCCATGTGACGCTAGACGCCTGTATCCAGGACCACAACGGACGCGCAGGGGCTGTCGCCTTTGTGCAACGGTTCGAGCACCCGGTCAGCATTGCCAGGGCCGTCATGGAGCGCACACCGCACGTGATGTTGGTGGGCGCTGGGGCGGAACGATGGGCGCTGGAGAACGGTTTCTCGCCCCGTGATGTGGAGATCCCTGAAGTGCGCAAGGCGTGGACCGAATGGCTGAAGAAAGGGGAGTATGTACCCGTGGCCAACGTGGAGAACCATGATACCATCGGCATGGTGGCCATGGATGCACAGGGCAGGCTGGCCGGGAGTTGCACCACGAGCGGCATGGCCTTCAAGGTGCATGGCCGTGTGGGCGATTCACCGATCATTGGTGCAGGCCTTTTCGTGGATGGTGAGGTGGGCGCCGCTTGTGCGACCGGGGTGGGCGAGCTGGTCATCCGGAACGCCGGCAGCCACACCGTGGTGGAGCTCATGCGGGCCGGTTGGGACCCAACGGAAGCATGCCGCGAGGCCGTGCAACGCATTCTTCGGAAGCTGCCCGATCCAACAGGTATGCAGGTCGGTTTCCTCGCGCTGCGCAAAGATGGCAGTTATGGTGGCTGGAGCGTGTTCAATGGCTTCAACTACGCCGTGCGCTCCACCGACCTCGAAGACCTGGTGGACTCCGGACATGATCTGAAGCTACCCTGAGTGCTGCCGTCAGGCCTGATTTGGATCCTACACAGCGGCACACTACCTTTGTTCTGCATGCGGAACTTCCGTGAACGTTCATTCTTCGCTTCGGCGCTGGCTGTAGGCTTGTTGCTTTCCGCTCCGACGCATGCGAATGCGCCTGGCGAAGGTTCCTCGGTCCGGGTGGAGTGTACGCGCTCTTCCGCCTTCATTCAGGTGCAGGTGAACAGTGATCGGAAGATCGGCAATGTGGTCCTGGAAGTGCGCGATGCCGACGGCCGAACGCTTTATCGCGAGGAAGGCAAGGCCATGACCGGTGAGTTGGTCCGCCGATTGGACAAAGGGGCCTTCCCCCGTGGCACCCATACCATCACAGTGCGTGCTCGTGATCTGGACATCACGCAGCAGTTCTCCATCGACTAGGTCTACCAGCCGGCCGCGAGCAGGCTCGTCAATTCCCTGTCCTGTGCCAGGTTGCGTCCGGCAGATGGGGGGACAGCGACCTTCCCACGGGTTTTCGTGGTGATGGCCTTCACCTCCGTATTGGCCACGGTCTGGTTCCTCGAAAGTTCTTCGAATTGGATCACGCGGCCTGTTGCAGGTGCGTTGGTGTAGGACGGAACAGCATCGGCTTCCTGCTTGCTGTTGTCACTGGTCACTATGGCCACCTTTTCCTTCTTAGGTTCCTCTGCAGGCTCGGCCACGATATCCGCATTGTCCACGGGTTCCAAGGAGATCATTTCGACCATGCTCTCCGCTTCTGACGGGGCATTGTCCTCGTTGCGTACTTCGGCAAGCATCACCTGCGTGTTCGCTTCGGCATCCGTGCTGGCGCCAGCTTCCTGTGCGGTGTCAAGCGTGGCCTCAGGCTCTGTCGAACGTACCGCCGGGGCTTCCTGTTCCTTCAGCTCTGCCAGTGCGCTCCCGGTGGATGCTCCATCGCCCTGGATGAACCATACGGCCACCACGATCAATAGCGCCAGTGACGCAAAGGCCAGTGCAGGACGCCACAACGAAGGGAGTTCACGCGGCACCAGCACACCGCCGATACTGTTCAGCCAGATGCGCCATTGCGGTTGACGCTGCGCCCGGAACGCCTCCATGACGTTCGCACGAACGCTGGGCAAAGGCTCCAATGGGGGCGCTTGGGCATCGTTGGTGCGCAGCTCGAGCAGCAGCGTGCGCATGGCCTCGTATTCCGCGCGACCGCTCAAGTGCCGCAGGACGTAGGCCCGTTCCTCTTCGAGCAGTTCATCGAAGGAGCGCTCGTAGAGCAGGCTCTCGATGTCCTCGGGATCGTATTGTTCACGCCTTTCCATGGTGCAGGGCGTTGGGGTCGAACTCTTTCATGCGCTCGGCCAGTTTTTTAAGGGTATAGAACAAGCGGCTCTTTACCGTGCCTTCGGAACAACCGAACACAGCGGCGATCTCCTTGATGGCCATGTCCTCGTGGTACCGCATCACGAAGGTGGCCTTGTGGTCGGGGTCCAACCGGGCAAGCTCCTGGTCCAGCCGACCGCGGAACCGCTCATGGTCCACATCAATGCCGTCGCGCGCCTCCTCCCGGTCCACGCCGTGGCGCAGCTCGCGGGCCGCAGCACGTACCACCTCTTCATGACGGTACGCGTTCTTGCACATGTTGTTGGCCACACTGAACAACCAGGTCTGGAAGGGCCTTGATGGATCGTAACTGGCCGGGCGTTGTGCCAGTTTGGCGAACAGGTCCTGCAGGTAGTCCTGCGCTTTCTCCCTGTCGTTCCACAGCATCCGGTGGAAGTAGCTCAACAACCGCCGGCTGTAACGGTCGTACAGCGCACCGAACGCACGTTCGTCGCCACGGACCACCAGTTCCATCAGGCGCTCATCGCCCAGGTTGCCGTATTCCTTGCTGAACAGTGCCATGGCTCAATGCTGGAATACGCCGGTCCTGATCAATCGGTCGGTGGCTCCAAGGGTCTTCGCCAGGCCTCGGAGCTCGTGTTCCAACGAGGCGGCACGGGGTTCGTCGCCCATGTCGCGGTAATGCTTCAGCAGCACGGCACCGGCCAGCAGGTAGTTCTGTGAAAGGGGGCCGGCCTGGGTGGTCTTGCTCAGACGTACCCAGTTCTCCTGTAATCGGGTCAGGTTGTCGAACGGTGTGTTGGAATGCCGCAGGGCCATCCCCGTTACGTACAGGGAGGGCAACATCGCGGTAGGGATCTCCGGACCAAGGGCAGGGGACAGGTATACCGGGCGGGACGTGCTCGTCGCGATCATCTCAATGAAGTGAGCGGCTTCCGGCACTGGCCCACGCGACCTGCTCCGGGCCCACATGCGCTGGCGGTAGGCCGCATCGACCAGCAAGCGTTGATCGATCACCAGCACATCCCTGCGGAACCCATCGGCATACTGCCGGGTCCATAACGGATAGGCGTCCATTTCACCGGCAGCGATCAGGATGGCATCCTGCTCCATCGACAAAAGCATGTCATCCGCCACCTGTTTCAGTCCCGGGGCCATGTTGCCACGCGTGCGCATGGCGCGGCTCCAATGGGCCAGTTCGGTCTCGGAGTCAAGGCGTGCCGAGTTGCCCAACTGAGGACCGATCAGTTCGGGTCGTTCACGATCGCGTGCCGTGGCCAGGTCCAGTTGCATGAACGCTACGGCTGCAGGGAACTCACTGTAATAGCGCGCCAAGTGCGCCTCGAAACTGTTGGGTGCCGACCGCTCCAATTGCGCTGCTTCGGCCCTGAGCCGGTCCTTCTGCTCAGGTCCCAAGTGGCCCTTGGTGGTCACCAATAGGTCATTGCGCAAGGCCCTGAACCCGTCCAATTGAGCGGCGGCCTCCAGCGCACGATCATCCAGGTCCTTGGCCACGGATCCTTCACGCTCGTTCAGCAGGGCATGTGAAGTGGGTGCCCATCCACCTTGGTAGGCTTCCTTCACGTTCGAGCGCGTGCGTACCTGCTCCTGCTGCGGAGCGGCCTGGGCGTTCACCTGCAAGGCGGCACAGACCTGGAATACTGCTATACAAATGACCGACCGGGCGCTCATGTGGGGGTTCTTGTGTCGCTGTACACGCCTGTGGTGGAAAGGTTCGATCATCTCGGGCCTACCTTTGTAAAGTAAGATCATGTTGAACGAAGAAGCGAAGGAACGATTGCGTTCAAGCCTGGACAAGGTGCACGAGTGGCCATCGTTGTACATGTACAAGTTCATTCTCGAGCCCGATCAGCAGCGGATCGATGCGGTATTGGAACTGTTCCCCCCGGAAAGCGAAGTACTGCGCAAGTATTCCGCCGGCGGGAAATACCTCAGCCTTACCTTCCGGGAGGTCATGATGAACGCGGACGAGGTGCTGCTCCGCTATGAGAAGGCCGCGACCATCAAGGGCGTTATCGTTCTTTGAGCCATGGACTGGATCATCCTTCGCAACGCCATGGGCATCACCCTGTCCATCACCTTGGTGATCGGACTACTGCGCCGATACCGGGCAGGCGTGCTCGCTCAACAGATGCCTGCTCCAATGCACGCCGAGCTCCTGGACCTGCTGGTGGAATACCATCCCGCCCGTTTGCGCGTTACCGTGAAAGTGCCTGCCCTTCAACAGCTCAACACCTCGGTCCTTGATGCCGACCATCGGCCTCTGCATAGCTGGGATCCAGCCAATGCACATACAGGAGAGTCCGTACTTCACCGGGCGTTACCGGAACTGCCCGATGGCACGTATTTTCTTGAATTGGCCACCGCCACACAACGGACCGTGAGGCAATTCCGTCTTCAGCAGGTATGACACTTCGGAACGTGATCCTTTTGATCGCCTTGGTGGCGGCGCTTGGCGTTTCTGGACAGGAACGCAAACGACTGCCCGATGTATCGACCACCTTTCAAGGGATACTTGCAATGCCCATCCCGCTGAACAATCCCCTGTTCTCCGATATCACCGAGACCATTGGTCGCTTGGGTGCTGCGGTGCAGTTCCCGCTGCAAGCGAAAAAGGATCGCGCGTTCGGTCTTGGGGGAGGGTATGATCTGACCTGGTCCGGCATACGCGAGCGTGCCTTGGCCCCCGAGGTGATCACAGGTGAGGTCAGGCGCTCCGCATGGTATGGGAAAATGAATTACAGCGGTTACGGAGGCCCGCGTTCCTTCTATGAGCTCTACGCCCGTCTGGGCACCGTGACCTATACCTATGATTGTTCCACCTGCGGCGAAGGTCAAAGCACGGCATTCCATTGGGGGTTGGGCGCAGGGTATTTTTTCCATGCGTCCGATAACCTCGCGTTCGGGCTGACAATGGCTTACGAGCGTGATGCGCTACGTTTCAGTGCCGCTGACCTGGGATTGGAGAGCTTCCCTGGTCGCAGAGAGACCGTGGAAGCTTCCGACTACCAGAACCTCGTTCTCGCCTTGGTGTTCAGCACGCGGTTGCGAAAGGCTCCGGATACCGGAAGGTCCTGGTGAGCTTGGCGTGATCACCAATGAAGAAGCCCGGCCGCACGGACCGGGCTTCTTCATTCCGTGTCCCTGGGATCAGACGCCTTCAGAAGGGGGGAGTTCCTTGCCATCACCTTCGGTGCGGCTCAGTTTCTTCTTGCCCTTCGTGACCTTGATCTGCAGGTCGGTCTTCTCTTTGTTCAGCCCGATGGAGATCTTGTCTCCTTCCTCGATGCCTTGGTTGATGATCTCCTCGGCCATGGGGTCCTCGATGAACTTCTGGATGGCACGCTTCAGCGGACGTGCACCGAACTTCTCGTCGTAGCCCTTTTCGCCCAGGAAATCCTTGGCCTCGTCGGTGAGCTTCATGTCGTAGCCCAGTTCGGAGATGCGTTTGTAGAGGTGGCCCAGTTCGATGTCGATGATCTTGTGGATGTCCTCGCGCTTCAGCGAGTTGAACATGATGATGTCATCGATACGATTGAGGAACTCGGGAGCAAAGGCCTTCTTCAACGCCTTTTCCACGACACCCCGGTTGCTGTCCTCCTGGCCAGCGGACTTGGCAGCTGTGCCAAAGCCCACGCCCTTTCCAAAGTCGCTCAGGTCACGGGCCCCGATGTTCGAGGTCATGATGATGATCGCGTTCTTGAAATCGATGTGGCGTCCCAGGCTGTCGGTCATTTTGCCATCATCGAGTGCCTGCAACAACAGGTTGAACACATCAGGGTGCGCTTTCTCGATCTCGTCCAACAGGATGATGGAGTAGGGGCGACGACGCACCTTCTCGGTGAGCTGTCCGCCTTCCTCGTAGCCCACATAGCCGGGAGGCGCACCGATCAGGCGGCTCACGGAGAACTTCTCCATGTACTCGCTCATGTCGATGCGGATCAGCGCGTCCTCGGTATCGAAGAGGTAGCGCGCAAGCTCCTTGGCCAGTTGGGTCTTGCCTACACCTGTGGGGCCCAGGAAGATGAAACTGCCGATGGGACGATTGGGGTCCTTCAGGCCGGCCCGGTTGCGCTGGATGGCCTTCACCACCTTGCCCACCGCCTCGTCCTGTCCGATCACCTTGCCCATCATCTCCTCTTTCATCCGGCGCAGCTTGCCGCTCTCTTTCTCGGCGATGCGAGTCACGGGTATACCGCTCATCATGGCCACCACTTCGGCCACGTTCTCTTCGGTCACCGTGGTGCGGTTGCTCTTGCTCTCTTCCTCCCAGGCCTTCTTGGCCTTGTCGAGCTCTTCGAGCAATTGACGCTCACGATCGCGGAGCTTGGCCGCTTCCTCGTAGCGCTGGCTGCGTACCACCTTGTTCTTCTCCTCCTTGATGTCCTCGATCTTCTGCTCCACATCAAGGATGTTCTTCGGCACCACGATGTTGCTGATGTGAACGCGGCTACCTGCCTCATCCAGTGCGTCAATGGCCTTGTCGGGCAGATGGCGGTCGGTGATGTAGCGGTTGGTGAGCTTCACGCAGGCCTCCACAGCCTCGGGGGTGAAGTTCACGTTGTGGTGGTCCTCGTACTTCTCCTTGATGTTGTTGAGGATGTGGATGGTCTCGTCCACGCTGGTGGGCTCAACCAGGACCTTCTGGAAGCGGCGCTCCAAGGCACCGTCCTTCTCAATGTACTGGCGGTACTCATCCAGGGTGGTGGCACCGATGCATTGGATCTCGCCACGCGCCAGTGCCGGCTTGAACATGTTGCTGGCATCGAGGGAGCCGCTGGCTCCACCCGCGCCCACGATCGTGTGGATCTCATCGATGAAGAGGATCACGTCCGGGCTGTTCTCCAGCTCGTTCATCACCGCCTTCATCCGCTCCTCGAACTGTCCACGGTACTTGGTGCCGGCCACCAGGCTGGCGATGTCCAGTGCCACAATACGTTTGCCGAACAGCACACGGCTCACCTTGCGCTGGATGATCCGCAGGGCAAGGCCTTCGGCGATGGCGCTCTTGCCCACGCCCGGTTCACCGATCAGCACCGGGTTGTTCTTCTTCCGGCGGCTCAGGATCTGGCTGACACGCTCGATCTCCTTTTCACGGCCGACGATGGGGTCCAATTTGTCCTCCTCGGCCATCTTGGTCAGGTCGCGACCAAAGTTGTCGAGCACCGGCGTCTTGCTCTTGCTGTCGCCTTGTTTGCGCTGGCCTGCGCCACCGCCCCCGGCGAAACCGCTGCTGTCATCATCATCGTCGTCCGTGCTCTGTGGGCCTTGTGCCTTCGGTGGCTTGCTGGTGTACGTGCTGTCGGCGCCCCCTCCATTGGCCAGGATGGCGTCCACCTCGTGCTTCACGCTTTCATAGTCCACATGGAACTTGTGCAGGGTGCGGGTGGCCAGGTTGTCCTCGTCCTTCAACATGCTCAGCAGCAGGTGTTCGGTATCGATGTTCGGGCTTTTGAAGAGCTTGGCCTCCAGGAAGGTGATCTTCAACATCTTCTCGGCCTGCTTCACCAAGGTGATCTTGTCCTTGTCAGGCGGAGCCATGGCACTGGCCGGCTCCATGGAACCTTCGACCATGCGCCGAAGCTCATCGAGGTCCACCTCCAACCGCCGGAGGATCTTCACGGCGTTACCCTCGCCGTCGCGTATCAGGCCGAGCAGGATATGCTCGATGCCGATGTAGTTGTGTCCCAGGCGCAAGGCCTCTTCACGACTGAAGGTGATCACGTCGCGGACCCGGGGGGAGAATTTGGCGTCCATACTGGATCGTTAGGTTCGGTTCAGGAAGCTCGTTGTTCGGTGCTTTTCGTCCTTGCGAAGTTAGCCTCGGTCGGAGCGGGGGCAAGCTATTCAACGCGCCTTTCGCACTTCGGTTCGCAGCGCCCGGTTTTATCCACATCAACGTGTGCGGTGTGTGAATAAGTTCTAGGCCTGTATGATCGTGCATTCGGACTACTTTCGGGCTCCCTTTTGGGAAGCCTGTTCATCAAGGACCGGGCCACTGTGACGAACTGACAGATATGGCAGAAGGAGAGAAGATCATTCCGATCAACATCGAGAACGAAATGCGCACCGCCTACATCGATTATTCGATGTCGGTGATCGTCAGCCGGGCCCTGCCCGACGTGCGCGACGGACTGAAGCCGGTACACCGCCGTGTGCTCTACGGCATGCAGGACCTGGGCGTACTGAGCAACCGGCCGTACAAGAAGAGCGCCCGTATCGTGGGGGAGGTGCTGGGTAAGTACCACCCGCATGGCGATAGTAGCGTGTACGATGCCATGGTGCGCATGGCCCAGGACTGGAGCCTGCGCTACCCGTTGGTGGACGGCCAGGGCAACTTCGGCAGCATCGATGGCGACAGCCCGGCAGCCATGCGTTACACCGAGGCCCGCTTGAAGAAGATCGCCGAGGAAGTGCTCGCCGACCTGGACAAGGAGACGGTGGACATGCGCCCCAACTTCGACGATTCGCTCGAAGAGCCCAGCGTGATGCCGACCCGCGTGCCGCAATTGCTGGTGAACGGTGCATCAGGTATCGCGGTGGGTATGGCCACCAACATGCCTCCCCACAACCTCAGCGAGGTGTGTGATGGCATCCTGGCCTTCATCGACAACAAGGACATCACCACCGAGGGCCTGATGGAGCACATCAAGGGCCCCGATTTCCCCACGGGCGGTGTGATCTACGGCGTGGACGGCATCCGCGAGGCCTACGAGACCGGTAGGGGCAAGGTGGTGCTGCGCGCCAAATGCCATATCGAGGAGGATGACCGCACCGGCCGTGAGACCATCATAGCCACCGAGATCCCTTACCAGACCAACAAGGCCGTGCAGCTCGTGAAAGGCGTGGCCGACCTGGTGAACGACAAGCGGATCGAGGGCATCAGCGATGTGAACGACTACAGCGACCGCACGGGTATCCGGGTGGCTTATGAGGTCAAACGCGAGGCCATGGGTACCGTGGTCCTCAACCAGTTGTACAAGTACAGCTCGCTCCAAACGAGCTTCAGTGTGAACAACATCGCGCTGGTGGGAGGGCGGCCCATGCTGCTCGGCCTGAAGCCGATGATCTCGCACTTCGTGGACCATCGCCTCGATGTGATCGTGCGCCGGACCAAGTTCGACCTGCGCAAGGCCGAGGAACGCGCCCACATCCTGGAGGGTCTGCTGATCGCGCTGGACCACTTGGACGCCGTGATCGCCCTGATCCGTGCCAGCCAGACCCCGGACATCGCCCGCGAAGGCCTCATGGGCCAGTTCGGGCTCAGCGAGATCCAGGCGCGGGCCATCCTCGACATGCGCCTCCAGCGCCTCACGGGCCTGGAACGCGACAAGATCAAGGAGGAATATGCCGAGCTCATGAAGCTCATCGATCACCTCCGCGCCGTGCTGGCCGATGAGACGCTGCGCTACAAGATCGTTAAGGAGGAGACCTTGGAGATCAAGGAGAAATACGGCGACAAGCGCCGCACCGAGATCGTGCACTCCAGCGGCGACATGCGCATCGAGGACCTGATCGCCGATGAGGCCGTTGCTGTGACCATCAGTCACCTGGGCTATATCAAGCGGACGGCCCTGGCCGAATTCCGCACCCAGGCCCGTGGCGGTGTGGGCAGCAAAGGCAGCACCACGCGCGACGAGGACTTCCTGGAGCACCTGTTCGTGGCCACCAACCACAACTACCTGCTCATATTCACGCAGAAGGGGCGTTGCTACTGGATGCGTGTGTTCGACATCCCTGAAGGCACCCGCCAGAGCAAGGGCAGGGCCATCCAGAACCTGGTACAGCTGGAAGGTGACGATAAGGTCGTGGCCTACCTCAATGTAACGGACCTCAAGAGCGAGGAATACCTGAACAGCCACTTCGTGGTGCTGTGTACCAAGAAGGGCATCATCAAGAAGACCACGCTTGAGGCCTACAGCCGTCCACGGGCCAATGGCATCATCGCTGTGGGCATCCGTGAAGGCGACGAGTTGCTGGAAGCGCGACTCACCAACGGCAAGTGCCACATCATTCTGGCCAGCCGTGAGGGAAGGGCCGTGCATTTCCAAGAGGACGATGTGCGCCCCATGGGCCGTAATGCCAGTGGCGTGCGTGGCATGAACCTGGGCGAGGAGGCGGACAATGAGGTGATCGGCATGATCGCCGTGGACAACGCCGAGCTCTCCACCCGCCAGGTGATGGTGGTCAGTGAGAAGGGGTACGGCAAGCGCTCGGCCATCATGGACGAGAGCGGCGAATATGCCTACCGCATGGTGAACCGCGGTGGCAAAGGGGTGAAGACCATGCAGGTGACCGACAAGACAGGGAACCTTATTGCCATCAAGGACGTGGAGGCCGACGACCAGCTCATGATCATCAACCGGAGCGGGTTGACCATCCGCATGGGCCTGGATGAGCTGCGGGTGCTTGGTCGCGCCACTCAAGGTGTGCGCCTGATCGAGCTCCGCAAGAACGACCAGATCGCGGCCGTTGCCAAGATCGACGGGGCTTTGCGTGAAGAGGAGGAAGCCCCTGGTGAAGGTGCCAGCACCGAGGGTGACGAAAGCGCAAGCCCGGATGGCACTGAACTTGATAAGGGAACCGACGAAGAATGATCCGAACACACCGAACAGCGAACATGAAAAACCTGCTGACGATCGTACTGGCCACGGCTACGATGGGACTTTATGCCCAGAACGCCAACGTGGTGAGCGCCTACAACGAAATGAAGGACGGCAACCTGGCCAAGGCTGCCGAGTATATTGAACCGGCCATCTCCGATCCCAAGACCAGTGTGTCTGAGAAGACTTGGCGCTACCGCGGCGATATCTATCGACTGATCGCCTTGGGTGAGGATGCAGCGCTTAAGCAGCAGTTCCCGGAGGCCATTGATCGTGCCATTGAGAGCTACCTGAAGGCCAACGAGTTGGACACCAAGGGAAGTTACAAGCTGGAGAACGGTCGTGCGCTGCGTGTCATGCAGGGCGCTTCGCTGAACGCCGGCAATGATGCCTTCGGGGCGAAGGACTACGATAAGGCCATTGCTTGCTACGGCCAGTCCGAGAGGGTGGCGAAGAGCTTTGGCGAGGCGGACACCAATGCCGTGTTCAACTCAGCGCTGGCTTATGAGTCGAAGGGTGATGCGGCGAACGCGATCAAACGGTATCAGGAGGCCCTGGCCATGGGCTACAACAAGCCGGAGATCTACCGGTACATCTCTGGTCTGCAACGGAAGACGGAGGATAATGAAGGTGCCTTGACCACGATCCGGGCTGGGCGTGCCAAATTCCCTGATAATAAGGACCTTATCATGGATGAGATGACGCTCTTGCTGGCTCTGGACCGTGCCGATGAGGCAGAGGGCAGCGTGAAGCTGGCCATCGAAAAGGATCCCAATAACGCCCTTCTTTACAGTGTGCTCGGTGGGCTGTACGACAAAAAGGCGGCCGAGGCCAAGGATGATGCCGAGATCCAGAAGTGGTACGGTCTGGCTGAAGAGGCCTACAAGCAGGCCATTGCCAAGGATGCCAACTACTTCGACGCCTACTTCAACATCGGTGTGCTGTACAACAACCGTGCGGCCAACGAGTACGAGAAGTGCAACAAGCTGAAGAGCGACACGGAGTATGTGAAGTGCAAGAAGGTGGCGGACGATATCTACCTGCAGGCCGTACCGTATTTCGAGGGCGCACACCGCTTGGACCCCAAGGACCAACAGACCATTCAGCAGTTGATGAAGCTGTACGCCAAGACGAACGACCAGGCGAAGTACCAGGAAATGAAGGACAAGCTTGGTAAGTGAGCCTACGTATCGATCACGAAAAAGGGCCGGAGCGATCCGGCCCTTTTTTATGGTTCGATCGCATGTGACAACCGCTGCGAAGCTCCGATCGTCCTTCAGGAACACTTGTCTAAGATGCTCGTCCGCATCGGTCGCAGGACCTGAGCAAGGGAATGCTCAAGGGTTCACCGGGAACGTTCCCAGATGATATCCTCCCGATGCGGGGGCATGTTCTCTGGTTCGATGGCGCTCGTTGATCCGTTCCGGCTCACATGGAACGGGGCGAAACCAGCATCCCGGAGCAGCTTGAAGATCTGTGCGTTCAAGGCGGTGCGGTCGGCCCGGATCTCGGTCTCGACCATGATCGTATCAATGGCCCGGGAGGCTAACATGCCTGATGCGCCTTTGAGGGCCGGCAATTCGGAATCCTCGATGTCGAGCTTCAGGAAATCGATGTGGGTGATCCCTTGGGCAGCGCACAGATCATCCAGACTGGTCACGCTCACCTCCACAGGAATCCGATCACCGGGGGTGCAGGCCCCTTCAAGCGCGGCGTATCCATGGCTGATCACGCGCGGCGTATCGAAGAACGTGAGCGTGCCCGTACGGTCCGTGAGCGCCATTGGAAGAAGGTCCCAGCCAGGCACTTTGCCCGGAGGGTTAAGACGCTGAACACGAGCGAGACAGGTGGGGGAAGGCTCCAAGGACAGGACCCGGCCACCGGGTTGCACCATACCCTGAACCTGGGCGGCGAAATAGCCGATGTTACACCCGGGGCCAAGGACCACCATGCCGGGTTTCAGGCGTTTGTGCAAGTAGTTCATGGTGTTCTCTTCGTACAGGTCGAAGAGCATCATGCGATGGTATTGGATATCCCGGTCCAGTTCAACGGAAATGCCGTTGATCTTGCGCACGGTGGACGGTTCGGAGGACCACTGACCGACCATGTCGGCCATTCGGTGTCGGCCCCGGACCGGGAACTGCTTCATTAGCCAACGCAGACCGCCCTCAGCAATGCTTCCGAATGTTCCCATTGCCGCGAAAGTACAGGTTGGGGGCGCTAAGCCATCCTACCATCGTATCGGTCGTTGGCCGAACGATTATATGTGGAAAGTATCCGGGACGGGCCGTATCCAATAGCAATGGATCCCGTCTGAATTGCCGGACTGCGAAGGGCGATATCGAAGGGGGGCGAATGTGGGTGCCGCACGTGGAGCAACTTGTTCCGATAGGATGCAATGGAGGATAGCTGCTCACTATCAGCAATATATAACTTAACATAATATAAATTATGCGCCAGAATAGGTCAGGTCGTGAAGAGGGGAAACGCCAAGCCCAAGGTCTGCCGGTACCCTCATCCGGCCATCCACCACAGAGATCCCCTTCCATGGATCGTTCTTCAGCAACCAAGGTCCGTCCAGGTCCACTACATCGGCCAGTCCGGCCAACTGCGCCATGGCCGTGCAGCCCAGCGAACTCTCGCTCATGGAGCCCAGCATGACCTTCAGGCCTGATTCCCGAGCTCGTTCAGCCAGTCGTTTCGCCCGGTCCAAGCCCCCGCACTTCATCAGCTTGATGTTCACCCCTCCGAACGAACCGGCCACCTGGGCCATGTCCTCCTCGGTCTGAAGCGATTCGTCCGCAAAAACGGTAACGCCAGCGACCCTGGATAATTCGGCGCTGTCCATATCACGCCCAGTCTCGAACGGCTGTTCAAAGCCGATCAATCGTTCCATGGGTATTCGTTCCACAAGCGCCCTCGCTGCTGGCACTGATGTCATTCCTTGGTTGCCGTCCAGGAGCACCTTCGCGGTCGTGTGCTCCAGTACAAGCTCCAGCCGTTCGGGTGCCCTGTCATCGCCGACCTTGAGCTTGATCGCACCTGTTCCGGGCAGTTCCTGAAGCTTATGAAGAACCTCCTCGGGCAACCCGATACCAAGCGTCATGACCGCTAATGTGCATTCTGGTTTTGATATTTTTAATACCTGATAAACAGGAGAATATGTCTTCTTTGCTAAATGGTCGATATAAGCCATTTGCAATCCTGCTCGAAGGGCAGGCATGTCGTCCAGGAAGGTGTGATCGGCCAGCGCCTCTCCCAGCTTGATGGTTGACCATGGGCCTTGATCAGCAAGAACCCGCAACCGTTCCATGGCCCCTGGAACGGTCTCTTTCACGTAGGGCGGCAAGGTCACTTCGCCGTAGCCGAACACGCCATCCTCCTCCAACCGGATGAACAAGGCATCGGTGCCATCACGCAAACCGTGCGAAGTGCCGAAAGGGTGTTTGAACAGCAAGCGGTAAGGGCAGATCGATATGGTCAACGGCATGAGGGACGAAAGTATCCACAGCGAGGACAGGACCCATGTTCCCAATAATGCGTCCACGGGCGGACCGGCCATCTCTGATCCGGTCGCCAACCCGCTCCCCCTGGACCTCGATCCCGATCAAAGTACAAAGGTCTTCCTGATGGTCAGGACCATGCATTGGCTCACACTTCAGAACCATCAAGCACAAAAGCGCGTAGGAACGGTCGGGTGAATGCCCCCCATTCCCATGATGCGCTCGCTTCTCACCACATTGGCCATCGTCCTTTCGATGCTGACCGCCAGGGCCACGCACATGAGCGGTGGCGAGATCTACTGGGACTGCCTCGGCAACAACCAGTACCGCATCACCATGGTGATCTACCGTGATTGTGCCGGTATCAACGTGGATCCGAGCTACACGCTGCAGGTAACCAGTCCGTGCGGCAACACTACGTTGGTGGTGAGCACCCCCGGCGGACAGGAGATCTCGCAGCTCTGCAACCAGCAATTACCCAATAGCACGTGCAACGGAGGCTCACTGCCAGGTATCCAGCAGTACATCTACACGGGCACCATCACCCTGCCTCCGTGCAACTTCTGGACGATCTCGTACACGAACATCTACCGGAACAATGCGATCGTTAACCTGCAGAACCCGGGTGCCCAACGCACGTACATCCGTGCCACCATCAACAATTCAGCAGTTCCCTGCAACGATTCGCCGCAGTTCACCAACACAGCGATACCCTTCGTCTGTCTGGGCTTTCCGATCACCTACAGCTTCGGTGCCTTCGACCCCGAGTCGGACTCGCTCAGTTACCAGCTCATCAGCGCCATGGGCATCAATGGGGCGCCGTTGGCCTATGTTTCGCCGAACACAGGAGCGTTACCCATTCCAGGCCTGACGCTCAACCCGGCCACGGGCCAGGTGAACTTCACCTTGAGCACCCAGGGCAACTGGGTGGTGGTGGTGCAAGTGAACCACTGGGTGAACGGCCAGATCGTGGGAACGGTCATGCGCGACATGCAGTTCGTGGCCTACCCCTGTACCAACGATCCGCCTGACCCCACTACCGGGGTGATCCAGAATGTGACCGGCACGGCGGTGCAGACAGGTCCACGTGCCATCCGGGTATGCGAGTCAGGAAGCTTCTGCTTCAGCATGCCGATCAGCGATCCGAACCTGCCGAACGTGCTGACCGCGTTCAGCAACATCCAGCAGAATTTGCCGGGGGCCACCTTCAGCTACACGGGCAGCAACCCCATCATGGCCACCGTGTGCTGGACCGCCCAACCCGGTTCGTCCGGGTTCTATCCGTTCATCGTGAACGTGAACGATGGTGCCTGCCCCATTCCGGCGTTCCAGACATACGTCTATACGGTGACCGTGATCCCTGGGCTCTATGGCACCGTGGCGACCACCAATGAAAGCTGTGCGGGCACGGCCAATGGAACGGCTACGGCGAACATCACCGCAGGCACTGCACCTTTCCAATACCAATGGAGCAACGGGGCCACCACGCCCACCATGACCGCCGGTGCGGGCAACTACACGGTGATCATGACCGACGCCAATGGTTGTGTATCGCCGCCCATCAGCGCCACCATTGCAACAACAGGCCAGCCCAATGTGGCCAATGCCGGTCCCGACCAGGTCGGATGCGCAGGTAGCTTCCCTGTAGCGCTAAGCGGCAGTGTTGTCAACGCCACCGGAGGTGCTTGGAGCGGAGGTGCCGGGACCTTCAGCGGTAGCTGGCCGAACGTGGGTTACACACCCACGACCACCGAGATCGCTGCAGGTACGGTGACCCTGACCCTGACCACGACCGGTAACACCGGTTGTCCACCTGCGAGCGACCAAGTGGTACTGAACCTCCAGAACAGTTTCGCCAACGCCACCGTGACCCCCACGGATGCCTTGTGCTTCGGTACCGCCACGGGATCGGCGGTGTTCGTTCCTGCACAGCCCGGCTTTACCTACGCATGGAGCACCACGCCCGTGCAGTCCACACCAACGGCCACGGCCCTGATGCCCGGCAATTACAGCGTGACCGCAACGGATGCCTTCGGCTGCTCCATTACACTGACCACCACCATTGGTCCTGCCGGTCCGTTGACCGTGGCCAGTATTACCGCCACGGATGAGAGCTGCGCCGGGTTCGGGAACGGCAACGCAACGGTGAGCGCCACGGGCGGCACCGTGCCTTACATCTACACGTGGAGCAATGGTGCCAATACGCCGACCATGACGGCCGGTGCGGGTACCTACAGCGTGAGCATCACCGATGCCAATGGTTGTGCGCCCGCCACGGGCAGCATCACCATCAATGCGGCCGCACAGCCCAACCTGGCCAATGCCGGACCGGACCTGATCGGTTGTGTAGGAAGTTTCCCCATTGCCTTGAACGGTAGCGTGACCAACGCCACGGGAGGGGCATGGAGCGGTGGTAATGGCAGCTTCAGTGGCACCTGGCCGAACGTGAACTATGCGCCGAGCGTGGCAGACATTGCAGCGGGGAATGTCACCCTTACCCTGGCCACCACGGGCAACACCAACTGTCCGCAGGCCATGGACCAACTGGTGCTGACCATCCCGAACAGCTTCGCGAACGCCACAGTGACACCCACCGATGCGCTGTGCAATGGCACGGCTACGGGGTTTGCGGCCTTCACCCCTGCTCTGCCCGGCTTCACCTACGGTTGGAACACCACGCCGGTGCAGACCACGGCCACGGCCACTGGACTGGCGGCAGGCAACTACACGGTGACGGCCACGGACGGGGCTGGATGCACCACCACACTGACCACAACGGTG
>JBKDXR010000071.1:0-42975 GCA_046306055.1 Flavobacteriales bacterium
GCCAGCGCTATACCGAGCGATTGGTGATCAGCAAGTGATCGTGATACGCTGAATGCTTGGCGGGGCCGTCCTATGGACGGCCCCGCTTGCTTTCCGGCGATCCTGTGCCTGGTCCGCACGGGCTCGGTCACCGTCATCGTCCATGCATTGGTCGGAATGGTTAGGCGGGTCAGCTATGGCTGCCCTGTCGTTTTCGGAACAGGTCCCCGGCATGATCGCCTGACAGCGATCTTCAGTTGTCATCGACCGAACTGCACTCAGTTCCTTTCACCCATACGCGATACTGCTACTGGCAGTGCGGCGGTGCATAGGTGTTCAATGTCAGTTCTGTGGCTCCATCCGGCATGCCCGCCAATGACCTCTGAAGCGAATGTGCAATGTCCGGATCGTCCTGGACCTCTCCCCACGAAAAAGGGGCCGCCCATGGTGAGGCGGCCCCTTTTCAAGCTGATGGTCCAGGCTCAGTAGTAGATCAGGCGGCGCACTTTCGCCACATGTTTGGCCAGTCGGATCACCTGCTTGGTGTACCCGAACTCATTATCATACCAGGTGTACAGCACCACGCTCTTGCCATCGGGAGCCACGATCGTGGCATTGCTGTCGAACACACTGCAGCAGGTGTCGCCAATGATGTCGCTGCTCACGAGCTCAGGGTCCACCTGGTAGTGGATCTGGTTCACCAGCTCGCCGTTCAGTGCGGCCTTACGGATCAGCGCGTTCATGGCGGCAAGGTCCGCAACTGGTTTCTTCAACGTCAGGTTCATGATGGCCAGTGAACCGTTCGGGGTGGGCACACGGACCGCATTGGCCGTGAGCTTGTCCTTCAGACTGGGAATGGCCTTGGCCACAGCTGTGCCGGCACCCGTGCTCGTGATCACCATGTTGATGGCCGCACTGCGTCCACGACGTGGACCTTTGTGGTAGTTGTCCAGCAGGTTCTGGTCGTTGGTGTACGCGTGGACGGTCTCAATGTGACCTTTTTCGATGCCGAGTTCATCCTCCACCACTTTCAGGATCGGGCAGATGGCGTTCGTCGTGCAGCTGGCAGCGCTGAAGACCTTCTCGTTCTCGATGTTGAGGTCCTTGTGGTTGATGCCATAGACCACGTTCGGCATCTCCTTGCCCGGAGCGGTCAATAGCACTTTGGACACCCCCTTCGCCTTCAGATGACGTTCCAGGTCGGCACGCTTGGTGAAGGCGCCGGTGTTATCGATCACGAGGGCGTTGTTGATACCGTATGTGGTGTAGTCCACATCCTCCGGGTTTGCGGCAGCGATCAGTTGGATGAGCTGGCCGTTCACCCAGATGGCCTTGTTCGGCACATCCTCGATCACAGTGCCTTTGAAGGTTCCGTGCACGCTGTCATTTCGCAGGAGGGCGGCGCGTTTGACGATCTCGGCATCGGTCAGTGTGCGGGTCACGATGGCGCGAAGGCGAAGCTGCTGGCCTTTGCCTGCCTGTTTCACCAGCTCGCGGGCGGCGATGCGTCCAATACGCCCGAATCCGTACAGCACCACGTCCTGAGGAGCGATCGAAAGCTTGTCCTGCCCGATGAAACCGCTCAGGTGGCTGCCCAGAAAGGCCTTGAGGTCCTTCTTGCCTGCCTGGATGTATTCCCAGGTCAACTTGCCAATGTCGATCTTGCTCGGAGCAAGGTCCAGATCGAGCAGTGCACGGGCCACGTCGGCCGTGGTGAACACATCGATCGGCTTCTCCACCACGTTCTCGGCGTAGTTGAACAGGTTGATGACCTCCGAGATGCTGATGTCGAGCAGGTGGTTGCGGAAAAAGACCAGTTCCACGCTCTTGCCGTACATGAGCTGGCCGACCGAGTTGATCAGGTCCACAGCGGCGCGTTCACGGTCCACATATTCCTTCAGGCCGGTCTCATAACCGGTCCGTGCTTCGATGGTCTGCATGTTGGGTCTTGAAATGGTGTTCAGTGTGGATGGGTAAGAACAGCGCGCCCCGCGAAAGAGCGGGGCACGTGGTGTTGTTATCCGAGGTAGGCTTTCAGCAGTTTGCTTCGGCTCGTATGTCGCAATCGACGGATCGCCTTTTCCTTGATCTGGCGAACACGCTCACGGGTCAGATCGAACTTGGCGCCGATCTCCTCCAAGGTGAGCCCATGGTTGATGCCGATGCCGAAGAACAGCTTCACCACATCGCGCTCGCGTTCGGTGAGCGTGCTCAAGGCGCGCTCGATCTCCTTCGCCAGCGATTCGTTCAACAGCAATCGGTCCGCAGGAGCGCTGTCGTTGTTCGGCAGCACGTCCAGCAGGCTGTTGCTCTCGCCTTCCACGAAAGGGGCATCCATGCTGATGTGGCGACCGCTCACTTTCATGGTATCCGCCACCTTTTCGGCAGGCAGGTCCAGCAAAGTGGCCAGTTCGTCAGCGCTGGGCGGACGCTCGAATTCCTGTTCCAACTTGGCGAAGGCCTTGTTGATCTTATTGAGCGAACCGACCTGGTTCAGCGGAAGTCGCACAATGCGGCTCTGCTCGGCCAGCGCCTGAAGGATGCTCTGACGGATCCACCATACGGCATAGCTGATGAACTTGAAACCGCGCGTTTCATCGAAGCGCTGCGCCGCCTTGATCAGACCAAGGTTGCCCTCGTTGATCAGGTCGGGTAGGCTCAGACCTTGGTTCTGGTATTGCTTGGCCACGGAGACCACGAAGCGCAGGTTGGCTTTTACCAACTTTTCAAGCGCTCGGCCGTCTCCTTCCTTGATCCGACGGGCCAGTTCAACTTCCTGGTCGGCGGTGATCAGACCCTCCTTGCCGATCTCTTGCAGGTATTTGTCCAGCGACTGGCTTTCCCTGTTGGTGATCGACTTGGTGATCTTGAGCTGACGCATCCTTGATGCCACGGTGGTAGGGTCTTAAGGGGTGATCGAAAGGAGGGAATGACCGCGGTCTGGTCCAGACGGACGAGACCGGTCCGCAAAGGTACGACCCCACTGGCCTACTGGACAAGGGTGCAAGTGGCCATTGTCCATGTTGTTGTAGGAACGTATTGGAAGTCAACGGGTTCAGAGCCCCAGTCCATAATAGGCCCGCTGCCCGTTGGGGTAGACGCCTTCAACCAGTACGCCGCCGCGTTTTGAGGTCAAGAGCTGTTCCAGTTCTTCCGGTGTGCGCACCGGGTCTTGATCGATCCGGGTGATGATGAAGCCTTCCTTGATACCGGTGGAACGGAACTTGCCCCCGTTCACGGTGGTGACCTTCACGCCATGATCGAGCTTCAAGGCCTTCAGTTCATCAGCACTTGCACTGCGGAATTCAGCACCCAACGATGCCAGGGTCGTGGTCCGGGTGGTCTTGGCGGCCACAGTGGCTCCTTCACGTCCACGCAAGGTCACGTCCAGCACGTTCTCACGGCCGTCACGCAGCACGGTCACGGGCACCATGTCACCCGGCCTGAACTTGCCCACTTGTTCCTGAAGTTGCGGCACGTTGTTCACGTCGATGTTCCCCACTTTGATGATCACGTCACCATCCTTGATGCCTGCTTTTTGGGCAGCTCCGCCATCGGTCAATCCGTTCACGAAGACCCCTCGGGGGAACGGCATTTTCAATTCCTCTGCCAGTTTGGTGTCCACATCCCGAATGCTTACGCCGATGTAGGCACGTTGAACACTGCCGTATTCCATGAGGTCGCTGGTGACCTTGCGGACAATGGTTGCCGGTATGGCGAAACTGTACCCGGCAAACTGGCCGGTGGTGCTGGCAATGGCGGTGTTGATGCCGATCAATTCACCATTGGCGTTGACCAGTGCTCCGCCGCTGTTTCCGGGGTTCACGGCCGCATCGGTCTGAATGAATGATTCGATGGGAAAGATGTCCCGGGCCGGATCATATTGCAGGAGATTGATGTTGCGGCCTTTGGCGCTGACAATACCTGCCGTGACCGTGCTGGTCAGGTTCATGGGATTGCCCACCGCCAGCACCCATTCGCCCACTTTCACATCATCTGAATTGCCAAAGGCCAGAGTGGCAAGGTCGGTGCCCTCGATCTTCAATAACGCAAGGTCAGTACTGGGGTCGCGACCGATGACCTTGCCCTCGAACACACGGCGGTCGTTCAAGTGGACCTGGATCTTGTCTGCACCTTCCACCACATGGTTGTTCGTCACGATGTATCCGTCCTCTGCGATGATCACCCCGGAACCGGCACCTTGCCTCAATTGCTGGGTGCCGGGTGAACGATACCCCCAGAAGAGATCGGCGAAGGGGTCCCTCACGGTAACTGAGGTCTCCGTGGTCACGTGTACCACGGCATTGACGGAGGCTTCGGCTGGTGCGATGAAGTCGACAGCCACCGTGGTGCCGCCGGATGGACCCGGCAAGCTCACATAGTGCACTGGTGTGGTCTGTTCAGGGGCCGCGTTTCCTCCGAGGGTGGCACCTTTCTCATTCCATAGTTCATGCCCTGCCAAAGCGAACAGCGCCCCGGCGAGGCCCATGGCGAAGTAGCTGAACGTACGTTGCATGTTCATGGGTTTTTCCTGTCTACTGGTGATCAAAGTTCATGCCTGTTCCATGTTCCTAACGTTCTGTCAGTCCTGTGGTATCGGATCGTCACGTTAAAATGTGTTGATCGCTCCAAGCCATCCTGGACCCCGATATTTGCCGAAGCATTCATGGTGTACTCCTTTTCCAAGTGGCACGGTACCGGCAACGACTTCATTCTATTGGATGATCGGGAGCGGGTATTCCCTGCCAATGACCTGGAGCTTGTGCGCCGGTGGTGCGATCGCCATTTCGGCATCGGTTCCGACGGGCTCATCCTGGTACAGCCACCCGGCCGGCCGGGGACCGAGTTTCACATGGAGTTCTTCAATCCCGATGGCAGCCGCAGTTTCTGTGGGAACGGCAGCCGCTGTGCGTTCGCATTCTGGAGCCTGTTGAACGGGCGTGCGTCGGACGGTCGTTTCACGGCCATTGATGGGATCCATGAGGGTTCATGGGAGGGCGACGAGGTGATCATCACGTTGCCCCGGTCGCAGTGCGTGCTGCGTTGTGTGGACGGGCCACAGGTGGATGCTGTTCACACCGGATCACCACATGAACTGGTGTGGGTGCCCGATGTGGAGCTCGTTGATATTGGTATCGATGGCCCGGTAAGACGGTATGCTGAACGCCATGGAAGTGGTGGAAGCAATGTGAATTACGTACAACCATGGATGCACGGCATCCGCATGCGAACCTATGAGCGAGGTGTGGAGGCCGAGACCTTGAGCTGTGGAAGTGGAGTGGTCGCGGCTGCGTTGAGCGCGATCGAACGGGGTTTGGCCAAGGCGCCGGTGCGGGTTGTTGCCAGGGGAGGGGTATTGACCGTGGAGGCTGTACGCGCTGAGGACGGAAGCTACCAGCAGGTCCGATTGAAAGGACCTGTGCAAGAGGTGTACACAGGAACCATCACCGGTTGATCATGGCCTTGCGAAAACGGACCTGGAGTGCGGGCGTGATGGCGGTCCTGGCCCTGGTGGCCATGCTCGGCTGGTGGCTGTGGCGTTCTGTTTCCGGACCTGCCACGGCCTTTGAGGAGGCTAGCAGGGTGCTGTACATCCGATCGGGTGCGGACATTGATGAAGTGATCGATAGTCTGGAGGCGATCGGTGCCATTGAACATGCATCCGGTTTCCGCTGGTTGAGCGAGCGGAAGAACTACACCGCACGGGTACGACCAGGGCGTTATCGCATTGAGAAGGGTATGAGCTTGAACGCATTGGTGAACCGGCTTCGTGCCGGAGAACAGGAACCGGTGCGTGTCACCTTTGCGAACATTTCCTACGTACAGGAACTGGCAGGCAAGTTGGGCCAGGTCCTAGAACCCGATTCCCTGGCGTTCCTCCAGGCCTTCATGGACCCTGACCTGCAGCGAGAGGTGGGGCTGGCCCCGGAGACGATCATCGCACTTTTCATACCCGATACGTACGAGTTCTGGTGGACCACCACGCCGGAGCAGTTCATTAAGCGGATGCGGCGCGAGCGGGATGCGTTCTGGAACGCGGATCGGGTCCGAAAGGCACGAGAGCATGGACTGAACCCCACGGAAGTGGCCACGCTGGCCTCTATCGTCCAGTCGGAGACCGTGCAAATGGTCGATGCACCGCGTATCGCCGGGGTTTATCTGAACCGGTTGCGCATCGGAATGCCCCTTCAGGCCGATCCCACGTTGAAGTTCGCTCTTGGTTTGCGCGATATCCAGCGTGTCCTCAACGCAGACAAGGAGGTGGATTCGGACTACAACACCTACAAGCATACCGGTCTTCCTCCTGGTCCGATAACCATGCCTGAGCCGCGGTTCATCGATGCCGTGCTGGATGCTCCACGGCACGAATACCTCTACTTCTGTGCACGGGCCGACCTTAGCGGATATTCTGATTTCTCGAAGACCTACGAGCAGCACCTGGTCTACGCCAGGCGATACCAAAAGGCCCTGAACGAGCGGGGAATTCGCCGTTGATGCTGGAACCCCTTCGGGCCGCCTTCGCAGAAGGCCACTATTTTCGCCGACCGTTCAAATTCAACCAGAGACCCCGATGACGAAGATCAAGTTCGGAACCGATGGCTGGCGCGCCATCATCGCCCAGGAGTTCACCGTGGACAATGTTGCCCGGGTGAGCGTGGCCGTTGCCGCTTGGGTGAAGCGCAATTTTCCGAACGAGCCCTCCATCGTGCTGGGCCATGATTGCCGTTTCGCCGGCGAATTGTTCGCGGAGACCGCGGCCAAGGTGTTCATCGGGGAAGGCATTCGGGTGCACTTGGCCAAGGGATTCGTGAGCACGCCCATGGTATCGCTGGGCGCTCAACGGCTTCAGGCCGGTATGGGGGTCATCCTCACGGCCAGCCATAATCCGCCGAGCTACAACGGGTATAAGTTGAAGGGGATCCACGGTGGACCGCTGGTCCCGGAGCATGTCCAGGAGGTCGAGGACATGATCCCTGATACTCATGGAGTGGACCTTGTTGCCATCGATCTGAAGGCGGCCGAAGCGAACGGCATGCTCCGCTTTGTGGACCTGGAGACCATGTACGTGGACCATGTGGAGAACAGCTTCGACATGAAGGCGATCCGCGAATGCGGCATGCGTTGGGGTTACGATGCCATGTACGGTGCAGGTCAGAACGTGGTACGCCGCATTCTGCCTGATGCGAACATGCTCCATTGCGAGTACAACCCGTCATTCCATGGACAAGCCCCCGAGCCCATCCACAAGAACCTCCAGGAGTTCAGTGCCTTGATCAAGAAAGGGGGCATTGATTGTGGATTGGCCACGGATGGTGATGCGGACCGGATCGGCCTGTACAACGGCAAGGGCGAGTTCATTGATTCGCACCACATCATCCTGTTACTGATCCACTACCTCGTGAAGTACAAGAAGTTCACGGGCAAGGTGGTGGTGGCCTTCAGTGCCACTCCGAAGGTGAAGAAGATGTGCGAGCACTACGGGCTCGACTACGAGGTCACCAAGATCGGCTTCAAGTGGATCTGCGGGATCATGATCACGGAGGACGTACTGCTGGGTGGTGAGGAGAGTGGTGGCATAGCCATCAAGGGCCATATTCCGGAGCGCGACGGTATTTGGATGGGACTCACCATTTGGGAGTTCATGGCCAAGAGCGGCAAGACCCTGGACGAGCTTATCCAAGAGGTGTACGCTATTGTCGGTCCGTTCGCCTACGACCGGAACGACCTGCATATCGGCGAGACGCTCAAGCAGGATGTACTGCGGAACTGCAACGAAGGTCGATACACGGCCTTCGGCGATCTGGAAGTGCGCCGTGTGGAGACCATTGACGGATACAAGTTCCACTTCGACAACGACCAATGGCTGATGATCAGGGCCAGTGGCACCGAACCAGTATTACGTTGCTATGCCGAGTCGGACTCGCTCGCGAACGCGAAGCGGATACTGGAGGCCTGTCGTAAGCAGATCGGGGCCTAAGGGGACCTACTTGATGAACCTGGCCGAACCGAGAAGGTGGCCGTCAGGGTCCATGAGCATGATGGTATAGGTGCCTGAGGCCAGTTGAGCAATGCGCGGCCCGCTGACCTGACCATTCGACGCATCCATCTCCAGTACCAACCGTCCGTATGGGTCCAGTATCCTGGCCACATGCACATTTTCCGATCCGGTGGACCAATTGATGACATCCACTACAGGATTCGGCCAAAGGCCCAGTTCGCTGGATGTGCGTTTGATCACGATGGTGGGCGAGGTTCCCTGACCTCCATCCTGGTCGATCATCCGTAGCCGGTAATACGCGGTACCGTTGCGCACGAGCGGGTCCAGGAACTGGTATTGCACCGGTATCGGGGAGTTCCCGCTGGAGGGCACGGTCCCGATCTCAACGAAGCGGCCGTCACCCAGATCGCGTTCCACGGCAAAGGCGGCGGACCCGGATTCCGTTGCGGTGGTCCAAGTGAGCAAGTTGCCGGTCTCCATCGCCGAGCCATCGAACGCCAGCAGTTCGACAGGGAGGATGCCAATATCCCCGATGCCTGATGCGTAGCCATAGAACCACCTGCTGAACCGCTGACCATCAATGAGCTTGTTCATGCGGTATTCCACCCGGACGCGCCATTTATAGCGCAGGAATCCCGGGGCCTTCAGAATCAATTCCTTGATCTCCGTGCCTGCCAAGGGCAGCATGGTCCAGGCAGCACTCACGCCGGTCATGGCCACGCTGTTGGTTATCGGGTTCCCTGTGAACGGTTGTCCCTCATGAACCACCTGCCAGCGCAGTTTGACCATGGTGCGTTGAATGGGACTGCGCGCCCGGTGCCCGATCCCGAAGTGGTTGTAATCGTCGAAATCGACCGAATTCGTGGAAAGCGGCAATGCCAGGTCCGCCTGGTACTGTCGGCTCAGTCGGTTAAGTCCACGGTCCAGATTGCCATGGTGGCTGAACACGGCACCTTCGTTCGCAAAGGAGGGTGACGCCCCCGGTGCACCGACAATGATGTCCGAATAGCCGTCGCCGTCCACATCGCCACCTCCCGCGACGCTCGTGCCGAAGAGCATGTTCGCCACGTTGGATTCGATCGGTTGATTGGCCCCAACAAGGGTAGGGGTGCCGAGGTACATGATCACTCGACCCTCAAGCGCCTGGCCGTTCGTGGTTTCCGGTGCTCCGATCAACAGGTCCGCATAGCCATCGCCGTTTACATCACCGGCTTCTGCGACGGACCGACCCATACGGGCACCTGCCAGGTTGTATTCGATCCCTACGGGAGCTGCGACCACGAGGCCGCTCGCCGATCCGCGATACAGGAAGACCGCACCTTCGTTGGCCTGTCCATTGGTCCAGTTATCGGCGCCAATGGCCACTTCGAAGAACCCGTCCCCGTTCATGTCGCCTGCACCGGCCACACTGATGCCCATACGTGCATTGGCCTGGTTGCGCTCCAATTGGGCCTGGACCGCAGGGTTCAGTTGTCCGGGCGCACCGTGGTAGATGAACGCGGCGCCTTCGCTGGCCTGTCCATTGGTGAAAAGCGGAGCTCCGATGACCACATCCGATCGGCCGTCACCGTTCACATCACCTGCGGTGGCCACAGCAGCGCCGAAGCGGGAGCCAGCAGTACCGGTCAGGGTAAGTGTTACCGTGAATGGCAGTGAGTTCGGATCGCCCTGATAAACGCGGACCAGAGCAGCTGCCGGAGCTCCCACGAGCACTTCCGAGAAGCCATCCCCATTGGTGTCACCAGCCGTTGCCACGCTTGCCCCGAATTCGGAACCGGCGGATCCTGCCCATGTCAATGCTGGCGCAGATGAAAGACCGGCCGCGGATCCGAGATAGACGTATGCGGCACCAGTTCCCGCTGAAAGCGGCGCACCAACGATCAGGTCGGCATAGCCGTCACCATTGATATCGCCCGCACTGGCCACCGATGCCCCATAACGGGCACCGGCCACATTGGCCTCCAGCGTGAGCGATGGGGCAGCTGAAAGTCCGTTCGTGCTTCCATAATGCACGTACACCAAACCTTCGCCTGCCTGTCCGTTCGACGCATCCGGGGCGCCAACGGCCGCATCGGAGTATCCATCGCCGTTCAGGTCCCCAGCGTTCGCTACCGAGGTCCCCATTAGTGCGCTGGACTGTCCGGAGTAACGGGTAAGTGCGGGTGAGTTGGCGAGGTTGTAAGTGCCACCGTGGTAACCAAGTGCGCCACCACCTCCTCCGTAAAGTCGCATTCCCACAATGAAGTCACTGTATCCGTCGCCATTCACATCCCCCATTGTGCGAACGCTTTCTCCCATGTTCGCGCCTGCTGTATTGAATTCATATATCGCGAACGGAGCGGCAGGAATGCCAGTGGGCGCGCCGAGATACAGGTAGGCGGCACCTTCTTGTGATTGCCCGTTACTTCGTGTGACCGCACCGATGATCACATCCGCGTATCCATCACCGTTAACGTCACCAGCGGTGGAAACACTCCGGCCAAACCAAGCACTGGTGGAGTTGCTCTGTAATATGGTGACCGGAGTGGTATTGACACCAGCAGCTGATCCGTGAAAAATGAATGCAGTACCCTCCTGTGTCTCGCCACCGATATTATCGCGCCAATCACCTACGACCACATCACTGTAGCCGTCTCCATTGACATCACCTGCATGTGAGACCGCCCAACCAAAGAACAGGCTAAGCCCCACGGAGCTTAGTGTTGTGGTCGGAGCCGGGTTCAACCCGCCGCCAGCAAGTCCGCCAGCTGCGCCATGGTAGATGTATACAGCGCCGTTGTTGGTGTCAGTAGCCGTGAGATAATCATAACGATAGGCACCAACAATGATATCGCTATAGCCATCTCCATTCACGTCACCAGCGCCACTTACGGATGATCCGAATTGGGCTCCGCTCTGGTCGCGAGAGAGTCGGTGAATAGGAGAAGTGCTTATGCCTGTTGGGCCTCCCAAGAACACATAGGCAGCTCCTCCATTAGTACCCGGGATCGGAGCTAGCCAAGCACCACATATAATGTCACTGTAGCCATCATTATTGATGTCTCCAGCGCATGCCACGCTGTAGCCCATGTAGTGATTCGTGGCATTTGATTGTAGGATAACATTTGGTGCTGTATTAATTCCTGAAGGTGAGCCATAATAAACGAAGACGCCTCCTTCTTGATTCTGATTCGTAACGTCATTTTCCCACGTCTGTGCGCCGATAATGAGATCTCCATATCCATCTCCATTGATATCACCTCCATTGGCAACGGAGTAGCCCAGTTGCGCGCCCTGATAATTCGATTCTAATATTACTGAAGGTAAATTGGGTATTCCAGAATTTGATCCGTAGTAAACATAACATAATCCTTCATTTGTTTGGCCGTTGCTGGCCTGGCTTGCGCCCACCACCACATCGCTGTACCCATCGCCGTTCAGGTCCCCAGCGGTGCTTACAGCTGCGCCGAACCAACCCGATGTTATGGTCCCTGCCAATACGACGTTCGGAGAGGTTGCGATAGGGTCCACTGTCAAGGGATACGTGGCTCCCGTATCATCCACTTCGATCCGGAAACCGTTCGGAAGATCGGGCGCAATGCGCATGCAGGCAGAGAGCACTTGCCCACAGGCGTCCCATACGTTCAGGTCCGAATAGCGCAGAACGGTCCGGCCCGAACGGTCCACGATGCCAATTGTTCCGGGCGCAGAGGTGGTGGGTTGGTAACCCTGGGAAATGGTCAATGAAATGGACAGTGGACCTTCGCCATCAAGGCGTTGTCGGACGATGAAATTCTGCCGTAGACCGGCAGGACCATGTTCGTACTGTACATCCCAACCTTCGCCAAGGAACCACAGGTCATCATTGATGGAACAAGCTTCACGGCCAAGCCAGGAGATGCAACGACCATGTTCCCTCGAAAGCCCGTTGACCTCCATGGAAATGGTCCATTCCTCCTTGAACGCATTGGTAGATGAGATGGCGAAGCCTTTCTCGGAGATGACAGCACTGAACCCGTGCACATCATTGACGACCAGGTGGTCATTTCCATGGCCGGTAGCTCCGAAGTGCCATTGCTGCGCCTCCAGATGTTCCAAGGCTTCACGCCCAAGTCCAAGCTCCAATTGTTGGCCAGAGGAAGGGACGAAGGGTCCCGTTCCTGCCAACAAGCAGAAGGCGAACTTGCGCAACATACCGGAGCGTATCGATCGGGTTATCGGGAACAAGTTACGAAATTGGGCCGGTCCATGCCAATTACAAGAGGCGTACGTCTTTGGTTCACAGGCTCTTTACATGGAGATGATCCACTATCGATCGGGACGTAAGCGCCATGGGCCCGGACGGTGGCAGTGGTTGGTCGTGCACCTCGCGACCACCTTCTTCATGTGGGGCCCGGTCAACGCACAGGACCGCTCTGCCGATACCTTGACGGACACCCCCAGCGCACGTTGCCTGCGGAACACGGGAATTCTGGTCGGGGCGACCATGTTCGGTACGTTAGTGGCCTTGGACCAGGCATGGTATGCTGATTTTGAACGCAGCCCCATGCATTCCTTCGATGACCGCGGGGAATGGCTGCAGATGGACAAGGCAGGGCATTTTTTCAGCGCGTATACGTTGGGGGCCTGGGGGCATGGCCTCATGCAGAATTGCGGAGCTTCCCGAAAGGCATCACGCTGGGTGGGCGGCAGCTTGGGGCTCTTCTTCCTGACCGGCGTGGAACTCCTGGACGGCACATCGGCAGGTTGGGGCTTTTCATGGAGCGACATGGCGGCCAACGTCATAGGCACGGGGCTTTTTGTCGGGCAGGACGCCCTCTGGGGCGAACAACGCATCGTCGCCAAGTTCTCGGCACATTTGACCCCCTACGCGGCGCAAGCGCCAGACCTGCTCGGTAGCAGCACCATGGAGCGATTCCTCAAGGATTACAATGGTCAGACCATCTGGCTGAGCGCGAACTTGGATCTGTTCATGCCGCGACTTGGCGCACCGACCTGGTTGAGCGTGTCCGTGGGCTATGGGGCCGAGGGTATGGTGACCGCATTCCCGCCCGAAGGAGAGCAGACCGGAACCGGTACCTCCCGCTACCGTCAGTTCTACCTGGCCCCGGATATCGATCTGGCCCGGATCAAGGTGAAGTCCCGCGCTCTGCGCACGGCACTGTTCGTACTGGGCAGCATCAAGTTCCCTCTACCGGCATTGGAGTTCACCAGCACCGGTCAGGTGAATGCCCATTGGGTCGTATTCTGATCAAGCTCGAAGCGAACCCTCGTTCAAGAGCAGCTGTACCTTGAGCACTGCGGCCACGGTAAGGCTGTCCCGCACTTCCCCGTTCATGACCATCTGGTAGAGCTCGTTGAAAGGCACTTTTCGCAATGCGAGGTCCTCGTTGTGGTCGGGCTCCGGTTCGTGGAAGGTGAGGCCTTGGGCCACATAGATCACCGCATGCTCATCGCTGGCGCTGTTGCTCAGGTCCATTTCGAGCAGTGGGGTCCATCGCTCGGCAACGATCCCGGCCTCCTCGCGCAGTTCCCGACGCGCACTTTCCAGCGGGGGCAGGTCGCGTCTTCCGCCTCCTTCCGGTATCTCCCAACTGTAGGACCTTATGGGGTAACGATACTGCCCGATGATCCACGTGTTCCCTTCCTCGTCCAGAGGGACAACGCCCACGGCAATGTTCTTGAAATGGATCACGCCATAGATCCCATCCGCGCCGCTCGGGTCGATCACTTCATGATGGCTTACGCTGATCCACGGCGTGGCGTATCGTTCCTCGATGCTCAGGGTCTTCCACGGTCCGCGTTCTTCCACAATGGCCTTCATGGTGGCCGAAGATAGAAGTGCGCCTCAACGCGCCTCCTTGGGCAGGTCGAACCGAATGCTCACCTGCAGGATGCTGCGCACCCGCTGGCCGGCCTTCTGGCCTGGCAGCCATTGGATCTTTTGTACCAATCGCATGGCCTCATCGGTGCATCCGCCGCCCACATCCTCAATGGCGTGCAGGTTGCTGAGCGTGCCTGACGGTTCCACCACGAACTCCAAGCGCACCGTGCCGTCCAGGCTGTAGCGGAAGGCCTCAGGGGGGTAGCGCATGTTCTGGCCGATGTACTTGGGCAGACCGGCCATTCCGTTGGGTATGACCGGTGCCACGAACACGTCCAGTTGTTTGGCCTGGTACACCTGTACCGATGTGTCGGCAGGTAGTTGGAACACCGGGTCTGTGTGTGCGTGGCGACCTTTCAGCCAACGCTTGTACTTCGCGGGGTCGAACGGAACGGCGAGGTAATGGTCCTTGGGCGAGCAGAGCTCTCCACTTGTGGCCGGTTTCCATCGCACCATCCTGACCAGCCGCAATGCCTCGGCATCACATTCAGGGCTCACCGTCCGGCCAACGGTAATGTCTCGCAGGGCACCGTCGGGATGCAGGTGAACGGTGATCACCACCTCGCCCTTGATGCCTGCCTCCAACGCAGCTGGCGGGTAGTTCAGTTCCTGTTCGAACAATTTGTCCAAGGCCGGCCGCCCCCCAATGGCCACACAGGTTCCGTCGGTCTGTGCAAGGGCCGGGTGGGCCAATGCCATAGTGAGGAGCAATACAAGGAGCGGGCGGCGCGGATGGGGAAAGGCGTTCATGGACCCGTAAATTTGCGAAATGTCCGCGTCAAAGTTCATGCCTGGCGACCGTATCACCTTCCTCGACGAAGTGGGGGGCGGGGTCGTGCTGGAGATATTGGGGGCGGGCATCGTGCGTGTGCGGACGGATGATGGCTTTGAGCTGGACCGTTCCACCAAGGGGCTGGTCCGTGCCGATCGGGAGCGTGAACTGGCCCTGGTGCGGTTGAGCGATCACCAGGCGAGCCTGATCGCGGCGAATGATGTGCTGGAGGAGAAGCGTCGGAAAAAGGGTCAGTTGGTACGCCCGGGTAAGACCCCGAAGAAGCCGGATGACAAAGGCATTGCCGAGGTGGACCTGCACCTGCACGAGCTGGTGGAGGACGAGACCCGGTTGAGCGATGGCGAAAAGCTGGAGTTCCAATTGCGTTATTTTGAGCGTGCATTGGAGTCGGCGATCCGCAACGGCAAGCGCAAGCTGATCGTCATTCACGGCGTGGGTGAGGGTGTGCTGCGGGAGGAGGTTCGCCGGATCCTTCAGTATTATGATGGCGTCCAGTTCCACGATGCGGATATGCGGCGCTATGGGGTGGGTGCTACGGAGGTCATCATCCTGCGTCATCGTTGATCGTTCCTTGACATCCTGTGCATCGCTCCATCGTCCCAGGTCATTGGCCTGGGGAGGAAAGTCCGGGCAGCAAAGGGCACCATGCTTCCTAACGGGAAGGGGCGCGTTCGGGAACGGGCGCGTTACGGAAAGTGCCACAGAAAGGGAGACCGCCCGCCGCAAGGCTGGTAAGGATGAAAAGGTGAGGTAAGAGCTCACCAGTGCCCCGTGTGAGCGGGGCAGCTTGGTAAACCCCACGGGCTGAAAGACCATGTATACCGGGGTTCCACCGCAAGGTGGATAAGGGCGGCCCGTCCGATCCCGGAGGGTAGGTCGATAGAGGCGGCGCGCGAGCGACGTCCCAGATAGATGATGGAGGTCCGCCGCAAGGGGGATACAGGACCCGGCTTATAGATGCACAGGCCTTTTTGAGGAGGGCCCTTCGTCATGCGGAGGGCCCTTTTTCATCAGGGGGTCTTGTGGAACGAATGTTGAAAGGGCCCTGCGGTAACTTTGCTCCTGTGAAGCGCATTCTGGTCACACTCTTCATGTTGCCGGCCATCGTTGGCCTGTCCCAGGACCAGGTGACCATTCACGGCCAGGTGGTTTCGCCCACACAGGAGCGTACCTATTACGACCTGATGATCGTGAACAAACGCACGCGATCGGGGACCTTCGGCAATGCGGATGGTTCGTTCACGGTGACCGCCCGGCAGACCGATACGCTCCTGATCGGCTCCGTGGGGCATGTCACACAGGCCATCTCCATGCGCGACAGCGTGCCGAAGGCGAGCTATCGCGTGGTGGTGCGCTTGAGGTCCTTGCAAGTGCAGTTGCGTGAAGTGGAGATCATCAGCCAGCGCACCTTGCAGGAGATCCAGAAGGATATCGAGCGTTTGGGTTATCGCGAGAGCGATTACCGGATCAGCCAGGTGGATGCGCTGCAGAGCCCGATCACCTTCCTTTACCAGGAGTTCAGCCGGCGTGAGCGAAGCAAACGGTTGGTGGCCCAGTTGGAGAACGAGGACCGAAAACGTGCACTGTTGAAGGAACTGCTCCAGAAATACGTGGAGTACGACATCATCAACCTCAGCGATGAATCGTTCGATGATTTCATCGATTTCTGCGCGGTGCCCGACCCGGTGATCAAAGGGCTTACCCAATACGAGTTCCTGCTGTACGTCAAGAAGAAGTACGAACTGTACTCCAGTCTGGGCCCGACCCGGATGCACTGAAATGCACCGATTCCTGCCGCAAGGAGTATCTCACGCGATGCCCAGGGTCTTGTTCGGCATGCTCGTTTTCCTGCTCTCAGCGAGAGGGTCGTTACTTGCGCAGCCTGACACCTTGTTGCGACACATCCAGTTGAGCGAAGTGGTGATCAGCGCCCGGGCCCAAGGGTTCGATGTGGATGCGTTCGTTCGTCAGGTGCGTGAGGATACCACCTTCCACAAGGCCTTCCTGAACACCCGCTATTACCCGAACCACTTGCGCAGTGCATTGCGGGTACACAACAAAGGGGAGAAGGAGACCGCTTCGCTCTTTCGTTCCGGCAGGTTGAAGCGCTCAGGCCCGATGGCCGTTCTGGCATTGGACAGCGTGGTGGAATCGGGAAAGCTGCGTGACCGGAAAGGGCAGTTCAGGTTCCTCACGGTGGAGATGTACGACGATGTGTTCTTTCCCAAAGGGACCTTCGCAGCCAACAACACCGTTGCCTTGCGGAAGCTGGAGGTCGAACGAGGCAACCGGTTCGACAAGTACAAGAGCGAGCTGAAGAAGTTCATGTTCGATCCCGGCACCGAGATCGCCAGTGTACCCTTCATTGGCGACAAGCTCGCACTCTTCAGCCCCGAGATGGCACCGCTGTATGACTTCCGCATCTGGAGCGATACGCGCGATGGGGTGGCATGCTGGGTCTTCAGCGCAGAGGCCAAGCCAGAGTTCCGCGATGGTCGCACGGTGATCAAGACCATGGACACCTGGTTCGACCAGGTGAGCGGCGCCGTGATGGCACGTAACTACCGTATCGCCAGCAGTTCTGTTATCCTGGATTTCGATATCACCATCAAGGTGCGCAACACGCTTGTCGGCGATGTGCTCGTGCCCGTGCGTGTGGATTACGACGGCGACTGGGATATCCCGTTCAAGAGCCGCGAGATCGTGCGGTTCTGGCTGGAATATGCCGATTGGCAGGTGGTGCGTTAATGCCTCCCCTGCGCCGCCAGCCAACGCTCGGCGTCCAGTGCGGCCATGCAGCCACTGCCTGCGCTGGTAACGGCCTGGCGGTACACCTTGTCGGCGCAATCGCCGGCCACGAACACGCCCGGGACCTTGGTGCTGGTGCGGTCGGCATCGTGCTTCAGGTAGCCGGCCTCATCCATGTCAAGCCAGCCCTTGAAGATGTCGGTAGCAGGTTTATGACCAATGGCCACGAACAGGCCGGTCACGTCGAGCTTACGCTCCTCGCCTGTTTGGTTGTTGATGGCAATGATACCCTCCACGGCATGTTCGCCCAGCACATCCTTCACCTCGGTATTGAAGAGCACTTCGATGTTCGGGGTGTTCTGTACACGGTGCACCATGGCCTTGCTGGCGCGGAACTCATCCTTGCGCACGAGCATGAACACCTTGGGGCAGAGCTTGGCGAGGTAGGTGGCCTCTTCGCAGGCCGTGTCGCCAGCTCCCACCAAGGCCACGGTCTGGCCGCGGTAGAAGAAGCCATCGCACACGGCACAGGCGGTCACACCGCCACCGATATCGCGCAGGCGGATCTCGTTGGGCAGGCCCAGCCACTTGGCGCTGGCACCGGTGCTGATGATCACGGTGTCCGCGTGGATCTCGGTCTTCTCATCCACCCACACCTTGTGCACGGGTCCGGTGAAGTCCACTTTTGTCACCCAGCCATTGCGGATCACGGTCTCAAAGCGCAGGGCTTGCTGCTTGAGGTCCTCCATCATGTCCGGTCCGGTGCGGCCTTTGGGGTATCCGGGGTAGTTGTCCACCTCGGTGGTCTGCGTAAGCTGGCCGCCGGGCAGGGGGCCTTCGATCATCAGGGGTTTCAGGTCGGCGCGTGCGGCGTAGATGGCAGCGGAATAACCGGCGGGCCCCGATCCAATGATCAGGCATTTGACGTGTTCGGGGGAAGTGCTCATGGCGATAATGAGGGCGCGAAGTTAGCCCCGCTGCGATCACGGTCCGGTGACGGAGGTTACCCGGTCGTTATCATCAGGGTCACTCGCTGACCGTAACGCCTTCGGTCAAGGCTGGCAGACCACCGTATCCAGAACAGGGTTCACGCCCCAGCCGCTCCAAAGCCCCAGTCCGCCTTGGATGTTGCTGATCACATTGGCCGGGTTGCTGAACACATCGCCCTGCGAGGCCACATTGTTCTGGAACGAGTTGTAGAACCGGTAGGACGCCAGGTCGAGGCTGACGAGCTTCACCACCACCGTGTCACCACGCTTGAAATATCCGCTCTCCTCATTGTTGTCATCCTCCGCCTCGCTGAAGGGTTGCGAGCCACGATTGAAGTTGAAGTCGAAGGTGAGGCCGTTCACGAAGCGGTCCTCGAACACGGAGAAGAACGGGGCCACGAAGCTGTCGTCCTTGGGGCCGCCGTCGGGGCCGGCGTTGATGCGCTTGGCGAGCCATCGGTAGCCGTTGCCAATGGTGTCGGGGTCGGAAAGCCTGGCCCAAATGAACCCGAGCGAATCGTCGTTGGGCTGTTGCAGGGCGAGCTTGAACCAGAGCGAATCCAATTGAACAGGCTGCGGGATGGTCGTAGTGGCTGATAGGGTCTTCCCTTCGGTCTGGATGTTCAATTGATAAGTGGTCCCCGGTGTGCCCGACAGCGTGAGCTTGGTCCATGCGCAGATGTTGGCGTTGGTGAGCAAGTCCACGTCCAGACCGGTCAATGAGGAGATCAGTTCGATCTGTTCCTCCGTTAGCTCCCCACTACAGACCCGGTCCAGGGTATGCGTCGTAGTGCCATCGTTCACCGTGACCGTGGCCTCTGTCACGAAGCTGGCGGCGATACTGTTCAGGTCCGTGGGGTCGAAATAGCCCTGGGTGCGGGTAAGGATCACGATCGGCGGCATGCCGGCCTCAATGGTCCCTTCCACCACGATGCGTGGATCGGTCTTTGGAAGGTCCACGGTGATCTCCTTTTCGCAGGCCAGCAGCAAGGTGGTCGTGGCCAGCAGGAACAGGCCTTGGAGGAAGTTGCGTTGCGCGATCATGTGGATCAGAATTGGAAGTTCCAGGTGACGGACGGGAGGATGGAAAAGAGGGAAACCTGTTTGGCCACCACTTGGAACGTGTTGGTGGCGGGGTTACCCGAGGCATCGAAGTAGATGAAGTAGGGGTTCGCCCGGTTGTAAGCATTATAGACGGAGAAGGTCCAGCTTCTCTTCCAGCGTCGGGAGACCTCGGTGGTCTCCTGGGTCACGGGGTCGGTCACGGTGCGGGTGGTCCTGTTGTGCAGGGTGGCGGCAAGGTCCAAGCGGTGGTAGGAGACCATGCGGTAGCCGTTCCGCTGGGTGTATTCGCTCACCACGCGACCCTCGTAGAAGTATCGGTTCACCGGGAGTGTCACGGCCTGTCCGGTGGAATAGACGAAGTTGGCACCGAAGCTCCAGCGTTTGTTGGGCTCGTAGGCCAGCACCACCTTCAGGTCGTTGCGACGGTCCCAGCGGCTGGGGAACTCCGCGCCCTGATTGATATCGGGAAAAGTACGCATGGTCTTGCTCCAGGTGTAGCCCACCCAACCGTTCACTTTGCCCAGTCGTTTCTTGATGAAGAGCTCAGCGCCATAGCTGTACCCTTCCCCGTACACCAGTTGGGCGTCATAGTTGGTGTTGCCGTTGTTGGCCGGTTCGGCGCCCTCGGCGTATTCGATCAGGTTGTCGAAGTCCTTGTAGTACACCTCCACGCTGGTCTCGAACAGCCCGTCCATGAGGTCCCGGAAATAGCCGGCTGCATACTGGGTGCCGATCTGGGGACGGACGTTGGTGCTGCTGGGGATCCACACATCGGTGGGAAGCGGAGTGCTGCCGAAGCTTGCCAGGTGCACGTACTGTTGACCGCGGTTGAAGGAGGCCTTGATACTGCCTTGGCGCAACCGGTAACGGGCGGAAAATCGTGGTTCGAGAGCGGCATAGCTGGCGATAGGGGTGCCGGGGGCGAACTCCTCCGGTTCGCCGGTCGCGCGACCCGCCTCATCCAGTTCATACAGTTTGAACGGCCCCACGTGTGCGAAGGTGGTGAGCCGTAAGCCGGCGTTCAGGCGAAGCTTGTCGGTCACATCAAAGTCATCCATGACATAGAGCGCAGTCTCGTGTGCATGCAACTTAGGCGGTGTGTCGATGTCGAAATCAGTGTCGCCGCTGCTCACATTCACCGTGCTGGTGGTATAGACATGGTAGGTGTACTGGCCGCCGTATTTCAGGCGATGGCGACCATTGGGATAGTGGGAGAGGTCTACCTTGAGGCTGTAGTCCTTGATGCCACTGAACAGTTCGAACGCGAACTGGTCCTGATCGGCCTGGAATGCGAACGAGTAGTCGCTGAAGGTGGCCGTGGTGTTCATGAAAAGCTTGGGGCCGAACACGTGGTTCCATCGGGCGGCAAGGGTGGCATTGCCCCAAGGGATCCGGAATTTCGGGTCGCCCTCCTGGCTGCCGGAGAAGTCGAAGACATCGCGGCCGAAGTAGCCGCTCAGGAAAACCCGGTCCTTGTCGCTGAAGCGGTAGTTCGCCTTGGCGTTGAGGTCGTAGAAGTAGTACCCACTGCCGGAGAACGCACTTTCCGGATTGATGAAGGGCTTGGTGACCACATCAATGTAGGTGCGCCTCCCGCTCACGATGAACGAGCTGCGGTCCTTCACAATGGGGCCTTCGAGGGTGAGGCGGGAGGAGATGAGCCCGATGCCACCCTGCCCATGGAAGCCTTTGTCGTTGCCGTCCTTCATACTGATGTCCAGGACGGAGGATATGCGACCTCCATAATTGGCCGGCATGCCGCCCTTTATCAGTTCGATGTTCTTCACGGCATCCGCATTGAACACGCTGAAGAATCCGAAGAGGTGACTGGCGTTATATACGGTGGCCTCATCCAGTAGGATAAGGTTCTGGTCAGGTCCTCCGCCGCGTACATAGAACCCACTATTGCCCTCCCCGTTGCTGGCCACACCGGGCAGGAGTTGGATCGTTTTCAGGATATCCACCTCGCCCAGGAACGCGGGCAGGGTGTTCAGTTTCTGAACGTCGAGTTCGACGGTGCCCATCTGGGTGCCTTCCGTATTGTCCTGCTTCCGCTCGCCCACCACTTCGAACTCCTTGGCCATGATGGCCTTGGGCACAGCATCGATATTGATCTTTTGGTCGGCGTTCACTTCAATGGTCCGTGTCCAGTCCTCGTAGCCGATATAGCTCATGGCCAGGGTGTAGGTTCCTGGCTCCAGGTTCAGAACGTAGTATCCATATACGTTGGTGGCCGAGCCCCGCATGGTCTCCTTAACGAACACATTGGCACCGATGAGGGCCTCGCCACTGGCCGCATCCTTCACGTAGCCACTGACGGTGAAGGCGCGCTGTGCCGAGGCCCCGAGGCATAGAAGAATGGTGAGCAGGCTGAGGAAGTGGCGCATGGGGGAAGAGCAAAGGGACAATGGGGCGGCAAAGCTATCGTCGGCTGATGCCCCGGGTCGGACCGTTCGTCAAACGCCTCAACCGTTTGCCCTGTTCGTGCATGATCAACAGGCGACCTGTTGATAACAGCACGTGAGTTAGCGTTGCCGTAATACGGGAGGCGCCATGCAGATCGGATCTTTGTGTCGTACCCATTAAAACCGATCACCATGCAAGCCATCATGCGCAAGTTCAGCCCGGGTCTCATGACACTCATGGTGTACCTGGCCCTCATTGCTTTCGCCCTGCTTTGCAATTGGGACGTGCTTTAGTCGGTCCGGTCTTTAGCACACCGTTCAAGTTCCCGGGACTTTTCTACATTTGCGGCCCCTCGGGGTGTAGCGCAGCCCGGTAGCGCACTTGCATGGGGTGCAAGTGGTCGCTGGTTCGAATCCAGTCACCCCGACTGGTAAATGGAAGGTCACCTTAGGGTGGCCTTCTTCATTTACGCCCCCATTTGGTTCGTGCTTGCAACATGCGAAATGCCTGTTGAGCAGGCAGGGGCCGGGTGCCTAGGAGATCAAGGCATGGTCAATGTGCTGAGAACAGTGGCCTCCCATGCTTCCTGCTGATCGCCCGTCTGGTCGCTGGTTCGTCCCGAGGCCTCGGGACCAGTCACCCCGACTGGCAAATGGAAGGTCACCTTTTGGTGGCCTTCCTCATTTACATCCCTCTTGGTCAGTGTGTTCGTACAACACGCGCTAGTGCTTGTGGCGCCAAGTCCTTCAACGGGCCGAACGGGAATGATGCATTGTCAATGACCTGGTGCGAGCGGCCCGGTCGTGCATCCCCCTGTTTATCGGGCTGGTCGCTGGTTCGCTCCCGGCTGCACTTGGTGCGGCTACATTTGCGCTCCGCATTTCCCGTCATGATACGACTGACCTTCTCCCGGGTGGCCCTGTTCGCCGCCTTGTTCACTTCCTGTTCCGGCGCCGGGCCCGACGTAGGCGCGGACCAGCCGACAACAAGCGATGAAGCCATGGATACCCACACGCATGCCAGTGTCAGCAACGCGCGTATCACCCACCTTGATCTCGATATCCGGGTGGATATGGACGCACGTACCATTTCGGGCACTGCCGGATATGCGATCGATCCCCATGGTAGCGACACCATCTACCTCGATACCGATGGGCTGAAGGTGGACGCCGTTCGCGTGGATGGACGACCGGTGGAATACCAGGTGGGCGATAGTACGCTTCTGGGCAGGTCGTTGGGAATCCCCATCAAGAGCGATAGCAAGCAGATCGCCGTGGACTACAGGACCACCAGCCATGCCAAGGCCTTGCAATGGTTGGCCCCCCAGCAGACGGCCGATCGCAAGCACCCTTTCCTGTTCACTCAAGGGCAGGCCATCCTTACGCGCACTTGGATCCCCGTGCAGGACAGTCCCGGTATCCGCATTACCTACGATGCCCGTGTTAAGGTCCCTGCAGAGCTCATGGCGGTGATGAGCGCATCCAACCCACAGCAGCGCAGTTCGGATGGGTCGTACACGTTCAGTATGGAGCAGGCGATCCCGGCCTACTTGATCGCGTTAGCGGTGGGAGATCTTGATTTCAGGCCCTTGGGCGAACGCACGGGCGTCTATGCCGAGCGCAGCGTGGTGGCAAAGGCGGCATGGGAATTCGCCGATACCGAGCGCATGTTGGAAGCGGCCGAAGCCCTTTATGGTCCGTATCGTTGGGGCCGTTATGATGTGATCGTGCTTCCGCCGAGCTTCCCGTTCGGAGGCATGGAGAATCCCCGGTTGACCTTTGCCACGCCCACCATCATTGCCGGTGATCGCTCGTTGACAGCTTTGATCGCCCATGAGCTGGCACATAGCTGGAGCGGCAATCTGGTGACCAATGCGACGTGGAACGACTTCTGGTTGAACGAGGGGTTCACCGTCTATTTCGAGAACCGTATCAGCGAGGCCTTGTACGGAGAAAGCCATGCGGGCATGCTTCAGATCCTGGGGCGCCAGGATCTGCAAGCCACACTTGCCCGATTGGAGAAGGAAGGGCATTCGGCCGATACGCACCTGCGCTTGCACTTGGAGGGCCGGGACCCCGATGATGGAATGACGGACATCGCCTATGAAAAGGGCTTCGCGTTCCTGAAGCTGTTGGAATCGAAAGTGGGGCGACAGAAATTCGACGCCTTCCTGCGTGGCTACTTCGATACGTTCGCCTTCCAAAGCATGACCACGGACCGGTTCCTGGCCTACTTGGATGAGCAATTGCTGGCCCCGAACAACGTCGAATTGGACATCTCTGCATGGGTGGACGGTCCGGGCCTGCCGGCGGATGCACCAACACCCGTGTCGGACAAGTTCACCAAGGTGGAAAGCGAGTTGGCCCGATGGCAGCAGGGCATAAAGGCATCGGACCTGGCGACGAACGGGTGGAGCACCTTCGAGTGGATGCACTTCCTTCGTCATTTGCCTGCCAACCTGTCGACCACGCAGTTGGACGACCTGGACATGGCCTTCGGCCTTACCAACAGTGGCAATTCCGAAGTATTGGCCGCCTGGTTGGAGCAGTGCATCCGCAACGATCACGACGCGGCCTATCCAACACTCGACCGGTTCCTGAGCACCGTTGGACGCCGCAAGTTCCTGGTGCCGCTCTACACTGAACTGGTGGCCACGGAAAAGGGACGTCTCATGGCACAGGAGATCTACCGCAGTTCACGCCAGAACTACCATGCCGTGGCGGTGAGGACCTTGGACGAACTGCTCGCCTGGTCCGCCAACAAGCCGCCTGCCACGTTCTAACCGTTGGCCATGATGCGTTGCAAGGTCAGCGCATCAAGCTGATGTCCGCCTTGGAACAGGAGGGCTCGATGCCGCACTCCTGCCGCTGCCATGCGTTGGGCCGATCCCTCGAGCGACTCCTTGTTCGCATACGGGTCCTGGTCGCCCAAGACCAGGTCGACCTGCATGTCCTTCCAGGTGCGTAGAGTGCCGAGGTCCAGTTCCGGGGGCAATGAACCGGCCCACAGGACCAGCCGCTTGATCGGGGTGGAACCCTGCATGGCCCAACGGCTTACCGTGGCAACACCTTGGGAGAAACCCAATGCGTGAACGGGGGTTCCCGGTACGCTCCTTCGGCCCAGTTCGCGCACAAGCTGGTCCAGGTAGGCGATGTGGTCCTCGATCTCGTGCATGCGGTCCTCACGCGTCATCCACGTGGCCCCCACGCGGCTGTGTGCTGTATCCAGGTAGAACCGGCTCAGTCCTTCGGGCGCCACAATGCAGCGTTCCTTGGCATTGGCCGCGAAATGGTTCAGGAAATACCGGGCCAACTGGCCGTAACCATGCACCACGATCCAGATCTCGCGAGCGGTCTCCAGCTGTCCCAGCATGTGGAACCGGGCGGTGCGCTGCACCTTCATGAAGTGCTCCTGCATGCCGTCGATGTGTTGGGGTGGTGGGTTCAATAGTCGAGCAGATCGCCCAATGCATTGGCCACTTTTTCCGCACTGGGGATCATGGCCGCCTCCAGTGTGCTGTTAAGCGGAATGGCCGGCATATCCACTGAGCCGAGCGTGCGCACGGGGGCGTCCAGTTGCTCGAAGCATCGATCTCCAATGCGTGAGGCGAGCGCCTGCGCGAAGGAGTTCGTGAGCTGTTCCTCGGTGACCACCAGGCAGCGTCCGTGCGAACGCACGGTGTTCATCACGGTCTCCTCGTCCAACGGGGCCAGGGTGCGCAGATCGATGATCGTGACGCGGCCGGGGAACTCCTTCGCTGCAGCCTTCGCCCAGTAAACCCCCATGCCATACGTGACGATGACCGCCGCCTCGCCATTGGTCACGGCTTTCGCATCGGCCTCCAGCACCAGGCGCGCTTTGCCGAAGGGGATGATGTAATCGGCGCTTGGTTCCACGGTCTTCGCGTCCTCGGTGCCTTTGATCTTGCTCCAGTAGAGGCCCTTGTGCTCCAACATCACCACCGGGTTGGGGTCGTGGTAGGCGGCCTTCATCAGGCCTTTCAGGTCGGCACCGGTACTGGGGTAGGCGATCTTGATGCCCTTGATGTTGCAGAGCACGCTTTCCACGCTGCTGCTATGGTAGGGGCCACCACTTCCATACGCACCGATGGGCACGCGCAGGATGCAGCTCACCGGCCACTTGCCTACCGTGAGGTAACACGAACGCGCCACCTCCGTGAACAGCTGGTTCAGTCCGGGCCAGATGTAGTCGGCGAACTGCACCTCCACGATAGGCTTCAGGCCTGCAGCGCTCATGCCCACGGTGCTGCCGATGATGAAGGCCTCCTGGATCGGGGTGTTGAACACGCGGTGACCGCCGAAGTCACGAGCAAGGGTGGCGGCCTCGCGGAACACACCGCCCAAGCGGGCGCCCACGTCCTGCCCATAGAGCAGACAGCGCTGATCTTCCTGCATCAGCTCTCGAATGGCGAAGAGCGCGCTGTCCACCATGACGGTGGGTTCACGATCGGCAGGCGCGCGTTCACCCTTTTCCTCGGTGACCGGCGTAGGGGCGAACATGTGCGTGGTGAGGTCCGCTGGCGTGGGGTCCTCCGCAGCGCGTGCTCGTTCGAAATCGGCCTTCACGCGGGCGATCGCCTTTTGTTCGATCTGCTTCAGGCCATCAAGCTGCAGGCGGTTGTCCAGGCATTGCTGTAGGAAACGGGGGAAGGGGTCGCGCTTGCGATGCTCGGCCAGGTTCTCCTCGCTCCGATAGAACTCCATGCGTACACCGCTGGTATGGTGGTTCAACAGCGGCACCTTCGCATGCACCAGGAAAGGGCGACGCTCCTTGCGCACGAGGCCGATCACCTCGTTCAGTGCGTTGTAGCTCTCAATAAGGTCAGCCCCATCCACTTTGCGCACCTCGAGGCCGGGGAAGCCTTTCGCATACTCACTGGCATCGGCCACGCGGATCTCGTCGGCGCTGGCACTGATGTCCCATTCGTTGTCCTGCACCAGGTAGATGATGGGCAGCTTCTTCAGCACGGCCATCTGTAGCGCTTCGGCCACTTCACCCTCGGTCACGGAAGCATCGCCGAGCGAGCACACCACGATGGGCGCCGCCTGGTCCCCGGATCCATTCAGGTCGTGGGCAATGCCCGCCTGCTCTTTGTACCACAGGCCCATGGCGATCCCTGTCGTGGGAATGGCCTGCATGCCAGTGGCGCTGCTCTGGTGCGGTATGCGCGGCATGCCCTCGCGCCGCAAACTGGGGTGGCCATAATACGTGCGCCCACCACTGAAGGGGTCGTCCCGCTTGGCCATCAACTGCAGCATCAGTTCGTAGGGCTCCATGCCAATGCCGAGCAGGATGCTGTCGTCCCGGTAATAGGGGGCCACGAAGTCCTGCGGCTTCAGTTGCATGCCCAGTGCCAGTTGGATGGCCTCGTGCCCGCGGCTGGTGGCATGCACGTACTTGCTGGTCAGCTTGAAATGCTCTTCGTAGGTCTCGGTCATGGCCTTGGCCGTACACATCAGTTCCCAGGCACGCAACAGGATCTGCGTGTCCAGTGTCTTGGGGGCGGCCGGGCTGGGTTGAAGGGTCGGCATCAAGGGCGGGTTGACAGGGTCTACAGGAGCGGCCAAATTACGCCTTGGGCGGCGCACGACAGGCCTCGTCCGGTGGATAGCTTTGTGCCATTCAATTGAACAACAAGCGCCATGAGCCGCCAAGCACACGAACTTGACCACCGCATAGTCGGTGATGACATGCAATGCGTGGAGATCACGCTGGACCCGATGGAGACCGTCGTTGCCGAGGCTGGCACGCTGATGATGATGGATGACGGCATCCAGATGCAGACCATTTTCGGTGATGGACGTGGGCAGGAGCAGGGTTTCCTCGGCAAAGTGCTCAGTGCAGGCAAACGGGTGCTCACAGGTGAAAGCCTGTTCATGACCTCCTACACGAACATGGCCCAGGAGCGGCGTACGGCCTGGTTCGCTGCGGCCTATCCCGGCAAGATCATGGCACTGGACCTGCGCGACTATCAAGGGAAACTGGTCTGTCAGAAGGACAGCTTTCTAGCGGCGGCCAAGGGGGTGAGCATCGGCATCGAGTTCCAGAAACGGATCGGTGCCGGGCTTTTTGGAGGCGAAGGGTTCATCATGCAGAAGCTTGAAGGCGACGGCCAGGTGTACATCCATGCCGGGGGCACCACGGTACAACGCGACCTGAGGCCGGGTGAGACCCTGCGGGTGGACACGGGCTGTCTGGTGGCCATGACCCAGGACGTTGACTACGATATTCAGTTCGTTGGGGGCATCAAGAACACCCTGTTCGGGGGGGAAGGTCTTTTCTTCGCCACGCTTCGCGGCCCGGGCCATGTGTGGATCCAATCACTGCCCTTCAGCCGCCTGGCGGACAATATCATCGCAGCCGCTCCGCGTGCGGGTGGCAGGGGCAAGGAGGAGGGAAGCGTGCTCGGAGGTCTTGGTCGCCTTCTGGACGGCGACAACCGGTGACCCGAACGTTCGGCATTTGCAGTGTGAAGGCCGGTCCGTAGGGGCCGGCCTTCTTTGTCAAGCGGGTTGGCCACCGTCCCGCGGGCGGTCCAGGCCTTGCAGGAATCCCTGTACGATACTGAGCACGATACTGAATCCAAGCGCCCACCAGAAGCTCTCCACAACGAAACCGGGGACGATGCGTGCGGCCAGCATCACCAATCCGGCGTTGATCACCAGCAGGAACAAGCCCATGGTAATGAGCGTGACCGGCAGGGTGAGCAGGATGAGAAGCGGTTTCAAGAACGTGTTCAGCAGGCCTAGCACCACCGCTACCAGCAGGCCCGTCACGAAATCGTCCGCATGCACGCCACGGAGCAGCAGGTCGGTCACAAGCACCGCGATGGTGGAGATGATCAGGCGGATAATGAGTTGCATGGCGATGGGTCAGAAGGGATGAAGTTGGTGGATCTGCACGACATAGGCTCATTCGCTCGTGAAACGGTCCATGTCGCGGCGGTCCCGCTTAGTAGGTCTTCCTTCACCGGGCGGGCGTTGTTGTTGCTTCACCAGTCGGGCCAGTTCGCGCTTCTCGAGGTCTTCGAACGAGGTGCGTTCTTCGATCAGCTCGGGCACCAGTCTTGCGCCCACGCGTGAGGCCGGGAGCGACGTGATCTTCCAACTGCGCCAGATGGGTGGTTCACGCAGTGCGAACGTGTCACCCACCTTCACTTCGGCAGACGGTTTTACGGTACGTCCATTCAGCTGCACTTGTTCGCGGCGCATGGCATCAGTGGCCACGCTCCGTGTCTTGAAGAGGCGCACGCACCAGAGGAATTTATCGAGACGCATCAGATCTGCACGTGCTCATTTGTTCAAGAGACCATGTGCGCATGGACCCAGGAGCAAGGGCATTGTTGGCTGGGAGGTTGGCGTTTCAAAGATGCGTTGCGATCGGATCACCGCCAACAGCGATCAAAGATCGAACTGGTTCGGAGTGCACACCTTGCGGAGCAACGCTATTTCAGGTCGGAGCACCGGATGAGCAAAATGAGCACATGGCCACCTGAGCACCTGAAAAGGAAAAGCGCCCTTTCGGACGCTTCCCTGTGACCCCGGCAGGATTCGAACCTGCAACCAACAGAACCGGAATCTGTCATTCTATCCAATTGAACTACGGGGCCGGTCGTACCCTGCATCACTGCAAGGGGCGGCAAAGATAGTCGAATGGTCGAAGGCGGAAGTTCCGCTCAGCGCCGCGTCATGCGCAGTACCTGGCCGAACGGAACGGTGTCCTCAAGCACCAACGCATCGGGATGCACGATACGGAGGAGGAACTTGCTGTCTGGTCCACGCAACAGCACAGCCTTCTCCTCGCGCACCCATTGGCCACTGACGTCCGTGCGGGACCCATCGCCGGGCGCCACGGCGAAGCTGAAGATGCCCGAAACATCAAGGTTGATCTTGGCCGCCAATTCACCGTCCTTAGTGGCTTCCATGGCATAGGTTCCGGGCAGGTCGACCAGACAGGGGCCGCGCTTTTGCACATCCATCACCGTGCCTGCCGAGAAGGAAGAGTCACTGGCCTGTACGGTTATCCAAGGTCGTTGCCCCTCGGGAAGTCCCGCGGTGCCGCTGAACCGGTACATCACTGAATCGCGCAAAGCGCCGGACAGGGAATAGGACCGTCGCTCGCAGTCCAGCAAGGCCACATTGCTCGTGGTCACGATCAGTTCGCCGGTAAGGACAACGGGCGGTCCGCTAGGGGCCTTGGGGGCCTGATCGCCGCAGGAAATGCAGGTCAGCGCTACAACGGACAAGGCAGAAAGGAGCAGGGAGAACGGTCGCATGGTCCGGGGATTGAGGCGCGAATATCCGCGATCCGGACCGATTCCCGGAAAGGAGACGTAACTTCGCGGGCCTTTTCGGAAAATACCCCCATACCCGCCGCTATACGGCGTGCAAGCCATGACCCCACTTCGCAACATCGCCATCATCGCCCACGTGGACCATGGCAAGACCACCTTGGTGGACAAGATCCTGCACCAATGCCAGTTGTTCCGCGTGAACGAGGAGGTGAAGGACCTATTGCTGGATAACAATGATCTTGAGCGGGAACGCGGCATTACGATCCTCAGCAAGAACGTGAGCGTGCGCTATAAAGGCACGAAGATCAACATCATCGATACCCCCGGCCACAGCGACTTCGGCGGCGAGGTGGAGCGTGTGCTCAACATGGCCGATGGCGTGATCCTGCTGGTGGATGCCTTCGAGGGCCCCATGCCGCAAACGCGCTTCGTGCTGGGCAAGGCCATCGAACTGGGCCTGAAGCCGGTGGTGGTGATCAATAAAGTGGACAAGCCCAACTGCACACCCGAGGAGGTGCACGAGGCCGTGTTCGACCTGATGTTCGCTTTGGATGCCTCAGAGGACCAATTGAACTTCCCCACCGTTTATGGCAGCAGCAAGAACGGATGGATGGGACCGGACTGGAAGACGCCCACGGAGGACGTGAGCCACCTGTTGGACGTGATCCTGGAGCACATTCCCGCACCTCGCCAGGTGGAGGGAAGCCTGCAGATGCGGATCACCAGCCTCGATTACAGCAGCTTCCAAGGCCGTATCGCCGTGGGGCGCATCACCCGCGGAAGCATCAAGCCCGGCCAGCAGGTCACCTTGGTGAAGAACGATGGTTCCCTCCAGAAGGGCCAGGTGAAGGAACTGATGGTATTCGAGGGCCTTGGCAAGGAGAAGATCAAGCACGAGGTGGGCTGCGGCGAGATCGTGGCCCTGATGGGCCTTGAGAATTTCGATATCGGCGACACCGTGGCCGATGCCGAGAACCCCGAAGGCCTGCCCAAGTTCAAGGTGGACGAACCCACCATGAGCATGCTCTTCACCATCAACAACTCGCCCTTCTTCGGCAAGGAAGGCCAGTTCGTGACGAGCCGCCACGTGCGCGACCGCCTCTTCAAGGAGATCGAGAAGAACCTGGCGATGCGCATCAAGGAGACCGAAAGCCCCGACCGCCTGTTGGTCTTCGGTCGTGGTATCCTGCACCTCAGCATCCTGGTGGAGACCATGCGTCGCGAAGGGTATGAGTTCCAGCTCGGCCAGCCGCAGGTGCTGTACAAGGAGGTGGACGGCCAACGTCACGAGCCGATCGAACACCTCACCGTGCAGGTGCCCGAGCAGTTCAGCAGCCGTGTCATCGACCACGTAACTCGTCGCAAGGGCGAGATCCTCAACATCGAGCAGAAGAGCGATCGCACAGTGCTTGAGTTCAGCATTCCTGCGCGTGGCATCATCGGCCTTCGGAACACCCTTCTCACCGCCACCGAGGGAGAGGCCATCGTGGCCCACCGCTTCAAGGGATACGAGCCGTTCAAAGGCCAGATCCAGGCACCTCGCCCCGGTTGCATTGTCAGTGGAGAGCTGGGTGCCGTGGTGCCCTACGCCATCGATAAGCTGCAGGACCGCGGGAAGTTCTTCGTGGACCCCGGAGAGGACATCTACGTGGGCCAGGTGATCGGCGAAAGCCCCAAGCCCGGCGAAGAGCTCGTGGTGAACGTGGTGCGCACCAAGAAGCTCACCAACATGCGCGCCAGCGGCACTGACGAAAAGTTGAACATCGCTCCTGCCGTGAAGTTCAGCCTGGAGGAGTGCATGGAGTACATCGCCGAGGACGAGTATCTGGAGGTGACGCCGAAGAGCCTCAGGATCCGTAAGATCCTCTTGGATGAGAACGAGCGGAAGCGCGCTGCGAAGAAGTTGCAGGAGGCGTAGGGCATGTGCCCATGAGGTCTTGTGCGCCTGATATCCGCGAAAGACTTTATCGGATGATCCGTACGGACTTCGCGGATGCCTGCGTACGGATCACGTAGGTGCCTTCGGAAAGGCTGTTCACCGATATGATCGTGCTTTCGCCGCTGATCGTTCCCTGAAGCACCACACGCCCAGTCGTGTCCAACACCTGCACGGGCATCCCGGTCCATGAGGCATCGGTCAGGATGGTCAATACATCCAATGCCGGGTTGGGATAGGCGTGAAAGCCCGAAATGCTCGAGGGGGCTGAAATGTCCGTGCTCCCTTCCAACAGCCAAGCCAGCGCATCCTTGATATGTGCGCGGAACAGCAGGTCGCTTGTGAAGTTGCTTTGCGCATGTCCGAGAGCCGTGTAGAACACGCGTGATCCATTGGGCAGCGTCCGGTACCAGCTCATGGGCCTTGGTGCATCGTAGCTGTTCACCTGTCCATTGGGTCCAACGGTCTCTTCCACACGGAGCACCTCCATGTTATCCGGGCCGTAGTAGCCGTCCTCCCAGTAGTAGTACTCCTCGTTCTTCACCCAAGGTTCAGGTAGGTTGGCCGTGCTGGCGTGCACGCCGATATGGGACATGCTGTACTCCGGCGTGCCATTCACGTGGTTGGGGGCCTCCTGCACACTGGCTCCGATCAGCTCGGCGTAGAAATCCCAGGTCCCCGTATTGTTGCCGTTGGCCGCACTGTGTCGGTAGGTGTCGGTGGCCGCATGGATGCCCATCACCCGGCCGCCGTTCGCCACCCAGGCCTCGAAATTGATCCGCTGCTGCGCGTTAAGGATGGCGTTCCCGCTGGTGTTGCTGAAGATGATGACCGCGTACTGTGAGAGTGCGACCGGGTCGCTGAAGGGGTCGCCGCTCTGGTCATCATCCACCGTGGCGCCCAGTTCCTGTGCGATACCCTGGAACATGGCGTACGAGACCGAGCGCGTGCCATGATCGAAGCCCGAGGTGCGGGTGAAGTGAAGCACGCGGGGTTGCGCCCATAGCATCGCGTTCAGTATGAAGGCGAAGATGGTGATCGTCGAACGCATGCCCGAAGTTAAGGTCGTTACGATCGAACCCCATCGAGGTCCGCGTGTACGGTGACTACGAACCGGTCATGCTCACCATGTGTGACCACAACATGAAACCCATGCGTTCCCGATCCTTCCTACTGCTTGCTATCCTCGCTGCTGGCGGCATCCTCGTGGTGCTTGCATCGTTCCGTGGACGATCGTCCTTGTTGGCGAACCGCCCTCTGGGGCATTGTCCAGTACCCCCTCCTGTAGCAGAGGAGCCTCCCAAATGCGTGTTCATGACCGTGTACGAAGGCGTCGGACTGGACAGCAGTTTCGTGCTGCGAACGCCAGAGAAAGTGCTGCTCGCTGAGCAACGCGGTCTGCAGTGGCTGGTGAAAGCGCAGGCCCAGGATGGTGGGTATGGCGCTGGAAGTCATGCGCGACAGGATATCATGGACCCCCTCGCCGTGAGCACCGATCCGGCCACCACGGCCATGGTCGCGATGGCCCTGATGCGCATGGGGAACGCCCTTGAACAAGGGGCGTACAGCACACAGTTGAAGAAGGCGGTGGAGTACTTGTTGAAGCAGGTGGAAGCGGCGCCGAAGAACGCGGTGAACGTCACGGCCTTGCAGGGCACCCAGATCCAGTCCAAACTGGGCCAGAACATCGATGTGGCGCTCACGGCGCAGTGCTTGAGCAACCTGAGCGCCAAGCTCGGCGAGGAGCATCCGATGAAGCTCCGGGTGATGCGCGCTCTGAATACCTGTGTGGGCATGATCCAACGGTCGCAGAACAGTGATGGCAGTGTTCAGGGCGATGGATGGGCAGGTGTGTTGCAGAGCTCTTTTGCCGCCAGTGCGCTGGAGTCGGCAAAAGCACAGGGCGCCGAAGTGGATGCCGAAGCGCTGGACCTGGCCCGTGATTACCAGAAGGCCAATTTCGATGTGAACACCGGCAGCGTGGCCACGGAACGGGCAGCGGGCATCACGCTCTATGCAGTGAGCGGCAGTTCGCGGAACAGTGCGGTGGAAGCACGCGAGGTGAACGAGCGTATGGCCAAGGCAAGGGAGGAAGGCAAGCTCTCCAACGATGCTCCCGTATCCGTGGATGCTCTGGAGGAGACCGGTATGTCACGTACCGAGGCGGAGAAGTACAACACCGCCTATCAGGTCTACAACGCCAGCAAGCAGCAGGCCCAGGATGAACGGGTGATCAGCGGCTTCGGGAACAATGGCGGCGAGGAGTTCCTGAGCTTCCTGCAGACCGGTGAATCGTTGGTGATCGGTAAGGACCAGGGCTGGAAGAACTGGTACCAGCAGACCACCGGTCGATTGGTGAGCATCCAGAACAACGACGGCAGCTGGAACGGTCACCACTGCATCACCAGTCCGGTGTTCTGCACCGCCACCTCCCTGCTCATCCTCAGTATCAATAATGACATTGAGCATCTGCTGGCCCAGGGAGCGGTGAAATACCGCAACTGATCCACGAGCGGTAGGGTGCTGAATGGAAAGGTCCGGACCTTTGAGCCGGACCTTTCCATTTTGACCATTGAGACCGTTCCGTATGATACTCTGGACCCTGTTGGGCGTTATCATCGCGCTGGGCGCTGCGCTGTTGCTGTACTTCCAGTTCTCCCCTCGTGTCGGCAGTGATCCCACGGGTGATCGGCTCGCTCGCATACAGGCCTCGCCCAACTACCTCGATGGTAAGTTCCAGAACAAGGTGACCACCAACATGGACATGCCCATTGGGACCCTGCTCGGTGTTATGTGGGAGTTCGTTAAGGGCGGTGAGGGCCGCGAACCCAAGGATACCATCCCCGTTGTGGAGTTCGATGCTGCCGCTTGGGCCGCTGTTCCGGACACATCAATGGCTATCTGCTGGTTCGGTCACTCCTCGGTGCTCATCAAGGTCGATGGCACCACCTTTCTGTGCGATCCGATGTTCGGAGAGCGCGCCAGTACCTTCAGTTTCGCTGGTCCGAAGCGGTTCAATTATACCCAGCACATGGGCGTGGAGATGTTGCCGCAGGTGGATGTCGTCCTCCTTTCGCATGACCACTACGACCACCTTGATCACGGGACCATCCTTCAATTGAAGAACAAGCGCTTTATCGTGCCACTGGGAGTTGGCGCGCATTTGGAGCATTGGGGCGTGCCTGCCGGGTCCATCACCGAGAAGGACCTCTGGGAGAATGTTGAGGTCGGATCCGTGAAGCTCACGCTCGCTCCTTCGCGCCATTTCAGTGGACGAGGCATGAGCAACCGCTTCAGCACGCTTTGGGGATCCTGGGTGCTCGAGGGTCGGACGAAGAAGGTCTACTTCGGCGCCGATTCGGGCTATTCACCCTCCTTCAAGGAAGTGGGCGAGCGCTTTGGACCTTTCGATCTGGCATTGCTCGAATGCGGGGCCTACAATGAACGCTGGGCCGACATACACATGATGCCGGAGGAGACCGCGCAGGCTGCTGCCGATGTGAAGGCGAAGGTGCTGATGCCCATCCATTGGGGCAAGTTCAGCCTGGCCATGCATCCGTGGAAAGAGCCGGTGGAGCGCGTGACCTTGGCGGCGAAGGAACTGGGCATACCACTGCTCACCCCGCGCATTGGTCGCATTGTCAATGGACCGGACATGACCCTGAGCGAGGCCTGGTGGGATACGTTGCAGTGAACACAGGAACGCCGCCCCGAGGAGCGGCGTTCGCTTCAGTTGATCTTCGGTTCAGCGAACGATCGACAGGCGTTCGCGAGCGCGAATGATGCCTGCGGTGTCCATCAACAGGGCCGTGTAGTTCCCCTCGCCGAGGTGCGATACACTGATGCGGTCATTGCCGCTCAACGGCGAACGAAGTGCTTCTCGTCCTTGGGCATCCAGGAGAACAATGGATAGTTCGGATGCCGCCGTGGTGGAGATCACCAATTCGCTGCTGGTCGGGTTGGGGTAGAGCGCGAATGTCGGCGTGGGAATGGCCTGTGCGACACCGGTGCTGGCTTCCACGATGATGCGGCCTTTCATACCTGCGCTCGCGTGGGGTACGCATACATAGTAGTACGTGCCCGGCAGGTCAAGAGTGAGCGTGTGGGTCCCGCCATCAAAGTTGAAACCGCCGTTCCACGTGTTGCCGTTGGCGTTCCAGGTGGTCTCATCCACCTCGGTCATGGTGTGTGCTCCACCGATGTTCAGCGAGATGGAGGTCCCTGCGGTCACTGTGAGCACGCTGGGATTGAACGAGAATCCCTGCGTGGCAATGGATTGGGCGTTGAGAGCGAAGGGAAGCGCAAGGAGCAATGCGGCGTAGGGTCGGATCATGGTCATAGGCATGTTATACATCCATGACACGACTTGCCGTGCATCCGTTGCCTGTGTGCCCGGGAACCTTTTAGTGCATCATTTCGTGCCATATCGTGGGTCCTGTTTCCAAGGCAGTTTTTCCATGTGCTGAACGTTCAGCGAACAATGCCCGAACTCTTCCTCCACGATGCCGGTGAGGCGGTACACCCCACGGCCTCGGAAGGGATATTTCGCCTCCACGCTGGGGAATTGCGTGCTGTCCCAGAAGTCGCCTGCGGGATCGATGAAGCTGCCGAAGCTCATGCGCTCGCCGGTGCCGGTCTTGGTGGGTTTCACGTGTACCACGTAGCCGAGCAGGGAAGCGCGCTTGCCGATATGTGCGGGCATGTCGCGGGCGAGTATGTGCGGCAGGGCGTTGCGTGTCGGAGTGTTGTTGCGTAATGGGTTGCGGGAAGTGTCCGGGTGAATGGGGGTTGGTGAATGGTGAATGGGACCAACGGCATCGACCATTGGCGCTTGATCGCTGTTCCCGCGGGCATTTTCCCATTCACCATTCGCCACTGACCATTCACCATGTGCATTTCCATTTTCTGATCGTCCGATCATCTGATCTTCGGATCCTCCATCCACCAGCAGGAACGGGTCGCACAAGGGGAAGCCCAGCAGTTCCAGCTCGTCGTAGGCATCGCTCAGGTCGAAGTGCTCCAAGGTTGGCAGCTTGGTGGGCGGCGGCTTGGTGACGAAGAGGTCGGGTGCGGGGTCGTGCTTGGCGCCGGGATGCAACAGCGTGAGGTCCCACAGCAGTTCCGGCTTGCTCTTTCCGGTGAAGCGCAGCGCCCCGGTACGGATCAGCATGCGCGCCTGGTCCACGGGGATGGGGATGCGGTGCAGTAGGTCGGGGAGGTCGGAGTAGGGGCCATTGCGTTGGCGTTCGCGGAGGATGCGTTCAGCGGTGTCGGTGTTCAGGGACTTGATGTTCTGTAGACCGAGATAGATGCTGGCCTTTGGCTGCTGGCCGCTGGCTGCTGGCCGGTCTTCGATCCCGCCAGCAGCCAGCGGCCAAGGGCCAGCAGCGTGCAACGTGCACAGCTCCCCGCTCCGGTTAACGCACGGCGCCTCGATCACCGCTCCGGCGCGTTTCGCTTCGTGCAGGTAGAACTCGGTGTGGTAGAAGCCGCCGAAGTTGTTCGCCACGGCCACCATGAACTCCAGCGGGTGGTAGGCCTTCAGGTAGAGGCTCTGGTAGCTCTCCACGGCATAGCTGGCGCTATGGCCTTTCGCGAAGCTGTAGCCGGCGAAGCTCTCGATCTGGCGCCAGATCTCAGCGCTCTCCTCCGGCGGGTAGCCCTTCTTCAGGCAGTTGTCGAAGAAGCGCTCCTTTACGCGCTGGAACTCCTCCCGACTGCGGTACTTGCCGCTCATGCCGCGCCGCAGGATGTCGGCCTCGGCCAGCGTGAGACCCGCGTACAGGTGCGCCACCTTGATCACGTCCTCCTGGTAAACCATCACGCCATAGGTGTCGGGCATGATGGCGTACATCGCTGGGTGTGCCTGCTTGCGCCGTTCCGGATCGCGGTGGCGCAGGATGTACTCGCGCATCATGCCGCTCTGCGATACGCCCGGACGGATGATGCTGCTGGCAGCCACCAGCGTGGGATAGTCCTGCACGCCCAGCTTTTTCAGCAGCATGCGCATGGCCGGGCTCTCCACGTAGAAGCAGCCGATGGTATCGCCGGTGCGAAGGAGTTCGTTGATGCGGGGATCGTGCTTGAAGCGTTCGATGGCGTGGATGTCCACCGCTTCGCGGAATGATGAATGATCAATATCCAATGTCCAATTCTCAATGGGTGCCTCCCGCGTTCGTTCGGATGGAAGTTCGTGCGCAGGCCTCATTGAACATTGAACATTGATCATTGGATATTGGACATTCGCCTTTGCGCTCACCATCTCCACCGCATCCCGGATATGCCCCAACCCCCGCTGGCTCAGGATATCGAACTTGTAAAGCCCCAGGTCCTCGGCCTCCAGCATGCTGAACTGCGTGGTGGCGAAGCCCTTCGGCGGCAGGTGCAGCGCGGTGTAGTGGGTGAGGGGCTTCTCGCTGATCAGTACGCCGCCCACGTGGATGCTCAGGTGGTGCGGATGCTCGTGGAAGTGCTCTGCATAACGCAGGATGGTGCGTGCGATGCGGTCGTTGTCGATCACCGCGGTGCCACCGTTCGAGGCCTTCGGGTTGTCGCTGCGCCCGATCCAGCGTGAGCGCCCGGCGTCGCCTTCGGCCAGTGCGTCGATGTCCGCCGGCGGCAGCCCGAAGACCTTGCCCAGTTCACGCACCACCGCGCGCTGCTGGTAGGTGCTGTAGGTGGCCAGCAGCGCCACCCTTCGTTGATCGCCGTAGGTGTCGAACAGGTACTGCGTCACCTGGTCGCGGTCCTTCCAGCTGAAGTCGAGGTCGAAGTCGGGCGGGCTGCTGCGGCTGGGGTTGATGAAGCGCTCGAAGTAGAGGTCCAGTTCGATGGGGTCCACATCGGTGATGCCCAGGCAGTACGCCACGATGCTGTTGGCCCCGCTGCCGCGCCCCACGTGGAAGAAACCTTTCCGTTTCGCGAAGCGGATCAGGTCCCAGTTGATGAGGAAGTAGCTCACGAAGTCCTTTTGCGCGATCACGGTGAGCTCCCGATCTACGCGGTCGATGACCTTCTGAAGGGGTGTTCCATAGCGCCGTAGAAGCCCGGCTTGCGTTTCGGTGCGCAGCAGTTCAAGGTCCGCACTGGCATCGTTGCTCCATGTCCTGCGGTTCTTGCTTTTGCCATGCGCGAAGTGTACCTCGCACTGCTCCATCAGGCGGCGCGTGTTCCACACCAGCTCGGGTACAGCGGCGAAGGCATTGCACAGCTGCTCCTCGCTCAGGAAGCGGTTCTCCGGTGCTGCGACATGCGCTGGCAATGTGGTGCTCAGCAGCGTGTTGGTATCCACCGCGCGCTTCAGGCGGTGCACGTTGAAGTCGCGCTTGGCGAGCGCGGGGTCACTGCGGAACGTGGCCGTGGCCATTGCCACCAAGCGGTCCTTCTGCTTCATCCAGGGCGTAAAGCGCAGCTTGTTCACATCGCCCGGTCGCACGCCGATGAACTCGTTGGGGCGAAGCTTCTGCGGAATGTTCGGCGCACCGTGGAAGTAAATGATGAAGGTGTCGGGCAGTTCGGGTGCGCGCTGCGGAAGCACGTCGCCATCCAGCAGACGGTCCGTCAACAGCGATGCCAGTTGGTGCACGCCTTGGTTGTTCCGCGCGATGCCGATGTACAGCGTGCGTGTCTCCACCTTGAACTCGATCCCCGCCAGCGGCCGCACCTTGTACTGTGCTGCCAGCCGGAAGAAGTCGCTCCAGCCCGCCGTGCAGTTGATGTCGGTGAGGGCCACCTGCTGCAAGCCCAGCGCATGCGACTCCTGCAGCACCTGCTCGGGCGAGTGCACGCCGTGGTTGAGGCTGAACCAGCTGTGGACGTTGAGGAGCACGGATCATGGATCGACAGGATATGCGTCGATCAGTTGATCATAAGATAGTCGATCTGTTCATGCGTTTACCGGACCCGCCGATCATCCTCCGCCACCCGATCGAAGAACAGGTGAGCGCTTTGAGAAGCCGCAGTTGAAGCCGGATCCGCGGTATGGGGAGAAGTAGCGCATAGCTTCGGCCAACGAATGACCGGACACCCTTTCCTGTACCCGTCGATGAGCACCCCGGGCATATTCCCGTTGCTCAGCATTTTGGCGATGCTCGGTGCTTCCTCATGCGACAAGCCTGCCCATCCGGATAGCTACAGGTACCTCGGAACGGCCCTGTTCAGACGGTCATACGCTGGCCATGAGAAATGGACCGAGAGCCAGTTCGATTCGGTGTCGAGGTCGAATCCGGAATACATCCAGAGCGATGCTCGCGGAGATTCCGCGCTGCAGATCCTGAACGACATGGGGATCGTTCAAGCGCAGGAACTGCTTCTCGGCGACATCGATGGCACCTTGATGGATACTATCATCGTCGCGTACGAGGGGTCAAGGGCGGATACCGTGTTCATTGATAAGGACACCATCAATTGGCAGATGACCATCCGGGTCAACGATGGGACAAAGACCCACCTGTTCCCGTTCGAGGACGTGAGTTCCTTGTTCGTCGCGTATCTGGTACCGAGCCGCAAGGGCGATCATCCGTTCATCGCCGTTCTTCAGCAGTACTACATCATGAACGGGGACAACTACGAAGTTGCGGTCTACGGAAAGCCGGATCCGCGGTAAGGGGTGAAGTGACCCTCACTCGACCTTCTTCCGATCATCCTCCGCCTTCCGATCGAAGAACAGATGATCAGGGTCCACCACATCCGCCTTGGTTCGTACGCCAAGACCAGTCTGACCGCGCTCGTGCCGGAGCGACGCCGGATACACAGTATGGGGAGAGTGACCGCCCCCTCAATCCAACTTCTTCACGTTGTCATCCGGCACCCGGTCGAAGAAGAGGTGCATGGGGTCGATGGCCACGCGCACGGGCTTCTGCCGGCTCACCAAGGTGACGGTGTTCGCGCCGCTCTTCAGCCGCATGCGCTGCTGCGTCAGGATCGCACCTTCGTCCTCGTCATCGCCGGGTTCCGCCAGCAGCCCCACATCGATCCAGTCGTTCATCGGCACGGGTGTCTCGCGGCCCAGCGTGTCGGCGTGGTTCTTCTCGGCGTGCAGGGTGATGGTGACACGGTAGCTGCTGTCCGGCTGTTGCTGTGCGGTGGCGGAAAGCACGCGGTTGTTGTAGAGCGTGATGGTCTTGAAGTGGTCCTCCAGCAGGTACGTGAGGCTGTCGGGCGTCACGCGGTCAAGTTCGCGGTAAATGTCCAGCGCGGTGGGGTAGGGCGGTGGGCGGTAGGCGAAGGAATCCACGAGGGTCTTGAACGCCTTGTTCAGCGTGTCCTCGCCGAGGAAGCTGCGCATGGAGTAGAGCACCACACTACCCTTGTTGTAGTGCACATAGCTTTGGTTCTCCACCTCCAGGAGAGGTAGCTCACGCTGGCTCTCGAACCCACGTGCACGCTGGTACTTGTCGCTCTCCAGCTTGAGGAACTTGCGCATGTGGTCCGGGCCGTATTCCTTCTCCATCACCATCAAGGCACTGTACTGGCTCATGCTCTCGCTGAGCAGGGTGGCGCCCTGCATATCGGCGCCGATCACCTGGTGGGCCCACCACTGGTGCCCCATCTCGTGCGCCACCACGTAAAATACCATGTCGATGTCCTCCTGCGCGCTCAGGTCGGTGATGAAGCCGATGGCCTCGCTGTAGGGCATGGTGCCCGGAAAGGCCTGTGCGAAGGTGAAGTAGCGCGGGAACTCCAGGATCCGCACCTGCCGGTGGCGGTAAGGACCGAAGTTGCGCGTGTAGTAGTCCAGCGCCTTCTTCATGCTGTTCACCATGCGCGGCACGTTCACGGCATGGGAGGGCTCGTAGTACACCTCCACGTCCACGGGCTGGCCTCCGCCGGGCGGGTCCCACCGCTGGCGTTCCACCGCATAACGGGCGCTCAGGAAGCTGTAGAAGTTCATGCTGGGGTGGTCCAGCTCGTATTGGAAGTAGCGGCGCCCGTCGGCGGTCCATTCCTTGCGCAAGGACCCGGGTGCCACGGCGATCTGGTCAGGTTCGGTGCTGATGGTGGTGCGTACGTTCACCCAGTCGCTGTGATGGAGCAGATAGGTGTTCATGCGCTGCGCGGGATCTTCCGTAAGGCGCGGCATGCGCTGCTTCTCCGGTAGCCCGCGCTTGCGCCGTTCGTTGCGGTCGCCCAGTTCGCCATCCGCCGAGTAGCCGATCTGGGGCAGCAGGTCCATGTTGTTGAAGAAGGTGCCGTTCTCCACCAGCTGGATGAAGGAGACCTCGTTCTCGAAGCCCTTCTCCACGTATCCGCCCTTCACGGTGAAGCGCAGTTCCTCGCCGGGCGCAAGGGGCTTTGCAAGCCGGTAGATCAGGTAGTCGAGCTTCTCATCATGCAGCACCTGTTCAGCGCCGGGGATCTCCAGCGTGATGCGCTCATCATCAGGCAGGATGAAGTGGACCGAGTCGATGGCCACATCGTACACGTTGCGGGTGACCACCTCCGCCTCGTAGTTCAGGCGGCGCTCGCTCGGCCACAGCTCGATGGCGAAGGTGATGTCCTTGTAGTGCGGCTGGGGGATGCCCTGGAACTTCCTATAAGTGCGTTCGTAGCGCTCCGCCTCATCCTCCATCACATCACCGGTGGTGTAGGTGTTCAGCACCTTGGTGTTGTAGTAGCCCCAGGCACCGAGCAGCACCCAGAGGACGACCAGCGGCAGGGCGATGGCCTTGTTGGCACTGAAGCGCAGACGGGCCGTGCTGAACCGCCATCGTGCTCCTTCTTCCCGGCCGCGTACGGTGAAGAGGAAGGCCACGAAGAGCAGGAGCAGGCCGAAGATCCACCAATACGTGTTGAAGAACACCCAGGCCGGAACGGCTGGACCGTAACCGGCCATGTCGGAGTAGCGGATGCCGGGTGAGCCGCCCATGATCACCAGGTTGCTC
>JBKDXR010000072.1:0-25234 GCA_046306055.1 Flavobacteriales bacterium
CCAGGTGCTCGACATCCTGCGCCTGATGCCCGACAACAAGATCCTCATCGACCACTTCCTCGACGGCGCCATCGAAGCGGAGAGCGATTCCATTTGCGACGGCGAGATGGTGCGCATCATCGGCATCATGGAGCACATCGAACCCGCCGGCATCCACAGCGGCGACAGCAACGCCGTGCTCCCGCCCTTCGACCTCAGCGAGAAGGTGATCCAGCAGATCCGCGAGCACACGCACAAGATCGCGCTGGCCCTGCACACCGTGGGCCTGGTGAACATCCAGTTCGCCATCAAGGACGAAGTGGTGTATGTGATCGAGGCCAACCCGCGCGCCAGCCGCACCGTGCCCTTCATCGCCAAAGCCTACGGCGAGCCCTACGTCAACTGGGCCACCAAGGTGATGCTCGGAGCCAAGCTGAAGGACTTTCAGTTCAAGCCCAGGCTGGATGGGTATGCGATCAAGGTGCCGGTCTTCAGCTTCGACAAGTTCCCGAACGTCGACAAGTCACTTGGGCCTGAAATGAAGTCGACGGGTGAAGCCATCTACTTTATTAAAGATCTCAAGGACCCATTCTTTAGACAGGTCTACGGAGAGCGTTCGATGTACCTCAGTCGGTAATGACCATTGCAGATCAACTGAACGACCCTCAGTTTGTTCCTGCTTGTGTGGGTTCGTGTCGCTTATGTCGCCAAGGGCGGCTCTTGGTAGCCAAGATTGTGGGCACGGGTGCGCGGTTTGTCTTCTGTGAGGAATGTGAATCGGAATGGGAGCATCCAGGGCTCATTCGTCGATTCGACCGGGCTACGAGAGATGGAGCGGGGGAGTGTCTGTTGATGCGCAGGGCAGAAGTACTTTCGGGTGACTGGGGACAATACGTAACCGAGTGATGAAGAGCACCGCCGAGCGATCTACTATCAAGGACCTGAAGGATCCGTTCTTCAAGCAGGTGTATGGGGAACGCTCAATGTACCTAAGCTGATAGATGTCTGAGGCCTTTGTTCGTGCGTGCAACGTGTACATCTCGCGCAAGAGCGGGAAGGTGCTTGTCGCCTCCTTGTTCAATCACGCCGGGCTGTGGGCGGAAAGCCCTACTCCGGTCCTGGAGTCATTGGGCGAACCAGAGGTTCTTGGTATTCATGTGAAGGAACAACTTGCGGCGTGTGTCTTCCGGCCTGAGTTCAATTACCGGGAAAGGAACAAGAGTGAATGGCCGGCCTACATCGCCGCCGGGCTCCGGTCGATGTCGGCCTTTGAGAAGGAGTTCGCGAGGTACAGCGTTCGTGGCGCGAACGAGTCGAATATCATCCTCATGGTTGAAAGCGAGCTGGTCAATGGTGCATTCACCCTCCGCGCGAGCATCAATGCTCATGCGCCAGCGGAAGAGATCGGTGAATGGCTGGTGAGGATGCACAACAACTACCTCAGGGTCGAGGCAGCGTTCGAGTGAGCGGCGAATTGAAGGATGCGTTCTTGGGGCAGGTGTGTGGGAGCGGAGCATGTACTTGAGCAGGTAGCCTTGCGAAGTGATCCACGTACTACTTTCATACCACCGCAGGGTGTCCTTCCAAACCCCAGCCGGGTCTGTCCGCTGCTTTTGAGCGGACGACCCTGCGGCCCGGAGTCGCGTGGCTTTGTCAACTCGCGAGGCTGGCGGGCCTTCAGTTCTTGACCCGTTCGTAGTTTCACTTCGTGGACAGAGTTCTTCTCGACAAGCTGCTGGCAATGGCAAGGTCAAGGATGCGCCTCGCCTTGCTCTTGTTGACATTGGCCATATCACTATCCCTATGGCTGGTGATACGCAGCGCATCTGAGCCCGAGCCGATGTTCTGTGGAGTGGTGGACCCGGAAGTGCCGGACGTCCTTCGACAACGATGGGCAGTATCTGATGCGGCGCGCCTGGCACCTTGGCGTGAACGTCTGGGGCGCGAGCCGGACCTGAAGAACGGGAGCAACGTATTCAAGACCAGCTGTGCAGCCTGCCACAAGCCCGACAAGGACATGACCGGCCCTGCGCTTCAAGGCTTACTATCCCGTGCGCCACAACCGGCATTGGAGTGGTACCTGGCCTTCATGCAGCATGAAGACTCCCTGATCAAGGCTGGCGACACTTACACGTTGGCCCTCCGCGAGCAATGGGGTCATTCCTCTTCGCTGCATCCAAATGAGCTGACCCGGAAGGACCTTTTGGATGCGCTTGTTTTTGTGGAGCTGTATGAGTCGCGGCCCGTTCACTAAGCATCGGTCGGCCCCGATATGTTTCCCATGCCCATCCCCGACCTTCGCCCCATGATCATCTACCACGACCGTCGCTTCGTACCCGTTAGCAACAGTGCCAATGGCGAGGTTTCGCCCGAAGTGATCTTCCACTACAAGCAAACGGGCCGCATCGTGACGTGCAGCTACGGCGGTGGCCGTATCGTCAGCGGACAGTTGATCGCCTTGGTGGATGACGAGGGCCGGTTGGACATGCGGTACCACCAGGTGAACGACCGCGGCGAGCTGATGACGGGTGTGTGCCGCTCCGCGCCGGAAGTGCTTCCCGATGGTCGCATCCGCTTGCACGAGGAGTGGCGTTGGACCAGTGGCGATGGATCCAGTGGCAGTTCGTTGTTGGAGGAGATCCGTTGTAGGTGAGCGTGGAAGGCGGAGACCCCAGGCCGGCGCAGGGCAACGTGGATGCCTCATGGTCGCAATGCATCGGATCGCGCAGCGAAGCATGACATCGGGCCACTTGTGACCTGTGGTTAGCATGGCTCTGTGCCAGTTGAGGCTCCTCCGTTTACCTTGGGTGCATGCTACGGATCACCTCATCGCACTTCATTGTTGTACTCGCCATCGCATCCCTGGGTTGGGCTTGTGAACCTTCTTCGGATGCTGACACGCAAGGGAAAGAAGTGAATGTGCCTTCAACAGTGATGCTCTGCGGCCACGAATGGACCACCCGGAACCTCGACGTGGCCACCTACCGCAACGGCGATCCCATCCCGCAGGTGAAGGATCCGGGCGAGTGGGTGAAACTGACGACCGGCGCATGGTGCTGGTACAACAACGACTCGGCCAGCTATCACCGCTACGGTCGGCTGTACAACTGGTACGCGGTGACCGATCCGCGCGGTCTCGCACCTCAGGGCTGGCATGTGCTCACCGATGCGGAGTGGGAGGCGATGGAAACGTGCCTTGGCGAGGACTCGGTCGGGTATCGCATGAGGGCGAAGGGTGCGGGTCATTGGCCCGGTCCTGCCAACGCCGCCGACAACAGCAGTGGCTTCACCGGCCTCCCCAGCGGCATGCGATCGGATGGTGGACAGTTCAGCCATGCTGGTCAAAGCGGCATCTTTTGGACTTCAGTGGAAGGCAGCGTGAGCGAGGCTTGGTGCGGTCGGCTGATCCACTATGCGGATCTGAATGGTGCTCCTGCGATGGTCACAGGCGTCGGCTACATGAACAAGGCGGACGGTTACGCGGTGCGGTGCGTGAAGGACCGTTAGGGTCGGATGCGGGCACTTGATGGGTGAGGGTCACACGCAACGCCATGGTCGGCTGGTCGCCATCGGATACCTTTCCGGAGTGATACGCGGCCTGCCCCTCCTGTTCGCGCTCGCTGCCGGTCCGGTCGCGTTCGGCCAGGACGGCGCGCTTCCCTTCCGGCCCCTGGTGGGCATTAACCTTGGGGTGGGCTTGCCGCGCATGGAGACGATCAGCGGCACGTCCTTCACGACCAGCCCGCACTTCGCCGGCACGCTGGACCTTGGCGCCACGTGGACCTATCGCGAGCGGTTCGGCCTTTCCGCATTGGGCATTCTTGCGATCAATGGCTACGACTTCACCAAGGGCGAGGTGAACTACGACATCTACCACCTCACCCGTCGTGCTGAAGTCCGGGCCTACTGGCAACGCTCGCTCAACACCCATTTGCGGACCAGTGTGCGTGCCGGGTTGGGCCTGGGCCTCGCCTTTCAGGGCGGTGATGCGCGCGATACCCGGGATGGGAGCTTCCAGGCGCTTACAACGGCCACGGCCATGCAGCGCACTTACTTGTCGCCCGAAGTGTGCCTGGTCAAGCAGGAGGGCAGGCACCGCGTGGAGTGGGGTGTGCGGTATGTGGCTCATTTGCAGCGACAGGTGGCCTTCAGTACACGACTGGCGGATGGACCGGACACGACACTGGCCACCGCAACGCACGATCACCTGGCCTTGGTGATCCGTTTCCATTTAGGGCTGAAGCGTCCGCCGTTGCCTGCCATGCCACCGCCCATGATCGCGTATGAGGCGCGGGACACGGACACCCTGACCATGATCCAGGCCAACAGGCAACGGATCACTCTGTGGTTATGGGATAATGCCGAGCAGGATGGGGATACGGTGAGCGTGCTGGTGAACGGCTGGCCGGTCCTGACCGGTCTGGAGCTCCGGCATAAGCGCCACAAACTGAAAGTGGACCTGGTGCCCGGTGAGAACGTGCTGTTGGTGGTGGCCCACAACGAAGGGCGTGTGCCTCCGAACACCATGAGCACGTGGGTGCGCGCAGGCAAGGGCCGTAAGCAGCTGCTGTTCACCACATCGATGCAGCGGAACCAAGTGCTTCGGATCGTGCGTGAAGCGGAATGATACAGACCAAGGGCTTGCCGTGCATCCATTCTGAACGGCTGTAGTTCGTCCTCTCGAACCCCCATCTGGCCGTAGCCTGTTCAACCGCAGAGTGCATGGCTCTGCGCGTAGCCATGCCTTCGGCAGGTGAACCTGCGGCTCCGCTCAACACGAACAGGAGCGTGCTCGCCTGTGGCTATCCGAACAAGGCCGGGTGGGTCCGGTACCGGGTGCGAACCCCAACTCACCAAGCGCTGCGTTCGAACAACGGCTCCCTCAGGCCTGTCCGTCTTTCAGTATGCCCGCCATAATTGCCTCCATGTTGCTGGGCAAGGGCCAGACCGTTCCAGCGCGACATGTTTACCTTTGAGAGCGGGGTCATTCCCTCGCATTCGGTGAAGTCTTCATGATCAACCCTTGTACGCCATGAACAGGATCGCTACCCTTATCGCATCAGGATTGTTCGCCCTCGGTGCCCAGTTCGTGCATGCACAGAACTGGACAACCATCCCCAGCCCTGTGGCGACCAACTTGATCCTCTATGGCATTGACTTTCCTGCCGATCAGGATGACATCGGCTATGCCGGTGGCTCCAGCGTGACCTACAATGGCAAGGGTACGATCTTGAAGACACTGGACCAGGGCGATACTTGGAACGTGATCTGGAGCAGCACGGTGAACGGCACCGGGGTGTGCTCCATGTACTTCCTGAATGTGGATACTGGATTCGTTGGCACGCAGGGTGGGGCGGTGATGCGCACGACCGATGGCGGCGCCAACTGGACCTCGGTCGATCTCGATACGAACAATGATCAAGGGGATGTGCATGACGTGACTTTCCGCGATGCGGACCACGGAGTGGTCGTGACGGCCTACAATGGCGTGTACCGGACGGTGGATGGCGGTGCCACATGGGTTCCCGCGACAACGAACCCCGCCGTCGGCCAGTTCGAGGTGTGCTATGCGGGAGGGAGCACGTTGTTCTCCTGCGGGAACAACCAGTCCATCTACAAGTCCGTGGACGACGGTGACACCTGGACGAGTTCGTACCAAGGTCTTTTCCAGACCGTGAGCCTCGGCATCCACTTCCTCGACGCCAACAATGGCATGGTCACCAGCGAGGAGGGCATGTACTTCAAGACGACCAACGGTGGGGCCACGTGGACAGCGGGCACGATCCTGAACCAATTCGGACTGATGCGCGGCGTGGTCATGCTCGATGCGAACAACATCTTCGTATGCGCCACACCGGGCCAGGTGTTCCGGACCGTGGACGGAGGCGCCAACTGGACGGACGACAGCGGCGTGAACCCCAACCCGTCCTATTACGACATCACCTTTACCCCGAACGGCACAGGATTCGTCAGCGGGTCCGGCGCTACGGGTGGGACCATCCTGAAGCGGTCACCGTTGAGCACCGCGGTGGAGGACCGCGAAGTGCCCTTTCATTCCGTGATGGTCTATCCCAACCCTGTCGCGGAAGTGCTGACCGTGGAGTGCGCCACTGAGGTGAGCGGACCGGTGGATGTGCGCCTGATCAATGGGCTGGGTGCGCTGGTTATGACGAAGCAGGTCGCATCCACGGCAGATGGACGGATGTTGACCCAGCTGGATGTGAGCCAGGTGGCCCCGGGTCTCTACACGATCGATCTGGTCGGCAGGGGAGGTGTACGGGTATCACGGCATATTTCCGTGGTCGGGCGATGAGGTGCTGACGCGTTGGTCGTTCCGATCACGGATATGTCCAGCGCGGGTGGACAGCTGGCACCCCACCAGCAGCGTGTGCCTTAGTGGAGCGTGCGGTGTTCCTTGCGTTCCATTGGCTAAGGAAGCCGCTGGAAGGCATTGACCTTGGAGAAGAGCGGACGATCTGGTGGCCGTTCGCAAGGCCCATCGCACCTTGTCCAGCAGGACTGCAATGGTCCTACTCCCGCACTACACGGGCCATGCGCACGCCATTGCCGGTATTGACCCGTACCGTGTACATGCCTGCAGGCAGCAATGCCAGGTCAATGGTGTTCCCTGCAGCAGCGATCGTGCTGATCGCCACGCGACCGTTCACGTCCAGCACCTCCACGGCATTGATGCGTTCCGAGGCGTCGAGGGCCAGGCGCAGCAGACCGCTGGTCGGGTTGGGCGCCACGGGCAGCGTGGTCGTTGTGCGGGTGATCTCCGCTACGGCACTGGGCGCCTGGAAGCCCGAGACCCGGATCACACGGTTGAAGCTGCCGAAGGTGGATAAGAGGAAGTCGCCGGTGAGCGGGTCGATGAACGCACCCTCTGCACCCGTGAGCCCGGTGATCATGTCGCGCGCAGTGGAGGTCACGGGCAGGCCGTCGGCATCCACCTCGAAGGCCACGATCTTGCCCATCGAGTAGGCTGACACCACCATGGAGGGGTTCGTGGACCCGGCCGAACCGCTGGGGACATAGGCGATGCCTTCGGGGCCGGTCGCCAGACCGCTCACAGAAACGCTGGCGGTAGGAGCGGCGGGTTGGTAGTCGCCGTCCACACCGATGGTGAACGGCACATTGTACATGATGGAAGCGCTATAACTGGCCATGATCAGGGTGCCGACACCGGGTGCGCCTTCCGGGACGAACACATGGCTGCCCACGGAGCCGGTGATCCCGAGCGGGGTGAGCGGTATGCTCAGCGTGCTGTTGTTCGTGAGCAGTTGCCCGAACTCGTTCATGCTGTAACGGGTGTAGAGCATGGTGCCGTTCGGAGCGAAGCTGAGGCCACCGTCGATGCTCGGTGCGGGGGCGTATTGCACCGCCGGCCCAGCGAAGCCCGTGATCTGCTGGGTGATACCATCGCGGACCAGTGGCACCTTGTAGACCGCGCCGCCGGTCTGGTTCGCCGTACCGCCGATGTACAGGGTATCGGGCGAAGCGGGTCGGATGGTGAGCCCGCCGTAAGGTGTGGGCAGGTCAGTGATGCTGCCCAGATCGGTGATGGCGTAGCCTGCGCTGACGAAATCCGGGGTAAGGGTCTGTGCCCTGGACCCCGCAGAGGCGAGCAGGCCAAGGCAAAGGGCGAAGGAGTAAGGTCGCATGTGGCGCATAGGAGAGGGGTGTCGGAGCATTAAGCAAGTACAGTGAGTGGTAGCCAAACCATGACCATCGTCAGCATAGCCTTCAAGCAACGATCCCCCCGGAAGCACATGTCCTACCGCAAACACCTGTACCTCATCTTCAAGGAGGCTGTGAACAACGCGGCGAAGTACAGTGGCTGCTCGGAGCTCAAGGTTGAACTGGCGATCTCCGGAAAGGGCATCCGCCTGGCGGTCACGGACAACGGGCGCGGGTTCGCCGAGGGCGAGCGTGATGCACGTGGTGGTGGACAGGGGCTTGTGGGCATGCGTCAGCGAGCGCAGGAGATCGGCGCGGAGTTCACCGTGCGGTCGACACCGGGCGTGGGTACCGCAGTAGTGCTGGAGCCATCGAACGGTGGCCGGTCAAGAACATTAGGGACGCAGCAACGCACGGCCAACGGTTCCTTCGCACCATGAAGTACCGCGTCGCCCTCTTCGACGACAACGCCGACCAGCGGGAGGCGCTTGAACTGATGCTGGAGTCGTCGGACCTCATGGAGTGCGTGGGCCGCTTTCCCGACGGGGCTCGGGCCGTAGAGCGTGTGGAGGGCTGCACGCCCGATCTGGTGCTGATGGACATCGACATGCCGCACGCCACGGGCATCGAATGCGTGGCCTTGTTGCGCCAGCGTTTCCCTCAGCTCCGCATCCTCATGCGCACCGTGTTCGAGGACGACGACAAGATCTTCAACGCCATCCGCGCCGGTGCCGACGGCTACTTCCTGAAGCAGACACCACTGAAGAAGCTGCTGGAAGGCATCGTGGAGGCCATGGAGGGTGGTGCGCCGATGAGCCCGGTGGTGGCGCGTCGTGTGCTTGAGTATTCAAAGCAACAACCGACCAAGGCCGATGTGAAGAACGAGTTCAGCCTGACCGACCGTGAGCACGAGATCCTGAGCTGGCTGGTGAAGGGCTACAGCTACAAGATGATCGCTGCTGAACTGGGCATCAACTTCAGTACGGTGAATACGCACGTGAACCGGGTGTATAACAAGCTGCATGTGAACAGTGCGGCCGAGGCCGTGGCCCTGGCCATGCGGAAGGGGCTGGGGTGATGCGTAGCGATGCACGTTGTGGCCTTCCTTCACATCTCCACATGCACCAGCTCCTTGTCCAACGCTCTGAACCTTTTCGGTATCGATGTCTTGATCGCCTCCACCAGCGCCTCCAACGCCTTGCGCCGCACGAAGGGCCTGCGCACCACCAGCAGTACTTCGCGCACGGGCTCAGGGGATCCGAAGCGGCGCACGTTCCGTTCATCGTCGTTCACCGACAGTTCGGGCACGAGGGTGATGCCGCTGCCGCTCCGCACCATGCGCTTCAGCGTCTCGATACTCCCCGTGCTGTACAGGATGTTCTCGTGACCGGCGGCACTGGGCTGTTGACAGACGTTGAGCACCTGGTCGCGAAGGCAATGCCCTTCGCTCAAGACCCATAGCGGCTCCTTGCGCAGGTCCTTCGCGGCGATGCGCTTCTTTTTGAGCAGCGGATGGCCGTCTGGCAGGTAGGCAAGGAAGGGTTCTTGAAAGAGCGTGATCGCTTCAAGGTCGTCGCTCACGATCGGGCCGGCGAGTATACCGATGTCGAGCTGGCCGTTCCACAGGGCTTTCAGGATACGGCTGGTCCTGCGCTCGTCGATCGCAAGTCGCGCGTTCGGGTGCTCTTCGGCGAAGCGGGCAAGGAAGAGCGGCAGCAGGTAGGGTGCCAGCGTGGGGATGATGCCGATGCGGTAGGTGCCTGAAGTGCCCGTGCGCAATTCCTTCACCAGGTCCTTGAGCTGGCCGGCCTCACGCAATACCACACGTGCCTGTTCGATCAAGCTGGTGCCTTCGGTCGTGGTCCGCGCGGGTTGCACGCCACGCTGGAAGATGGTGACGCCCAGCTCGTCCTCAAGCTTGCGCACCATCATGGTGAGCGTGGGTTGCGTAACGTGGCAATGGCGTGCGGCCTTGCTGAATTGGCCGGTGTCGGCTACGGCAACGATGTATTGGAGTTGTTGAAGGGTCATTAGACAGTGTCTATATCGACATCGAAATTATTGAATGCGTCGATGATGAACATCAGGGTAGCTTTGGGCCGCGATAAGCAACTTCACGGTCCCAACGAGGAACTGAAACCGATCGAACCAACCGGTATCCGGCCTGCCCTCGGTCGCGATCCCCCAAACACCCCAATGAACATGTCACACGAGAAACCACACGGCGCCCCGCTCGAAGGCGTCACCCCTCAGTCCAATGGTAAATGCCCCGTGATACACGGCGCACAGGCCCTGCCCGTGGCCGGCCGCGGCCGTCGCAACAAGGACTGGTGGCCCGAGCAACTCGACCTGAGCATCCTGCATCAGCACCAGTCGGTGTCCAACCCCATGGACCCCGACTTCAACTACCGCGAGGCTTTCTCCAAGCTTGACCTGAAGGCCGTGAAGGCCGACCTCACCAAGCTGATGACCGACTCGCAGGAGTGGTGGCCGGCCGACTGGGGCCACTACGGCGGCTTCATGATCCGCATGACCTGGCACGCCGCAGGCACCTACCGCACGGCCGATGGTCGCGGTGGTGCAGGTAATGGCAACCAGCGCTTCGCACCGCTGAACAGCTGGCCGGACAACGGCAACCTGGACAAGGCGCGCCGCCTGCTGTGGCCCGTGAAGCAGAAGTATGGCAACAGCCTCAGCTGGGCCGACCTCTTCGTGCTGGCCGGCAACGTGGCCATGGAGAGCATGGGCTTCACCACCTTCGGCTTCGGCGGTGGCCGCGAGGACATCTTCGCGCCCGAGGAGGACATCTACTGGGGCAGCGAGGGCGAATGGCTCGCCACCAGCGACAAGCCCAACACTCGCTACAGTGGTGAGCGAAATCTGGAGAACCCGCTCGCTGCCGTGCAGATGGGCCTGATCTACGTGACCCCGGAAGGTCCCGACGGCTATCCCGTTCCCGTGGCCAGCAGCATGGTCGTGCGCGAGACCTTCAAGCGCATGGCCATGAACGATGAAGAGACCGTAGCGCTCACCGCAGGTGGTCACACCTTCGGCAAGATGCACGGCGCCGGTCCGGAGTCGCACGTTGGGCCCGCCCCGGAAGGCGCACCGATCGAGGAGCAAGGCTTCGGCTGGAAGAACTCCATGGGCAGCGGCAAGGGCAAGGACACCATCACCAGCGGCCTGGAGGGTGCGTGGAAGCCGAACCCCACCAAGTGGGACAACGGCTACTTCGACATGCTCTTCGGCTACGAGTGGGAATTGGTGAAGAGCCCCGCCGGCGGCTGGCAGTGGCTGGCCAAGGACGTGAAGCCCGAGCACATGATCCCCGATGCGCACGACCCGAACGTGAAGCACCGCCCTGCGATGACCACGGCAGACCTCTCGCTGCGCTTCGACCCGATCTATGAACCCATCAGTCGCCGCTTCCACAAGGATCCCCAAGCCTTTGCCGATGCCTTCGCCCGCGCATGGTTCAAACTGACGCACCGCGACATGGGCCCCAAGAGCCTCTACCTCGGTCCTGAAGTGCCGAAGGAGGACCTCCTCTGGCAGGACCCCATCCCCACCGGTGCCAAGCTTGCCGACGCTGATGTGGCAGCCCTCAAGAGCAGCATCCTCGCCAGTGGCCATAGCGTGAGCGAGCTCGTCGCCACCGCCTGGGCCAGTGCCAGCACCTTCCGCGGCAGCGACAAGCGCGGCGGGGCCAACGGTGCCCGTGTGCGCCTGGCGCCCCAGAAGTTCTGGGCGGTGAACGATCCCGCGCAGCTCGGTAAGGTGCTCGGTACACTGGAGAAGATCCAGGCCGGGTTCAAGGCCGGCGGCAAGCAGGTGTCCATCGCCGATCTGATCGTGCTGGGTGGTTGTGCCGCAGTGGAGAAAGCCGCGAAGGATGCAGGCTTCACCATCACCGTTCCGTTCACCAGCGGCCGTGGTGATGCCAGCCCCGAGCAGACCGATGTGGAGAGCTTCGCCGTGATGGAGCCCCAGGCCGATGGCTTCCGCAACTACCAGAAGAAGACCTACAGCGTGCCTGCCGAAGAGATGCTCGTGGACCGCGCGCAACTGCTCACCCTGAGCGCGCCGGAAATGACGGTGCTGGTAGGTGGCCTTCGTGTAATGGGCGCCATCACCGGCGGCAGCACACATGGCGTGTTCACGGAGAACGTGGGACAGCTCACGAATGACTTCTTCGTGAACCTGCTGGACATGCGCCATGCGTGGGCCCCCAAGGCCGGCGAGGAAGGTGTCTACGGCAGTCATGATCGCAAGACCGGCGAGCGCAAGTGGACCGGTACCCGCGTGGACCTGGTCTTCGGCAGCAACTCGCAATTGCGCGCCATCGCCGAAGTGTACGCCCAGAACGACAGCAAGGAGAAGTTCGTGAAGGACTTCGTGAAGGCCTGGGTGAAGGTGATGGAACTGGACCGCTTCGACCTGAAGAAGTGATCGGCAACGAAACCTGAGCATGAAGAAGGCGGTCCGTATGGGCCGCCTTCTTTTGGTTTGGGCTGATCAATTCAACCGGGAATGGACGTGGATGCACGGGAATGCACGGCGACTAAAAGCTCAGCTGATCTAGTAGGCTGTGCATTTATTCACGTCCATCCCCGTTCATTCCCGGTTCGTTCTCGGCAGGGAACTTGGGAACAGGTTCCTCTACAAGCTCTTGCGCGCCTCGGTCATCGCCTCCAGGATGGCATCGCGCTCGCGCAGCATTTCGTCCTTCCGCTCCTTGGGCACAGCGAATTGGAAACGCAGCACGCGCGCGAAGCGCTGGAGCTCGGTCCAGTACCACATGGCCGTGTAGCCTGCAATGGGCAGTGCGAGCAGGAAGAGCGCAGCCGTCCACAGGCGCGGGTCGATGAAGCGGTGGAAGGCCCACACCTCAAGCCCGTAGAATAGCGGGAAACAGATCAACCCAAGGATCATCTGCGCCGGCGCCTTGTACTCCACCTCCAAGCGCGAGGCCTTGAACACAAGCGAGGGGAGGATGTAAGGGATGTAGTTGGTGAGCAGTCCGAAGAGGTACACCGGTGCCAGCAGGAGCAGTTCGGCCACGTAGCCCAGGCATAGCCAGGCGAAGTTCTTCCTCCTGTAGGCATCGGTATGGAACCCCGGCGAGATGTGATCGGCGCGCAGCGCATCGAAGAAGGCCAGTAGTTGTGTGCTGGTGCGGGCATAAAGCTCCGGGCGGGCGGCCTTCAGGTGGTGAAGGGCATCGGCGAGCTGCTTGCGCATTGCGAGCGATCGCTCGGGGTCCCCGTGGAGGTCGGCTTCCGGTGCGGCGTAGGTGGTATAGAACGTGTGCGCCTTGATCAGCAGGTCCTCCTGGTACTTGCCCGTCGTCCACGGTAGCTTCCTTGCAAGCGCCTTTCGGATATCGTCGGTCAAGGCGGCCACGGCCGCGGTCTCGTCCCGATGGTGGTCGTCCTTGTAGGCTGAGACCATGATGGGCCGGCCAACCGTAACACGCACCATGCTGCGGAACTGGATCGCGTCCGAGTAGTCCAGTGCAACGGGAATGATGCTGACCTCACCGGGCCCTGTATAGCTCAATGCGATGCGCGCCGTTCCGGTCTTGATCTCGCGCAGGTTGATCTCGTAATGGCTGCTGCCCTCGGGGAAGATGAGGAAGGTGCCGCCTTGCGCGAGGTAGGCGTGACATTGCGCGAAGGCATGCGCGTTATCAGGCTTCTCGCCGGGTGCCACATCCTTTTTTCGGAAAATGGGGATCACATGGAAGTGCCGGAAGAAGGCCACCAGGAAGCTGTTGCTGAAGAGGCCTGCGTTGGCCACGAAACCGATCCGCTGTTCCGCCAGCAAGGCAACCAGCAGTGGATCCATCAACGTGTTGGGATGGTTGGCCACGATGATCGCCGGTCCGCGCTCAGGCATGTTCGCTCGACCCGCAACCACGATCTTCTTGAAGAAGACAGCCGTGCTGATGCGCACAAGGACCTTGATGAACGCGTAGATCATGGCCCCGAAAGTTGGTGATATACTACGGACCTGTGATGCGGCCGTCCATCGTGCCCGGGCGCGGAAGCGAAGAGGGTTCTCGTGTGCGGTAGGAGACCTCCATTTGCCTTCGGCTACATATTTTCACCCGATGCTTCACATTGCCGTATTCTGCGGGGCCAGCAGCGGCCACGATCCCGTTCATCTGGCCGCCGCGCGTGAGGTGGGCAGGGCCATTGCCCAGCGCGGACTGGGGGTTGTGTATGGCGGTGGTCATGTGGGCCTGATGGGGGCCGTGGCCGATGCCGCCATGGAGGCCGGTGGCCGTGTGGTCGGGGTGATCCCCGGGTTCATGACGGAGCGGGAGTTGGCCCATGATCGCGTTTCCGAGCTGGTGATCGTGCGTGATATGCACGAGCGCAAGTTGGTGATGCACGAGCGCAGCCAGGCCGTGATCGCACTGCCCGGTGGCTTTGGTACCATGGACGAGCTGTTCGAGCTGCTCACCTGGCGCCAGCTCGGTCTGCATGCCAAGCCCATGGGCCTGCTGAACGTGAACGGGTTCTACAATGGGCTGCTGGCGCAAATGGCCCACATGGAGCAGGAGGGATTCCTGCATGGTGATACCCGCGTGTTGTTCGCTGATGACGTGGGCGTGCTGATCGATCGCTTGGTCACCGACATTGTGCGTGTTTGAATGCCGGACCTGGTTTGATACTTATGGAGCGCGGAGTTGTACATCCCTGGCTGGCGCCCTTGGTCGTGATCTTCAAGCAGCACGCCGATACGGAGAACGCGGCGGCCATGCGCGCCTACATGAAGGACCACTTTCCGTTCTTCGGCATCAAGGCCCTGGAACGCCGCCTTTTGGTAAAGCAACACATCGCGTTGCACGGTGCGCCGGATCTCGCCGAACTGCCGTCCATTGCGCGTTCGGCCTTCGCGCTGCCTCAACGCGAACTGCATCAAGTGGCCGTGGACCTGCTGATGAAACATGCACGGCAACTGACCCCGGAGCACCTGCCACTGTTGGAGGAGCTGGTCACGACCAAGAGCTGGTGGGACAGCGTGGATGGGCTGGCGGTCCATGTGGTGGGAGTTGTCCTGAAGCGATATCCGAAGGAGATCACCACGTGGAACAAGCGCTGGGTCAGCAGCAAGGACCTATGGCTCAACCGCACGGCCATCCTCTTCCAGAACCGGTGGAAGGACGATACGGATCGTGCATTGCTCTTCGCCAACATCGATCGCCACACCGCGCACACCGACTTCTTCATCCGCAAGGCCATCGGCTGGGCGCTGCGCGAACTGGCAGCCACCGATCCGAAGGCGGTGAAGGATTATGTCGGTTCGCGGAAGCTTGCGCCACTGAGCGTGCGTGAGGCCTTGCGGAAGTTGTAATGCCCTGCCCTGCCAATGGTCGACATTCCGGTCGGGGCGCATGATGGGTCACAGTACAGTTGTCCTGGACACACGCTACCCGTGGACCCGTCGATCAATGATCGCTGACGATCAGTCGCTCTGTTTGCGGGGGAACTTGGGCTTGGGTTCGTAGAAGCCCTCCTTCTTCTGGAAGCCTCCACGGTCCTCACGACCGCGATATCCGCCACCGCTTTGGGGGCGATCACCACGATCACTACCGCCCTTGTAGCCGCCGCCGCCTTTGTAGCCGCCGCTGCTCCTTTGCGGAGGCCCGGAACGTTCGCCACCGCCGCCTTTGTATCCGCCACCACTGCTGGGTCGTGGAGCTCCCTTGCCAGTGCCACCGGCCTCGTCCACGCGTACGCTGCGGCCCTTGTAGTTGGCGTTGTTGAAGGCGTTCCGCACTTGCTCGAAGTGGTCGGGTTCAATGTCGATGAAGGAGTACACGTCCTTGATCAGCATGCGTCCGATCAGCTCGCCACTGATGCCGCTCACGCCACAGATGTAGCCGAGCATCTTGCCTTTGTCGAAGCCATCGGCCGTGCCCAGGTTGATGAACATCTGGCGGCCGGTGCTGAAGCGCTCCAGGGAGGAAGGACGTTCGGCGCGTGCACTGTGGTCCTTGCGGCTCATGTCCACGTTCAGGTCGAACGCGGTGCGGTGTTGCTCGATGATCCGGTTGAAGGCCAGGCTCATGAACCGGTCGATGAGCTCCTCCTTTTCGAAGCTCATCAGTTCGGCCCGTGCCTCGGAGAGCAGTTCAGCAAGTCCTTCATGGTCCACCTCCACGCTCTTCAGGCGCTTCATGTAGGCCACCACCTGCTGCTTGCCGATCTCGGCACCGCCGGGCACGCGTACATAGGTGAAGTGGGTCTTCAGGGAGCGTTCCAGCTGGCGGATCTTGTTCACGTCGCGCACACCGATGATGCTGAGCGAAATACCCGCACGACCGGCGCGACCCGTGCGTCCGCTGCGGTGCGTGTAGTTCTCGGCCTCGCCGGGCAGGTCGAAGTGGAACACGTGGGTCACATCCTTTACGTCGATCCCGCGCGCGGCCACATCGGTGGCGATCAGCAGGCGGATGGTGCGGGCCCGGTAGCGGCCCATCACATGGTCGCGCTGGGCCTGGCTGAGGTCCCCATGGATGGCGTCGGCGTTGTAGCCGTCCTTCACCAGGGCCGTGGCCAGGTCCTGGGTCTCATGCTTGGTGCGGCAGAACACGATGCCGAACAGGTCCGCATCGGCATCCACGAAGCGGCGCAGTGCCGCATAGCGGTCCTTGGAATGCACTACGCAATACTGGTGCTGGATGGCAGCGGCGGCGCTGTTCGCCGGCCCCACGCTCACCTCCTCGAACTCGCGCATATAGCGCTTGGCGATGCGGCGCACCTCACTGCTCATGGTGGCGCTGAAGAGCCACGTACGCTTGTCCTGGGGCGTAGTTTGAAGGATCTCCGTCAGGTCCTCCTGGAAGCCCATGTTCAGCATCTCGTCGGCCTCGTCGAGCACCACTACGTCCACGCTGCTGAGGTCCACGGCTTGGCGGCCGAGCAGGTCGAGCAGCCGGCCGGGGGTGGCCACAATGACCTGTGCGCCGCGCTGTATCTCGCGGATCTGGTCGCGTATGCTCGCACCGCCATAAACAGCTACGATGCGCGTGCCTTTCAGGTTGGACGAGAACCGCTCCAGGTCCTTGGAGATCTGTACGCACAGCTCGCGGGTGGGCGCCAGCACCAGGCATTGGATGGAACGTTCCTGCGGGTCGAGGAATTCCAGCATCGGAAGGCCGAACGCTGCGGTCTTTCCGGTGCCGGTCTGTGCAAGGGCCACCACATCCTTTTCGGTCTTCAGCAGCAGGGGGATGGCCTGTTCCTGAACGGGGGTGGGGGTGGTGAAGCCGATCTCGTGTAGGGAACGGAGGATCTCCGCGCGGAGACCGAGCGCGTCGAAGGAGGACATCTCAGTAGGCAAAAGGGAGGGACAAAAGCGCTGAATATGCGCTGAATTGCCGCGAAGGTACGGCGATCCGCCGTGGGGCGGGCGTTCGGCTATCTTTGGCCGCCTGCCATGACCGCGATCGAAGCCAGCCTTTCGGGCACTTTCCGCACCATTCTGGTGCTTGTGATCGTGTGGTGGTTGCTGCGCTTCTTCCTGCGGATGCAGGCGGCACGCCGGGCCGGTAGCACCTTCATCAACACATCCACCGCCAACGACCGACGTGCGCCCGGTGAGGTGCGCATCGAGCAGGCACCATCGAACGGTCGGCCCAGGCAGGCCGGGCGGTCGGGTCCCGATATCGTCGACGTCGATTTCGAGGAGGTGAAATAGCCTTCGTTCATTTTCAGCACAGCCCATGAAAGCGATCCCTTGGAAGAACCTGGTGCCCGTGTTCGTGGCGCTTGGACTGTTCTATGCGCTCAGTCTGATCTACTTCAGCCCCGCATTGGATGGACAACAGTTGAAGCAGCACGACCGCGACATGTGGTACGGCATGGCCCAGGAAGTGATGGAGCACCGCGAGGCTACGGACGAGGACCCCTTGTGGACGGGCAGCATGTTCAGTGGCATGCCCGCATACCAGATCAGTGTGCTGTGGCCCAAGAACCTGCTCATGTGGGCCGACGATGCCTTCCACGGGTTCCTGCCCAGGCCGGCGAGCTTCCTGTTCCTCTACCTGCTGGGCATGTACATCCTGATGTGCTGCCTGCGGATCGATCCCTGGCTGGCCATCGTTGGGGCCGTTGCCTTCGGCTTTTCGTCCTACTTCTTCGTGATCCTTACAGCAGGCCACAACAGCAAGGCCAACGCCATTGGCTACATGCCCATGGTGCTGGGTGCGGTATATCTGCTTTACCGCGGCAAGCAATGGCTGGGCGCTTCGTTGCTCGCACTGTTCCTGGGGCTGGAGATCGCCATGAACCACGTGCAGGTGACCTACTACCTGGCGCTGATGCTGGCCTTGTTCGTGGTGGCCGAGGCGGTTCGCGCGTTCCGCGAGAAGGCCATCGGTGACTTCGTGAAGCGTTCCGGGCTCGGGCTGGCCGGTGTGGTGCTGGCCCTGAGCTGCAACATCGGCCTGCTCTGGACCACCTATGAGTATGGCCAGTACTCGACCCGTGGACGCAGTGAGCTCACCATTCAACCGGACGGTGCTCCCGTGGATGCGATCCGTACTTCAGGCCTGGACCGCGACTACGTGACCCAGTACAGTTATGGCAAGCAGGAATCGTTGACCCTGTTGGTGCCCAATGCCAAGGGTGGTCCTTCCGCGCAGATCGGCAATGACCAGTCGCTGCTGGCCAAGGCCGACCCGCGTTTCCGGCAGAACCTGGCGCAGATGAGCAGCTACTGGGGCGACCAGCTGAGCACCGCCGGGCCTGTTTATGTAGGGGCGATCATGATACTGCTGATGCTGTTGATGCTGGCGCGCACCGAAGGCCGTGGGCGCTGGTGGATGTTGGGTTCGCTGGTGCTGCTGGCGCTGGTGGTGAGCATCACGAACGCCGGTGGCCCCGATGTGATGGCCCTTTCGGAGGTGGCCGGCATCCGCAGTTCGTTGTTGGTGGGCCTGTTGGTGTTGGCCTATCTGGTCACAGGCCTGGTGCTTGTGCGCGATACGCTCGTGTTCGCCCTGTTCAGTTCGTTCCTGCTGTGCCTCATGCTGGCCTGGGGCCACAACCTGATGCCGCTCACCGACTTCTTCCTGGACCATGTGCCGGGCTACAGCAAGTTCCGCGCGGTCACCATCATCATGGTCATTGTGGAACTGGCCATTCCCGTGCTCGGTATCCTATACCTGGACCGGTTGGTGCGCGAAGGTGGATGGGACAAACCCACGGAGAAGCGGTTCATGGTCATGGCGGGCGTGGTGCTCGGTGCGCTGCTGGTGATGGCCGTGGCCCCTGAAAGTGTTACCAGTTTTCTCAGTGATCGTGAACGCGATGCGCTGAACGAGCAGGCCAGCGACCCGGCCATGGAGGCGCAGGTGGTCGCCTTCGTGAATGAGCTGAAGGCGGTGCGCGTGGGCATCTTCACAGCCGACGTGTGGCGCAGCTTCGGATTCGTGCTGGTGGGTGGCCTGTTGCTCTTCCTGTTCGGACGTAAAGTGGTGGGCCGCACGGTGCTGCTGGCCGGATTGGGCCTGTTGGTGCTCGTGGACCTTTGGGTGGTGGACAAGCGCTACCTGCACAACGACAAGGACCGTGGTCGTTACCTGATGTGGGAGGACGCGGCTACCGCTGCATTGCCGTTCACCCCCAACGCCGCGGACATGGCCATCCTGGAAAGTGAATGGAGCCCGGAAGCGGAGGCCGACCAGAAGCAGGCCATGGACCGCCTCAAGCAACATAAACAGCAGGAGAGCGGACGCAACAAAGTGGTCTCCAAGAACGAGGAGCTGGTGACCCGGTTCGGCAGCCTGCGCAGGCATGCGCAGTACCGGGTGATGTGGCTGGCCAATCCGTTCAACGATGCGCGGGTGAGCTATTTCCACCGCAGCGTGGGCGGCTACCACGGGGCCAAGCTGAAGCGCTACCAGGAACTCATCGAGTTCCACCTGGCACCGGCTCGTTCACGGGTGGTGGAGCTGTTGCAGAGCGGCACCTCGGTGCCGGTGATGGACAGCCTGATGGCCCGTGAAGGCGTGCTCAATATGCTCAACGTCCGCTACCTCATTTACAGCGATGAGCGCCCACCGATCCGCAATACCAATGCACTTGGCGACGGCTGGTTCGTGGAGGAGCTGCGCTGGGTGAAGAACGCCGATGAGGAGATCAGCACGCTGGGCACCATCGATCCCGCACGCACGGCCTTGGTGGACGAGCGCTACAAGGCGGAGCTTGGTGATCTGCAAGTGCGCCCCGATCCTTCCGCCAGCGTGACCCTCGACAGCTATCGGACCAACGAGCTGAGCTACACCGTGCGTTCCGCCAATGGTGGATTGGCCGTGTTCAGTGAGGTGTGGTACGGGCCTGATTGGACCGCGACGCTGGATGGCAAGGAGGTGCCGCATGTACGAGCGGACTATGTGCTTCGTGCACTCGCCGTACCTGCTGGCGAGCACAAGGTGGTGTTCAAGGTGAAGGGCAGGGCCTACAATGCGTCTCAGCCCATCGCCATGGCCGGCAGCCTGTTGGTGCTCCTGCTCGTGCTGGGCTCGTTGTGGATGGAACTGCGTCCGGCGAAGGCCGAAGGATGAAGCGGGTCCTGATCATCACCTACTACTGGCCGCCCAATGGCGGTGCTGGCGTGTATCGCTGGCTGAAGATGAGCAAGTACCTGCCCGAGCACGGGTGGACACCGGTCATCTACACACCTGAGGATCCCGAGCGTGTCGCCGATGATGCCGCCTTGCTGAAGGATGTGCGACCGGGCGCCGAAGTGATCAAGCGACCCATCACCGAGCCGTTCAGCCTGTACAAGCGGTTCACAGGAAGGGCACAGCACGAGCGCGTCCAAACGGCTTTCCTCAGTGAGCAGGCGAAAGGCGGGTGGAAGGAGGACCTTGCCCTATGGATACGCAGCAACTTCTTCGTTCCCGATGCGCGTGTCTGGTGGGTCCGTCCCAGCATCGCATTCCTCCGGAATTACTTGCGTGATCATCCCGTGGATGCGGTGGTGACCACAGGCCCGCCACACAGCATGCACCTCATCGGCCGTGGATTGAAACGCTCACTGGGGATCACCTGGGTGGCCGACCTCCGCGATCCCTGGACGGACATCGATTTCTACCAGCAGTTGAAGTTGACCGGTTGGGCTGATGCGCGGCACCACCGCATGGAGCGCAGCGTATTGCGTGAGGCGGACCGCGTGGTCACGGTCAGCTGGCGATGGGCCGAGGACCTGGCCCGCATCGGCGGACGACCAGTGGACGTGATCACCAACGGGTTCGATCCGGAGGATGTGCCCTCGCCACCAGTACAACTGGATCCGCGCTTCAGCCTCGTACACATCGGTTCCATGAGCGCCACGCGTGATTGTCCCGGGCTTTGGAAGGCCCTGGGCGAACTGTGCCGCAGCGATGCCGCCTTTGGTCAACGCTTCGTATTGCGTTTTGTAGGCCCTGTGGACCATGCCATCACCTCCAGTGTTCAGCGGGCCGGTCTTGCCGATCATGTGGAACGGTTGGGACGGGTGGGGCATGAGGAGGCCATGCGCGAAATGCAGCGTGCGCGGGTGCTCCTCCTGCCCATCAACGACACGCCCAACAGCATGGGCATTCTGCCTGGCAAGCTCTACGAGTACCTGTCCGTTGGAAGGCCGGTACTCGCGGTCGGGCCCGGCGATGGCGATGTGGCCAGGGTCGTTTGCGAACCACACCTCCGCATCGATCGCGTGCCGTCCGAGGCCCAGATGGCCGCAGTGCGGGCGCTGTTCGAGCATGATGCCGAACTGGTCCAGCAGGACCGGGCGCGTTATGATCGACGTTCGTTGGCGGGCGCATACGCGCAATTGCTCGCGGCCGCCACGGAACAAGGCTGAAGATCCCGGAGCGCTCGCCCTACTTTCGCACGGCCGGCATCTACCGGAATATTGTATCGCATGGGCATCATCGCCAGACAGGCCACCATCAATACACTGCTTGCCTATATGGGCATCGGTCTGGGCTTTGTCAATGTGGTGCTCCTCTATCCGCGGGTCCTGCAGGCCGATGAGTTCGGGCTTACGCGCTTGGTGGTCTCCATGGCCACCATAGCCGCACAACTGGCCCAGCTGGGCGCCGAGAACACAGTGATCCGCTACTTCCCTTATTTCCGCGATGCCGATCGGAAGCACCGCGGCCTGCTGGGGATGCTGCTCCTGTTCGGCACGGTGGCGGGTCTGTTCGCGGCGCTGGTGCTGGGGGTGTTCCATGGGGTCTTGTCCGACGTCTTCGCCGACCGCAATGCCCTCTACGGGTCCTATGGCATGGTCATCGTGCCCTTGGTCCTCGCCGAGGTCTATTTCATTCTGCTGCGCAGCTTCAGCCGTTCGTTGCATCGCACCGTCCAACCCACGTTCATCCGTGAGTTCGTGTTGCGTGTGCTGCAAACACTGCTGATCGCCGTGCAGGCATGGCGGCCCATGGCGTTCGGCACCTTCATGGCCTTGTATGCCGGCATCTTCCTGGTTTGCACCCTGTTGTTGGTCGCTGATCTGAAGCGTGCCGGCCATTTACGGCTCGGTTGGAAGGATCGTTGGTTGCCGCGCCGCTTGCGTAAGAGCATGGTCATCTATAGCGGGTTCACCTTCTCGGCCAGCCTTGCCGGCATCGTGCTGGGCAATATGGACCAATTGATGATCGGCGCACTGCTCGGCGATGGACTGCGCTACGTGGCCCACTACGCGGTGGCGTTCTACTTCGGCTCCGTGATCGCCGCACCCGGACGGGCCCTGCAACAGGCCGCCGTGCCCTTGCTGGCCGACGCCTGGAAGCGTAATGACAGGGATACCATTGCGATGCTGTACCGCCGCTCCTCCTTGCTGCAGCTCCTGGTCAGTGGTTTCCTGTTCGTGCTCATCTGGACCGGTTCCACCGACCTTTTTGAACTGTTGCCTGCCGAATATGGCGCAGCGGCCCCGGTGGTCACCGTCATCGCGCTGGCCTATCTGCTCACCAGTGCCATTGGTCTCAGCGTGGGCATCATCAGCATGTCGCGCGCCTACCTTCTTGACGCGTGGAGCAGTTGGGCAATGCTCATCATCAACGCGGTGGCCAATTTCTTCCTCATCCGGTCCATGGGCATCATTGGTGCCGCCTATGCCACGCTCATTTCGCTGGTGGTGGTCGGTGCCTTCCGAACCTGGTTCCTGCACCACCGTTTCGGCCTGTGGCCGTTCGATGGTCGCACCCTTTTGGTGGTGGTGTTGATCGCGGCGGTGGGTGTTGTGGTGCCGTGGGTCCCGCTCATCGGATCTCCCCTGTGGGACCTGGTCCTGCGGGGCGTGCTGGTCTCGCTCCTCTTCTGGCCGGCAGCGTATGTGCTGGGCCTGGCGCCGGAGATCGTGGAGCTGCTCGGCAAGTTCCGGTCCCGGACGCGATAATGCACTTACTGGGCGATGGCCCGTATCGCGAAGCTCAGGAAACGGTCGGTCTCGTGCGTCAGGAGGATGAGCTCCCAATCGTGCTGAACACAGAACTCATGCACCGCTTCCACCACGCCATAGCGGACACCGCCATCCCAGTTGCATGTGGCGTAGTCGTGGCCGGCGATGATACCCCCGGGTTTCACTTTCGAGCGAGCAATGGCCAGTTCGGCCGCTGTTACGGTGTATCCGTGATCGGTGTCGATGTAGACCCAGTCGAAGTAGCCGTCGGGGAACCGGGGCAGAACATCCGTTGAGAGACCAAGGTCGATCTTCACCTGACCTGATGCGATCTCTGCTTTGAACTTGTCCCTTACGATCTTTTCCAAACCACCATGATAACGGGTGCTGGACCAGACATCAATGAGGTGGAGCCTTTCCGGTCGGTTGATGGAAAGGATCTTGGCCGAGAAGTCGCCGTGGTCAACACCGAGCTCGGCGACAATGCCGCCCTTGGGTAGTGTTTCGAGGAAGGCGGTCCTGTCCGGGACCACTTTCAGGTTGTGGAGGTGCCGTAGCTGAAGCTCCACCTTGGGGATCGCCCGGCTTTGGGCCGTGCGGACCTTGCCCAACAGGCCGTTCAACGCACGGTAGGCGGGTTTCGCGATCTTCTTCAGCATGGCGCTCACGACAGCTCAGTATTGATGTGCTTGCGGGCGAATGTAAGGCCGTGATGCTGACGCGCTGTGCGTAAATGATCGATGCGCTGTCAGGGCACGATCAGGATCCTGGCGGTTGCGGTGGACCGTTGGCCGTTGGAGAATGACAGGAGATAGGTCCCCGGTGCAAGCTCAGGCAGGCGGAGGGTGTTCGGTCCGACCAGCTCGAGAGGGAGGGCGACACGCCTGCCTTGCACGTCGCTGAGCATCATCTCTTCAAACTGCTGAAGCTCGAACGGACGACGTACGTTCAGCGTTCCTCCGGGCGAGATCACCGTCGGAAAGACGTCGATCCAATGCTGGATGGTCGTCTCTGAGAGTCCGATCGGTATCTCCTTCAGTTCCCACAGGTCGGTGAAGGACGATCCACTGGTTTGGCCAAGACCAGCAAAGACACGGTCGTTGAGTGCGAACTGAGCACCGCTCCAACCACCGGCGCCAGGATAATCCTCAATTGGTAACCAACTATCCGACCACGGTGAATAGACCCATCCATCAGCGAACGAGCCAGTGCCACTCTGGCCAGAGAGAATGATACCCCGGTCCAGTACACCGTATGCTCGCGCATAGTGCCGGCCACCGCCGGGGAGAGGCGTACGCACAGCCCAGGAGTCACTGCCAGGGTCGTAGGCCCAAAGCTCATTGGACATGGACTGGTCCTCCTGCCTGCCGCCGAACACATAGCACACGTCGCCTATCGTGAATGAGGAGGCTCCAACCCTACCTTGGTCCGGGATGGGAGTGCGCGCGGACCATTCATCCATTACCGGATCGTACGCCCAAAGCTCGGAGATGAAGGGCCCGTTCCCGCCGCCGGTGCCACCTCCGAGAACATAGCCGATGCCATTGTGGACAAATGCCGTAGTTCCATACCGTGGCGCTCCTGGCAGGCTCGTTCTCTGCGTCCAGGTGTCGGATGTGGGGTCATACTCCCACAGGTCGTCCCTGATGCTGGACGATCCATACAGGCCACCTAAGACATACCCTTTGCCTGCAATGGTGAACGCACAGGCTACCCGACGAACACCGGGGAGCGATGCACGTTCGGACCATGAATCGGTCAATGGGTCATAGGCCCAAAGCTCATCCAAGTCCGTAGCTCCCGTTCTTCCACTTACCATGTAGCCGATCCCATCGATATCAAAGCAGACAACACCCCATCTGGGTGAGCCCGGACAGGACGCCTGTTGTTCCCACGAGGTCTGTGCAGATGCTCGAATGGTCAGCAGGGAGAATAGCAGGATGATAACTGCTCTCATGATGAACCTAATTTACACATCAGCGCCATTTGGAAAGTCTTGACTGCATCGGGGTTAGTTTCGCACGCAATGCCCGCAAAGCGAAAGCTCGTTTACACCACCACCATCATGGCCTCCTTCGCGCGCCACGATGTGGCCTTGCTGGATGAGCGTTACGAAGTGGTCTCTTTCATTTTCGCGCCCAAGCGCAAATGGGCCACCCCGTTCGAG
>JBKDXR010000073.1:0-43869 GCA_046306055.1 Flavobacteriales bacterium
CGGCGCCGTTCGTGAAGGAGTAGGTGTGTGGAAAGACCGTCACCGCTTTTCCCACTGCGGCAGGGCCAGTTATTGATCGAACAGGACCACTTGCAAGATCCTGTTGATGCCAGCGGGTCCGTGCAGTTATCTTACGCGCTATCCAACATCCTGTTCTCATGCGCACTTCACTCCTCTGCCTCGCATTCGCCTGCTGCTTGGGCTTACTCCATGCACAAGGGCCGCCGGATATTGAGTGGCAACGGTGCTTGGGGGGGACCAGCTTGGACCGCGAAGGGGGCGTATTGGAACTGCCCAATGGCGAACTCCTCCTGACCGTAAACCCGACCGCAGGCGGTGGCAATGTTCCAGGCCCGGTGCAAGGTGGTGGGGATGTCTGGCTGATGCGGCTTTCGCAGAGCGGTGCCGTGCTGCAGCAGCGGCTCATCGGCGGACCTGGGGTGGACAATGCTCTGGACCTTGTTCGATCTGGTGGGGATGTGTTCTTGATCGGGAGCACCAACGCCAATGGTGGGGATGTCGGTGGGCATCAAGGAGAGAGCGACGTATGGCTCGTGAAGCTGGATACCGACCTGAACATTCTTTGGCAACGGTGCTACGGAGGAAGTGGCAATGATGGAGCCAGGGCTGCAGCCCTGTCGGATGGAGGTCTTTTCCTCTGTGGTAGTAGTAACTCTTCCGATGGCGACTTGACCGAGAACAGAGGCGGTTATGATGCGTGGACCATGCGCATTGACACTTCAGGGAACATCCTGTGGTCAACAACGTACGGCGGCTCCAATGATGACAGCTTCTCTTCCGGCCTACTGGACTCAGAAGGACTCCTCCTTTGTAGCGGATCGAGCTCATCTTCAGATGGCGACCTCAATGGGAACTTGGGCGCAGCAGATGTCTGGATAACGCGTATAGATCCGTTCTCTGGCGAACTGCTCGAGCAGGGGCGTTTCGGAGGCAGTGGCTATGAAACGGCCTGGCGCATGACCACGATGTCCAACGGAAAGTACTTAGTGTCCGGAGTTACAGACTCCATGGATGGAGATCTAACCGGATACAATGGTGGTGTCGCGGACGCTGCACTGTTCTGCCTAAACGGGGATTTGACGCTCGAATGGGCAACTTGTTACGGAGGTAGCCAGTATGACGAGTTCTACTGGACGATACCAGGGCAAAATGGAACTGCCATCTGTGCTGGCATGACCATGTCGAACAATGGAGATGTCAGCGGAAACAATGGGAACTCCGACTACTGGCTGGCGGGCATTGGTGCCGACGGCCAGGTGCTGTGGCAACATTGCTATGGCGGTTTTGGAAACGATCGCTGCTATGGCCTGTTCAGACTACAGGAACAGGGCTTCTTGGCCGTGGGCACCACCAATTCTACCAATGGCGATGTGAGCGGCTTCAATGGCGGATTCAGTGATGCCTGGGTGGTGCGGCTCTCTGAGGAAACGGTCGGCATGGCTGAACCAATGAACTCATTTTCAGTATCCCTTGGTCCGAACCCAGCAAAGACTAACGCGGTACTCACGTTGGTCGCGGCTGCACCAGACATCTTGACGACCCGACTCATGGATGCTAGGGGAGCGTTGATAACGAACGCAACCAGCACTTATGTGTCGGCAGGTGTGAATCATGTACCGCTATTCCTAGACGACGTCGCACCGGGTCCATATCTCCTCGAAATACTGATTGGCAGCAGGCGTACCACGGTCACCATAATAAAGGAGTGATGCGTTTTGCACACTACCTCCACTTATTCAGTACCGTTGACCAGTTATCTACTGAAATTGACCAGTTAGCGATCCGCTATTGGAATCAGCACCGTTGAGAATGAGTTTCGGGACGCATGTGAATCTCTCCATGCGCAACCAAAACCCATTTTCATGCGACTGCCCATACTTTCCTTCGCCGCACTCTGTGCGCTGACCACCTTGGGTCAGAACAACCCGAGGGACCTTTTCGTCATAGACCCTTACGAGGCCAACGGCTACTTCATCACCTCACCCGACCTGCTTGATCAGCTCGGTGCAGCTAACATTCATGTCGATATCGTCTCACGTGCCAATGACGGAAATGGTGGAACAAACACAACCATACTGCAGAGCTTCGATCTCGATCGCACCACGCTACACAGCCACGTATTGGCCAGCGTTATCGAGACCTTGCCTGCTGGTGCAGAAGTTGCGTACGATGCTTACGCTCGTAACGGAAACAACAACGTGGTGGGCGAGATACATGCCTGGCGACCCGGACCGGTCCTCAGCGAGAAATGCAATCTGATCTGCGAACAGAACCGGCACGGCTGGAAACTGACCGCATACGCTGATGGAGGAAATGGCAATACAGCGATAGAGATCACGAATCCTGCCCGATACTTTTTCGTGACCACTCACAACGGACATTGGGAGCAATTCAAACAGCTGAATCAGGCAGAATGGTATGGACTCGACGACTGGTCAAACTATGACTGCTATCAAGAGTCTTGTGCGGAAAGTATTGACTGCTTCAGGATTCAGGCGCCAACCAGCCCGGGCACACAAGCCTCGGCTTGTGTAGGGCTACCGGACGAGAACGGTTACCCACTGCCTCCAACGGCCGGCAACAGTGGCTGCTGGGCCATTCGCAAGGACAAGGGCGCCTGGCGCGACCTGCACCAAAGCGCAACCGAGGTGTACAGCTTGGGCAGCATGTGCGATGGTCAACCCGGTACCGGTTCAGCGAACCTGCTTGCCAGTTATAATGCCGACGATCTCGTGGAGAATGCCATCGCCACTCTGAACCCAAACCCAGGTCCATTGAATTGTCCGAATGGCTCGCTCTCATCGGTCAGCGATTCGCCCGGCAGCGGACCATCCGTAGGATGTAGTTGGATACCATTTCTAACGAACTCAGCCGTTGAAGATGCCGACGGCAATGTGGAGATCATCGAAGAAGTGCTGTATGCACTTCACTGCGAGGAAGGTGGATCTGGCTCATCGTGGCCGAGCTCCGCTTCGGTGAACGAAATGCTCAGTCGAGTCGGTGGAATCGTCATTCGCCTATGGGCAGACGGCAAAGCGACCGATGTTGTGAACATCCCCATTCCGAAAACAGCAGATGGCAAGGCCATAGACCCTAAACTGATCAAAGTTGTAAAAGCCGAACTTGCCCCAGGTCTGTACGAGGTGGTCGTACCGCTTAACAACGGACGTATCCTCCGACATTTCGAGCAGATCGATCAGACCATCGTTGTAGGTGCAAGTTTCGCGTCGTTCGTGCAAATGAACATTTACCCCGTACCTGTGAGGGACCAGATCTTCGCCTTGGACTTCGACATCGCTTGGCCCATGGAAATCGCCATGACCATTGTGAACAACACAGGCGCCCCCTACCTCGCTGAGACGCTCAGTTTCGAGCTGGCCGGCAGGAACAAACATGTGGTGAAGATGCAAACCCCTTGGCCAGCGGGCATCTATCACGCCATCTTCCAATTCAGTGATGGATCTACAACAAGCAGGACGTTCACTGTAGCAACTCCCAATTAGAGCGTAACCTTCCAAGAAAGGGGCACTCCACTTTCACGGGGTGCCCCTTTTTCATGGCCCTATTCCTCACCGGACTCCACCATGGTCACCACGTGCTTCCATCGCCGGCGTGAGATCGGAACGGATTCGCCATTGCTAAGTACTGCTCGGTGCCCATCTGAGGCAAGAAGGCTGACCACATGATCGACATTGACAACATGCGCATGGTGCAAGCGTATGAACCTTGCTTGTGGTAATTGTGCATGGAGTTCTCCCATACTTCGGCATACCGTCAACTTCGAGCCGTTCACACAATGGATACGTGTATAGCTGCCGTCGGCTTCCAAGCGCAGGACCTGCGCTGGCTGTAGTATGGCTTTGCCTGCCGCAACAGGTACGCTGAAGCGTTGTATGCGTCCAACTCTTCCGGTTCCTTGACGGCCCAGCTCATCGCCCCCATTTAGGCCGGTCTGACCTGGGTCCTGTGGATCATTGCTGTCGATCATGGGCAGATCACCATTAAGGCCAATTCATATACAGGTCCACCCATGCGAACTGGGCTCGTATAACATGTCCAAAAAGAGCTGAACTTGGCCGGTCTATAGGTCTCGCAAGTCGGCAAGTCGGCAAGTCGGCAAGGTGGCAAGGTGGCAAGGTGGCCACGTCAGGTCTGGGAATCAGGTTCCTGCGAAAGCCGCGTTCCATGGAATATGAAAGACGGCCCAAAATGTCCAAGGGGTTATTCATCGGCTTTCACACTGGGCGAAAGCCGAATATAATATCACATTGACCGAATTCGTACTTAAGCCCTGGACATGTTGATATCCAGGCTATACGGGTCCGGGTATCGTTTTTGAACGCCCCGCCTACCTCCGCCCCCCCGGCACTCCCCCGCCCTGCGGCTTCTGGGGCGTAGCGGGCGGTGGTGTCTTCTTCACCTGCCCGTCCTCGTACTCCACGCTCTTGGTCACCTGGCCGTTGCGGTCGTAGAAGTTCATGGTGCCATGCAGGCGGCCTTCCTTGTAGGTCATGTCCTGCACCACGCGGCCGCGCTGGTCGTACACGTTGCAGGGGCCGTGCGGGTCGCCGTTCTGGAAGGACTGCTCGCGCATCTTCACGCCGGCATCATCGTAATAGGTCCACGCGCCGTTGGGCATGCCGTTGCTGTACATGCCTTCGCTGATCACGTTGCCACCCACGCCGTAGGTGATCCAGCGGCCGCTCTTCTTGCCTGCCGCATAAAAACCCTCTTCGCGCACGCGTCCGCCGATGGGCTTTTCGGGAACGGACTCGAAATAGAGCTTCCATGAACCGTCCTTCAGGTCATCCTTGTAGTAGCCTTCAAAATCAGGCTGCCCATCGGGAAAAAAGCCACGCCACAGGCCATCCATGCGCCCCTGCTTGAACTGGCCAATGGACTTGTCCTTGCCGTTCTCGAACCAGCTGTGCCACTCGCCATCCTCCTTCCCGTTCACATAAGGGCCTTCCTGCAGTTTTTGTCCCTTCTCGTACCAGGTGGTCCAGGTGCCTTGCTTCACGCCTTGTTCGAAACGTCCCTTCTTCCAGAACTGGCCACCCTCGTAGAAGTAGACCCACTCGCCCTGTTCCTTGTCCGCCGCGAAAGCCCCGGTGGTGCTGAGCTGGCCGTTGGGGTACCAGTACTTCCACACACCTTCGCGCAGCCCGGCCTTGAACGGGCCTTCCATGTCCTTCTTACCGGTGGTGGTGTACCAGGTCCACACGCTGTCCTTTTCACCACCCTTGAAGGCCCCGCTCACGTTCACCTGTCCGGACCGGAACCACAGGGAATACGGTCCGTTCAGCCGGCCCACCAGATACGTTTCCGTTCTCTCCGGCTTTCCGTTGGAATACCAAAATGACCAGGTACCCACCTTCGATCCGCCCTGGTACTGGCCCTGGACCTTTTCATTCCCGGCGGGATAGCGCTCCACATAGGTGCCGCTCCGCACGCCCTTGATGTACTGGCTTTCCTCCTGCACACTGCCACTGGCGTAGTGGGTGCGCAGGAAGCCATCGCCATTGGTGAGGGTACGCACACCGGTGGTGTCCCACGCATCGGTGACCAGCACCAGGGTATCCTGCCACACCTCGCGGAGCATGGGCACGCTGTCGGGATAGTAATAGGTCCACGGTCCGGTCTTGCCGCCCATGCGGTAGGCGCCACGCTCCATGATGCCGCCATCGCGGTAGCGGGTCACACGCAGGCTGTCCTCCACACCGCGCTTGAACCAGCCATCGTGCTGCAGGCAGCCACCGGGATAGTAGATGCGTACGCGGCCATCGCGTTCACCGCTCTTGAACTCGGCCTGTTCGATGAGGCGGCCTTCACGGTCGTAGAACTTCCATTCGCCCCACTCGCGGCCGTTCACCATAAGGCCCTCGCTGCGCTTGATGGTCTTCTTCGCATCCCAATGGTCCACGAAGGGTTCCACGCTCTGCGCGGAGGCGGAAGCCAAAAGGCCCAGACAGAAAAAGAGGACGAGGGAACGGAGCATGCGACGAAGGTAAACCGGCCCTGAACGCGGGAAGAGCGCCGGAGCACCACCGATGAACAACGCGCTGGTGAATGCCGATGGTACGTACCGATGATGCGTTGGGAAACCGCGCATGGACGCCACCTTGCGAACACCGCGATGCCCGTGCCTGTTACCTTGCGCACTCCTGCCCTTCCACACCATGCGTCGCTTGCTTTTCCTGACCGCCCTTCTGAGCGTTGTGCTCTTGTTCACTGCGTGGAACGAGGCCGTGCGACCGGTGCGTGGACCGCACAGCAGTTTTGAGCTGAAACTCCTCCGGAGCACGGACAGCCTGGCGGTGCAGATCGGGACCTACTTCACCACGGCCGGTCGCTGCGCCGGATGCCATGGCACCGACCTGCTCGGCATTGCCAGCGTTGATGGCCAGGGACGCGATGTGAACGTGGTGGACGACTGGCGCAGCACCATGATGGCGAACAGTGCGCGCGACCCCTTCTTCCGCGCCAAGGTGGAGCACGAGGTGTTGGTGAACCCGGCGCACCAAGGTCCGATCGAGAACAAATGCCTGAGCTGCCACGCACCGCAGGGCATGCACCAGGAACGCATGCTTGGGCATCCGCCCTTCACCATGGCCATGCTCGACACCAGCAAAATGGGGCTGGACGGCGTGAGCTGCCTCTCGTGCCACATGCAGTCCGAGGCCACGGCAGGCACCTTCTTCAGTGGTGAACTGGAGTTCGATTCGGCACGGGTGTACGGCCCGTACAGCGACGACCAGATCAACCCGGCCATCATGCAGTTCTTCGTGCGGTTCACGCCCGGCTTCGGCAGCCACATCGTGAACAGCAAGGTGTGCGCCGGCTGCCACACCCTGATCACCGAGACCATCGACCTGGAAGGCAACATCACCGGCGACCATTTCGTGGAACAGGCCACCTACCACGAGTGGCTGAACAGCATCTACAGCGTGAACGGCACGCAGTGCAACACCTGCCACATGCCGCGGATCAACGACCCCATCCTGCTGGCAGCGGAGTATCCGTTCCTGAACGCGCAGACCCCCTACGGGCTGCACCATTTGGTGGGCGGCAACGTGCACATGCTGGAGTTGTTGAAGGCCAACAAGGACGTGCTCGACATACCCGCCACGGATGTGCAGTTCGACAGCACCATCGCACGGTCACACCGGCTGCTCACCCAGCACACGCTGCTCCTGGACCTGGACCTGGTGGACCGCACTACGGATACGGCCTACTATGCTGTAAGGCTGGAGAACCTGGCCGGGCACCGTTTCCCCAGTGGCTATCCCTCGCGCCGGGCCTTCATCGAGTTCGTGGTGCTGGACGCCATGGGCGATACCGTGTTCAAGAGCGGTCGCTTGAACAGCGCACTGGAAGTGGAAGGGCATGATGCGACCTACGAGCCCCACTACACCGCGATCACCAGCAGCGACCAGGTGCAGATCTACGAACTGGTGATGGGCGATGTGAACGGCGATGTGACCACGGTGCTCGAGCGCGCCAAGGACCCGATCAAGGACAACCGATTGGTGCCCTTCGGATTCAGCACCGCGCACCCCAGCTACGATACCACGCGCATTGCAGGCAACGCCCTCAACGATCCCGACTTCAACCGCAACACCCTGGGCGAGGAAGGAAGCGGCACCGACATCGTGTACTACCACATACCGGTGACCAATGCCACGGGAGCCTTGCGCGCGTATGCGCGCGCGTACTATCAACCCGTACCCCCGGGATGGAACCGGGAGATGTTCGACCTGAACGGACCGGAGATCGATGCCTTCCGCAGTATGCTGGCCGCCAGCGATGGCACGCCCACTTTGGTCGCTGCCGACTCATTACAGATAGGACCCGTGGGCATGCTGCTGCGCGACCCGGAGCGTCTGGTGGTGTACCCCAACCCCACCACCGATGGCTGGGTGATGATCGATGTGCCCGATGGTGGACGCTTGGAACTGAAAGGTGTGCAGACCATTGCGGGCGAACGCGTGGCAGTGCGTACCGAACCGCGACGCCAGGGCCTGCGCGTACAACTGCCCACCACCTCCGGCACCTATGTGCTGCTCTTCCACATCGATGGCCGACCGGTGATCAAACGGGTGGTGCGCCGATGAGCCTGACGCTCGGGGCGATCCACATCCATCCGATCAAATCCATCGGTGGTTTCCGCGTGAACGAAGCGCGGCTCACCGACCGCGGGTTGGAGCACGACCGGCGCTGGATGCTGGTGGATGAGGCCGGCACCTTCATCACGCAACGCGAAGTGCCCGCGATGGCCTGCCTGCATACCCTGCCGCGCGGCGATGGCTTTCGTGTAGTGGATACACGCGATGGCGCAACACTGGACCTGCCCTGGACGATATCCGAAAAGGAGACCAGGATGAACTCGGTGTGGAGCGATCGCGTGCGAACGATGGTCGCCGAAGAAGCCTGGAGCCACTGGTTCAGTGAACGGCTCGAACGGACCGCGCAGCTGGTCTTCATGCCCGATACCACGAAGCGCCGCACCGATGGCCGCTACGCCCAAGGGCTCACTTCACTGAGCGATGGCTTCCCGTACCTCTTCCTTTCACAGGCCTCGCTGGACGACCTCAATGCCCGCGGTACCGCAAAGGCGCTAGCGAACATGGGAACATGGACGCCCATTCCCATGGACCGCTTTCGTCCGAACCTGGTGATCAATGGAGGCACTTCATTCCAAGAGGATGGTTGGCGCGAGATCACCATTGGCACTGTGCGTTTCACGTTGGTAAAGCCTTGTGCGCGATGCATCATCACCACCACCGACCAACGCACCGGCGAACGCGGCAAGGAACCCCTGCGCACCCTGGCCACCTATCGCAGCAAAGGCCACAAGGTGATGTTCGGCATGAACGCGGTGGGTGATGATACCGGTACCGTGCGTGTTGGCGATCTTGTGAACGCATGATCCACTCCATCCTCGCCGACAAGGCCACGCGCCTTTACCTGATCCTCGGCGGCTTCTTCGTGGCCAACGCGTTGATCGCGGAGATGATCGGCGTGAAGCTCTTCCAACTCGAGGACCTGCTCGGCATCGCGAAGGCGGACTTCACCCTGCTCGGCCAACCGCACCTGAGCTTTGTGCTGAGCGTCGGCGTGCTGCCGTGGCCCATCGTGTTCATCATGACCGATGTGATCAACGACTATTACGGCGTGCGTGGTGTGCGTTTCCTCACCTTGCTGACCACGGCGCTGATCACATTCGCCTTCGTGGTGATGTACCTCGCGATACACATGCCGGCCGAACAGGGCTGGTGGACGGGTAGCAGTGCGGCGCAGGGCGTGCCCGACATGCAGGCGGCCTTCACGGCCATCTTCGGGCAAGGCATGAACATCATCCTCGGCTCGCTCACCGCGTTCGTGGTGGGGCAGTTGGTGGATGCGCTCGTCTTCCGCGGCATCAAACGGATCACGGGCGACAAGCGCATCTGGCTACGTGCCACGGGAAGCACGTTGGTAAGCCAGCTCATCGACAGCGTGGTGGTGACCTATGTGGCCTTCTGGATCTTCAAGGACATGAGCTTCCCCATGGCCACCGCCCTGGTGCTGACCGCCTATGCCTACAAGCTCATCGTCGCCATACTGAGCACACCGATGGTGTACCTCGTCCATGCCGGTGTGGAACGCTACCTTGGTAATGAACGGGCACAGGCCATGCGCAAGGCCGCACTGCTCGCACAGGACGAACAATGAGCGATTCGGTCATCATCGACCCTCTTTCGAAGGACGACCATACGGGGGTGTTCCGGCTGGTGCAGCGCGAGCGGTCCAGGCTGGAGCCGTACTTCCCGGTGACCTGTGCACGATGCAGTGATCCGCGCACCACACGCAGCTATATCAAGGAACTGCTTGCGCGGCGCAAACGGCACGAGACACACTGCTTCGTGATGCGCGACTATGAAGGCGGCGATCCGATCGGGCTGGTCTTTCTCAAGGAGTTCGACTGGTCCGTGCCCAAGTGCGAAACCGCCTACTTCATCAGTTCCACCTACGAGCGGCGCGGGCTTACCTCCATGGCCCTGTTGTGGACCCTCGACTTTGCCTTCACCACCTTGGGCCTCGCGAAAGTGTGCGCCCGCGTGGCACCCGACAACCTCGCGAGCTGCAAGGTGCTGGAGAACTGCGGCTTCCAACGGGAGGGCTTGTTGCGTCAGGACTTCCGCACGCACGACGGCCGTTTGATCGACCTCTACCTTTATGGTCGATTGAAGTAATGCCGCACTGCCATGGCCAAAGCAACACCGCGCAAGGCCCGCACCGTTACCGATCGCATTGAACGCACCGTGAAACGTGCCGAACAAAAAGCGGCGGGTGTGTTCGACGGACGCTATCGCCCACGTGTGGTGAAGAGCCGCAAGACCTACAAGCGTAAACCGAAGCACCCCGACAGCGACACGTAGGAGCGCGAGCGAACGGTGCACCTTCATACCTTGGCATCAACATGTCCAGGAACATCTCCTCCCTCTCCGGCCGCGCAGGCAAGGAACTTGATGATGCACTGTGGGAACGCCTGCAACAGGCCGCCGACGGCACGGGCACGCCCGAGGACGAGGCACTGACGCGGATCGCCGATGACTTTCTGGTGGGCGAGGCGATCACCTATGGCACCAGCAGTTTCTACGACTTCCTGAAGAAGGGCAACAAGGGCGTGAAGGCCTATGTGTGCAATGGAAGCACCTGTCTGGTGGCCGGCACTCAGGAGAAGGTGCACCATGAGCTTGGCAGACATTTCAAGCCGGAGGAGATCGGCCACATGTGCTGCCTTGGTCGTTGCCATGAGAACAGTGCGTTCAACATTGGTGGACGTAACTATAGCGGCAACAGCATCGAGCACCTGGACGAACTGGTCGACCACGGAACCGTGGAGGCCCATGGTCATTACCATGTGGGCACCTCCATGGAGCGGCCCATCCTCATTGCACCACTACCGCATCAGCTCGACGACCACTATGCCCTGTGGGAGCGCGTACTGCAGAGCGACCCGTTGGATATCCTGTCCGAGATCAAGACCGCCAACATCCGTGGTCGCGGCGGGGCAGGCTTTCCCATGGGCTTCAAGTTACAGGCGTGCCGGGATGCGAAGGATGTGAGCGGTGGCGAAGGTGAGCGCAAGTACATCGTGTGCAATGCCGACGAAGGCGACCCCGCTGCGTTCAGTGATCGCTATCTGTTGGAACAACGACCACACCTGGTGCTGTTGGGCATGATGATCGCCGGGTATTGTGTGGGCGCTGACACGGGTGTGCTGTACATCCGCGCCGAGTACCCCGAGGCGGTGGAGATCGTGAAGGAGGCCGTTCATGAGCTGGAAGCCAACGGATGGATCGGCACCAACATCAAGGGCAGTGGTTTCAACTGGCGCTTCAAGGTGATCAAGGCGGCTGGTGCCTATGTGTGCGGTGAAGAGACGGCACTGCTCAACAGCATCGAGGGCAAGCGCGGCGAAGTGCGCACGCGGCCGCCCTACCCTGCACAGCAAGGCCTTTTCAACCGGCCCACCGTGGTGAACAATGTGGAGACGCTGGCCTGTGTGCCCTGGGTGATCGAGAACGGCGGCGCGGCCTTCGCCCTCCTCGGCAGCGAAAAGAGCAATGGCACCAAGCTCGTGAGCCTGGACAGTGCGTTCAACCGTCCGGGCATCTATGAAGTGGAGTGCGGCACACCACTGCGCAAGGTGATCGACGACCTCGGCCAGGGCTTCCGCAAAAAGGTGAAGGCACTGCACATCGGCGGACCGCTCGGCGGCATTGTGCCGATGCATAAGATCGACGCACTGAGCATCGACTTCGAGAGCTTCCAGAAGGAGGGGTTCCTGTTGGGACATGCGAGCATACTGTGCATACCCGAGGACTTCCCCATGGTGCATTACCTCGAGCACCTGTTCGAGTTCACCGCAGCGGAAAGTTGTGGGAAGTGCTTCCCGTGCCGGATCGGATCCACACGCGGCAAGGAGCTCATCGAAGGTGCACGTGAGCACGGGCGCAAGATCGATCGCGCCTTGTTCAACGACCTGATCGAGACGATGGAGATCGGTTCGCTCTGTGCGCTCGGTGGTGGGCTGCCGCTCGGAGTGCGCAACGCGCTACAGTACTTCCGCGAAGAGCTCGACGGGTACTTCGCTTGAGCGGATCACGCTGCGATCGCTTGAACGCATCATGCGTTCGTGATGGCGCCTCAACACATACGCGATGGCCGGAAACGCCGAAGGGCCTGCTTTCGCAGGCCCTTCGATCGCAGCTGTTGAAGCAGCTTACTTCTTGGGGGCAGCCTTCTTGGCGGCAGCCTTCTTGGGGGCAGCCTTCTTGGTCGCCTTCTTGGGAGCGGCCTTCTTGGCGGTCGCCTTCTTAGCTGCTGCCTTCTTCGGAGCGGCCTTCTTCGTGGCCTTCTTCGGAGCGGCTTTCTTCGTCGCTTTCTTCGGTGCTGCTTTCTTTGCCATTGTGTTTGGAGTTTGAACAAACGTAGGTCGATGCATGGTCACGATGAACATGTGCATCAAAGATCTTTTCACCATCCATTGTTGAAAGCGTTGATAACGATCAACCATCGATCGCATGGATCGATCACTGCAAGCGATCGATCATCACGCATGTCGTCGATCTCGCACATGCATCACCATCGCCATGAACAGTGCGTGCGCCGCATCATCAATGCGCTGTACTATCAGTGGACACAGGCCTCAGCCGCTTGATGCGGAACGCATACGACAGGCAGAGCATGTGCGTGTTGATACCCGACAAGCGATCCGATGAAACACCAACGTTGTATGCATAGGTCATCTTCGCCTTGAAGACGCCGATGCCGATCTCGGGACGTAGGACGGTGCATTGTTCACTCCCTTCGAAGTATTGAATGAGCTGCATGCCCATGGCGAAACCGGCCGTGACATATGCTCCAACCTTCACACCCACCTGGCCGGGACGATCAACGCGCACCTCGGTGCCGAGGTGATAGCCAACGCCATATGGATGATGCATGATACCGAAGATGTTCCTGCCCACACCCAGCTCCACCGCGCCGTATCGTCCCTGCGCATATCCAACGAGCAGCGTGAGCTCGTCGTGATGTTGCCAGTAGCTTGGGCGATGGAACACCGTGGTGTCCCTTGGTTGTGCATTGCACATCAACACGCCCAAGCAGCCGATCAACAGGGACCATGAACGCATGTCGCACAAGGTACCCGTACCATTCGGTTCAGCCAGCAACACTCAACCCCTTCCATCTTCGACCATCACACTTCCGACCGCCTTCGCCGGACCACGGTGACCAACGCACGAAGACCCCAGGCCGACATCGGCAACGCTCATGCATCGGTCTCCCGCCAACAAAGCGCTCCATCATCCTCAAGCAACGTTCAGAACGCGTTCGCTGTCTTCTTCAGGAAGCATAAGACCTGTATTGACCATTTTTACTGCATGAAGCCGACATTGACCCACCTCTGCTGCCTGGTGATCGGCGTTCTTCCCCTGCTCTGCCTGGGACAACGCCAAGCGGATACCTGGTACTTCGGCAATGATGGTAGCGGTCTTCATTTCGATGATGATTGCGGCGTCACGGTACTCACGGATGGTCCCATCAATGGCTACGAAGGTTGTGCCACGGTCTCCGATGCATCCACTGGCGAGTACTTGTTCTGTACCAACTCCGCGCAGGTGTGGGACCGTAACGGCCAGCTCATGCCCGGGTCGGCCATGGTCACCAACGGCAATACCATCACCCAGGTCAACATTGTTCAGAAACCCGGAACGGACCACCTGTACTACATCTTCACCTCAGAGGTACAGGCGTTCTCCGGACAAGGGTATCGCTTCCACGCCGTGGACATGACCCTGAACGATGGCGCGGGTGGTATTGCGTTCACGGACAGCGTGCTCTACCCGTCTCCCGTCACGGAGAAGGTCACCGCCATCCGGCATGCGAACGGAACGGACGTGTGGATCCTGGGCCATGAGTACGGGACCGATGCCTACCTGGCCTTCCTGGTGACCTCCGCAGGGGTTACCACCGCTCCTGTGGTCTCCAACATCGGCAAGGTGCATAGTGACCTCGGCTCGTCGGGATTTGATGCCGTCGGTGAATTGAAGTCATCTCCCGATGGCTCGAAGGTGGTGGCGGTCACGCTCTACGGTCCGAACATCGAGCTCTTCACCTTCAACAACGCAACAGGCACCCTGAGCGACCTGACCACGCTTCCCGAGAACGGTGCTTACGATGGGCTCGGAAATGCAAGCGGATTGTATGGCGCCTCCTTCTCTGCGAGCGGGAACATACTGTACGTGGGTCAATGGTTCAGTGCATCTGCGGCCGCGGCGAGGCTCCTGCAGTACGACCTTTCGTCCAATGACCTATCGGAGATCATCGGTTCCCGCACAGCGTTCCCCACGGCGGGGAACCCTTACAGCTTGAAGCTCGCACCCGATGGAAAGATCTACGTGGCCCATGCGGCCATGAACACCCATCTGGGTGTGATCGAGTTCCCCGACAGTGCCGGACAGACCTGCCAGTATGCGGACAACGGCCTTTTCCTACAGGGAAGGACCAGTAGATGGGGCTTGAACAACATGATGGAACAGGTCCGTGGCTGCGACCAGGCCACGTCCCTGACCGGCGCTTCCGAGGACAGCCCTGCGGTCTCCATACACCCGAACCCGTTCGATGAACAGGTCAGCATTACGCTCAATACGGACGCCGTCGCGGAGCTCACGCTGTTCGACCTGAGCGGACGAAGGCTCCTGACGACCCGTTTCCACAGGACACTGTCCCTCGATATGAGCGCGCTTGCCCAAGGTGTCTACCTCTATCGTATCGTGCTCACCAATGGGCGCACTGCGCAGGGGAAGGTGCAGAAGGCCCGTTCGAAATAGACAACGTACGAAGCCAACGAGCGGTCCGCACCGCATGGTGATCTCGTACCACCCTTCCTATCTTCGTCCGTCAACCCGCACGTCCATGACCAGGATGCCCGATGCCCGCGCGAAAGCCGAGGCCACTCCGCTCACCACCACCGACATCGATGTCGCCTATATTGATGGCAAGGCCTATCCCATTCAGAAGGATGAGACCATGCTGGCCTTCATGCGCCGGCACATCGGTCCCAACCCGGTGCCCACGCTGTGCGACGCACCGAACCTGGAGCCCTTCGGAAGCTGCCGTGTGTGCTCGGTAGAGGTCGCTCTTCAGGAGGACGGCCCGACCAAGGTGATGGCGAGCTGCCACACGCCCGTGGGCAAGGGCATGTACCTCACCACCAACAGTCCGCGCATGGAGCGGCTGCGGAAGAACATCATCGAGCTGGTGCTCACCGACTACGACACCGAGCGGCTGAAGAAAGAGGACCACGGGGCGAACGAGCTCTACAACGTCGTCCAGCAGATCGGCTTCGACATCGACAGTGTGCGCTACCCGAAAGGGAAGACCCACCAGAACACGCCGATGGACACGAGCCATCCCTATATGGTATCGGATCTCAGTGCGTGCATCAGCTGCTACCGTTGCGTGCGTGCTTGTGATGAAGTGCAGGGCGAAATGGTGCTCACGATGGCCGGTCGCGGCTTCGACAACCACATTGTGAAGGGCACTGACGAGAGTTTCTTTAAAAGTGATTGCGTGAGCTGCGGCGCCTGTGCGCAAGCCTGCCCCACCAGCGCCATCACCGATGTGTTCAAGAGCAAGGAGACCAAGGCCGATGAGGTGGTGCGCAGCGTGTGCACCTATTGCGGCGTGGGTTGCAACCTGGAAGTGAAGGTGAAGGACAACAAGGTCGTCGCCATCACCGCGCCGTACGATGCCGAATCGAACCAAGGGCACACCTGCTTGAAAGGCCGCTACGCCTTCCACTTCTATGATCACCCCGAGCGGCTGCGCACGCCTCTGATCAGGAAGAACGGAGAGCTCGTTCCCGCGACCTGGGACGAAGCCTACGACTACATCGTGGACCGCTTCGCCGACATCGTGGAAAAGCACGGACCCGATGCGCTCGCCGGCGTGAGCAGTGCTCGCTGCCCGAACGAGGAGAACTACCTCATGCAGAAATTCTTCCGCGTGCAGGTAGGCACCAACAACATCGACAGTTGCGCGCGCGTGTGCCACTCGCCCACCGCGCTCGGCATGCAGAAAACCTTCGGCACCGGCGCTGCCACCAACAGCATCGACGACCTGAAGGACACGCAGCTGATCATGGTGATCGGCGCGAACCCCACGGACGCGCACCCGGTGACGGGCGCCAAGATCAAGCAACAGATCATGAAGGGGAAGACCCTCATCGTGATCGACCCGCGCCGCACCGAGCTGGCCCGCTACGCGAAGTACCACCTGCAGCTGCGGCCCGGCACCAACGTGGCGCTGCTGAACATGATGATGCACTACATCGTCCGCGAAGGGCTGGTGAAGCAGGAGTTCATCGACACCCGCACCGAGGGCTGGGAAGGCTTCCGGACCGAAGTGCTGGGCGTGGACATCGCCGCCATGGAACGCGAGACCGGCGTGGACCGCGAGCTGGTGCGCCAGGCCGCCATCGCCTACGCCAGTGCCCCCAACGCCATGAGCTTCCACGGCCTGGGCGTCACCGAACATTTCCAGGGCACCTTCACCGTGATGCAGATCGCCGACCTCGCCATGATGACCGGCAACATCGGTCGCCGCGGCGTGGGCGTGAACCCCCTGCGCGGACAGAACAACGTGCAGGGCGCGGCCGACATGGGTTGCCAGCCCCACCAGGGTGCCGGCTACTTCGCGGTGGACAACCCCGAGTACAGCAAGCTATACAACGACTTCTACGGCGTGGAGGTGCCCAGCCACATCGGCTGGAAGATCCCCCAGATGTACGATGCCGCGCTCGCCGGCAAACTGAAGGCCATGTGGGTGATCGGCGAGGACATGGGCCAGACCGACCCCAACACCAACCACGTGCGCAAGGCCCTTGGCGCGCTCGACCTCTTCGTGGTGCAGGAGCTCTTCATGACGGAGACCGCCAAGCTCGCCCACGTGGTGCTGCCCGGCGCCAGCTTCCTGGAGAAGAGCGGCACCTTCACCAACGGCGAGCGCCGCATCCAGCGCGTGAACGCCGCCGTGCCGCCCGTGGAAGGCACCAAGCCCGATGGCCAGATCATCCTGGACATCATGGAGCGTTACGCGCAGAAGACCGGTCGCAAGAGCGGCAACGCGAAAACGACCTACGACCCCGACTGGGTGCTGCAGGAGATCAGCCGCATCGTGCCCTTCTTCAAGGGCGTGAAGTGGGACGAGCTCGGCACCAACGGCAAGCAGTGGCCCGTGGCCGAGGATGGCAAAGGCACCGAGATCCTGCACACCGAGACCTTCAAGCGCGGCCGTGGCCAGTTCATCTTCAACAACTGGGAGAAGAGCCCCGAGGTCACCGCCAACGAGAAGGACTACCCCTACATCATCACCACCAACCGCGAGCTGGAGCACTACAACTGTGGCGCCATGACGCGGCGCACCGGCAACGGCGAGATCCTCACCGAGGACGTGCTGCTGATCAACCCGGAGGATGCGTCCAAGCACGGCATCGCCGAGGGCGACATGGTCTGCGTGGAAAGCGCGCGCGGCAAAGTGGACATCAAGGCCCTGATCACCGACGAGGTGAAGCCGGGGATCCTCTCCAGCACCTTCCACTTCCCGGAGATGATGCTGAACCTGATCACCAGCAGCGTGAGCGACTCACTGGCGATGTGCCCGGAGTACAAGGTGGTGAGCTGCCGGATCCGGAAGGCGAGGAAGACGCATTTGCGGGAGGCGGGGGAGGTGGTGGTGAAGGCGTGATCGTGCATGTAGCGCATTCCAATGGCAATTCACGCCACCATACTGTACAGTGCGTGTTTAGCGCTCTTGCTCGCTGCCTCCAAGCCGGGTCCAACCTACCCTAAGTACAAAGTCGATCGGAAGGCGATGACGGTCAATGCGAAGCATGATCGCCTCGGTGACGTTCGACTATACAAGTGGGCAGGCGTCATGCCAGATACGATTACGGACACGTTGAGGTTCTTCGCACGCAATGCCATGGAGTTCATCAATGAGAACACCTTGAACCGCCATCACTGTGTTACGTTGGAGAATGAGTTCATCGAGCGGCATGCTGAGCAGTCGTCTGATATTAAGCCAGGGCAAATGGAGCATTGGCGCGATTCGTTGGAGCAGATCTACCGTGAGGTACGCTACCGCAAACTTGATCTTAGGTCGGATAGCATAATGCTATTCGACTCGGTGTCGACCACTACTTTCTCACCCTTACCATTGAGGGCTATCATGGAACCCGGTCACTGGTACTTGTTCGAGCTTTGGCGTGGGGGCGGTACTCATCAACCGAACTACTGTTGGTTCGTGTCATTCTACCTGGATAAGAGCGGAGGCGTTAACCATTGGGTGAACAGCAAGAAGACCTATCCAGCATATGGTGGCAAGCTCTTGTAACCGGAAATGATGCTCAACCACATCACCCGCATTCTCCTTATTTCCCTCTCTATTGTGAGCAGCGCAACCTGTTCGGCCAAGAAAATGCAGATGGCCATCGAGTCCGTTATTCTCAGTGCGGATATGATCGTCGTTGGGGAGATCAAGAGTGTTGGCATCGGATCCTATGCCTTCAGCATCCAAGAGACATGGCATGGAGACACCGCGCTCAAGGTCATCCATGTAGAAAAGTGGAAGGAATGGACCTGCGACGCAAGGAGCTTTGAGGTCCAGAAGGGCCAACGCTTGATCCTGCTTCTTGGCAAAGGCAAGTCCGGCTATTATCCCATCAATGCAAGCACCGGCGAGATACCGGTGCGACAGGACACCATCTCCTCACGAAGCGGATTCTATGAGGTGCTGCCTCAGGCAGTCTCCGTGGAAGAGTTCGGCACTGCTGTTCGAGCCATTCGTAGTTGCTGTCACATTACTGAAGTGAATAATGACCTGGGCTACTTCTATAGATGGGTCTGGGACTGCAGCGCAGATCAGCGCTCAGAGCGAAAGGCACAGAACAGCCTGACAGCATGGCTATTTGAGCAAATGGAGGAACGGGAGCAACGGCAATGAGGATTACCTGCACCAGCAGCTCTAGTGACGGCATGGCGATGTGCCCTGAGTACAAGGTGGTGACGTGTAGGATCAGGAAGGCGAAGAAGGCGCATTTGCGGGAGACTGGAGAGGTTGGCATGAACGTGTCGTGATGGTCGACTTCAGGATCGTCCCTCAATACGACGAGCGTGCTTTCAGCGCGGATGTGATCGCGCGTTGGGGTGACCTTCAGCCATGGCTGAAGGACGACGCCGACCTCCTACATGCACAGATGGGCCACCTCGCTGACCTGTGCCGAGAGTATCCAGAGAAAGCCGACGAGATCTTTCGATTTCTGGTTGAGGTCATGCAGCGTCAGGATACGATCGCTGAGATTGAGAATGCAGTTGCCATCTCTTTTCTTGAGTGGCCCGAAGTACAAGAACTGGCTAAGGCGCTAACGCTCCCACAGTCCGTTCTGGATGTCATCAAAGAGCAGTGGATACGGGAGACAGATCAAACTAAGTGATGCCCGGCATCCTCAGCAGCACCTTCCACATTCCCGGAGATCGTGCTCAACATCATCGCCCCGCTGACGCGAGTCCGTGACTCGTGGCCCACACACCAACCCGCATCACCATCAACACCGCTGCGATGGTCCGTTGGGCGCGCGCGACGTGCGGCAGTGCGTCCGTGTAGTCGATGGTGTGCCTCGTTGAGCCATACTGCCTCACTGGGTGATGCACGCGGGAGCAGGATCGACTTCCCTGTTAACGATCCTTGTGCCCCGCTCCCTTCGCTGGGGAGATCAGCGCCGCTACCTTGTCCGAACATCTCCAGCCCACATGCACCACTGGCGTTCGGTCATCGCACCGGCACTCTTTTTCCCGCTGCTGTTCGTGGCCTCCTGCAACGGGCAAGTGCCTGGATCCACGCGAGGTGAAGCGGTCGATCGACCATCGCCACTTGCACAAGCCCTCGTTGACACGGCCCAGATCTCCGACTACATCGTGGCGGCCTTGGAGGACAGCAAAGGCAACCTGTGGTTCGGTACGCTTGGCCAAGGGGCCGCGTACTACGATGGCAACACACTGCGCTATCTGTCCGTCGAACAGGGCATGATCGGTGATGTGGTCACGGACATCACGGAAGATCGCGAAGGCAGGCTCTGGTTCGGCACGCAGACGGGTGCCTCGCGGTATGACCCTTCGGCAGCGCTCAAGGCAGGTGGCAAGACCCTCTCCGGTTTCGGTCCTGCGGAAGGCTTGACCGGTGCGGGCTGCAAAGTGTTGGTGGGTCGTAACGGCGCTGTGTGGGCCGGCACAAGCGATGGAGTGTTCCGCTTCGACGGGAAGCGTTTCGACACATTCGAACTTCCGATCCCGAAGATCGACACACCGTCCTACAAGATGAAGCCCGGCAAGATCTGGGACCTGTTCGAGGACAGCAAGGGCAACCTTTGGTTTGCGCGGGATGGGTATGGTGCGTGTCGGTATGACCCAAGCGCTGCCCTTCGACTTCGCTCAGGGACAGTGTCACCGTTCACGCACTTCACCAAGAAGGACGGCCTGTGCAGCAACAACGTCGCGAGCATTGTGGAGGACCCGCAAGGCAACATCTGGTTCGGTTCCATCACCTCCGACTTTCCGCCGATCAATGAAGGTGGTGTAGCACGCTATGATCCTTCGGCTTCGCTCAGGCCAGGTGGAAAGACGTTCACGCAGTTCCCGGACGTGAAAGGCCTTACTGCGAACGACATCTACAACCTGTATGTGGATCGCGCGGGGAACATCTGGATCGGGGCGGTCCGTGTGGGTGCCTACCGCTATGACGGCAAGGCATTCACATTCTTCGACAAGACGGACAGGCCGGACCTTACCAAGTATTTCGGCATCCAAGCTTTTGTGGAGGACCGGCACGGAAACTTATGGTTCGGTTTCTCCGGCGGGTTGTTCCGTTTCGATGGAAGCTCGTTCGTGAACGTGATGCGTGGTGGGCCGTGGACAGTGCAGTGAACTTTCAGTTGAGCTTCTTCACGATCCACACCGCCCCAAAGGCTTTCAGCAAACTCCACGGGATGGCGTAATGCAGTATGCTCATCGGCAACATGCCCAAGTTGCCCACCACCAGCCACATCACCACGTAGCCCGCTCCCCAGGCCAGCGCACCGGTCTCCAGCAGGCTGAACCGACGGGCCATGAAGAAGATGGCCACCTCGAAACTGAGCGACCAGAAGCCCCATACGGCTCTGCTGACAGGCTCGCCGGCGAAGGTGAGGCCCTTGCTGGCGTAGTGGGTGGTCCACTGATCGATAAGCAGCAGATGGTCGCGCGGGAACTCGTTGAGCGCTATCCATACGGCAGAGGAGCGCATGGCGTGGGCGGGGCGCATGGTCAACCATTGTTGCGCAACCATCCGCCAACAGTGTTATTCAAGCGTATAAGTGCTGCTCCTTGGTGAGCCCGACCTTAGCGCCATGCACAAGCCCGCACTGATCGCGCACCTGAACGCCTTGCTTGCGGCCAAGGCGAGCTCGTTGGCACATGAGATCGCGTCCACCTTGGAGGCACGCAACAGCGACACCAAGAGCAGCGCGGGCGACAAGCACGAGGTGGGCCGTGCCATGGTGCAACAGGAATTGGACCAATTGGAGGCACAATTGGCCAACGTGCAGGTGATGCAACAGGAACTGGCCAGTGTGCCGCTGCATCGGGTGTACGACCGCGTGGCCTTCGGCTGTCTGGTGAGCACGGACCAGGGTCGCTACTTCATTGCGATCGGACTGGGTGTGGTGGAAGTGGACGGCGAGCCGTGCTACGCGATCTCGCTGGCCTCGCCGATCGGGCAGACGCTGATGGGCAAAGGCGTGGGGGAGGTGGTGAGCTTCCTTGGGAAGCGGATCACGGTACGCGAGCTCTCCTGAAAAGAACGGAACAGTTGCAGCGGCCTGTTGCCAACGGCTGTTTCTTGGGTCGTCGCCATTCCCGCCCTCCCATGTTAAGCCAATATGAAGCTTTGCCTATACCTGACCAATGGCAGCTGATCGCGGCCGGGATCGACCGACATTCACGGTCCAACCCTATTCTGCCATGGACTTGCGCCGCGCCACCCCATCCAACCACCTGAAGGAGGGCGGACCACGAACCGCCATGAGCCTCGGTTCGTCCGGGGCTTTGGAAGTGGTGCGCATCACCAAGCCATTGCCTTCCTCGAATGGTGATCTGGTTTTCGCCGGCACCCCTGCCCGCAATGGCACCAAGGCACGCAGCATCCAGGTGTCCTTCACCTCTGACGGCTTGGTGCATGCCCCCACGTTCGATGCATCGAACGGGCGCATCCACCTGTTCTATCCCGACCGTGACCATCCCGAGGTGCAGGGCCTGCTCAACAGCAAGCGCAATCGGTTCTGCTACTTCTGGCGTTCGGCAAATGGCGGGCACACGCATGCCTGGCTGTTGAGCTCGCAGTAGAAGCCGCGCAGGTGGCATAGCGGTGGCACAATAACACTCGGCATACCACCTTGTGAACGGACCATCATGAGGAGACACTGGTCCGCCTGTTCGTCCTGGCGGCCGGGGCGCGACCAGAACTGTTGAACGGTCTCAAGCACATTCGTGGCGGTAAAAGCCGGAAGCGGGCCTACCGCTTGAACTTCTCCTGTCGGGCCTTCTGAAGGGTGGCGTTGACGTAATCCGTCTTGCCGCGGGTGTAGGCCTGGCGGTCGCGCTTGAAGGTCTGGGCCAGTTCCTCCTTCAGGGAGGCATAGACCTCCACCTCCTCCGGGTGATTGCGCAGGTAGTCGCGGAACACGATGCGGTCCACGCTGGCCTGTCCCGGCTCCACCATATGCACATGGGCCATGCGCTCACCCGAGGCATCGCGCAGAATGAACCAGGCATAGAACGGCGCTTCATCGCCCATGGTGGGCCGCCAGATGAATTCGTAGCCGGCCTCCTCCATCCGGGGTGCCAATTCGTTCCGCACCGCCTCCAGGTCGCTCACCTCCACCTGCACATCCACCACGGGCTTGGAACGAAGACCGGGCACCGCCGTGCTGCCGATGTGCGTGATCCGTTGGGCCAGCATGCGCGGTATCATCCGCTTCAGCTGCGTCTCCAGATCGGCATAGCGCACGGCCCACTGCGGATCATAGGGTACGATGGCGATGGGTTCCTTCATCAATTCCTTGATCCGCTTCTCCATCTGCTTGTCCATGTGCAATGCTACGATCAATAAGTTGGAGCGTACACATTAAAGCGTTCGCCGCGGAGGAATCCGATCAGGGTAAGTCCGCCATCACGCGCCAACTGAACGGCCAGGGAAGAGGGTGCGCCCACGGCCGCCATCAGCGGAATACCCGCCACCACGCACTTCTGCACCAGTTCGAAACCGGCACGACCGCTGACGAGCAGCAGGCACTTCCCGGTCGGCACTTGACCGTTCAGCGCGGCACCGATCACCTTGTCCACGGCGTTGTGCCGGCCCACATCCTCGCGCAGAAGGAGCAGCGTCCCCTCCCGATCGAAGAGCGCGGCCGCATGGATGCCGCCGGTGTGCCTGAACACGGTCTGGGCCGCGCGCATCCGCTCTGGAAGAGCAGTGACGACGGACGGATCGACCGTGCCCCATGCGGCGATGGGCCGTTGGCACTGCGTATGCACCGCCTCGATGCTGCTCTTGCCACACACCCCGCAGCTGCTGGTGGTGTAGAAGTTGCGTTGCCAGCGTGCCGGATCCACCACCACGTCCGGCCGTAGCTCGGCACGTACCACATTGCCCCGTTCATCCTCCTTCACGTTCTCACAGTAGGTCACACGCACCACATCGTCCGGCGAGGCGATGAGACCTTCGGTGAACAGGAATCCGAGCGTAAGCTCCTCGTCGTGGCCCGGTGTGCGCATGGTGACGCTCAGTCGGAATTCCCGGCGATCCTCCAGCGGACCGTGGCCCAAGCGGATCTCGAGCGGCTCCTCGGTGACCAGGATGTCATCGGCCGGAATACCCGCACCGCTCTCGTAGCGGCGAACCTGGGTGGCTGTTACAGGCGATGGCATGGTGCCAAGGTAAAGGGGGCCGGGGTTATCCCGTCCTCCTCCAACACGTCACCAAGTGGTCATCCACCATGCCCACCGCCTGCATGAAGGCATATACGATGGTGCTGCCCACAAAGCTGAATCCGGCCTTCTTCAGGTCCTTGCTCAGGGCATCGGAAATGGGCGAGCTGGCAGGCAGCTGCTTCATCTCTGTCCAGCGGTTCACGATCGGCGTGTGCTCCACATGCTTCCACAGAAAGTGGTCGAACGAGCCTTTGCCGCCTTCCATGATCCGCAGGTAGGCCTGGGCGTTGGTGATGGCGCTCTGCACCTTGGCGCGGTTGCGGATGATGCCCGGATCATTCATCAGCCGCTCCATGTCCTTCGGACCATAGCGCGCGATCTTCTCAGCGTTCCAGTTGTCGAAGGCTTTGGCGTAGCTCTCGGTGCGGATCAGAATGGTATACCAGCTCAGGCCCGCCTGCGCACCATCAAGCACCAACTTGGCGAAGAGCTTTCGATCATCGTGCTCGGGCACGCCCCAGACCGTGTCGTGGTAGTGCTTGTAGATGTCGTCCTTCAGGCGCCAGCCGCACCTGATCAGCTCCTTGTCGTTCATGACGGTTTTCGCATCAACGTGTGCCGCTCAAGGTAACTTGCGGCCGTGTCACACGCGCTCACCGACCGTCATTCCCGCATCCACCGCAGCCTGCGCATCAGCATCGTGGACAAGTGCGACCTGCGCTGCACCTACTGCATGCCCGAGGACCAGCACTTCCTGAAGCGCGAGGAGCTGATGACGCGGGAGGAGATCGGCACCATCGCGCGGCTCTTCGTGGAGCGTTATGGCATCACCAAGATCCGGCTCACGGGCGGCGAACCACTGGTGCGGCCCGACGTGGTGGACATTGTACGCGATATGGCCGCACTGCCCGTGAAGCTCGGCCTCACCACCAATGCGCTCAGCCTGCACAAGCACCTTGATGGATTGATCGACGCCGGTCTGAGAAGCATCAACATCAGCCTGGACACCTTCGATGCGGAGCGCTTCCGGAAGATCACCCGGCGCGATGGGTTCGATACCGTGCACGCCAATATCCTGCTCGCCCTGCAGAAGGGCCTGCGGGTGAAGGTGAACATGGTGGTGATGCGAGGCGTCAACGACGATGAGATCCTGCGCTTCGTGGAGCTCACGCGCGAGCATGACGTCCATGTGCGCTTCATCGAGTTCATGCCATTCGCGGGCAACCACTGGGGCCGTGAGCGGGTGTACACCTACGCCGAGATGCTGGGCCACATCGGCAGCGTGCATTCCTTCGAGAAGCTCACCGACGACCCGCACAGTACCGCCAAGGCCTACCGCGTACCCGGCTGGCAAGGCACCTTTGCCGTGATCAGCACCGTGACCGAACCGTTCTGCGGAAGTTGCGACCGACTGCGCCTCACGGCGGAAGGGAAGATGCGCAACTGCCTCTTTGCCCGCGATGAAACGGACCTGCTCTCAGCAATGCGCCACGGCGAGGATATCGCTCCGCTGATCGAAGCGAACGTGTTGGCGAAACATGCGATGTTGGGCGGGTTGCCACCCTTCAAGCCGGAAAGCCAGGAGGAGGTCCTGCACGACCTGAGCGAGCGGCCGATGGTGAGCATTGGGGGGTGATTTCACCGCAAAGACGCGAAGAGCGCAAAGAGAAAAACTCAGTGTTTCTCGGAAAGTCCGTTCACGACCCGTTTGATACCATCGCGCACCAACTTCTCATTGAAGTTGACCAGAAGTCCCAAACGGTTGTCGGTCAACTTGAGATAGGTGAGCAATTGGGCTGTATGTATCGAATGCAACGCCTCGACCGACTTGACCTCAAGTATGACCTTGCGCTCGATCCATAGATCGATCCTATATCCGGCGTCAAGCTTCACCCCCTTGAACGTTAGCGGAAGAACGACCTCGGTCTCTACTGCCAATCCACGTTCATCCAATTCGAACGCAAGACAACGTTGGTAGCTGCTTTCAAGCAAGCCTGGCCCCAGTTCACGATGCACCAACACCATGGCATCCACAGCTATCCGGGCGATCTCATTCTCACTCAGTCCCATGCTCTTTGCGTCTTGGCGTCTTTGCGGTGAACAAGCCTACAGCTCTTGCTCGTAATAGATCTTGTAGAACTTCCGCCCGCTCTCATCCACCCCCTGCTCGATCTTGGTGCGATCGCCGTGGATGTAGATGTGGAAGTTCTTGTCGAGTTTCAACACGCTCTTGAAGATGCGCGCCTGGCGCTTCACCGCATGGGCCGAGATCTCGAAGTTGTCCTGTAGCTCCACGTGATGGTCCTCCTGGAAGCGATCGCCGAAGCGCTCGAAGGAACGGATCACCTCCTCGTGCTGGAACACCTCCTGAGCGAAGGCCTCCTTGTCGAACGCGGTGTTCTCCTTGAAGTACTGCACCGAGCGGTTCAGCAGGTCGATCTGGTCGGCCTTGGGGATCGCGTAGTCGTTGGGTAGCTGCTCGGTAATAAAGGTCTTCGTCAGCTCCAGCACGTTGCGGGTACTGTTCACATGGTCCTGCTTGGGGCGGTGATCGATGAACTCCTTCTGCCAGAAATCGCTGTGGCTATTGTCGTCAATGATGAACAGGGTGAAGGCCCCCTCGGTGAAGAGCACCAGCACGGCCTTGTTGGGCTTCAGGTTGCCGAGGCCACGCTTCAGTTGCATGCCCACGTTGCCGCCTGCCACCTGGCTCTCGATGAAGACCTCCTTGTCGTCGAACTTGTAGATACCCACCGCATCGAACACGGCCGGCCCCAGTTCCACGCCGCTGAACTTCGCCACGTAGAGATCGCCCCCTTTGATGCTCTGGTGTACCGATACATCCTCCAGGTACTTGGCCATGGCGCGGGAAACACCTACGAGGTCCTTGCCCTCGCGGATGCTCGCACAAAGGCCGTGGAGCACGTTGTACTCAAGCCCGACCGCATGGGTGAACTCGTAGGTCTGTGCAGCGGTATGGAACGGCTTCAGGAAGAGCTTCCGCAGGAACTCCTGCTCCTCGAAGCCCTGCAGCACGGCACTGAAATCATTCAATATGCTCTCGCCTCCCGCGCCACCGATGCGGTGCAGCACGAACTCTTCCACCATGGCCTCCTTGCCGTTGATCATGCGTTGTGCGCCGAAGCCTGTTGGCCCGCGCGCTGCGGCGAAAGTACCGGGGAAGGCGCTTACAGCGTGGCCTTGATGCCCGTTCGATAGTCCGTGGGCTGCACGTTCAGCGCCCGCTCCAACTTGCTGCTTTCGAAGCGGTAGTCGTGCTCGAACTGGTACATCATCTCCTTGTTCTCGCGCAGCACGGGGACGAAGAGGCCCATCAGTGACAACATCCAGCGCGGCGCCACCTGGATCTTGTAAGGCTTACCGGCCAGCTCGCAGGCGAATCGCACGAACTGCTCGCCGGTCATGTCCTCCTTGCTGGTGAGCGCGTGCCACATCTGGCCGTAGGCTGAAGGCGTGTTCCCCAGCAGCGCCACACTGCGACCCGCATCGGGGGTAAAGGTGAAGGTGTGCACAGCCTTGGCGTTGCCCACCCACTGCGGGGTCTTGCCCGCCCGCAACCGCTCGAACACCGTGGCGTGCGTCAGGCTCAGCGCGGCACCGGGCCCATAGAAGTCCGCCGCGCGAACGATCATGGCCTGCAGCTCACCGCGCTTCACTTCGTCCATCAATGTGGTGGCGATGGTGGCCCGCACCTCGCCCTTTTTGCTGCAGGGGTTGTAGGGCGTGTCCTCGGACATCACCCCATCCACTTTGCCGTAGGCGTACACGTTGTCGAAGAACACCAGCTTGGTGCCGTGGCGCTTGCAGGCGTCGATGGTGTTACGCATCACACGCGGCCATTGGTCGACCCACACCTTGGCATCGTACTTCAGGCCGGCGACCAGGTAAGCCACATCACTGCCCTTCACCGCATCGCTCACGGCCTTGGGGTCGAGCAGGTCGGCTGCCATGGTCTCATCCGTGGCGTTCACCTTCTTCGGGTTGCGGCTTACCTGCCGGACCTTGTCCGTCAACAGAGGCAGAAGCTTGGAGAGCTCGTTGCCGAAGACGCCCTTGGCGCCGAGGATGGTCTGCATGAACGTGCGGTCTTGAAAGGCGAAAGCTAGGGCGTGTTGCAAGAGAGCTTATTGCCGCTCATGGAATTGCCTTGGCCCATCCTCGTGGGAAGCCTCTGCCGCGTACGTTCCAAACCAACGGGGCAACCGGCTTTCGACCGCGGCCCGCAGTCTTGGGTCACTTCAAGGAAGCTGCTGCTCCCGCGTGATGGTAGGCACTGTGCCGCCGATGTTGCTCAGGACCCGGTCGCGGTCGTTGCCTTCCCCGGTGTACTTCACCACGCCATCCATGTTCACATCAGAGAATGAATAGGTGGTCACGGTGTTCGTGGGCACGACCCCTCCGATCATCATAAGGATCGGGTCGCGATCGTTGAACTCCCCCGTGTACTTGATCGTTCCGTCACTATTCACATCACCGCACCACATCACCTGCCTGATGAACGGGCCTCCGGAGGTCCTCTGTGCCTGGATGCCGTAGGTGCCTGTCGCAATGTTGGTGAGATCGAGAAGCGTGGAGGTGGACGATAGTGCCACGGGGCCGCTGGTCATGACCGCCAGATGGTTGCGATGCCGGATCGCCACATAGTAATTGCCGCTGGCCGATCGCATGTTCACGGGGCTCACGCCGTCCACATCCACGATGTCGCCATCGCGCTGCAGCAGGGCACTGCGCGTATCCACCACCAGCGATGGCGTGGTGGCGCTACGGAGCTCGATGAGCACCCAATCCACGATGGCGTTGTTGCCGCCAACGGACACCACGGACAGCGTGGTCGATTCACCACCGCCGTTCACGTGCGGGTAGTTCATGTTCGTGTACGGCTCGATGAGCTGGAGTTGACCAAGCGATCGGATGCCGTCGTTCATCAGACCGGTGGTGCCGTCATATGGGCCATCCAGCATCGCCCTTACGTTCATGCGCACATCACACCCATCGCCGATGCCATCGTTATCCGCATCGGTGGCGGTGATGTTCAGCACCACGTTCATCGACTGGTTCCCTTGGGTCTGATGCCCGACCACCACGTAATAATCCACCCCTTGCTGCGCGGTCCAGCTCACGTAGCTCTGCTGTGTACCGCTGCATGGACCCTCAGTGGCGTTGTTGTTGCACACCACTTCGGTCAGGTTGCCGCACGTACCGGAGAACACGGCCAAATAGGTGTTGAACTCGCTGCCGCAGGTGCGAGCGGTCATGGTGCCACAGACCCCGACGGCCTTGTACCACAGTGTCTGTGCCGGGGAAGTGAGGCACGTGGATGCGATGGACCCCATGGACCATCTTGCGTTCGCAGTGAGGGTGGCCGGATAAGTGTTCACGGGCGCTGCCGAGGCGCAGGTCTGGTTCTGCGGAATGTCACAGCGCAGCACGATCTTCTGCCAGAGCGGTCCTGTGGTCACCGCATCGGCCAGGATGTAGATGGGCACGCCCGCCGTGAGGTTGAACGTGAACTGCCCGAGGTAGCCGGTGGCCGTGCCCAGGCAGTTCCAGTTGCTCCCATCGCACCCCAACGAGGCAGGCTTCCACGCGTAGCGGATGGCCGTGGTCAGGTCGAGACCATTGGTGATATCCAATCGGTACACGCCCGTTGCGGTCGGCGTATACGAGTAGATACGCTCACCGCCAGCCGTGGCTCCGCAAGCTCCTGAGGTCCATGAACCGCTGCCGGAACCCGCCATGTACAGGAGCTGTTCGGTCTCGCAAGCGAGGGGGATCACGTTGTTGCACTGGTTGAGCGCACCGCAACGAATGGCCCGGTGATCGCCCACGAACGTGTCGCAGCCATAGCCCACCATGGTCAGGTTCGAGTAGAAGCGATAGACCCCGGTGGTGGGAGGAGTGAAGTTGCGTACGCCCTGTGCATGCCCATAAATGATCGTACCCGTGGCATCCGTGATGGTGATCCACGCCGCACCAACGGTCTCGTAGAATACATTCACTGGGACAGCGCTGAAGGTGTAGGGCGTTCCCGCCGTGAGCTGCACGCTGCTGTATGTTCCAGCGGGAGCGTTGGTGGTGATCAACTCCGGGGCGCCTGTGCAGGAGGGGGTGAAGACGCCTGAAGGGGACTCTCCGTTGGGTGCGTCCGTGCATCCATTGTCAGCACAGCTCACACAGCGCCAGCGCAGTTCCCCGCCACCCATGTCATAGTCGCAGACCGCGCCGGTCACCATGATCCGCACCGAGGTGCTCACCTCGGAGCGGTAACGGATCCTCAAGTTCCCGCATGGTCCGATCACCTCCCACCGGCACAAGGGGGCTTTGGTGACCGGGTCCATGAGCACCAGCGCATCACCGGAGCTTTGACCACCATCCTCCTCGCACATGCTCCATTCATAGATCTGACCCGGCGCCAGGATGAAGTCACGGTACTTCGGCCCGCCTGCAAAGGACCATGACATGGCCAAGCCGCCGGGCCAGGTGGTGAGCGTTGTGAAGTTGGGCCCGCCGGAAGCGCTCGTGGCTATTGGATCCCAACCACATGACATCGGGCCACAGGTCTGCAGTTGGGCTACCGCAAGGTGAGGCACCGCACAAGCAACCAGAATTGCGGCGATACCAAGGACTGAGCGGACTGAGGGGGCCATGCTTTCTTGAACAGCTATGAAGCGCTCCGAAAAGTAGTGCAACCAGCTTCCCGTCTGCAAGTGTGCTTATAGCCCGTGCCTGAACGCCATTTCCTGCACCTTCACCACATGCAGCACAAAAGGGAACAGCGCATCCATCGTCTCCTGCGCACCGCGTGTGGAGCCGGGCAGGGTTATGACCAAGGTCCTGCCGATCATACCGGCAATGCCGCGGCTCATCATCGCCCAGGGCATGCGCTCTTGGCCGTAACTGCGGGCGGCCTCCATGATGCCGGGCACCTCGCGGTCCAGGATGGGCGCGATGGCCTCGGGGGTACGGTCGCGCGGTGAAAGGCCCGTGCCACCCGTGGTGAGGATGAGGTTGATGCCTTCGTTCGCCCAGACCTTCACGCGCATGGCGATCTGTTCCGGTTCATCGGGCACCACGGCATTTCCGGCCAGTTCGACACCCAGGCCACGCAGGCGCTCGGCAATGGCCATACCGGCCTTGTCCTCCTTCTTGCCTGCGCTCACGGAATCACTGATCACCAGCACGGCAGCGCGCACGGGCACCTCGAAGCGGTCCTTCCAATCGCTCTTGCCGCCCTTCTTCTCCAGCAGCCGGATGCCGCCGATCATCACGCCCTTGTCGATGGGCTTCAGCATGTCGTAGATGGTGAGGGCCGCCACGCTGGCGCCGTGCATGGCCTCCACTTCCACACCGGTGCGATAGATGGTGCGCACCCGCATGGTGACGATCACCTCCATCTCCCCCACCACGAACGTGCACTCGGCATGCTCAATGGGCAGTGGGTGACAATCGGGGATCAGCTCGTGGGTCTTCTTCACGCCGAAGAGGGCCGCCACACGAGCGCTCTCGAGCACGTTGCCTTTCGGCACCCGGTGCTCCTTCAGCGCCGCGATGGTGGCCGGTTCGCTCACAGTGACAAGGGCTGTGGCCGTGGCCTCGCGCAGGGTGGTGGGTTTGTGGGTGATGTCGATCATGGAAGGGGACCTGCGCTAACGATCCGTAAGTCGACCAGGTGGGTCGACGCTACAGGTTCGTTTTCCAAAGATGGGTGCTATCCGATAGAACCTCGCGTCCGAAGATCGGCAGTTCGGCCTTGACACGGTCCACCACCCAGGCCACGGCCTCGCGGGCAGCCAAGCGATGCGGCGCACTGGCGAAGACCATGAAGCACAGCTCGCCGGCCTTGATGGTGCCCAGGCTGTGGTGCACGTGCAGGCAGGTCATCGACGGCCACTTGGTGAAAGCCTCTTCACGGATGGCTGTCATGCGCTCGAGGGCCATCTCGCGGTAGGCGGTGTATTCGATGGCGGCTACCGTTGTAGCGGGTGCATGATCATCCGTCCCTACCACATGGTCCGCGCGGACCTGGCCCAGAAAGATCTCGTGTGCGCCAATGTCCATGCGTGTGGCGTGCTTGGCGATGCTCTTGGCAATGAAGGCCGGATCGATCGGGCCATCCACGAAGATCTCCTTCACCTTATGGGGCTTGGCTTCACTCATCCACCTGCGAATGGGGGCAGCACGGCGATCTCCTCGCTGCCGGTGAATGAAATGTCCTCGTGGACTATGGTACGGTCCACTGCGATGGAGTAGCTCAGGCCTTCCAACCCCTTGATCCGCTCCGCCAACACCTGACGCAGTTCGCCGGTGGAAACGGCATGCACTTCAATACGGTCCGTACCGGCCTTCTCCGCGATCATTCCGAAGAGCATCACATCCATGGCCTCAAAGATCGCCCGGCGCGTTGATGTTGCGGAACAAGTCCTGAGGCCAACCCTCCTCTCCGGGACAGATCTGCACGAAGGTGGCCCGCACCTGTTCCAGCGCATCGCTCACCTTCCATGCCCCTTGGGCCACGCGTGCCTCGAAGGTGGAACGGCAGCGACGATGATAGGCCGCGGCCAGGGGCTCAAGCTGTCCATCGCAAGCAGGAACGAATGCGCTTCCTTCGCGGGACAGGCCTTCCTTCAAGTGTTGGAACAGTCGCGGAGTTACGTTCGGCATGTCGCAGGCAAGCACCAGTAAGCGGTCGTTGCTGGCGTAGCGCATGGCCGTTAGGATGCCGCCCAAAGGACCCACGCCCGGTATGTCGTCCGCGAAAACGAACGGACCCACATGACCATACTTCCCTGGATCGCCGATCACCAGCAACTCCTGCACATGCGGCTCCAGCTTGTCCAACGCACGGTCCAGCAGCGTGCGTCCATCCACCTCGATCAGCGCCTTGTCGCGCCCCATGCGCGAACTGCGTCCACCGGCCAGCACCACGCCTGTCCATCCATCCGCACCGCCGGTCCAAGGATTCATGATCGGGGAAGGTAATGGACTTGCACGGCTTCGCCCTGGCGTAGTTCGTTCACGCCCAAGGGCAGCTCCACGAGCACTTCAGCGGTCACCATGCCGGCCAGCATGTGCGAACCCTCATCCGCCAGCAACTGCACCTCGCCATTGCGGACCACGCCGGCGCGGAAGTCCGCCCGCATGCCTTTCCAAGTGATGTCCTTCGCCATGGGCAACCGTTCATTCGGCAGCCATGGATGGTGTGCGCCCTGCATGGCCTTGAGGAAAGGACGCACGTACAGGTGCCAGCCCACCAGCACGGCGCGCGGATTGCCCGGCAGTGCGAAGATGCGCGTGCGCCCCTTGCGCGCGAACAGCATGGGTTTGCCAGGTTTCTGCCTCACACCATGGAAGACGATCTCGGCGCCCAGTTCTTCCAGACAGGTCCGCACCAGGTCATGATCACCCACGGAAACGCCACCGGTACTGATCACCACATCGCTGCTGTCCAGCGTGATGGAAAGGTCGCGCAGCAATTCCTCCCGCACATCCTTCGGCGTGAAGGTCCGGTCGTTGGTGACGATGCCTTCGCCCCGCAATGCGGCGGCCAACATCACCTCGTTGCTGCTGAAGATGCGCCCCGGTGCCGGTGCACCACCTTCGGTGAACTCGCCGCCCGTGCGCACGATGCTTACAGTGGGTCGTACATGCACATGTACATCCGACACACCGGCCGACGCCAGCAAGCCGACCTCTGCGGGGCCCAGCAACGAGCCTGCCTCCAACAGCAGATCACCGACCTTCACTTGCTCCCCTTTCAAACGCACGTTACCACCCGATCTCAAACGACCATCCGTGTGCGTGATGCGATCCCCGTCGCGCTGCACGAACTCCTGCATCACCACCGTATCCGCACCGGCAGGCAGCATGGCACCGGTGAAGATGCGTGCACATTCGCCGGGACCGAGCTCCTCGTGGTACATATCGCCGGCGGCCAGTTCAGCGACCACGGTCCAGGCCGTGCGCTCCGGATCGAACGCAAAGGCATACCCGTCCACGGCCGTCATATCGAACAGCGGATGATGGTGCCCGGCATGCACAGGGTGAGAGAGAAAAAGTCCGCTGCTCTCCGTGAGCTGCCTTTCGTGGCTTGCGGTGAGCTCCACCGAAACCTCTAACAAGGCCATTGCTTCCTCCACCGTGATCATGTCCACCAGAGCTTGATGGCCGCAAGGAACAACACGACGCCCAAAGCCTGGCGCACACGCTCATCAACCAGCTTCCGTGCGCCCACCCAGCTGCCCAGTAACCCGCCGCCGATCGCCGCCATGGGCCAGGACATGGAGCCCATGGTCTGCAATTGACCATGATCGGCCATGGACAGCAGACCGGCCGCACTGTTCACGAGGATGAAGAGCGCCGATGTGGCCGCCGTGGTCTTTGCATCGGCCCAGCCGGCCAACAGCAGGATGGGGCTCAGGATGATGCCACCACCGATGCCGATGAGCCCGGAGACCAGACCGATCACCAGGCCGATGATCATGGCCACCGGCCAGGCCATGGGTCGCGGCTCGAGGGCAACGCGATCGGAAGGGAAGGTCATGCGCGCCACAGCGAAGAGCAGGCACAACGCCAACAGCTTGCGGAACAGGTCGGGATGCAGGGTGATGTTCGCCCCTGCCCACGCCATGGGAACGGACAACATGGCGAAGGGCCAGAAGACCTTCCACCGGAAGTGACCCGCTCGCGCGAACTGCACGAAGGCGATGGCCGATACGCAGAGATTGAGCATCAACGACGATGGGCGTACGGCCACCGTGGATACTCCGGCCAGGGTCAACAAGGTGATGTACCCGCTGGCACCACCATGGCCCACGGAGGCATAGAGGAAGGCGATGATCGCCAGGCCCAAGAGCAATCCGATCTCGCTCATGCTTCCCGTCGACCTTGCGCGCGTGCGGTGGCCAGCAGCTCCTCGTCGGGTGCCGCAGGTGCTGCAATGCGCAACCACTGGCCATGGCGCAGGTCCAACAGGTCCATGTAGCGCGCCTGTGCAGGGTCATTGTCCAGCAGCGCGCGGATGCGTTTGCCCATCAACGCGGCAGCCACCGTGGTCACCTCGGCGGGCACGGAACGCATGTCACAGCCCTCCTGTTCCTGCGCTGCTCGACCCGGGAAGAACTGTCGCCAGGTGGTGGGCCCCGACCCTTCTGCTGGCGAAACGCCCAATGTGAGCACCTGCACTTGATCACCATGCACGGCAGCGCTCACCAAGGGGATGTTAAGCCTGGCACAGGTGCGTTCGATCAGGCGGCGGGCATGCAGGTCATCGGTGCAATCGGCCACCACCGTATGGCCCTGCAACAGGTCCATGGCATTGTTGGCATCCAGGAAACGGGTGTGGGCCAACAGGTGGATGCCATCGGCCAGGCCGATGGAACGTTGCATCGCCGCACGCACTTTCAAACGACCTACGTCCGACCGACCATACAGGGTCTGGCGAGCAAGGTTGGACGCTTCCACTGTATCACCATCGACCAGGGTAATGCCTTCAACGGGCAAGCGGTACAGTAACGGAAGGAGGGCACAACCCGTTCCTCCCGCTCCAATAACCGCAACGCGAGCAGGATGTGGCCTGGCGGACATACCGCCAAGTTAGTCGTTCCTACTCGATGTAGTACAGGTCGAAATTGCCGACGATGGCCTTCGGGGCACCGCCCAGTGGGCTGTAGAGGTCAGCGGCATAGGTCCCTTGCATGCGCCTGGCCGATGTGTCGTGGCTGGTGATGGTGACCGTTCCCGGGTCGCCATCCGCTGTGCGGTAGGCCAGGCCGAGCGTGGTGGTGTACAACAGGCTGTTGGTCCCTTCGGTCATATCGTGGGCGCCCACTGTAAGGGAATCAAGCTCCAGGGTGAGCGTGGCACCTTGCTGGCTGATGCCGTTCACGGTGAGCACATCCACGGCCAGCGAGGCGAACAGGCTGGCATTGGCGCAGTTGGCATCCCCTTCGAAGGTGGCTTGGAGCCGGGCTCCCGCGACTCCTCAGGTGTTCGCCGGGGTAGGCGTTACAGGGTCGTCCTTGTCCTTGCTACAGGAGGTGAATAGGACAAGACCAAACGCAAGGAACAAGGTAGGTTTGTACATGTGGTAATGGAAGGATACCAATGCCTTTCAAGCACCATGCCAATGGGTCACGAGCACAGAGGCCTGGCCTACTGCTGCTCGGTATAGATCACGTCCACGTTGCCCTCCACGGTCCTCGTCTGGCCGTTCATCGCATTGAACAGGGTGGTCTGGAAGGTGGCCTTCAAGCGGCGGATGTCGGGGTTGTGCTCGGTAATGGTCAGCGTGCCGCCCTGATCGGGCCCCACCACAAAGGAGGCACCGGCCTGCATGTACACCACGGCGTTGGCCGCTTCGGTGATGGCATGGCTACCGACGCCCAGCGTATCGAACTGCAAAATGATGGAGCTGCCCGTGAGGTCGAAGCCGGTAACGAAGGCACTGCCCTCACCGCCCGTGGCGATCACCTGGGCATTGGCGCAGTAGCTGTTGCCATCAATAGTGGCCTGCAAACGGGCGCCATCGCTGCCGCAGGTGCTGGGCAGCAGGCCCACCTCCTGGGCCAGTTCCTGGGTCTCCTTGGCACAACCGGCCAGGGCGAAAGTGACGGCCACTGCGGCCAGGGTATACAAGGTGCGTGCGTTCATGGGTATGTGCCACTGCTTGCGGCGGACCGTTGAACGCGGGCCGGAGCGGAAAGGATACAACAAGCCCCGGCCATCCACAGGACGACCGGGGCTTGCTCCTGTTCCGCTCGGTGATCAGCGCACTACTACGCGGTGTACGCTCACCCCGGCACTATGGCGCACACGCACCACGTATTCGCCGGCGGCCAGGGCACCCACGTTGAGGTCCATGCGCGTGGCAGCGGCCTGGACGCCACGCTCCAGCACCACACGACCGGTGAGGTCGAGCATGTCCACGCTCACTTCACCGTCCACGCCGTTCAGTACCACGGTGAGGTTGTCGGTGGCCGGGTTGGGCCACACGGCGATGCCGTTGCCGGCACCCGCCTCGTTCACGCCCACGGTGCCCACGTTCACCACCACTTCCTCACGTGCGCTCTCGCACACCGTGCTCGGTACTTCCACTTCCCAATCGTAGAAGAAGTAGTAGTAGGCGGTGGCGTTGTTGCCGGCCACGCTGCTGCTGGTGATGGTACCCACGGTACCCAGTGCGTACGGGTAAGCCGGGTTGCTGCCCAGACCATCACGCCAGAGCTGGGGATTGCCACCCACCACGCGCAGACCATAAGGGCCGCCCGCGGGCACTTCGAAGTCAAGTTGAACGCGGCTCTCGCCATTGGGGATGCTGAACACGCCCGTGGCCAACGTGGCCCCCGTGCCCTGGTCGATCATGGCGATGGTGCGGTTACCAGCACCGTTGGCGTACACCTTCACCGAGCGCAGCGTGAACGGCTCGGAAGCCGTGAACAACTGGTAGTTGTCGGCATTGGTGTGGTACTGGCCGTTGGTGGCGTTGTTGGTGCGCCCGCCGTAGAAGGTGCCGCCACCGAACACATTGGAGGAGGCCACCCAGAACGAGGTGGTGCTGTTCACGAAGGGCGTGGTCCATGTACTGCCCGTGGCGGCAGGAGCGCCGCCCGTGGCGGTGGTGTACCAAAGCACGTTGCTGCCCGTGGCCGTCAGGTCGGCGGTGCCGGCCAAAGGAATGGTCACGTCATCGGCCACCGGTGCTTCCGGTGCATCCAGCACGTTCAGGGTCACCACGCTGCTCGTCCACTCGCCGCAGGCCCCGTCAATGGTCACCGTGTAAGTGCCGCTTTGCGAAACGCTGATGGCCTGGGTGTTGGCGCCATTGCTCCAGTTATATCCGGAGGCGGGGCTGGAGGTCAGTTGCACCGTACCGCCTTCGCAGAAGGTGGTCTCGCCGTCCACGGTCACCGTGGGCGTTTCATCCGGGGCCTGGGCCACGAACACACTGGTAATGGCACTGCAACCTTGTCCATCATCAATGGTGACGCTGTAGTTGCCGGCCTGCGTTACCTGGATGCTCTGCGTGGTGGCATCGTTGCTCCAGCTGTAGTTGAAACCGGCATTGGCCGTCAACGTCACTTCATCGCCGTTGCCGCACACAATGAAGGGACCATCGGCGGTGATGGTGGCGATCGGACTGATGCAGGTGTTCTCGATCACCGTGATGGTCTGGTCCACGTCCAGGTCGTTGAAGGTCTCCACCAGACCGGAGGGCCAGCGGATGGTCATCGTGGGGATGGTGGTGCTGGTGCCGAGGCCGAAGCTGCAGGCAAAGCTGGTCACCATGCCGTAGCTCTCCCCAGCGCGTACCTCACGGATCTGCGTGCCCCAGGGACCGGTGATGGTCACCCGGGCGCCGATGGCGTCGCGGTTGCTGATGGTGCCCTGCAAACGCACGGAGAACCAGTGGTTGTCGTTGCCGTTGTTCATCCACAGGCGGTCGGGATTGTTGGGATCGGCATCGATGTAGCCGCTGCCGTAGTTGGCGAACACGTCCTGGAAGCCATCGTTGTTCAGGTCGCCGGTGGCGAAGCTGTGCATGGCCTTGTTGGACGGGAACAGGCCTGTGATGCGGGTGAAGGTGCCGTCGCCATCGTTCTTGAAGTAGTACTCAACGCCGCCGGCGATCAGGATGTCCACGAAACCATCGTTGTCGAAATCCACGAACTTGCTCTGCAGCATGAAGCCCGAATACTCCAGACCACTGCCGGCCGTGATCTCGGTGTAGTTGCCCGTGCCGTCGTTCTCGAACAGCTGGATGGTGGCATCGTGGTTGGTCAACATCAGGTCGAAGTCGCCATCGTTGTCAATGTCGCCGAAGTCGGCGGTCCAGCTCTGGTTGCGGACCTGCACGCCGTAGGCTAAGGCCTGGTCGGTGTACTGGTTGTTGCCATTGTTCACGAACAGGCGGTTCCAGCGACGGGGGTCGTTGGGATCGTTCACGCCCTGGCGGCACTTGGCGATGTAGAGGTCGAGGTCACCATCGTTGTCGAAATCGGTCCACACGCTGCCGTAGTTCCCGCTCATGTCGCTGGTCGGGTTGGTAGTGTAGGTGATGATGTCGGCATAGGTGAGCAGGCCACTGCCGTTGTTCAACCATTGACGGGGCGCAGCATCGTCGTGGCAGGCCCAGTAGTCGTTGTGGCCATCGTTGTTGATGTCCGCGATGTTCACGCACTGGGTGAAAAGGCTGCCGTTGTTCAGGTTGGACACCGAGCTGCTGCCGATGCTCGGGATGTTCATGTGGTGCGTGCCGTCGTAGCTGCCACCGCTCACAACGTCCTTGTGGCCGTTGTTGTCGATGTCGCCGATGGCCCAGCCCCACTGGCCGCTGTTGCTGATGTTGCCATAGTTCACCGTGGTGAAGCTGCCGTCCGCGTTCTGGTAGTTCACCACCACCGTGCGCGAGTTGTTCAGCTTCGCGATGTCGTCCAGACCATCGCCGTTCATATCCACCACGCCCATGCAGCCGCCGCTGGTGCTGGCGCTCATCAGGGGAGTGGCGTTGGTAAAGCTCAACTGGGCCACGGCCAGGCCGGGGGCGAACAGTAGGGCCAACGCTCCGAGGGTAAGGTTCTTCCTCATGCAGGTACTTGTGAAAAAAGTGGTTGTGGTTCCGTGTGCAGTTGCCCGCAAGGTAGGTGGATCGGATCAGCCGCCCGCACCGTTGAGTGTCGATGCTGGTGATCCTGATGGTGACCCCTCCTCCCCTTGGGCGGCGGTCTGCCGGCGAATGCTCTCCCGGTGGATGGCGTCCATGAAGTCCTTCACGAAGGCCTCGCTCAGGCCCAAATGGCCCGCCAGGCGCAGCTGGCGGAGCATGATGCGCTCCCAGCGCTCGGGTTGCAAGATGGCCACCTGGTGCTCCCGTTTGTGATCGCCAATGCGCTCGGCAATGTCCATCCGGGTACCCAGCTTCTGGGCGATCTCCTCGTCCAGCTGGTCGATCAGGTCGCGCAGCTCCTCCAATTGGTCGCGCATGGGCGCTGTGGGTTGGGCCTGGCGGAAGATCAAACTGTCCATGAGCGCCCCATAGGCCTCGGGGGTCACTTGTTGTTCGGCATCGCTGCGGGCGTTTGCCGGGTCGGGATGCACCTCCAGCATCAGTCCGCTGAGCCCCAGGTCCAGGGCCTGCTGGGCCACAGCACCCAGCTTGTTGCGGTCGCCGGCAATGTGGCTGGGGTCGCACACGATCTCAAGGTCCGGGAAGGCCGCCTTCAGCCGTATGGGGAACTCCCACATGGGGCTGTTGCGGTAGGGCGTGCGCTCGAACCAGCTGAACCCGCGGTGGATGGCCGCCAGGCGCTTCAGGCCCGCGTTCTCCAGCCGTTCCAAGGCCCCGATCCACAGCTGTAGGTCTGGGTTGATGGGGTTCTTCACGAACACCGGGATGTCCACCCCGAGCAGGGCATCTGCGATCTCCTGCACGCTGAAGGGGTTGGGCGTGGTGCGCGCACCGATCCACAGCATGTCCACACCAGCCTCCAAGGCGGCCTGCACGTGCTCGGCCGTGGCCACCTCGGTCATGGTGAGCAGGCCCGTCTCGGCCTTCACGCGCTGCAGCCACGGCAGTGCCGCAGGCCCGGCGCCCTCGAAATGGCCCGGACGCGTGCGCGGCTTCCACAGCCCGGCGCGGAACACCCGGGCCCTGCCCTGTGCCGCCAACCCCTGCGCGGCAGCCATCACCTGCGCCTCGCTCTCGGCGCTGCACGGCCCCGCGATCAGCAGCGGACGCTCAAGCCCCAGGCCCCAATGGGCGAAGGGTAGCGGGTGCAGAGTGCGGGGGGGGGTGGGCATGGGGATCACAAAAGTAGGGTTGAGCGGATGGGCGTGCGTTCAGGCGCCTGCCCGCCCATGCTCATGGAACGTCCGAGCGGCCGCTTCGTTCGGCACCACACCCACCGTCGCGTGCGCGTTGCCGCCTTGGACCGCTGTGCTTCCATGCTTCGCCAGGTGTTTGGCCGGGCGGCCACTTGTCGCACCGAGTAATATTGTTGCCATGGACCGCCCGCGCTCACGACCGCATACCAGGCACACCCCGCCCTTACCGGAAGGGCGTGCCCTGCAGCGCACCCGAGCGGTGCCCATGCTGGAACCCCTGCGCCGCTGGATGGGCCGTAGCGATCCCGGCCCCTTCGATGGCCCCACCGCACAGGAAGTGAGCGTGGTGGTGGGTGGTTTGTTATTTGCTCCGTTGCTGCTGCCCTTGCTGTGGCTAGCGCTGCCCTTCACCTCAGCGTTCTCGGGCATGCACTGGGCCAAGCGCGTGTTCAACTTCCTTACCGCACCGATCACGCTACCCATCGCTTATCTAATGGTGCTCTATGAGGTCCATGCCGCCATCTGGCAACGCGTTCAAGCACGCCGACAAGCGCTTCGCCAAGCGGAAAAGGCCGTGCAGGAACTGCTGGACGAAGCGTTCGAGGAGCTGCCGCTCTAGAGGCCTTCTTCGCATTACTGGAGATAGAACCTTGCCACTCCTGGATCCGGAATGGGTCATATCCATGTTGCCAAAAAGTTCGATCCTGAACTTGGTTATGCCTATTCTAGAATTACATTCGTTCTTCACCAAATTTCATTCTCGATGAAGAACGCAGAACGCAGAACGCAGAACGCAGAACGCAGAACGCAGAACGCAGAACGCAGAACGCAGAACGCAGAACGCATGAGCGCAGGGCGCTGATACCCTCCAACTGGGCGCTGTTCATGAGCGGCATCACCATGATCGGTCTATTGACCATGTGCTCCAAGGACCGAACGGAGCCGGTCAGTGCAACGCAACCAGCGAACGGCTTGGCAGCGCAGATCATCGCCTTCAAAACGAAGGCTACCTCCAGCGAACGGCCGAAAAGCACCACTACCTATGAGCAGGATGAGGCCCTGTGGCTGGTGGAAGCGGCCCTGAACCACGAGAGTATTGATGCGGAAGCACGTTACGATGAGATGAAGACCATCTCGTACGAGGAGGAGGCAACGCTGCAGGCGGATGGCAGAGTGAGCGAGGAGGACCTCTTCGATGTTTACTATGCCCTCAAGCAGGCCTTTCAGGCCGAGCCGATGGAAGAAGGGGATAAACTGATGGTAGTGGATGTTGTGGCCAAGTTGGAGGGCGGTCTTGTGAAGTTCGTGGCGCATTACATCGTAGGCAAGGATGGCCCTCCGGGAACCTCGGCACTGAACACCAATTTCTCGGGAACCTATCGCTGCCGTAATGGAGCATACAGCCCTTTTGCCCCCTGTATGGAGCGCAACGGTGCCATGGCCATACAGAACCGCATCAACTGGGTGTTGCCTCCTTACACAAGCAATTATATCCTTACCAATGTGGAGGTGTGGCGCGTGTGGGATGTTGACCCGTTCGCTGCATCGAACCCTCGGATAACCCAGGCTGACCTGCCCAACAAGTTGCTGCCCGCCATCCAATTCCCCTATGCCAACGACCCCGCGCCCGGCTCGGGGTATGACGACCACATGACCTTTACCACTAATTATTGTCCTGGACAGTCCTTTGACTGCGAGCCCTGCCTGGGGCCGGTGGACATGGCCCGCATCACCCAGAACGCCTGGGACCTCTTTGAGCAGGTGCGCGTGAACTACGGCACCATCCCAGGCTTGCAGAAGATCGCCTGCGGGGTGACCGGACATCATTACACCTTGGCTGGCTCTCAGCAGAATGGCGATCAACGCTTCTGCCACAACGTGGACTACGTCTTTGGTCAATGGGTACCGGCCAATGACCTCTAGACCCCTGCTTTCCGCGCTGGCAGCCCTTGGTCTTGCCAGTACAAGCCTGGCCCAACTGGAATGGGAGTACTCCGGCATGCCGGAGTACTCCTACTCCAGGGCTTGGTACTGTTATGAGTTGGAGCCAGGGGTTTACGGCGCTTCCATTGAGGAGTATGTATTGGGCGAACGGTCCAACGCTCATTTCGTGCGGCTGGATGGCGGCACCAGCACACCCATTCCTTACCCATCCCGACCGGGTTGGTGGATCAGAGGTGTTGGGCCGTTCAAGGATGTGGTCAACGAACGCTGGCACTTCCTTTCCATCGTGCATGACAGTATAACCGGGAACCAGCTTGGGCTGTACTACTTCGTTACGAACCTGGAGTTCGATACACTGTTCACCCAATTCCTAGATCTGTGGCCAACACCATACTTCCTGAGCGGTCAAATAAGCAGCCTAAGCACGGGTGAATTGCTCTATGTGGTCGGCATGAACACAGACAACGATCCGGACATCATCAACAAGCTCCTCTTCCTGCGTCTCCACAGCGATGGAAGTCCACCTGACATGCGCATACACGAAGTGTCCTTCGGCGTGGGCGATGTGGACGAAGAGCCCTATGGCTACCGGATAACTGGTAGTGGCAGCGGACTGGGACCACCTGGCTACGGCAAGCTGGTGGATTTCGATCATGACTTCAACTATCTGGGCGCCATCGTCATGCCCAATGCCAACGGCTTTCCTTACCAACCCGGGCAGGACACCGCCTTTGCCACCTACGAGTCCGAGCGATTGCCCAGTGGCGACCTGCTGGCGAGCTGCGAACGCATCATTGCTCTTACACCCTTCGCGCCCTTCCAGCAGCGGGCCTTCCTCGCCAAGATCTCCCCCACCGGCCAATTACTGGATGCCTTTGATACCCCCGCACCACCGCCGGATATCCGCAGCCGGGTGATCCGTTACAGCCTTCGACCCACTGCGGACGGCCACTATCTATGGGGCTATGAGGAGAACGAGGAGAACCTCGAC
>JBKDXR010000074.1:0-15772 GCA_046306055.1 Flavobacteriales bacterium
CCATGGTGCCCGTGTCCATCACGTCCGCGACAGGCACGGGGCTTACGCCGCTCCAGGCGGCCAGCCGCCCCCGGCAGAGCAACAGGAACTCGGTGCCCTGTACATCGGCGCGTGCACGGTCGGTGGCTTGGAAGAGGGCCGCATCGCCGGGGCGATCGCAGGCCGTGGCGCCCAGCGCGGCAGCGCGTTCCGATACCAGGCGTTCCAAGGCCTGCTGCCTGTCGGCAACGCGTTGCTGCAGGTCCGCGGCGATGATCACCAGGCGTTCCTCGGGCGGCGCTTCCGGCAGGAGCACCGCAAGCACCGGCAGGAGGATGGCGGGCACAAGCAGGGCGTACAGGCGGCGCATCATGCGGCGGACCTCAAGGGCCGCGCCAAAGTAGGCGCCCCGGATACGTGGCAGCGGCTGCCGGCGCCGGCTCTTTCCGGTGGTCGATGTTCGCTGACAGCCGTCAGGCGGGCTTCTTGATCTCGAACTCCTCCAGGAACTTCGTGGTGAAGACGCCCTCACGGAACTTCTCGTTCTGGAAGAGCTGCTGGTGGAAGGGGATGGTGGTGTGCACGCCCTCGATGACGTACTCGCTCAGCGCGCGCTCCATCTTGGCCAGCGCTTCTTCGCGCGTGGCGGCCACCACGATCAGCTTGCCGATCATGCTGTCATAGTTGGGCGGGATGTTGTAACCGGCGTAAACGTGCGTATCGATGCGCACGCCGTGGCCGCCCGGTGCGTGATAGGTGGTGATCCTGCCCGGCGTTGGGCGGAAGTTGTTGAAGGGGTCCTCCGCATTGATGCGGCACTGGATGGCGTGGCGCGTGGGCTCGTAGTTGAGGCCGCTGATCGGGACCCCGGCGGCGATCTTTATCTGCTCGCGGATCAGGTCGTAGTCGATCACCTCCTCGGTGATGGTGTGCTCCACCTGGATCCGGGTGTTCATCTCCATGAAATAGAAGTTCCGGTCCTTGTCCACCAGGAACTCCACGGTGCCCACGCCCTCGTAGTTCACGCTGGCGGCGGCCTTGATGGCGGCCTCGCCCATCTTCTTGCGGAGCTGCTTGGTCATGAAGGGGCTGGGCGTCTCCTCCACGAGCTTCTGGTGGCGGCGCTGGATGGAGCAGTCCCGCTCGCTCATGTGGCAGAAGGTGCCGTACTGGTCGCCGGCGATCTGGATCTCGATGTGGCGTGGCTCCAGGATGTACTTCTCCATGTACATGCCCGGGTTGCCGAAGGCGGCGCCCGCCTCCTGGCTGGCTTTTTCGAAAGCCTCCTGGAACTCCTCCTCCTTCCACACCAGGCGCATGCCCTTGCCGCCACCCCCGGCCGTGGCCTTCAGGATCACCGGGTAGCCGATGCGTTTGGCCTCTTTCTTGGCGAGGGCGATGTCGGTCACGAGCCCCTCTGTGCCCGGCACCACGGGCACGCCGGCCTTGATCATTGTGGCCTTGGCGGTGGCCTTGTCCCCCATGGCCTCGATCTGCTCCGGGGTGGCGCCGATGAACTTGATGCCGTGCTGCTGGCACAGCTTGCTGAACTTGGCGTTCTCGCTCAGGAAGCCGTAGCCGGGGTGGATGGCGTCAGCATTGGTGATCTCGGCCGCTGCGATGATGCGCGGCATGTTCAGGTAGCTCTCCTTGCTGGGCGGCGGCCCGATGCACACGGCTTCATCGGCGAAGCGTACGTGCAGGCTCTCGCGGTCGGCCGTGCTGTACACGGCCACGGTCTTGATGCCCATCTCGCGGGCGGTGCGGATCACACGCAGGGCGATCTCGCCGCGGTTGGCTATGAGGATCTTCTTGAACATGGGAGGCTTCCGGTCTGGTTCACCACAGAGGCATAGAGAGCACAGAGAAGAATGGGCACCACCACCAGGGCTTTCGGGCCGAGGAGATCGCTTGCGTGCCTGTCAAGCATTCCTCTGTGCCCTCTGTGCCGCTGTGGTGAATGGGCTAGGCTGGATCCACCAGGAACAACGGCTGGTCGTACTCCACCGGCTTGGCGTCATCCACCAGCACCTTCACGATCTTGCCGGAGACGTCGCTCTCGATCTCGTTGAAGAGCTTCATGGCCTCGATGATGCAGATGGTCTTGCCGGGCTTCACTTCGTCGCCCACGTTCACGAAGATCGGCTTGCCGGGCCCGGAGGCGCGGTAGAAGGTGCCGATCATCGGGGCCTTGATGGTGATGTACTTGCTGTCGGCGGCAGGTGCCGGGGCGGGCGCGGCAGCGGGGGCCGGGGCGGCCACGGGCGCAGGAGCGGCAGCAGGCAGTGCGGCAGGCGCAGGGGCCGCCACGGGTGCGGCGATGACCTGTACTTCCTTCTTGCCGGCGGGTGTCTTGATGGTGATCTTGAAATCCTTCTGCTCGATCTCCACTTCGCTCACGCCGCTCTTGGCAACGAACTTGATAAGGTCCTGGATCTGGGTAAGGTTCATCGGTCGTGATCTTGGTTCGCCGGCTTCAAGCTCGCTCCTCCTTGCCGGGTGCTTCATTGACGAGGAGCGAAGGTAGGACTGTCAGTGATGTGGCCAAATACAGGGCGGGGCCCGTGGATCAGCTCCCGTAGGCCCATTTGATCCAAATGGCGCCCCAGGTGAAGCCGCCGCCGAAGGCCGCAAGGATGATGTTGTCGCCCTTCTTCAGGCGGTTCTCCCACTCCCACAGGCACAGGGGGATGGTGCCGCTGGTGGTGTTGCCGTACTTCTCGATGTTCACCATCACCTTGCTGTCGTCCAGGCCCATGCGGTGGGCGGTGGCATCGATGATGCGCTTGTTGGCCTGGTGAGGTACCAGCCAGCTCACATCATCGGCGGTGAGGCCGTTCTTCTCCATGATCTCCGCGCTCACATCGGCCATGTTGGTCACGGCGAACTTGAACACGGCCTTGCCCTCCTGGTATACGTAGTGGTCCTTGCGTTCCACGGTGCGCTCGGTGGCGGGACGCATGCTGCCCCCGGCCTTCTGGTGCAGGTACTGGCAGCCGCTGCCATCGCTGCGCAGGATGCTGTCCATCACGCCCACGCCCTCGGTGGTGGGCTCCAGCAGCACGGCGCCACAACCGTCGCCGAAAATGATGCAGGTGGCGCGGTCCTCGTAGTCGATGATGGAGCTCATCTTGTCGCCACCCACCACCACCACTTTCTTGTGCTTGCCGCTCTCGATGAACTGCGCACCCGTGGTGAGGCCGTAGAGGAAGCCGCTGCAGGCCGCGCCGAGGTCGAAGCCCCAGGCGTTCCTGGCGCCGATGGCATCGCACACGATGTTGGCCGTGGCGGGGAACACCCGGTCGGGCGTCACCGTGCACACGATCATCAGGTCGATCTCCTCGGGGCCGATGCCGCGCTTCTTCAGCAGGCCGTTCACCGCCTCGATGGCCATAACGCTGAGGCCCTGGTCCTTCCCTTGCAGGATGCGCCGCTCCTTGATGCCGGTGCGTTCGGTGATCCAGGCGTCGCTGGTCTCCACCATGGTCTCCAGCACGTGGTTGGAAAGCACCATGTCCGGCACATGGCCGTGCACGGCGGTGATCGCCGCTGTCGTTCTGCTCATGTGAGGGCTTCGCGGATGCGTTCGCTCAATCGGCTGATGACCACCTCATGCGTGGCCATCACCATGCTCTTGATGGCGACCTCGTTGCTGATGCCATGGCCGATGATCACGTTGCCGTTCACACCAAGCACGGGCAGGCCTCCATAGTTCTCGTAGTTGAAGCGGTGCAGGAAGGGGTCGTTCACGCCGTGGGCCTCCAGCAGGTGGTGGAAGCCTTCCACCACCTTCAGCACCACGTTGCCCGTGAACCCGTCGCACACCATCACGTCGGCCTTGTCGTTGAAGAGGTCGCGCCCCTCCACATTGCCCACGAAACGGTACTGCGTCTGCTCCTTCATCAGTTCGTAGGTCGACTGCCGCAGCAGGTCGCCTTTCTTCTCCTCCTCGCCGATGTTGAGCAGGGCCACACGGGGCGAGGGGATGTGGTACACGTGCTCGGCCAGCAGCGCGCCCAACAGCCCGAACTGCGCGAGCACATCGCTCTTACAGTCGGCATTGGCGCCCACATCCAGCAGGATGCCCAGCCCGCCCTTCTCCTTGGGAACCAGGGTGGGGATGCAGGGCCGGATGATGCCGGGAATGGGCTTGATGCTGAAGATGCTGCCCACGAGCATGGCGCCCGTGTTGCCGGTGCTGGCAAAGGCATCGAGCTTCCCTTCCTTCAGCAGTTGGAAACCGATGCTGATGCTGCTGCGCGGCTTGGATTGCAGCGCCTTCGTGGGGTTGTCGTGCATGGTGATATCGTCCTGGCTGGGTACGATATCGAACGCGGCAGGGTCGGCACCCTCGGCCTTCAGGCCTTGGGCAATGGCCTCCGCATCGCCAATGAGCACCAGGCGCACATGGCCGGGCAGCTCGCGGGCGGCCAGAACGGCACCACGGATGGGAACGACCGGTCCATGGTCGCTCCCCATGATGTCCAATCCGATCCTCATGGGGTTGAGGGGGCGGGTGGTCAAGGTGTAAGGGCCTTACTCAGCGGAATCGCTGCCGGACACCATCAACTTGCCGTTGTAGTAGAGGTCGTCCCCCACTTTGTAGGCACGGTGGCGCAGGTGCATCTCGCCGGTGTTGGCATCCACGCTCAGCGTGGGGGCCGATGCCTTGTAGGTGCTGCGGCGGCTGGCAGTGCGGGTCTTGGAGAATCGGCGCTTCGGATTTGGCATGGTCGGTCGTCGTTGTGGCTTATGGCCGCTTGGTCTTCAGTTGTTTCAGGGCGTCCCAACGGGGGTCGGGCACGTGTTCATGTTCCACCGTCAGGTCTCCCAGGGCGTTCTCCACCTCGGGGTCGCACTGGCCGGCGGGATGCACCTTGCGCGCAGGGAGTGAAAGGCGCAGGCACTCGTAGATGTAATGGGTCAGGTTTATGCTGTGCGCCGCCGGTTCCAGCGTCACCAGTTCATCATCGTCCTCGCTGGGGTCGCCGTGCAGCTGGAAGATCTGCCGCTGGTCGCCCTTCACCACCAGGTCCATGGGGGCGTTGCAATGGTCACAACGCACGCTCACCGGACCTTCCACGTGGATGTTGGTCACCAGCATGGTGGCGCTCTTGTGCAGGTGTACCAGCACGTTCACCCGGCCACCCTCGAACTCCTCTTCGCCAGCGGCAGTAAAGAAGGCGTCGCCGAGCTCGAACTGGAACTCGTGCGCACCGTCCTTGAGGCCGGAGAACTGGATCGTATGGTCCTTGAGCGGGTCCATGCCAAACACCCCCTTCGCGGGAAGAGGACCGCAAATGTAGGATCTTTGGGCGATCCGGCCGTTGGTTCAACGGGTGGGGCGTGATAACCGGGCCCCTTCCCACACCCCACTGTTGGCACCTACCGCATACCAAGCGCCCGGCGTCCTGCGTATTACGGGTAACTTCGGCGCCATGCAGTTCCCGTTCCGACACCTTTGGCTGGCCCTCCCCTTCGTGGCGCAAAGCGCTGTGGCCCAGCCGGACGATGCCGTTCGCCTGACCGCCGACGATCCGGTGGTGCAGCGCCTCGACGACCTGGCCCAGCTCCCCTGGATCAAGCATTCCACCTTCACCACCGACACGGCCCACCACAATGTGCACGGCTTCCCCGCCGAGCTCATCCCCGCATGGAGCGCCACCGTGGTGAGCGAGCGCCTGCGCGTGCTGGACGACCGCACCCCCTTCGACCTGACCTATAACGCACCGGTGCAGGCCTATGTGGACCTCTACACCATCCGCAAGCGGGAACTGTCGTCGCGCATGCTGGGCCTGGCCGAACTGTACTTCCCGGTGTTCGAGGAGGCCTTGGACCGCCACCGGATGCCCATGGAGCTGAAGTACCTGGCCGTGGTGGAAAGCGCCCTGAACCCCGCCGCCCGCAGCCGCGCCGGGGCCGTGGGACTGTGGCAGTTCATGCTGCCCACCGGCAAGATGTACGGCCTGGACGTGGACAGCTACATCGACGAGCGGCACGATGTATACCTGAGCACCGATGCCGCCTGCAAGTACCTGAAGTACCTGCACGGCCTGTACGACAGCTGGGAAATGGCCCTGGCCGCCTACAACTGCGGGCCCGGCAACGTGAACAAGGCCATTCGCCGCAGCGGGGGCTACAAGGACTATTGGAAGATCTACGACCACCTGCCGCGCGAGACCCGCGGCTATGTGCCGGCCTTCATAGCGGTGAACTACCTCTTTGCCCACCACGCGGACCACAACCTGTACCCTGTGGCGCCCACCTACTGCGCTTATGAGGTGGACACCCTGCAGGTGTGCTACCGCCTGGACCTGCAATCGGTGGCCAAGCTCACCGGCGCCTCCTACGAGGAACTACAGGCCCTGAACCCCACCTTCAAGCTGGGCGTGGTGCCCGACATTTCCCAACCCATGACCATTTACATGCCCCGCGAAGCGGCCGGTGTGTTCGTGGCCAACGAGGACCATTTCCGCTATGCCGCGCCTGCACAGGCCACCCCGCTGCCCCCGAGCACGGCCACGGTGGCGGCCGCTGCCCCTGCGGCCGCCCAACGCACACACACGGTGCGCTCCGGCGAATCACTGGGCACCATTGCCCGCAAGTACGGCGTGACCGTGAGCGACCTGAAGCGCTGGAACGGCCTGCGCAGTGACCGCATCCATGCGGGCCAGAAGCTGAAGGTGGGACGTCCACAGGGAAGCACCTCGGCACAGCAACCCGCCCCGGAACGCGCTGCGGAGAACTTCGCCTACTACACCGTGCAGCCCGGCGATACGCTGTGGAACATCGCGCAGCGGCACCCCGGGGTCACCGTGGAGGACCTGCGCCGCTTGAACGCCGATGGCCTGCGTGATGGCCTGAAGCCCGGCCTGAAATTGAAAGTGGCCCAACCCCGCAGCTGATGCGCAGCGCTTTACCGGTCCTTCTGATCACCGTGTTGCTGGCGGCGTGCGTCACCGAACAGGAACGCCTTCCGGAAGCCAGTGGCGGACAAGGCGAGGTGCTCGTGGTGATGCCCAAGGGGCATTGGGAGGGCGTGCCCGGCGCCACGGTGCGCAGCCTGTTGGAACAGCCCATTGATGGATTGCCGCAACGCGAGGCGCGGTACAAGGTGGCCCAGTGCGCGCCCGATGCGTTCGGATCGCTGCTGAAGGCGCACCACAGCGTGCTGTACGCCTCCATTGGCGGCAAGGTGGATACCGTGGCCGTGCAACTGCTGCGCGACCGCAATGCCCACGGGCAGTTGATGGTGCTGGTCTCGGCACACGACCCGGGGACCTGGGCGAACATGCTGCAACGCCAGGCCGGCGAAGTGACCGCCACCATTGAGGAACACCAGCGCGAGCGCGTGGCCCAGCGCCTGAAGCGGGAGCGCGATGCGGCCCTGGTGAGCAGCATCCGTTCGCAACACGGCATCTCGGTGGACATTCCCGGGGGCTATACCGTGAAACAGCAGGCGCCGGGGTTCACGTGGTTGCAGCGCGACCGCATCGTGTCCGGCTCGGGACTGGAGCACAACGTGGTGGAAGGCGTGCTCATCCACCGCCATGCGTACATGAGCGACAGCACCTTCCACGTGCCCTTCCTGGTGGACCAGCGCGATTCGGTGACCAAGACCCATGTGCCCGGCCCCGACCCGGGATCGTACATGATGGTGCAGCGCAACTTCGAGCAACTGGACCTGATGCCCAATGGCCGCAACACCACGCTGAACGGCCAATACGCGTATGTGATGCACGGCCTGTTCGGCATGCACGGCGCCAAGATGGGCGGCCCGTTCGTGAGCCTGACCACGGTGGACACCGCACGCAACGAGCTGATCACGGTGGAGGGGTTCGTGTACGCGCCGCAGTTCGACAAGCGCGAGTACATGCGCGAACTGGAGGCGATCGTTTTCTCGCTACGCGTGGGTGCCGAGGCATCCCGCTGATGGTCAGGCAATAGCCTTGACGCCCGCGCCGTTTTATGAACAGAACTGGCGCCGTTGTTGAAAATTAGGACTGGCGCCCGCATCACCGATGGCCTAATTTTCGGTTCGCCCTACTGACGAGAACCATGGACCTCGCGCACCTCAGCCCCTACACGCACAAGCATTGCCGCTTCAAGCTGCGCTCCGGCAAGGAAGTGTTCGGCGTGGTGTGGGAAGTGGAGACCGCCGATGCGAACACCGGCGACCACAGCACCAGCCTGTATTTCGCAAGCATCCGCGATTACGAGCGCTTGCAACAGGAGCGTACCCCCGTGCAAGTGATACCCATGCGCCCCGAGGAGATCGTGGCGGTGGAGAGCCTGGCGAGCTAAGGCTTGGAACCGAACGTTCCCGGCCACATCCGCGCCACTTCCTTCAATGGTTCGAAGCGTCGATCCTTTCCTCGCTCATATCACCTTCCTTGAACCGTCTTGGCTGTGCCCACAGCATGAGCGCGGCACTGAACAGCAATAGGAACGGGAGGATCATTGCCGACCAACCATAGTGAAACATCGACCATTCCGATGGCAGGTGATCGCGGTGCAGCGAGGTGATCGCCATGAACAACAAGCCAAGTGGAACGGAGAGAAGCAAGGCCATCGACCATGCGATCCACCACGAGCGGAGCTTTCGGGCAATGAACAACAGGATGCTTAAGCAGAGAAGGGACAGCGGCCGACCCCAAAAGGACCACCAATAGGGGCCGGTCCATCTGTTCACTAGCGCGTACCGCTCATACTCATCCCCGCCGGAAGCCGCGTATTGCTCGATCAAGGTTATGGAGTGGACCACTGCACCAAGCAGTCCACCACACATGCCGATCGCTATGCTTGCACGTAGCCATGCCTGCCAGTTCCCTTCTGGTCGTCGAAGCCCCTGCCACATCGCCAGCACGATCATCGAGAACATGAAAAGGGCCAGGAGAATTTCCACAAGCTCCATCCCTGGACCGATGCTCGCCATGTCCTTCAGATCACTCCAACAGCCCCGCCTGTTCCATCAGGAACGCATAGATCAGCGCCACTTCCTTCAGGCGCTCGAATCGGCCGCTGGCACCACCATGCCCCGCCTCCATATTGGTGTGCAGCAGGATCGGCGCATCGCCTTGTTGATGGTCGCGCAGGCGGGCCACCCATTTGGCGGGCTCCCAGTACTGCACCTGGCTGTCGTGGAAGCCGGTGGTCACGAGCATGGCCGGGTAGCGCGCGTCCTTCACGTTGTCGTAGGGTGAATAGGACAGCATGCGATCGTAGGCCTCCTTCTCCTTGGGGTCGCCCCACTCGTCGAACTCACCGGTGGTGAGGGGAATGCTGTCATCGAGCATGGTGGTGACCACGTCCACGAAGGGCACCTCGGCCACGGCGGCCTTCCACAGTTCGGGACGCATGTTCACCACGGCACCCACGAGCAGGCCGCCCGCGCTGCCACCCATGCAGAACAGGCGCTGGGGATCGGCATAGCGCTCCTTCACCAGGTGATCGGCACAATCGATGAAGTCGGTGAAGGTGTTGAGCTTGTGTTCCATCTTGCCGCTCTCGTACCATTCGCGGCCCATCTCCTCGCCCCCACGGATGTGGGCAATGGCGAACACGAAGCCGCGGTCCAACAGGCTTAGGCGGCCGCTGCTGAAGGTGGGGTCGATGCTGTGTCCGTAGCTTCCGTACCCGTACAGGAGCAGTGGTGCGCTGCCATCGCGCTTGGTGCCCTTGCGGTACACCAGGCTCACGGGCACCTTCACCCCGTCACGGGCCGGCACCCAAACGCGCTCACTGGTATAATCGGCGGCATTGAAGGTGCCCAGCACTTCCTGCTGCTTCAACAGCACATCGGAGGCGGCGTTCAGGTCGTGCTCGTACACGCCGCTCGGCGTGGTCAGCGAGGTGTAGCCGTAACGGAGCTTGTCCGTGTCCCACTCGGGGTTGGTGCCGGTGTAGGCCACGTAGGCGGGATCGTTGAAGCGGATCTCGTGCTCGTGCCCGTCGCTGAGGCGGCGGATGCGCAGGTGGGTCAGGCCTTGCTTGCGCTCGCTGAACACCAGGTGGTCGCGGAAGGCGTCCACATCCTCCAGCAGCACATCGGCGCGGTGCGGCAATACCTCCTTCCACTTGCGCTTGTCCTGGGTGTCGCTCTCGGCGCACTCCAGCAACCGGAAGTTCTGTGCCTCCCAGTTGGTGACGATGTACCATTTACCCGGCGCGCCATTGTGGGCCTTCACATGCATCACCGTGTGCTCATGCTCCTCTTCGCGGGGCAGGAAAAGGCGGAACTCCTCCAAGGGCTGCGCCACGGGCAGGTAGCGGTGCTCGCTGCTGAGGGTGCTCTCGGTGGTGATGATCACGAACTGGTCCGACTGGCTGCGGTACACATCGCAGCTGTAGGCGGGGTCCTTCTCCTCATATACCACCACATCGGTGGCGGGGTCGGTGCCCAGCACGTGGCGGTAGATGCGGTAGCTGCGCAGGGTCTTGTCCTTGCGCGGGTAGAACACGGTACGATCATCGGCGAAGGCACACCCGCCGCCGGTATTGGTGATCACATCGGGCAGGTCCTTGCCGGTGGCCAGGTCGCGGAAGCGGATCTCGTACTGTCGGCGCCCCACACGGTCCACGCTATAGCCCACCAGCTGGTTGCTGGGGCTGATCTCGAAGTCGCCCAGGTCGAAGTAGTTGTGTCCTTCAGCCAGCAGGTTCTCGTTCAGGAAATCCTCGTCCTTGGCGTCGGGCACATCCTTGCGTCGCACGTGCACCGCGTATTCCTTGCCTTCCTCGAAGCGGTAGTGGTACCAGTAGCCATGCTCGCGGTAGGGCACGCTGAGGTCGGTCTCCTTGATCCGCGCCTTCATCACCTTGAAGAGGTCCTCGCGGAGCTGCTTCACCGGCGCGAGCATGGCATCGGAGTAGGCGTTCTCGGCGTTGAGGTGTGCGATCACCTCGCGGGTGTGACCATCGGGCTCGGCGGCGTTGCGCTGCTCCTCGGTGAGGCGCATCCAGTAGTACTCATCATTGCGCTCATGGCCGTGTGCGGTGAGCGTGTGCGGCTTGCGTGCGGCCACGGGTGGCGCGGGCCGGTCGGTATCGTTCATGGAAGGGTCTCCGTTGGTACAGCCCGCGGCGAGCACGGTGAACAGCGCAAGGGATGCGGCGGTGTGCTTCATGGTGTTGGCGGGGCCCGAAAGTACGCCCGGGGCGTTCATCCCAGGACCTGGTGCAGCACGGCCGGGGAACGCAGTTCGCCGAGGCCGTCGCGGTGCATGCGGAAATAGAGCAGCAGGTGGTCCAACAGCTCGCGGCGCTGCGCGGCCGGAACGGTGAGCCGGTGCATTTCAGCGAAGTCCGCGCCCAGCACCTGTGCAAGGGCCAGGCTGAGCGGCGGGCCCAGCGTGTGGCCATGTTGTGCGGAGCCGCTGGTGAAGTGGCCTTCGCGCAGATCGAACCGGTCCTCGCCGGGCGTTGGCGGTTCGGGCATGAAGCCCAGATGGCCGGCCAGGCGCACCAGGAACACCAGCGGGAAGTGCCGCACGTCGGGGGCGCTGTCCATGGCCTCCAGCGCTTCGTCCAGGAACTGCTGCATCTCCTCATCCGCAGCTTCCTCGCGCAGCACACGGTACAGCACCTCCTGCACGAAGAGGGCCAGGGTGGCCCGCACGGGCTCCAGGGAGATCCGGGTGTAGGGCCGCTCCACACGGAGCTCGCGGACGGGGTGCAGCTCGCGCTCGGGGTGTTCGTCCAGCACCAGTTCGATGCGATTGAGCGGCTGTAGTGCTGCGTTGCTCACGCCGCGCTTGCCCCCGGTGCGCAACATGCAGGAGCGCAATCCGGACCGCTCTGTCCATGCCTTCAGCACCACCGTTCGGTCGCCGTGCCGGATGGTCTTCAGCACAATGGCGCGGGTGGTAACGAGCATGGCCGCTGCTGACCTATGGCGCTCAGCGCACCACCATCACCTTGGTATTGCACTTGGTGGTGCCGAAGCGGTCGGTGGCGAAGATGAGGTAGACGCCGGTGGCCACGCGGTTACCGCTCATATCGGTGCCCGGCCAGATGGCCTGTCCGCCCAGCGAGGTGGTCCGGTACACCAGGTTCCCGGCCATGTCGGTGATCTTCACTTCACTGTCGCGCACCAGCCCATCAATGGCGATGGGTCCCGTGTAGCTCTCGCGCACCGGGTTGGGGAACACACGCGCACATTCGGCGGTCTCGCTGCCCTCAATGGCATCGCTGCGGTAGCTCATGATGCCGCGATCGGTGGCGATGAACACCTCACCGGTGAGCTCGTCGATGGTGATGGCGTTGATCGTGTTGCTGGGCAGCGGACTGTTGGCCTCGGTGAAATGATGGATCTGCGTGCGGCCATCGGCGCTGACCAAATAGACCCCGCCGGTCTGCGTTCCCATCCACTTGCGGTTGGCCCCATCCACGACGATCGCGCTCACCGATTCGGTCTCCAGCAACACCTGGATATTGCCATCCTGCTCAATGAGGATCTGTTGTGCGTCGAAGTCGCCCGAGTCGAAGATGGCCGAAGGGTTGTAGAAGACCGCGATGCCCTTGGAGGTGCCCACCCAGATCTGTCCTTCGAGGTCCTCGGCCACGGCATAGACATCGGGCGCTGGCAGACCTCCACTCCCGGGCGTGTTATTGATCAGCTTCCACCGGTCGTCGCTCGCGTTGGTGGGGGTGCCGCCATCGTCGAACACCAACAAGCTGTTGCCGCGAGGACGGATGATCCATTTGTAGTTGTTGAACACCGCCGGAACGATGTCCGCCAGCAGGTTGTTCCCCGAGAGCAGGTTGCCCGGATTGAAGTTGCGCCATTCGCCATCGCGCGTCAGCACCACCACGGGGTTGAGCGACCATGCATTGGTCATCCACAGGTTGCCATTGAAATCGAAGTTCATGCCGGCCACGTTCACCTTGCCCTCCGCGCCGTTCTGCTCCTCGCCGAGCGCGCTGTTGGTGTGGTTGTAGATCTGCACGGGTTGCCTGTTCCTGAACTCGACCACGCCATCATCCCAGCTGCCCACGTAGGCATGCAGGGGGTCGTTGGGGTCCACGGCCACGGACACCATATCGTTCACCGCGCCACCAAAGTCGTTCACGCCCAACAGGATCGGGTCGGTGGACAGGTCGCTGGTGCCCCAGCGGCCATCGGCGAAGTGATGTACACCATCCTTGAGGAAGGTGCTGGACCAGTTACCCGCCAAGGCTCCGGTGGCCACGTAGAGCGCGCCGCCGCGAGAGGCCATCCGCCATGTGTTGGCGGTCTTGGGGCCATTGGGCTGAATGGCGGAGCCGACATCACCGCCCACCGCACTGATCAGCCCGCGTTCGCGGTCGGCCACCCAGAACGCACCAGAAAGGGCCCTGATGGCTTGTCCGGGATAGGCCGGACCATTCGCATAGCCGTAAATGAAGTTGACCTCGTTGAGCCCGAGGTCGTACATATGGATATCGTACTCGTGCGGGATCACTACGAACTGCCCGTCCCTGGACAGATCGAGCCCACGGTTCTTGCGGCCAAAGAGCGGGTTGAACCGCGACCATGTGTTGTCGGTACCGAGCACCAAAAGCGTATCCCGCTCGCCCGAACTGGCCCTCCAGTTCAGCAGCAGGCGATCGCCCAGGCGCACCGTATGGCTGAACGGACCGTTCACTATGGAAGGGCCCATGTCCGTGCGCTTGCTCCAGTTCTCGTAGGCGGCCAGGTTGCCGGCGTTCTTCCACGCCTTGAAGAGCCCCGTGTTGGTGGCCGCATAGATCGTGTCCTGGTGCACGGTGATCCCGTTCACCTGCACCTGTGCCCCGTTGGGCCCGATGAACCAGGTCTCGCGGACCTCCCTACGCTGAAGGTCCACCAGCACGATCCCGAATCCGCAGCCCAGGTAGGCCATGTGACCTTCCATGTACACCGAATAGATGCCCTTGTTGCCGAGGATGGAGCTGCGCTTGATATCCCCCATGTTATAGCTCTGTCCGTTCTGGATCAGGTCCAGGTTGCCGTTGGTGTAGTAAACGAGCAACATGGACAGTTCCTCGTTCCAGGCCAGGCCCTGGATGCCCACATCGTTGAGCAGGTTGATCTTGTTGATGGGTTCCGATTCGCCGGAGGCCGGATCGTAGCGGAACACGCCCGTGGAGGTGGCACAATACACGAACCCACCTCCCTCGGCCACGGCGATGGTGTTGCGATAGGGGAAATGGGCCCGCCAGGTCCCGATGGGCAGCGCATCCTGTGCCATGACGACCGGGGCGGAACAAACACCGAGCAACAGGAGGAGCAGGAGCACGGGGGTGCGGAATAGGTTCATGATCAAGACTTCGGGGACTACAGAACGCAGCAGGGCCGCGATCGGTATGGGACAAGGTAAGAGGGGATAAAGTTCGGCAGTGGATCCTTGCGGACGTAAGCGGAATTGTCCGGGATGGAGCACCGTGGCCTTCCCGAACAATTCCGCGTGCGGATGCCAAGGGGGCGGTATTGGGGGGGGGTACACCCGGTCTGCTATCGTGGGCTCATTTCAAGGGGGGCCCTCTGCCTGCAGCAAACTTGGCAGAGCCCCACTTGAAATGAGCGATGCCCCGGAGACCGGGGCATCAGCTGATCGAGGTCGCGTGCGGATGCCAGGGGATCCGGTTGTGGGGGGGGCGGTCGATCGACAGGCCCCGACCTTTGGTCGGGGGCGGTTCATGGGGCTGGGGAGGCTTCAAGCGAGCTTGGCCTCCCCAGCCCCATGAACCGCGAGCGCCCCGGAAACCGGGGCGCTCGTCGATCGAGGTCGCGTGCGGATTCGAACCGCAGTAGCAGCTTTTGCAGAGCTGTGCCTAGCCACTCGGCCACGCGACCATCAAGTGGGCTGCGAAGATAGGATGATCGGTCCGATGCAAAAGGGCCTCGCTCAATACCCGGCCTCCTACCCTTCCACGGTGTACACCGCCTCGGCCACATCGCCGTTGATCGGCGGGCGTTCCTTCACCAGGCGCACTTTCCATTGATAGGCAGCGGGCCACTCGGCCTTCAGGGCATCCAGGATCCGGCGTGCCACGTGCTCGATGAGGTTACTGCGCACGGCCATCTCCTGCTTCACAATGGCGGTCACCCGGCCATAGTCCACGGTATCGTTCAGATGGTCGCTGGCCTCGGCGGCGGCGAGGTCGGCCTGCACGGTCACATCCACGCGAAAGTTGCCCCCGATGCGTGCCTCTTCCTCCAGGCACCCGTGGTAGGCGAACACGCGGATGCCGTTCACCTCCATCAGGCCCATGCACGGCAGTGTTCAAGCCCGGCCTTGAAGCGGGCGATCACCTCATCGCGGCCCAGCAATGCGCTCACATCGAACATGCCCGGGCCCTGCATGCGGCCCGCCACGAACAGGCGGTACAGCGGCATCACCTGGCCGATCTTGGTGCCGGTGGCCTGCAGCACGTCGTTGAAGGCCGCTTCCAAGGCCGCTGGTGTCCAGTTGTCCAGGACCTCCAAGCGCGCGATGAATGCCTCGAGCGCCGGTGTGGCCTCGGTTTTCCACCGCTTCCTCAGTTCGGCATCGGCCTCGGCATTTCCGATCAAAGGCGAGCCGTGCGTGAAGAGGTAACGGCCCTCCAGCATATCGTCCACGAAGGTGGCCCGCTCTTTCAGGAGCATCGCGGCGGCCGTGGCACGCTCCAGGGTGGTGTCGATGCCGTTCGCCGCAAGCTTGGCCTGCAGTTGCGCGCCCAGCTCGGCATCGGGCCGGTGCCGCAGGTATTGCTGGTTGAACCACTTGGTCTTGTCCGGATCGAACTTGGCTCCGCCTTTGTGCACGCGCTCCAGGTCGAAGTGCTTCAC
>JBKDXR010000075.1:0-18117 GCA_046306055.1 Flavobacteriales bacterium
CGGTGGCGATGAAGATCTGATACCGGTTGGTCTGTCAGAAGAAAGACCGAAAGCGACCTTCACCCTCTCCCCCAACCCCACCAACGGGCCGTTACGCTTGCAAGGCTTGCCCTCCGGTGCGCAACGCGTGGTGGTACGCGATGCACTGGGGCGTGTGGCGCATGTGCAGAGCACCAACCTGTACCAATTGGAGCTGGGCCATCTGCCAGCAGGCACCTACCTGTTGCAAGTGGTGGATGCGGGCGGTGCGGTGAGGGGGCAGGCGCGCTTCGTGCGGTACTGAGACGGGTACGGGCGGCACCAGGGTGTAAAAGGCTTGATCGGGCCTGCTGCTACCTTTACCCCTTCAATACCGACCGAACTCCATGCTGGAACTGCCCTATCTGCGCGCGAACCGTGACGAGGCCGAACAACGCCTGACCAAACGCAACATCGACGCCAAGGGGCTGCTGGACCGCGCCTTGGAACTGGATGAAGTGCGCCGCACCACGCAGACCGACCTGGATGGTCAGCTCGCCGAGCTGAACGGCCTGAGCCGCACCATTGGCGACCTGATGAAGGCCGGCAAGAAGGACGAGGCCGAAGCCGCCAAAGGCCGCACCACCGCCCTGAAAGCCACCAGCCAGGATCTCCGCGAACGTCTGGAGGCCACCGAGAAAGCGCTGCACGACCACCTCTGCACCATTCCCAACGCACCCAGTGCCCTGGTGCCACCCGGGCGTACGCCGGAGGAGAACGTGACCGTGGTGCAGGAGGGCGAGGTCCCCGTATTGCACGCCGGAGCCAAGCCCCATTGGGAGCTGGGCGAGGAATACGGCTTCCTGCACATGGACCTCGGCGTGAAGATCACCGGGGCCGGGTTCCCGGTGTATAGCGGGCAGGGCGCCAAGCTGCAACGGGCGCTCATCGCCTTCTTCCTGGACCGCGCCACAGCCGCCGGATACCGCGAGATCATTCCGCCGCATATGGTGAACGCCGCCAGCGCCTTCGCCACCGGCCAACTGCCCGACAAGGAGGGCCAGATGTACCACGCCACGGTGGACGACCTCTACCTGATCCCCACGGCCGAAGTGCCCATCACCAACCTGTACCGCGACGAGATCGTGGATGCGGACAAGCTGCCCGTGAAACTGGTGGGCTACACGCCCTGTTTCCGCCGTGAGGCCGGCAGCTACGGTGCCCATGTACGCGGGCTCAACCGCGTGCACCAGTTCGACAAGGTGGAGATCGTGCGCGTGGAAAAGCCCGAGAACAGCTACGCCGCGTTGAACGACATGGTGGAGCACGTAAAGGGCCTGCTGCGCGAACTGGAGCTGCCCTACCGCCAACTGTTGCTCTGCGGCGGCGACATGGGCTTCGCCAGCGCCCTCACCTACGACATGGAGGTGTACAGCGCGGCCCAACAGCGTTGGCTGGAGGTGAGCAGCATCAGCAACTTCGAGACCTTCCAGAGCAACCGCCTGAAGCTGCGTTACCGTGGCGAGGACAAGAAGCCCCGCCTGGCCCACACGCTGAACGGCAGCGCCCTCGCCCTGGCCCGCATCGTGGCCGCTCTGTTGGAGAACAACCAGACGCCCGAGGGCATCCGCATCCCCACGGCACTGCAGCCCTACACGGGCTTCGCGATGATCACCAAATGATCCACGGCATACGGTGCACGGCCTGCAGCGCGTTGGCTTGGGGAGCCCTGGCCATGGGCTGCGCACCCGCCACCCCCGACCCGGCCCAGCTGAGCACCGTGGATAGCCTGATCACTACCACCGCCGCCGCCCTGCTCACACTGAACGAGCTGGATGCGGGACGCTACCACCGCCTCGATTCCACCTACGAGGCCACGAGCAGCGTGTTCCGTGCACGTTTCACCGATACGCTGGACCGGAACAGCGCCCGTGTGTTGGGTGATCAGTACCTGTTGCTCCGCGGTGCGCGCCGACTGGGTGCCGACCACTTGCGCGTGGCGAACGATCTACGCTCGACCAGCGAACGCCTGCACGCCCTTCGCAACGATCTTGCTCAAGGTGCCATCGCTCCCGAAAAGGCCTTGGACCTCATTGGCCGCGAGAGCACACAGCATGCGGCCCTGACCGATGAGGTGTACCTTGTGATCGCCAACTACCGTGCTGTGCAACAGGCGTGGGACCGTCGCGACACGGTGGAACAGTTGTTGTCGTTAAGCGCACTGCCCGTTCAACCATGAAGCACCTTCTGCGCACCCTACTGCTGCTGCTCGTGCTGCTGCCCATGGGCCTTGCGGCGCAACCCGGCACCGACGAACAGTTGGCCGCGCAGTACTTCCAACAGGGCGATTACGAGCGGGCGATCCTTTACTACGAGAAGCTGTACAAGCAGCAGCCCACCGAGTACTACTACGAGCAATTGCTCAAGAGCCACTTGGGGCTGAACGACCTGGAGACCGCGCAAAAACTGGTTAAGGACCGGATGCGCCGCAACGACGACGACCCGCGCTACCCCATCGACATGGGCAGTGTGCTGAAGATGGCCGGTCAACCGGACAAGGCGGCGAAGGAGTTCGACAAGGCATTGAAAATGATGCGGCCCGACCAGAACAGCGTGCGCACCGTGGCCAATGCCTTTACCCGGGTGAACGAACTGGACCTGGCCCTGGAGGCCTACGAGCGTGGCCAACGCAGCGTGAAGGACGGTATGACCTTCCATTATGAGATGGCCGGTCTTTACGCCGCGAAGGGCGACGTGCAGCGCATGGTGAACGCCTACCTCGACCTGCTGACGGTGAACGAAGGCTACATGCAGGCGGTGCAGAACGCCCTTTCGCGCCATATGGACTTCGAGGTGGCGGACGATCGTACCGAACTGTTGCGCACCGAACTGCTGCGTCGCATCCAGCGCACACCCCAACAGAGCATCTTCCAGGAAATGCTCATCTGGATGTACATCCAGCAAAAGGACCTCACGAGCGCCTTGGTACAATGCAAGGCCATGGACAAGCGCTTCAGCGAGGGCGGCCTGCGCCTGATGGAACTGGCACGCATCGCCAGCGCAAACGGAGACCACGCCACGGCCTACAAGTGCTACGAGTACGTGCTGGGCCTGGGCCGTAACGATGCTACCTACTACCAGGCCCGTGTGGGTGCCGTGCATACCCGCTACCTGGAACTGACCGGTCAAGCCGAACCTCTGCGCGCTGACCTGCTGGACCTGGACCAGCGTATGTCCAGCACCGTGAGCGAGCTGGGCATGAACAAACAGACGCTCGACCTGGTGAGCGAGCGAGCACGCCTGCTGGCCTACTACCTTAACGACCATGCCGCTGCGATCGCACTGCTGGACCAGGCCATGGAACTCCCTTCCATCGACCCCAAGACCAAGGGCCAGATGAAGCTGGAGCTCGGTGATGTGTACCTGATCTCCGGCGACATCTGGGAAGCCTCGCTGCTGTATTCGCAGGTGGACCTCGACTTCAAGTACGACGTGCTGGGCCATGAGGCGCGCCTGCGTAATGCCAAGGTGAGCTTCTACGCCGGCGATTTCCTTTGGGCACAGGCACAACTGAGCGTACTGAAGGCCAGCACCAGCAAGCTGATCGCCAACGATGCCATGGAACTGAGCCTGCGCATCACCGACAATCTCGGAGCGGACAGCAATGCCGTGCCGCTGAGCTACTTCGCACGCGGAGAACTGTTGCGCGTTCAGCACCGGTACGACGAGGCCCTGCTGACACTGGACTCACTGGACAAGGAATACCCCATGCACAGCCTCGGCGATGACGTGCTGTACGAACGCTACCGGATCGCCTATGCGCGTCGCCAGTTCGTGCAAGCCGCCGGCTTTTTGGACAAGGTGCTTGAGCTGTACCCCAACGACATTCTCGTGGACAATGCACTGATCGACCTGGGGCGTTTGTACGAGGATGTGCTGAAAGACCCCGAAAAGGCCAAGGGCTATTATGAACGACTGCTCTTTGAGCAAACGGGCAGCATTTTCGTGCCCGAAGCGCGTGATCGCTACCGCAAACTGCGCGGCGATAAACTGGACGGACCCGAAGAGCCGAAGCCCCCTGCGCATCCATGATCGTCTACAACGTCACGGTGAACATCGACCACGAGGTGCACGACGCGTGGTTGGAATGGATGAAAGAGGTCCACATCCCTGACGTGATGGCCACAGGTCTCTTCACAGAGAGCCGCATGTTCCGTGTGCTGGCCGAAGATGAAGGCGGCCTTACCTATGCCGTGCAGTACACCGCCGCTGACATGGCCCACTACGAGCGATACCGGGACGAACATGCCCCACGCCTGCAGGCCGATGCACAGGCCATGTACGGTGGACGCTTCGCGGCTTTCCGCACATTGCTGGAAGTGGTGCATCCCAAATGACCAGCGTTCGTCCCAAGAAGCAGTTCGGTCAGCACTTCCTGAAGGAGGATGCCATCGCACAGCGCATTGCCGAGGCGCTCACCCACCACCGCGGATACCGTCGCGTGCTGGAGATCGGGCCGGGCACGGGAGCGCTCACGAAACACCTGATGCACCGGGCCGACATCGACCTCACGTGCATTGAACTGGACGGCGAGGCCGCAGCCCACCTGCGCGCCCACCATCCGGAGCTAAAGCTGATCGAGGGCGACTTCCTCAGGCTGGACCTGCGTAAGCTGGGTGAGGACCCGTTCGCCATCATCGGAAACTTCCCCTACAACATCAGCACGCAGATCGTCTTCAACGTGTTGGAGCACCGCGACCGCTGCACCGAGGTGGTGGGCATGTTCCAGAAGGAAGTGGCCGATCGGATCCGGGCACCGCACGGCAGCAAGACCTACGGCATCACCAGCGTGCTGGCCCAGGCGTTCTACGATGTGGACCTGCTGTTCCATGTGGAACCCGGGTCGTTCATCCCACCTCCCAAAGTGCGCAGCTCGGTGATCCGCATGCGTCGCAATGCCACCGAACGGCTCGCGTGCGACGAGGCCCTCTTCTTCCGCGTGGTGAAGACCGCTTTCAACCAGCGGCGCAAGACCCTGCACAATGCCCTGAAGCCCCTGCCGGAAATGGCGCATCGCAGCCTACCCCCGGCCTTTGCCGGAAAGCGCGCCGAGCAGCTGAGCGTGGCCGACTTCGTTGCGGTGACGCAGGCCTGCATGAGCTGATCGACCCAATCATGCCCGCCACGGCTTCCGTACCTTCGCGGCAATTCCCGCGTGGGGTAACCATGGAAGACCGATCATGTCCTTCGAGCTCACCAAGCCGATACTCGACCGCATCCGCACCGATGTGGAGGACGGACGTGACAGTTCCGTACAGGAGCTGCTGAGCGAGCTGCATCCCGCCGACATCGGCTCCATCCTGGACCGCCTCACCGTTGACGAGGCCGTGCACGTGTACCGCCTGCTGGAGCCCGAGGAGGCCGCAGAGGTGCTGCTCGAGCTGGACGAGGACCGGCGAGAGGAACTGCTCGGCTCGCTCACCAGTCGCGAGATCGCGGAGGACGTGCTCGAGCACATCGACTCGGATGATGCCGCGGACGTGGTCTCCGAGCTGTCCGAAGAGAAACAGCGTGAGGTGATCGCCCTGCTCGATGACGCGGAACAGCGCGAGGACATTGAGGAACTGCTCACCTACGAGGAAGGCACCGCTGGCGCCCTGATGGCCAAGGAACTGGTACAGGTGCGCACCGATTGGAACGTGGCCCGCGCCGTGGTGGAAATGCGCCGCCAGGCCCAGGAGGTGGAGCACGTCTACACCGTTTACGTGGTGGACAAGGACGACCGCTTGTACGGCATCCTGCCCCTGAAACAACTCCTCTTTTCAGCAGAGAGCACACGCACCCTGATCAAGCACATCTGCGATACCGATGTGGAGGCCGTACAGGTGGACACCGACGTGGAGGAGGTGGTGAAGGTGATGAAGAAGTACGATGTGGTGGTGCTGCCGGTGGTGAACACAGCGGGCCGACTGGTGGGGCGCATCACCTTCGACGACGTGATGGACGTCATGAGCGAGGAGGCCACCGAGGACTACCAACTGGCCAGCGGTATCAGCGAGGACGTGGACGCCACGGACACGCCCTTGGTGCAGATGCGTGCGCGCCTGCCCTGGTTGCTCATCGGCCTGGCCGGAGGGATCCTCTCGTCCCAGATCATTGCCCAGTACGAAGGGCAGCTCCGCATCGATCCCAAGATGGCCTTCTTCATGCCCTTGATCGCGGCAACAGCAGGCAATGTGGGGGTGCAATCAAGCGCCATCGTGGTGCAGGGACTGGCCCTGGGTTCACTGGACGGTGTGAACATCCTCGCTCGCCTTTGGAAGGAATTGCGCGTGGCGGTGATCACCGCCTTCGTGTGCGGCCTGCTCATTTTCCTGGTGAACCTTGGACTGCACGAGACCCAGGCGCTGACCTACACCGTGAGCATCGCCCTTTTCTCCGTGATCCTGTCCGCGGCGATGTTCGGCACCGTCATCCCCCTGGCGCTCGACCGCCTGAAGGTGGACCCCGCGCTCGCGACCGGTCCCTTCGTTACCACACTGAACGACATCTTCGGGCTGCTCACCTACTTCTCGGTGGGCCATTTGATGTACGGCCTGTTCCCCTGACCTCCATCTGACCGAAACCATGCGGATCGCCTTTGTGGACAGCGTGCATCCGGTACTCGCGGAAAGGCTGGTGGCCGAAGGACATACCGTGACGGCACTGCACCGCCTGGATGATGACCGCCTGGGACCTGCCCTAACGGATTCCGACGGCATCGTGGTCCGGAGCAGACCACTGCCTGCCGAACTGCTCCGCCATGCGCTGTCGTTACGTTTCGTGGCCCGCGTGGGATCGGGCACCGAGAACATAGACAAAGCCTATTGCGGAACGCATGGTATCCGCGTGATCAACAGCCCTGAAGGCAACCGGGATGGAGTGGGCGAACTCTGCGTGGCCCAGTTGCTTGCCCTGCTGAAACACACCCACCGCGCCAACGAACAGGTGCACCGTGGGCTTTGGGTGCGCGAGGAGAACCGCGGGACCGACCTCTCCGGGAAGACCGTGGGCATCATCGGGTTCGGGCACATGGGCAGTTCATTCGCACAGAAACTGTCCGGCTTCGGCGTGAAGGTGCTGGCCCACGACAAGTACACCGAACCCCAGGCCGGCGGTCATGTGGAAGCATGTTCATTGGAGCGAACGATGGCCGAGAGCGATGTGATCAGCCTTCACCTGCCCCTCACTGACGAGACCGTTCATTACGCGAACGCAGCGTTCTTCGATCTCGTGGAGCGGCCCATCTGGTTCCTCAACACCTCACGGGGTCCGGTGGTGCATACGGAAGCCCTGCTCGACGCATTGGACAGTGGACGCGTGCTGGGCGCCGCACTGGACGTGCTGGAATTCGAGCGCACCGACCTGTCCGGACTTGATCCCACCATGCAGCCGGCCGTGCAACGCAGGCTTTTTACTCATCCAGGGATACTGCTCACGCCGCACATTGCCGGCGTCACGCACGAAGGCAAGTACAAAATGGCCTCCATCCTAGCCGACAAGATCATTGAAGCATTCCCGAATGTCCAGCACCACTAGGTCCCTATCCATTGCGTTCATCGCTGTTCTGATCCACGCCTGTATGCCGCCCTTGAAGAATCCACATCCCGACGTTCACGGCCACCGGGGTTGTCGCGGCCTGATGCCGGAGAACTCCTTGCCGGCCTTCCTCAAGGCCGTGGATATCGGATGCGACTACCTCGAACTGGACCTGGTGATCAGCGGAGACGGCCAGCTGGTCGTTTCGCATGAGCCATGGATGAACGAGGCCATCTGCCTCACCCCCGATGGAAATGAAATGACCTTTGATGAAGGCCGTGCGCTGAACCTGTACCGTATGACGGTCGCCGAGATCCAGCGATACGACTGCGGCAGCCGCGAGCAGGCCCGATTCCCGGACCAGGAGCAGCGCAACACCTACAAACCCACCTTGCGTGAAGTGGTGGAGGCGGTGGATGAACATGCGCTGATGAGCGGGGCGGTGAGCCCCTCGTACAATATCGAGATCAAGAGCGACCCGGCCTGGTACGGCATCATGCAACCTCGCCCGGAGCCCTATGCAGAGGCCGTGCTGGCCACCATCGACAGTCTCGGAATAGCCTCACGCTGCATCGTACAATCCTTCGATCCGGCCATATTGGAGGCCGTGCGAGCACAGCGCAACGACATTACGCTGGCCTTGCTCGTGGAGAACAAGGATGGCCTGAATAAGAACCTCGAGAGACTGACGTTCAAACCCGACATCTACAGCCCCCATTTCGAGCTGGTGGACGGCCCTTTACTGGAAAAGCTGCGCGAAAAGGAGATCGAGCTGGTGGTGTGGACCGTGAACGAGGAGAAGGACATCCAGCGCATGCTGAAGCTCGGCGTGGACGGCATCATCAGCGACTATCCGGACCGCGTGATCGCGGAGCTGGAAGGTCAGGACTGACCCCTTCAACGGATCAACGCGCCCACCTCCGCTTCGAACCGATCAAGGTCGGCGATCCACTTCCCGGCATTGTCGGAAGCGCCTTGGGCGGTCAATGCAGCGCACAGCGTGGAAAAGCGCTCCGCATCGATATGCACGAGCTGTGGTTTCAGTGTGTGCACCACACGCAACACTTTCGCATGATCACCCACGGCCCGTGCGAGACGCAAGGCTTCCAAGCGACCGGGAGCCTGCGCGCGGAACATGCCCACCACCAGATCATCCGGGGCTTCCGGGACCACAACGACCGGGTGTTCGGTCGGATCAGGCTTCATCGGTGGTGGCTCCTCCGGCTGTGGCACCAACGGCTCGATCCGCTCGACCGGTCCAGAGGCCAGTCCGGCACGTACCTGCTCCAGCTCGGTGCGGATGGTCCGAAGCTCGGCCCGCATGCGCAGCCGCTCACGACGGGCCGCGAACACGACCACGAAAAGCGCCAAGACAGCGACCAACGCCAGGATCACGCAGGTCCTTAGCCATCGCGAAGCAACAGCCTGCCGCTCGGTGAACCGTTGATGCGCGAGCGTCGTTCGCTCGGCCAATACCCTCTGCAAACTGTCCCTCACGCCGTTGACCTTTTCCAGATCGATGCGGTGCAGCTCCATCGCGATCTGCGCTTGCCGATCGTTCCATTCCTCGCTGAGCGCGATCACCGTTCGCGCCTCCTCGAACGCACCGCGCCAGTTCCCGGAAGCTTGGTGAAGCTCCATCAACCCTTGATGCGCCCGGAGTCCCTCATCGCCCGCCAGACGAGCCGTATCAGCGATCAGCGCAGCCTCAGCGTACAACCTCCGCGCCTGTGCAGGCTTCACCAACGGGGCCAACATGATGCGTGTACGCGCCGCCACCAGCGCATCGCCCACAGAGTCCGCCCGGTGGATAATGGACCAATGCTCCGCGATCGCTTCCTTCTCGACCTCAATGTCCTGTCCGCTTTGCTGAGCCTGCGCAACAGCAGCCAGTGCCCATGCCAGAAGGAACAACACGAGAAAGCGCAACCGCTGGTGCATGGGGATCGGACAGGTAAGGTTAAACTTGCTATTTCAGCACGAAGCGTGCTGTGGTGCGTGAACGTTGCTCGAGCAGGATATCCCGCCCTCCTGTGAGCCTGGCCAGCGTGGGCTCATCGTAATGGCGCACGGTGACCAGCTCGCAATCCTCGTTGTAGCGGACCTCGTAGACGTTCCGCAGCTCTTCGATCAGTTCGCGGGAACGCGGTGTATCGTCCACCACAACGGAGAAGGCCAGTGCACTGTTCTGCATCAGGTCGATACGGACATTGCGTTGGGCGAACATCCAAAAGATGCCGCTGAGGTTCTCCTCCACAATGAAGCTCAGGTCACGTGGTGTGATGCTGATGAGCAGCTGCCTTGGCTTAACGATGTACGATGGGATGAGCGAGTCGTTCTCGCTGCGGTCGTCGATGGTGCTGCCCGGCGCAGCAATGTCCATGAACGAGCGCACGTAGAGCGGGATATGCTTCTTCTGCAAGGGCTGAAGCGTGCGCGGGTGGATCACGCTGGCTCCGAAGTAGCTGAGCTCGATGGCCTCGCGGTAGCTTATGTGGCTGAGCAGCTTGGTGTCCGGGAAGCGCTTGGGATCGGCGTTGAACATGCCGGGCACGTCCTTCCAGATGGTGACGCTTTCGGCATCCAACAGATAAGCGAATATGGCCGCGCTGAAATCGGATCCTTCGCGACCGAGCGTGGTCGTTTGCCCATCGGCGGTCCGTCCGATGAAACCTTGCGTCACCACACGACCTGGCCTGGTCATGAAGTGAGGTGTCAGGTAACGTGTGGCCTGGTTCTCGCAGGCCTCCCACTGCACCTTCGCCGCCCTGAACCCATCATCCGTGCGCACCACGGTGCGGGCGTCGACCCATTGGTTCGCCAGGCCGGCATGTTTCAGGTGTGCGCTCACGATCAGTGTGCTCCAGATCTCGCCCATCGACACGATCTGGTCATAATCCTCATCGATCCGACCCGAAGAACGGTGCGCGAGGGTCCGCTGCAGGTCTCGGAACGCATTCTCAAGCGAGGTCACTGCCAACACGTCGCCCGGTGCCACCTCGGCAAGTACGGACAGATGCGAGGTCCGAAGGGCATCCACCAACGCTTTCGTCGGTCGCCCCTCGGCGAAGGCCCACACCACTTCCTCCAGCGCATTGGTCGTCTTGCCCATGGCGCTCACCACGATCAGCAGATCATCCGCAGGAAAATGCGACAGCACGTTCACGACGTTGCGCACACCGGCCGCGTCCTTCACGCTGGCCCCGCCGAATTTGAAGACCTTCATTGCCAGAATAGGATTTGCGTCACGAACATGTGGAGCAACAGGTATTTCCTCTCAAAGACTATCGCTTGTTGGTCAATGCGATGAGCGCTTCCCTCTCCAGTGAACCGTTCCACCACTCCCTGGCGTAATGAGCACCGAAGCGGTCGTAGAACCGATGGGCATCCACGTTCCAATCCAGCACTTGCCAGAGCATGCCACTATGGCCCTGTTCCACCGCGTAAGCCGCGCATTGCCTGAAGAGCTTCTCACCGATGCGTTTGCCGCGTGCGCTTTCGGTGACAACGATATCCTCCAAGTAGAGCCTGCGACCCTTCCACGTCGAATACCGTTCATAGCACACGGCCATTCCCACGATAACGCCTTCGAACTCGGCCACCCACCCCACCCAGACCGGATCGGGGCCGAAGCCCGCGTCCCGCATATGCTCCTCGGTCACCGTCACCTCCTCCGGGGCACGCTCGAACAAGGCCAGCTCCCGCACCAGCTCCAACATCCGTGGCACATCGCGTGCCTCCGCCCTACGAATGACGACGTTCATGGACACAAAGAAAGCAGAGCCGCATCTTTGCAGCATGTCCGATATCAAGACCCTCTCCGAGTTCATCGTTGAACGCCAGGCCGATTTCCCGGGCTCCACGGGCGACCTGAGCAGCCTGCTTACCGCTTTCCGCCTGGCCGCCAAGATCGTGAGCCGCGAGGCCAACAAGGCCGGGCTCATGGCCGATATCCTTGGCGCCGCCGGGAATGAGAACGTGCAGGGCGAAGATCAGCAGAAGCTCGATGTTTACGCCAACAACCTCTTCATCCGCATGATGCGCACCCAGGGGGCCGTGTGCGCCGTGGCCAGCGAGGAGAACGACGACATCGTGCACTTCGACAACGGCGGCAAGTACGTGGTGACCATGGATCCGCTCGATGGCAGCAGCAACATCGATGTGAACGTGAGCATCGGCACCATCTTCAGCATCTATCGTCGCATCAGCACCGGGCCCAAGGCCACGCTGGAGGACTTCCTGCAACCCGGCAGCGCACAGGTGGCCGCCGGTTACATCGTGTACGGCAGCAGCACCATGCTCGTGTACAGCACCGGCCACGGCGTGAACGGCTTCACACTGGATCCCAGCATCGGCACCTTCTGCCTGAGCCACCCGGACATGAAGACCCCCGAGGAGGGAAAGATCTACTCCATCAACGAGGGCAACTGGTACGAGTTCAGCGAAGGTGTGCGCACCTACGTCGACGCCTGCAAGCAGAAGAAGATGAGCGCCCGCTACATCGGCAGCCTGGTGGCCGACTTCCACCGCAACCTGCTGAAGGGTGGCGTATACCTCTATCCCGGCACCACGAAGGCACCCAACGGGAAGCTGCGCCTGTTGTATGAGGCCAATCCCCTCGCATTCCTGGTGGAACAGGCCGGCGGCATGGCCACCGATGGCACCACCCGCATCCTTGACCTGAAGCCCACCGAGCTGCACCAGCGCTGCCCGCTGTTCATCGGCAGCAAGGCGATGGTGGAGAAGGCCATGAAGAGCTGATCACAGCTCCATCCGCGAAGCACGTTCACCGATCAGGATCCGGTAGCGCTCCTTCAACTCTTCAGGCACAAAGCCAAGGCCGATGAACTCCATCCACTTCGGCAGTGCCTTCTTCATGCGGTTGAAGAGGTTGAGGATGGCGCGCTCGTTCAGCCCGGTTGCGCGCATGGCGGTCTCGAAGTCGGCGCGAGTGAGCTTGCTCTTGCGGCCGTTAAGGGTGAGGGCAAGCTCTTCCGTTTCATTGATCAACAGCGTGGAAGGCACCATGTCGTACGCCGGGCTGAGGTTGTAATGGCCGTCGATATCCTTCAACAGCGAGAAGTTCTTCAGGTGCATGTCCGCGTTGCCGGTGAGGAAGCTGAAGAGGACTTGCTCGTAGAAGAATGTGAGGTCGAACTGTGTGTTCCTCGCATAGCGTGTGATCGCCTTCACGATCTGCTCGTGCGATCCCTTGTACTTGTGTTCGGTCTGGCGTTCGGTCAACTGGCACATATCCTCCATGTGGAGCTTGGTCACCTTACGGCCGCCGGGTTTACCGACACGATCCACGCGACGCGTGATGTAAGCCAAAGCGCCATCCTCCATGGGAAGCAGGCCGTGCGGCACGGTGCGTATGCCCGCCAACTCTGCTAAGTGCATGGTCAGATCCTCCAACTCCACCATGTGCGGATAGTTCGGTGTGGGTGGCTTGAGGATATGACTGCCCCATACGCCGATGATCGTAAAGCGGTCGGGCGATGCGTTTGGGTCGCCGCGCATGAGACCGAGCGACAACTTCGTTTGCGCACCGGCCACCGTGGCGCTGCGCAGAACGCTCTGCTTGGCGAGGCCGAGGATATCCAACTCCGTGAACGGCAGCGTTGGCGCCACAGGTGTGCCGAAAAGCTTGCGACTGCACGCGGGATGGTAGTTGTGCTGCCCTACCTCCAGTTCGAGGTAGCAACCCAGGCAACGTTCACTGCTCATCGTCCGTGGTGTTGATCGGTTCAATGCTCACCGCGCCGATGCAGTCCTTGCAGCACGCGAGCAACAGTCCCATGCGATCGCGCGGGTCGAGCTTCCAGCTTTTCTCCGCAATGGTGAGCAACCAGCCTTCCGGTATCAGTCCGTCGAAGAAGGGAAAAAGGACTTTGCTCTTGTAGGGCCGTTCAGCCAATGGCAAGGTGAGGCTCACGGCTTCAGCGTGCTGCTCATCGCGATACTCAGGTCGATAGATGAACTCGAAGCCTTCCACGGTTTCGGAGAGCGTGCCCGCCGAGCGACCATGCATCATCACCTGGGCGCTACGCATCGGCATCGGGTTTGAAGTCGTTCGTGGCCGGTTGATCGATCGGCACAGGACCGAGCTGGCAGCCGAAGAAGCGCAGTACCTCATTCACCTTGTCCATGCGTAGGGTTGGTTTGCCGCGTTCCAATTCGCGCACGAAGCGCAGGCCCACGCCCGCCTTATCAGCAAGTTGGGTCTGCGTGAGCTTGAGCGCTTTGCGCCGTTCGATGACGAACTTGGCCAGATCCGGCTGTTTCATTTTGTACCCTTTCGGGACCAATTTAGGATTATTCGCCGATATTGTACCTGATAGGGTATAATATAGTTCGATTTCGTCCATATAATACCCTTTCGGGTACGTTTTCGGCGCGACTGACGTTAAATTAAACCCGTTCGGGTACTATTCGACTCAGAATACGTGCTAAATGAGCACCATCGTACCCGATAGGGTACTTCTTTCATTCTGCGGCGAGCTCGTACACCCCCTCAAAGGGTGGGGGCAAATTGCCACCCCCCTTCAAAGGAAGTAGGACTGTTTCCCACCCCCTTTCGTTCGATATCGTTTGCCTTTGGCAGTAGGGAGCTCTGCTAAAAACTTGGGCGTGCCGGTGTGATCCCTTCGCTTCGCAGAGCCTTTGCTCGGGAGCACACCGTCGCGCTTTCCGCTGCAACTCCGCGCCCGTTTGCTTCGTCGTTCCTCCTCGCAATGACCCGGGCTTGCGGGGTTTCCGCTCCAATCGCTCACGCGCATCCTACCCGTAGCTTTGCTCCCAATCCCGAACCCGATGCCCGGAATTGCCGGTATCGGGTTTCGGGCATTTTGGCGTCCATGTCAGACAAGAGCGAAGTCATAGTCCTTAGCGAAGACCACAAGTCGTTCGCTATATCGATAGATGACCTTCTTGCTGGGAGAACAGTCTTATCGGTTGAATACCACGGATTGGACCCCGATCCGGAAAACGAAGCCGGACTAACCCTCGCGGAATTCGAAACGAGGTACCCTGAGATCGACACCCTCGACTACGGCTTAATGCTAAGGACGGATCAAGGACACTTCCACATCACTTGGGACTCGACATTCTTCTCCTACGGCGTGATCGTCACGCGCTTGTCCGATGATGACCCCAAACCCTCCCACGGAACAACCATAGAGGCATCACATAGGCCTCAATGTTCACCACTCATTGGGAAAGTGATCTTGGGTGCTGACATCATTTGGGATAGAGTGATGTACACCAATTCCGAGGAATCGCATGTGTATCCACAATGGCTTCGGATCCGCCATTCCGAAGGAGCCGTCTACTTGAGCGCCTCGGAGATCCTAAGAGATGACCTGGTCGCAACCGGCTTTATGGACAATATCCTCGTGACATCGGACCGTGACATGGCCATCCGCATCCTTCAATTCCCGCACACATCCGCGTGACCTCCTTGACCTCCCTCCCCGACCTCCTCACCCTCTACCGCAACGACCCACGCGTCGCCCGCATAGCCGAAGGCCTGCAACCCGACTCCGCGCGCGTGCAGATCGCGGGCACCATCGGTTCGTCTCAGGCACTGATCGCCGCATCGGTCATCGATCGCACCCAGGGCGTGCATGTCTTCGTCCTTACCGACAAGGAGGAAGCGGCGTACTTTATCAATGACCTGGAGGCGTTGAAGAATGCGGGTGGAAATGGTGAAAGGGGTGAGAATGGTGAGAAAGGAAAGAAGGCCAAAGAGCAGGACCTGTACTTCTTTCCGGCTCCATCGCGGTCCGCTTACGATGCTGAGGGACACCATGATGGCGAGCGCGTCACGCGGACGGAAGTCTTGGAGGTGTTGATGAAAGCAAATGCAGGTGAATGGTCAGTGGCGAATGGCAAGGAAAAGGTGAATGGCGAATGGGAGTTGGCGAATGGAAGATCCAGCCATTCTCCAGTCACCAATGGCCAGTCGCCAGTCGCTCCGCTCCTGATCGTCACCTACCCCGAAGCTTTGGTTCCGTTGGTGGTGGCGAAGGAGGTGATGCAGAAGAACACCCTCGCGATCAAACGCAACGAGGAACTGCCGATCGACACGCTGGAGGAATGGCTGCTGGAGACCGGGTTCGCGCGCGTGGAGTTCGTTTACGAGCCGGGGCAGTTCAGCGTGCGCGGCGGCATCGTGGACGTGTTCAGCTACGGCAGCGACAAGCCCTACCGCATCGAGCTCTTCGGCGACACCGTGGAGAGCGTGCGCCGTTTCGACCCGCAGGACCAGCTGACGGTGGAGCGACTTGCCGAAGCGGTTATCGTGCCCGACCTACAGGATGAGGATGCCGCGCGCCAACAACTGTTCTTCGCGCAATTACCGGCGAACGCGACCATCTGGCTACGCGACCTGCAAGCGATCGGTGATGCGGCAACAAAGCAGTTGAAGCTGCTCAGCGAAGCGTACGAACGCCTTCCCGACAAGGACAAACACGCCACGCCCAGCGACCTGCTCGCTACGGATGGTGCGTTGATCAAGGGGACGCTGGGGTTCAGGAAAGTGTTCTGGGGAGGAAGAGGTGAATGGAAGTTGGCGAATGGTGAATGGGAAAATTCCCGCACGGGGTCAGACCCATTCACCAACTCCCATTCGCCAGTCACCTCAACACCGACCGAGCAGACGCGCAATACCGACCACCATGCGCAAACCTCCGTCGATTTCGCCCACCGCCCCCAACCCACCTTCGCCAAGGAGTTCAAGGTGCTCAGTGGCGACCTGCACAACAAGCAGAACGCGGGCTACACGAACCTCATCGCGTGCAACAGTGCGAAGCAGAGCGAACGGCTCTACTCCATCTTCAACGACATGGAGCACGAGGTGGCCTTCACGCCTCTTGTTCTGGACCTGCACGAAGGCTTCATCGATCCCGAGCTGAAGCTGGCGCTCTACACGGACCACCAGATCTTCGAGCGCTACCACCGCTTCCGGCTGAAGGAAGGGTTCCGCAAAAACTCGCAGGCGCTTACGCTGAAGGAGCTGACGCAACTGAAACCCGGGGACCTGGTGGTACACATCGACCACGGCGTAGGTGTCTTCAGCGGATTGGAGAAGATCGACGCGGGTGGATCGATGCAGGAGGCGATCCGCCTCATCTACCGCGATAACGACATCCTGTACGTGGGCATACACAGCCTCCACCGCGTAAGCAAGTACAGCGGCGAGGAAGCAGGAGGAGCACCGAACGTGAGCAAGCTTGGAAGTCCCGCGTGGAAGAATTTGAAGGAGCGCACGAAGGCGAAAGTCAAAGCCCTCGCGTTCGACCTCATCAAGCTCTACGCGCAACGCAAGAGCAAGCCGGGCTTCGCGTTCCAGCCGGACAACTACCTGCAGCACGAGCTCGAAGCGAGCTTCATCTACGAGGACACGCCCGACCAGCTGAAGGCCACACAGGATGTGAAGCGCGACATGGAGAAAGCCACGCCGATGGATCGGCTGGTCTGCGGTGATGTAGGCTTTGGGAAAACGGAAGTCGCGATACGTGCTGCCTTCAAAGCCGTTTGCGATGGAAAGCAGGCGGCGGTGCTGGTACCGACAACGATCCTCGCGTTGCAACATTCAAAAAGCTTCAAGGCGCGGATGAAGGACCTGCCCGTGCGCGTGGACTACATCAACCGCTTCCGCAGCAGCGCCGACCAAACGCAGATCCTCAAAGACCTGAAGGACGGAAAGATCGACATCATCATCGGCACGCACCGCCTGGTGAGCAAGGATGTGCAGTACAAGGACCTGGGCCTGCTGATCATCGATGAGGAGCAGAAGTTCGGCGTGAACGTGAAGGACAAGTTGAAGACCCTGCGCGCCACGGTCGACACGCTCACGCTCACGGCCACACCGATCCCGCGCACGCTGCAGTTCAGCCTGATGGGTGCGCGCGACCTCAGCATCATCAGCACGCCGCCACCCAACCGTTACCCGGTGAGCACCATGCTGCAACCGTACGATGAAGTGGTGATCCGCGGTGCCATCGAATACGAGCTAAGTCGTGGTGGACAGGTCTACTTCCTGCACGACAAGGTGAAGAACATCGAGTTCATCGCCGACATGATCCGCAAGCTCGTGCCCGGTGCACGCGTAGGTGTGGGTCACGGTCAGCTGGAAGGCCACAAGCTGGAGGAAGTGATGATGGACTTCATCGAGGGCAACACCGACGTGCTCGTGTGTACCACCATCGTGGAGAACGGCCTCGACATCCCGAACGCCAACACCATCATCGTCAACGAAGCGCAGAACTTCGGCCTCAGCGACCTGCACCAGTTGCGCGGTCGTGTGGGCCGCAGCAACAAGAAGGCCTATTGCTACCTGCTCGCGCCCAGTCCACACCTGCTGCCCGACCTCTCGCGCAAGCGCCTGCAGGCCATCGAGCAGTTCAGCGACCTGGGAAGCGGCATCCACATCGCCATGAAGGACCTCGACATCCGCGGTGCTGGCGACCTGCTCGGCGCGGAACAGAGCGGCTTCATCAACGACATCGGCTTCGAGACCTACCACAAGATCCTCGAGGAGGCCGTGCGCGAACTGAAGGACCAGCACTTCAAGGACCT
>JBKDXR010000076.1:0-9192 GCA_046306055.1 Flavobacteriales bacterium
GCCGTCGGCCGCCACGCTCTGCGCGATCTCGCATTCGTGGTGGGGGAACTTCAGGTCCATTCCACCACCATGGATGTCGAAGGTCTGGCCAAGGTACTTGGTGCTCATGGCGCTGCACTCCAGGTGCCAGCCGGGGAAGCCCTCGCCCCAGGGGCTGGGCCACTTCATCAGGTGCGTGGGGTCGGCCTTCTTCCAGATGGCGAATTCGAGCGGGCTGCGCTTCTCGTCCATCCCCTCGGTGTCGCGGGTGTTGGCCTGCAGCTCGTCGATCCTGCGGCCGCTGAGCTCCCCGTAGGCGTGCTTCGCGGCGAACTTGGGCACGTCGAAGTACACGCTGCCGTTGACCTCGTAGCCGTAGCCGGCGTCGATGATGCGCTGCACCATGCCGATCTGCTCGATGAGGTGGCCCGTGGCGGTGGGCTCGATGCTGGGCGGCAGGATGTTGAAGAGCCGCATCACATCGTGGAAGCCGTTGGTGTACTTCTGCACGATCTCCATGGGCTCCAATTGCTCCAGTCGGGCGCGCTTGGCGATCTTATCCTCGCCCTCGTCCACATCACCCACCAGGTGTCCAACGTCGGTAATGTTGCGCACGTAACGCACCTTGTAGCCCAAGTGCGTCAACCATCGGTACAGCAGGTCGAACGTGGTGAAGGTGCGCACATTGCCCAGGTGCACATCGCTATATACGGTGGGCCCGCAGACATACAAACCCACATGGGGCGGACGAAGGGGAATGAACTCCTCCTTCTTCCGGGTCAGCGTGTTGGAGATGTATAGCGGGCCTTTCTGCAGGTTCGACATGGCGGTCGGGGAACGCCTGCGAAGGTAGATGGCCCGGAGGAAGTGCCGGCCCTACTTCAGGTCATCCGGTGTGATCACCGCATCCCCGGCATAACGACCGCCCTTGTAAACCTGAATGCGGGTCAGGATGCCATTCGCGTCGTAGGTGTAACGCTTGCCATCCCACAGGCGCCCGTTCACGAACTCGCCCTGCTGGGAGATACGAAGCTGCCGATCATACAGCGTGTTATACCCGTTCTCCCGGAAAGCCACGGCATTGGTGGTCTCCATGGCGGTCACCTCGGGGGCCGCGGGAGCCTTGGGGTCCACCTTCACCTCTTCAGCCTTTGGAACGGACCTGATGTACTTGCTGTTGGCCGCATTGATCACCCCATCGTTGAACTGGGCCACCTGCTGCAATTGGCCATCGGCCGTGTAGCGCTTCAGCGCACCGTCCTCCTTTCCTTCCTCGATGTTCACCTGCACGGCCAACTTGCCGTTCTCGTGGTAGTACTTCTGTTCCCCATCGCGCACCCCGTAGGTGTTGAACACAAAGTCCTGCGCCAGCTGTCCGTTGGGGTGCCAGCGCTGGAACTTCCCCGTGTTGCGGTCCAGGTCCCAAGTGCCCTGCTCCTCCACTTTGCCATTGGGGTAATAGGTCTTGTAGGCACCCTTCGGCCGCCCCATCTGGTAGGTGATCTCGCTCATCACCTTGCCGTTGGGCCAGTAGCGCCGCCATACGCCGATACGCTTGCTATTGGTGTATCGCCCTTCCTCCACCAAGGCCCCGTTCGGATAGCCGGGCTTCTCGGTGGCCGGGGCCACGAACCTCCAATACCCCTGCTTTCGGCCCATCTCATCCACCCTGTTCAGGGTATCCAGTTCGGTACTGGCCTGCGCGAACGAGGGCCGGATGGTGGCCAGAAGGCTCAAAACAAAGGTGACGACCAAAAAAAGGCGACAGCGGAACATGGCTCGTGCGTTTCGAGGGATCGTGATCCACCCGCGAAACGGGATCGGCGACGAAAAGGTTCCACCCCGACCGGGGGCATACGCCCTCCCCCTGTCACCTCGAACGAAAGTCGAGCTACACCCCCAGTTCGCGCTTCAGGTTGAGCATCATGTCGTCCACCATGCCCTTCAGATCGTATTGCGGCTTCCAACCCCAGTCGGCGCGGGCGGCGGTATCGTCGATGCTGCGTGGCCAGCTGTCCGCAATGGCCTGTCTTTGATCAGGTGCATAGGCCATAGTGAAGCCCGGCACATGTCGGCGTACCTCGGCAGCGATCTGTTCGGGGTCGAAACTGAAGCCGGCCAGGTTGTAGCTCGTGCGCTCCTTGACCAGTTCTGCCGGGGCCTCCATCAGGTCGATCGTGGCCCGGATGGCGTCGGGCATGTACATCATCGGCAGCGTGCTCTTCGGCCCCAGGAAGCTGGTATACGTGCCATGCTTCAGCGCTTCATGGAAAATGTGCACGGCATAGTCCGTGGTGCCTCCGCCCGGAGCGCTCTTCCACCCGATGAGGCCGGGATACCGGATGCTGCGCACATCCACGCCATAGCGTTTGTGGTAGTAGGCGCACCACTGTTCGCCGGCCTGCTTGCTGATGCCGTAGACCGTGCTGGGCTCGGCGATGGTGTGCTGGGGCGTGTTGTCCTTGGGCGTGGTGGGACCGAACACCGCAATGCTGCTGGGCCAGTACACCTGCTTCAGCTTGCCTTCGCGGGCCAGCTCCAGCACGATGAAGAGGCTTTCCATGTTCAGCTTCCAGGCGAAGGCGGGGTCCTTCTCGGCCGTGGCACTGAGCAGCGCCGCCAGCAGGTAGACATCGGTGATGCCATGCTTCTCGATGATGCGCTCGATACCGCGACGGTCCATGGCGTCCACCATGGCGAAGGGGCCGTCCATCTTCACCTGGGGTTCCTTGATGTCGCTGGCCACCACGTTCTCATTGCCGAAACGGACCCGGAGTCCTTCCACGAGTTCGGTACCGATCTGGCCGCTGGAGCCGATGACAAGGATGCGCTTTATGGACATGAACTGATCTGGAATGGGGTCAAATGTAGGACCGGACCTACTCCTGCAGGTGTCTGCTCACCCCCTGCCCTTCCGCTATCTTTGCCCGGTACAATGGAAGCCCACGAACTGCGGAACAAGTACGGCCCGGACACGCTTCGTGCCCGTTTGGAGGCCGAGGGCTTCTCCCGCACCACGCTGAGCTTCTATCGCTACGTGCGCCTGGCTGATCCAGCTGCCATGCGCAATGAACTCTACGCCGAGTGGGAAGCGTTGGGCGTGCTGGGGCGCATCTACCTGGCCCAGGAAGGCATCAACGCACAACTATCGGTCCCTACGCACCAGTTCGAAGCCTTCCGCAAGGCGATCGACGCGAGGACAGAATTCGACGGAGTGCCCTTCAAGATCGCCGTTGAGGATGACGGCAAGAGCTTCCTGAAGTTGACCCTGAAAGTGCGTCACAAGCTGGTGGCCGATGGACTCCACGACGAAGTGTTCGACGTGAGCAACGTGGGCCAGCACCTCGATGCGGAGTCCTTCAACCAACTGATGGAACAAGGCGCCACCGTGGTGGACATGCGTAACAACTACGAGTGCCTGATCGGGCACTTCGAAGGAGCGCTGCTGCCCGAGGCCGAGACCTTCCGCGGGGCCGTGGAAGAGATGCTGGAAAAGCTGGAGGACAAGAAGGAGGAACCCATCCTGCTCTACTGCACCGGAGGCATCCGCTGCGAAAAGGCCAGCGCCTGGTTCCGGCACCACGGATTCACCCAGGTGGGCCAGTTGCACGGCGGTATCATCGACTATGCCCGTCAGGTGCGCGCCAAGGAACTGCCCAGCAGATACAAGGGCCAGAACTTCGTGTTCGATGGACGGCTCGCTGAACGTATCACCAACGATGTGGTGAGCACCTGCTTCCAGTGCGTCCTGGCCAGTGACCGCATCACCAATTGCCAGCAGCACACCTGCAACGTGCTGCTGGTGCAATGCGAGGCCTGTGCCACGAAGTATGCAGACTGTTGCACGCCCAGCTGCCGCGAGATCCACCTGCTGCCGGAGGAGGTACAGCGCGAATGGCGGAAGGGGAAGCCCTCGGCCAGTGCCAAGATGAAGGCCATCCGGGACCCGGAAGCGTTGAGGAAGCGGATATCGGAGGAAGAGGCCGTGCTGGCCGGCGGAGGAAGCCTCCATACGGAACTGACGGAAATCATCATTGATGCCGCGGACGGGTCTGATATTGCCCGCCACTTGAATACACGCGATTCCGGCTCAAGGCCGGAATGACAAAGACATCCGACCATGCCCATCTACCACACCCTCGGCAAGATCCCCCACAAGCGGCACACCGTGTTCAAGAACGGCAAGGACCGCTTCTTCTACGAGCAGCTCTTCGGCACCATCGGCTTCGATGGCATGAGCACGCTGAGCTACCACACCCATCGGCCCACGATGGTGAAGGCGCTGAAGAAGCCGAAGGACGTCAGCCCCAAGATCGCCATCGAGAAGAACATGCGCTCGCTGCGGCTGCATGGCTTCAAGGCCACGCCCGCCAAGGATCACCTCGATGCCCGCAAGACCATCCTGGTGAACAGCGACTGCGCCATCGTGCTCGCCGCGCCGCAGGCCAGAAGCGTGGACTACTTCTACAAGAACGCCGACTGCGATGAGATGATCTTCGTCCACAAGGGAAGCGGCACCCTGCGCACCTTCCTGGGCAACATCGACTTCAAGTACGGCGACTACCTGATGATCCCCCGCGGGATGATCTACACCATGGAATTCAAGGACAGCGACAACCGCCTGTTCATCGTGGAGAGCCACCGGCCCATGTACACGCCGAAGCGCTACCGCAATTACTTCGGACAGCTGTTGGAGCATTCCCCGTTCTGCGAGCGTGACATCCGGCGCCCAAAGAAGCTAGAGACACACGATGAGCTGGGCGACTTCACGATCAAGGTGAAGAAGCAGGGCCTGCTGCACGAGTTCGTGTACGCCAGCCACCCCTTCGATGTGGTGGGCTGGGATGGCTACAACTACCCCTACGCCTTCAGCATCCACGACTTCGAGCCCATCACCGGCCGCGTGCACCAACCGCCACCCGTGCACCAGACCTTCGAGACCGACGCCTTCGTGGTGTGCAGCTTCGTGCCGCGCCTCTACGACTACCATCCACAGGCCATCCCCGCGCCCTACAACCACAGCAACATCGACAGCGACGAGGTGCTCTACTACGTGGACGGCGACTTCATGAGCCGCAACGACATCGGTCCCGGCCACATCAGTTTGCACCCCGCCGGCATCCCACACGGTCCGCACCCCGGCGCCATGGAGCGCAGCATTGGCAAGAAAGTGACCGACGAGCTGGCTGTGATGGTGGACACCTTCAAGCCGCTGATGGTGACGGAAGAGTGTTTGAAGATCGACGACGGGAAGTACTGGAAGAGCTGGTTGGAGTAGCGCATCAGACAATTAGAAGATCAGATGATGGCATGACGGGGCGGCGGAATAGTGATGTGAGTGCTTTGGGCGTGCCGGCTCGAAGACTCGCCGTCGCGCTTTCCGCTACAAGTCCTCGCTCGTTCCTCGCTGTGGGCTTTCCGCTTCAATCGCTCACGCGAATCCATCGAACAAGATGACCATGGAAGCCGGCCGCGATATCATGCACTTCCGAAACACATGCAGCCATTGCTGCAACGATGTTGAAATTCCAATCCTCAGCGACTTCGCTTACGGAGAGATTCTATTCCAGTCGGCGGATGCAAGATCATTCGCCATCGTGGACCTGATCAACAACAGCGTCTTTGACGAAGTGCTCCAAGCATTGGAAAAACGAGCGATCAGTGAGTCCGTTAGGGCGGAGATCGCTCAACCCATGCTCTGCGACCTTTCGGACGAAATCAATGGACAGCCCTATTCGACGATCTATCCGCGATGTCCTCTATGCGGCCAAAAGATGAGTTTTTGGAGCGACGAGCATCGAGTCGGCATGCGCCACCTGCCCGCACCACAGTGGAGCGGTTTCACGGAGAATTCTCCGGAACGCAGAATGGTCATTCTAGACAGCCTTATCGCTAAGCACACATCCTGAGGCCTCGGTGCCGCAATTTGCCTGAGGGATCGTACCGGAAAGCCCGGAGGCTGGTTCTCGGCCCCTTCGCAACCTGTGGGCAAACACCCGCTGCGGCCTATTCGATGGACAGCCTCAGGTCTTCGAGCCCGGATGAACACTTGCCTCCAACCGGGAAATTCCGCAACTTCGTTGTCGATTTTCTACAATGCGCAAGCGACCTGACCTGCTGGCCCGCGTGAACAAAGCGCTGACCCGAAGCCCTGTTGTGATGCTACTGGGTCCGCGCCAATGCGGTAAGACCACATTGGCGCGGCAACTTGTTGGCGAACGCTCACCCAACTATTTCGACCTGGAACGGCAGGCCGTAGCCAATGCCATGCAGGAACCGGAGCTTATCCTGGACGGCCTGAAAGGCTTGGTGGTGCTCGATGAGGCTCAGCGCGTGCCGCAACTGTTCCCCCATCTGCGCGTGCTCGCCGATCGCACCCGGAACCCCGCCAAGTTCCTGGTGCTGGGAAGCGCCTCTCCTGAACTGGCCCGGCAGGCGGCTGAGTCGCTGGCAGGCCGTGTGGAGATCATCGAAGTGCGCGGCTTTGACCTCAGCGAGGTGCGGCCCACGGAGTTGGAGCGCCTGTGGTTGCGCGGATCTTTTCCCCGCTCATTCCTGGCGGGCAGTGCCGAGGAGAGTATGGCGTGGCGCGAGAACTTCATCAGCACCTTCCTGGAGCGGGACCTGGGCAACATGGGCTTCGGCGCATCAGCCGTGGCCATGCGCCGCTTCTGGCAGATGCTCTCCCACTACCATGGTCAGATCTGGAATGCCGCGCAGATGTCCAACTCGCTGGGCATATCCGCCGGCAGCGCCCGCAATTACCTGGATGCGCTGGAGCAGACCTTCATGGTACGGCGGCTCCAGCCCTGGTTCATCAACAGCAGCAAGCGCTTGGTAAAGAGCCCCAAGATCTATGTGCGCGACCCGGGGTTGCTACACGCGCTGATCGGCATAAGCTCCATGAAGCAGTTGTGGACGCACCCGCAACTCGGAGCCTCCTGGGAGGGTTTTGCGATCGAGGAGGCGATCGCTGTGTTCCAGCCACGTGAGGCTTGGTTCTACGCCACCCACAAAGGCGCCGAACTGGACCTTTTCATCCTCCACAAGGGGAAACGCATTGGTGTGGAGATCAAACGAACGACTACACCAGCCATGACCCGCTCCATGCACATCGCCTTGGAAGACCTCCAACTGGACAAGCTCTACCTAGTCCATGCCGGAGACCTTCGTTTGAAGCTGGAGCAAAAAGTGGAAGCTGTTCCGCTATCACAGCTACGGACCCTTGCTGTGCCGAAATGAACCTTGACCACGGTCATCCCCACCCACACAAAATGTCCGAACTTTGAGGCACGGACCAATACCAGCGACCCATGAGGAACTTGCTCCTTGCACTTTCGACCCTGGTGGCCTTGGCCTCTTCTGCCCAAGACAAGACGGAGTTGTTCGTATCCATCCCTTGCCGTGTCCCGGCGGATCAGGTCACCTTCGTGTACAACGCGGAAAACCAGGTCCTGAGCGGGTATCCGGTGCGGATCGCCACCATGAAGAAGACGACGACCCGCCGTTCGTTCAATGACCTCACCGAGCAGGAGCGCAACCGTCTTCAGAAACAAGCTCGCCGTGCACACGCCTGCGAGATCGTTGTCATCGACAGGTACCAGCGCCCTCCCGGCTCGACGATCGTGACCGCGGAGATGGAGGCGCGCATGGAGCAGGAGATCCAATTCTATATGGTGCAGCGCAGACGGCCCTGTCCCGAATGCCCCACCGCGCAAAACTGAACAACCGCTCGATCAGCTGATCGACAGATCCTGAACACATGGCAACCGGATTGAAAGACGTGGACTACGGCCTGGAGAAGATCATGGCCGATGCACAGGATTTCCTGCCGCTCCTTGGCACCGACTACGTGGAACTCTACGTGGGCAATGCCAAGCAGAGCGCGCACTATTACAAGACCGCCTGGGGCTTCCAGAGCCTGGCGTACGCTGGCCTGGAGACGGGCGTGAAGGACCGCACGAGCTATGTGCTGGTGCAGGACAAGATCCGCCTGGTGCTGACCACGCCGATGACGCCGGAGAGCCCGATCAACGAGCACATCCGCAAGCACGGCGATGGCGTGAAGGTGATCGCCCTGTGGGTGCCCGATGCGAAGAAGGCCTGGGAGGAGACCACCAAGCGCGGCGCAAAGAGCTTCATGGAGCCCGTGCGCGAGGAGGATGAGCATGGCTACGTGATCCGCAGCGGCATCCACACCTACGGCGAGACGGTGCACATCTTCGTGGAGCGCGACAACTACAAGGGCGCGTTCATGCCCGGCTTCAAGCCGTGGAAGAGCCACTACAACCCACCGCCCACCGGGCTGAAGTTCATTGACCACATGGTGGGCAACGTGGGCTGGGGCGAGATGAACACCTGGGTGGATTTCTACGCCCGCGTGATGGGCTTCGCGCAGCTCGTGAGCTTCGACGACAAGGACATCAGCACCGAGTACACCGCGCTGATGAGCAAGGTGATGAGCAACGGCAACGGCCGCATCAAGTTCCCCATCAACGAGCCGGCCGAAGGCAAGAAGAAGAGCCAGATTGAGGAGTACATCGAGTTCTACAACGGCGCCGGCGTGCAGCACATCGCGGTGGCCACCAACAACATCATCGAAACGGTGAGCGCGCTGAAGGACCGCGGCGTGGAGTTCCTCTACGTGCCACCCAGCTACTACGACACGGTGATGGACCGCGTGGGCGAGAACGACGAGGACCTGGCGTTGCTTAAGCAGCACGGCGTGCTCGTGGACCGCGACGACGAGGGCTACCTCCTCCAACTCTTCACCAAGCCGGTACTGGACCGCCCCACGATGTTCTTCGAGATCATCCAGCGGAAGGGCGCCAAGAGCTTCGGCAAGGGCAACTTCAAGGCGTTGTTCGATGCGATCGAGCGGGAGCAGGAGAACAGGGGGACGTTGTAAGCGTTCGCGGATACACCCTAAGTTTGCACCCGCGATGACCAAGAGCACCATGCACGTGAGCCACCGCTCCTTTTGGAGCGGCATGTGTTCGTGTATGCGTATCCCTCGGGATGGCAAGACTTGTTACGCAGTGAGTTAAGCACGCGACCAACAACACCAGGAACGCCATCCCCCACCGGGATGGCGTTCTTCTTTTCACCCCCCTCGATCCATCATGCACACCATCAACATCCAATACGCGTTCGAGCTCCTCGGCACGGGCTTCTTTGCCACCAGCGGCGCCTTACGCGCCACCCGACAGGCCC
>JBKDXR010000077.1:0-16835 GCA_046306055.1 Flavobacteriales bacterium
CCAGGGTCTCCGTAGCGCAACCGTTCACGCTCGTGTAGGTACCGCTCTGGGTGTAGGTGGTACCGTTCACAGGCCAGGTGTAGCTATTGCACTCGCTCACCGTTGTCGTGTTGTTCGTGCTCGGGGTGATCGTCAGCACCAGGGTCTGGGTGGCGCAACCGTTCACGCTCGTGTAGGTACCGCTCTGGGTGTAGGTCGTTCCGTTCACTGCCCAAGTGTAGCTATCGCACTCGCTCACCGTGGTGGTGTTGTTCGTGCTCGGGGTGATCGTCAGCACCAGGGTCTGCGTGGCGCAACCGTTCACGCTCGTGTAGGTACCGCTCTGAGTGTAGGTGGTACCGTTCACGCTCCAGGTGTAGCTGTCGCACTCACTTACCGTGGTCGTGTTGTTCGTGCTCGGAGTGATCGTCAGCACCAGGGTCTGCGTGGCGCAACCGTTCACGCTCGTATACGTACCGCTCTGGCTGTAGGTCGTTCCGTTCACGCTCCAAGTGTAGCTATCGCACTCGCTCACCGTGGTGGTGTTGTTCGTGCTCGGCGTGATCGTCAGCACCAGGGTCTGGGTGCCGCAACCGCTAACGCTGGTATACGTGCCACTCTGCGTGTACGTCACGTTGTTCACGTTCCAGGTGTAACTATCGCACTCGCTTACCGTCGTCGTGTTGTTGGTGCTGGTCACAATGGTCAGTACCAGGATCTCCGTAGCGCAGCCGTTCACACTGGTGTAAGTCCCACTCTGCGTGTACGTCTGTCCGTTCACCGGCCAGGTGTAGGTGTCGCACTGCGTCAACGTGGTGGTGTTGCTGGTGCTCGGAGTGACCGTCAACACCAGTATCTCGGTGTTGCACCCGTTCACCTCCGTGTAGGTACCGCTCTGGGTGTAGGTTACACCGTTCACGCTCCATGTGTAGCTGTCACAGACGCTCTCAGTGGTGGTATTGCTCGTATTGCCCGTCACGGTCACCGTACGCGTTGCCGTGGCATCAGCGCAACCGCCCGTGCCCGTCACCGTGTAGGTCATCGTGGCCGTACCGGCAGCCAGGCCGCTGATCGCACCCGTGCTCGGGTTGATCGTGGCCACTCCCGTGTTGCCGCTGCTCCAGGTTCCGCCACCCACCGTGCTGGTGAAGGTGGTGCTGCCACCCACGCAGATCGCTTGGTTGCCGCTGAGCGTACCGGCGCTCGGGGCGGCCGTTACGGTGACACTAACGTTCTGGGTCGCATTGGTTCCGCAACCGTTCGAGGCGGTGACGGTGTAAGTACCCGTGGCTGCAGTAGTTGCGCTCGTAATGGAAGGATTCTGGGTATTCGGGGCGGTAAAACCATTCGGACCGGTCCAACTGTAAGTAATAGTACCGGAACCAGTGGCAGATGCGTTCAAGTTGAGCGTGGAACCCGCACAAATGGGGCTATTGCTACCAGCCGTAGTGATCGAAGGACCGCTGACCGGAGTACCAGCGCAACCGCAATTGGGAGCGGTGCCGGTGTACACATCGTTAAAAGTGCAGGGGTTGTTGTCGTTGCAGGGGGTACCGGGCAACGCGCTGCCACCGATCACACCGAGGCAATCCGCGTTGCAGGCGCCCAATTGAACACCGGGACCGACGACCTGGGAATTGCTTGTTACGTTAGTACCACCGAGGCTGACGAACCAGTTCGTGTTGTTGGCGCTGGTGTATGAATCGGAAACGACCACCTCGAACAAACCGCATCCGGTCAGGTTCGTGACATTCATCCGGGCATAAGTATGCCAAGTGTTAGCCGCGTAAGAACAGCCATCAGCTGGATCCCAACCATTACCGTTCGCGTTGAACCCGCGATAGCGGAATCCGCTCGCATCCACATTGACGATACCCGGGTTGTACGCCAAGGGTATGCCCGCCTGAAAGCAGGCGTCTGGCTGTGTGAGATTCGACAGTCCGCTGATGGTGGCCCCAGTAGAGGTCTGCCACCGCACGGCGAAGGTGAGGTTCACCACCCCATCGGTCTCTGTCCACTGGTTATTCGGTCGCAATTGGACCTCCAACTGTGTAGGTCCGGATTGCACCAATCGAATATCTATCCGGTTGACATCACCTGGTTGTGCCCAGGCCGAAATGGTACCGAAGGCGAGCAGGAGTACCGCCGTGACCCTTACCAGGGTCATTAAAATAAGGTTTCGTAACATGTTCTGGTCGATAGGGGGTAGTACTGAAAGGGTCAGGGAGGTCCTTAAGGGAGTTGTTCGATGCGGATGTTGGTCGGAATGACACCGCCAATGTTATTCAAGATGAGGTCACGATCGTTGCCCCCACCGGTATATTTGACCACTCCATCGAGGTTGGTATCCTGCACAAGATACCCATTCGCCGTATTGGTCGGAACAACACCGCCTACGGCGGCCAAAATGGGATCACGGTCGTTGTTACCACCGGTATACATCGAACGGTCATCCATACGCGTATTACCCGCCCAGAGCAGCGACACACCGCTCTGATCCAGTCGCCGAGCCTCCGTGCCGTAAACCGCCGTGGACGGTTGCTTGAGGTCAATGCTCAAAGGGACGGCGCTCAACGCCAAGGGTGTGGCGGTCATACAACCCAAGTGGTTCCGATGCCTGATGGCGACATGGTAGTTCCCGTTCAGCACCGCGAAACGTGGCATGGTACCCGTGGTGGACAACACCTGTCCTGCACGTGTCAGCACACAGCTCTTGGTAGCCACCACTTGCGACGGTTGGGCAGCATTCCGCAACTCAATGAGGACCCAATCCACTACTGCATCATCACCGGTCACGGCAAGCAGCCCGGGGGCCAGGGTCTCGCCACCTCCTCCACCAGCGTGGGTGAAGCCCATGGCCGTGAACGGCTCCGTGGTGGGGATCAGTCCTTGTACACGCAGGTTGTCGGACATGCGTCCGGTGGCCACGTCGTAGGGGCCTTGCAGAAGTGCCTTCAGGTCAAGAACGACACCTTCGGTAACCGTTGCGGTGACCTGGGTACGTGGGCTCTCGCGCACCAGGTCCGGCGTGCGCACCTCCCAATCGTAGAGGTAGTAGTACAACGAGGGACCACCCGTACTGCCAGTGATGGAACCGAGACCGCCACCAACGGAGTAGGGATAAGTCACCCCGCTGTCATCGCGATGCAGGTCGATCACGATCTCCGTATTGTCATCATAGGCAGTGATCATATGCCCCGTGCCTGCTGGCACCTTCATGTCCAACTGTACCCGCTGCATGCCAGTGGGCACATAGACATAGCGCTCCTCGATCACGTTGCCCACGTTGTCCTTCAGAACGAAGTGCCGGTCGCCATTGCTTGCGGCATAAACCTTCACGGAGACCAGATCGAACGGCTGGGCCGCATTGAAGATCAACCATTGCCGCGCACTATTGGTCAATTGCGTGGTGCCGGTCCGGTCGGTCTTTGCACCATAGGTGTTCACACCCGGAGAGACCGTTCTGGTGGACACGTAGTAATCCGTCGTGTTCGAGAGGACCGGGGTCTGGAACTGGGAACCAGTGCCCAACGCATTGCCGCCCGCAGGTGCGTTGTACCACACCAGTTCAGATCCTTGACCCACCGCTGAAAGCGTTGCGGTGGCCGGCCCCACGACCGTGGCGCCTGTTCCTACTGGTGCCGGAAGGGGCGCCTCGAAAGTAACGTTGACGCTGCTGGATGAGAGGCTACCACAGGGTGCCGTCACCGTCACGCTGTATGCCCCCGCTTGGGTCACGTCGATGGAGCGGGTGGTGGCCCCATTGCTCCATAGGTAGCTATATCCAGGGGTAGCCGTCAGCCGTACAGGCGAACCGGACACCGCTCGAATGCCATTCGGTGCGAGAATACCTGCCGAGCCACCGCTGCCAGCAGGGCGCTGCATGGCCATGGTGAAGGGGATGGCCGTGTAATTGTTATCGTCGTTCTCCTCCACGAACACGTTCGTCGGATCGGCCTCTGCCACGATCCAGTAGTTGCCGTTGCACAAGCCATCCATGACGTTGATCCACATCATGTCCAACTGCTCGCTATAGATGTCCGTCCGTCCCACGGAGATGCCTTGCACATTGGTACCGCATCCATACCCACCGGAAAGCCCATAGTTGGGAAAGTTCGCACTGCTGTTCAGGGCCGTACCGCCGTTATACTCCTGTGAGGTGCGACAGTGACCAGGGTAAGAGCTGCACGCTCCGTAGTCCATCAGGCAGAATCCGATCTTGGCCCCGGATGCCACGGTAGGCCATTTGCGGGGATCGGGCTCCGTTGGGTCCTGGATCTTCAGGTCCATCGTGGTCCAATCGTTCACGTGGTAGTGGCTGTGGGCCGAATGATAGGTCATGCTTCCGGCCATCCGCTCGTTGCGGACCATGGTATTCCCCTGCTTGCGGTACACCTGCTGGAAAATGATCTGCTTGGGGTTCTGGCCATTGGGGCAACTGAACCCTGTTTGTCCACTTACGGTGAACGTATCGGTGCCGCACACAAAATGGCGAAGGCCGCTCTGGTCGGCAGTGCGAACTTCCAAGGGGCCGTACCCGATGTTCGGGGTGGAGCCCGAGACCTTCAATCGACCCGCCTGGGTACCCGTCTGGGCATTCTCCGTCGGCCCACTGAGGTAGTTCTGCAGGGCGGACCAGGAAATGGTAATATCCGGCTTGAGGTCACATGTGGTCTGACCTGTAGTACGGCATACACAGCTCGTGGCATTGGTCAAGGAGCACTGGGCGGAGGCTACTGCTGGGAAAAGCAGGCCTGGGACCATCACCGACAAAAGGTAACGTTTCATCATGAGGGAAGGAAATGTTGTAGCCGGAGCAAATGGCTCTGCAATATACCGGGTCCCGGGACCCGGGTCAACTTCCAAAGATGTCGCTCCCTTCAGTTCCTAACGACGCGGAGCACCTCATTTCCCCCGTCAGTCCGCAGCTTCACGATATAATGTCCGGGGGCCAGGAACGACATGTCCACCATGAACGGAGAGAAGCCATTGACGGTGCCATGCTGAACGATCCGACCCAGTTCATCGGCCAGTTGCCATTCGATCAAGTTCCCTCTACCTGAAGGCTGAACGTACAGAACATCGGTGACCGGGTTAGGGTATGCCGTGGACCCGGTCAACACGGAGCGGTCCTCCACGTCCATGCTGGGGTCGAAACGGGCCACTCCAGCATCTGTACCAGCCCAGAGCCCCCCTGCACTATCCAACAGCAGGCAACGCACATGGTCTGATGGCAGACCAGTGCTGGCCTGATCCAATATGGTGAAGTTCCCCTGTCCCTCGAACAGGATGATCCCGGCGGTCTCGGAACCCAGCAACTTCCGTCCGGCATTGTCGATGATCACACAGAGCAACGTGTTGTCCGGGAGGCCCGCAGTAAAGGAGTTGTACTGGAAAACAGGCCCGCCCATGAACGATGATGCATGCCAGATCAGACCTCCCGATGGGCAGGCAAGCCATCTATCGCCGTTGGCGTCGATCGCCACGTCATTCATGGAATTGTCCGGAAAGCCACTGTTCGCGGCGGTGTAGAAGATGAACTCGGTCTCGGTCAGGTAGGTAAGGCCAGCGTTCATGGTCGCCACGGCCACCAGGCCATCCTCCCGCACATCCACTGCGCGCACATTAGGACCAAAGAACGTAAAGCCTCCGTAGCTCTCCGGCGTGTTGTTATAATGCCTCCATTCATCACCGGTGTGGCAAAAAAGACCCAGTTCGGTGCTCACCCAGACCCACCCTCGATGATCGTGATGGATGTGTTTGACCCCTTCGGTGGTCATCGGGCTGTTCCCATTGTTGAGATAGCTCCAGTTCCCCCCGTCAAGAATGGCGATCCCGTTCGTCGCCGTTCCCACCCACAGGCGGTTCAGGCTGTCAACGGACAAACAGGTCACCTCATTTCCCGAAAGCCCGGTGCTGCCTGCTTGAAGAACGGTCCACGAACTGCCCTCACGTCGGCACAGGCCCCAATCGGTACCCACCCAGATCACACCATCATGGTCCTGAACGATGTCAGTGATGGTATTACTGGGAAGGCCTTCGCCCTCCATGTCGAACACCTCCCACGCTTGAGCTCGAGCCTCGTTGCCTGCAACAGCGAAGAATGCGAACGAGCACAGCAACCACAGGAAGGACTTATCACTCATGGCAGTTGCTCCAAACGGATATTCGTTGGAATGATACCGCCGATATTCGCCAGGATCGGATCGCGGTCATTGGAACCTCCCGTGTATTTCACATTTCCGTCCATAGTGACGTCCTCCTGGCGGTAACCGGAAATGGATGCCGTAGGTACCACACCACCAATGGCCGACAGTATCGGGTCACGGTCATTGTTCTGGTTCGTGTAGGCCAGCCTGCCGTCCAATAGGACGTTGCCGCTATACAACACCACGATGGACCCGGACACCTTGCGCGCATCCGTACCGAAGGTGGCCGTGGCGGATGTGGTCAGGTCCAAAGTGGACGATGTGGTGCCCAAGGTGCGGGTGAGCAGGGTCATACAACCGAGGTGATTGCGATGGCGCACAGCCACAAAATAGTTGCCCGGCGGAACGTTCAGTACCAACGGAGAAGTACCATCAAGGCCGACCACGTCGCCATCGCGTTGCAACAAGGCCTGACGAGTGGCCACAACGAGACCGCTGCTCCCTGATGCGCGCAATTCCACACGTACCCAATCCACAATGGCGTTGTTCCCGCTCACGGCCAGCACAGAGGAAGAAATGACCTCGCCACCACCACCCGCCACCTGAACGAAACCAAGCGCCGTGTAGGGTTCCACAAGAGGGATCATCCCACGCACCCGCAAGGAATCGTGCATGAGGCCCTGCGCAGCGACATAGGGACCCTCCAGCAACAGCTTCGGGCTCAAGCGCACCTCAGCCGCGACGCAGAACGGCACTGTTACAGGCGCACCGACATTGATATCCTGACTGACATTGGCCAACACAGCCCCGACCCCATCGACCACACGGATGAACCCATTTCCATACGCACAGCAGTTCCCATCACCAAAGCTATCGAACACCCTTAGCTCGTAACAACCAGGCGTCAGGCATAGGTCAACGGGCGCCTGGGCCTGTGTACCGCTCGCGGCCAGCTGTGCATAAGGGCCTCCGGAAGCAACCACCGTGGCTCCCTGAACCACTTGCCAGGTGGTTTCATTACCATATTGGTCGATGGTGATCTGTACCTGCACAGGCACACAGGCCGCCGTGGTGAAGGACCACGCTGCTTCCGAGGTCCCGAACCCACAGCTGTTCACCGCTTGTATGGTCCAGTAATAGGTGGTCTGGGGCGCATCGGCCGTACCGGGCGTGTAGGATGTTCCCGTAATGCCCATGGCACTTTCCACAATATTGATCATGCCCGGATCGGTCGCGATCTGCAAGGAATAGGAGCTGGCGGAAGCCGTGGCGTTCCACGTTAGCGCTGAACCTGGCGCCACGCTTGTTGCCCCGTTCAGCGGTGCGGTGCGCACCACACTGCCTGGCGCGGATTCGATGACCAAGGTGAGCGGCACGGTCCTGTTACCGCTCGTGGACGTGGCCGTCAGGTTGAAGTTGTACGATCCGGGCAATTGGTTCTGGGTACCCGAAATGGTCAGGTTCGAAGCCCCGCCCGGGATCACGGGGTTCGTGCTGAACGAGGACGTCAAGCCTGCTGGCAAGCCCGTTACGGCTAACGTGATCGGCTGCGTGTAGCCTGCCAGCGATGTGGTCTGCACACCGTAAACGGCAGTACCGGGCGCACATGCGCTCACCGTGGTGTTGGCCACCACAAGGCCATAATCCGGCACGATGGGCACCGTGATGGTGAAGTTGACATTGGAGATGTCGTAGAAGATGTTGCCATTGGCCTTCACCATGATGCGGGCCGTGGTACTGGCCACGTTGGGAAGGACAACGGACTGGGTGCCGTCATTCGGGGTGGCGGTTGCAAGAGTAAAAGGGTAGGTCAACCCACCATCGGTGGACAACAGGATGTCCACATTGGCGCAACTCACCGGGGCGATATTGGTGGCGGCCACATCCCACGTCACGGTTTGCGAGGAAGACCCCGCCCAGGACACGTTCGTATTGGGCTGTGTGACGAGGAAAGGTCCAGCGCTGCCGGACACGGTGACCACCATGTTGTCCTGGCCATTGCAACCACCACCGGTCACATTATCCCGTACGGTGAGACGGAAATTGAGGGTGCGTGCAACGCTAGGCAGTACCTCCCAAGTGGGCGTTGTACCTGCAATAACTGCGCTCAAGGCCGGCACGTAGCGCACGGGGCTTGTAGTCGGATTAAAGGTACGGAAACTGGGACCGGTGGTTGCTGTGGCAACGGGCGGCTGGGTGGAGACCTGGTTGTTCATCTGCTCCCAGCAATAGGTCAGCGCATCCCCACTGTTCGGGTCGCTGCCGATCGCTGTAAGGATGAAAGGCGTACTGCGAGGAATGGTGCGGTCGGCACCGGCGTTCGCCGTGGGCGCCTGATTGACCAGGGCGGTGACCTGCGGACAGGTACTGCTGGTGCCCGTGGTGATGTTGGCGGCCATCTCCTGCATGCTGAACCCATGGAAATAGGCGTCCGAGTTGTTCTGAACATTGGGCGAACAGATGCCGGCATAGCCCATGATAGTGCTGGCGCTTCCAGGTTCGTATGCCGCCACGCTGGCACGGTTGCAGTTGTTGTTCTGGGTATGGTTACCACCGTACTGGTGCCCCATCTCGTGAGCCACATAGTCGATATCGAAGGGATCACCGACCGGGGCACCGGAACCCGTTACACCACCGGCCTTCAGGCTGTTGTTGCAAGGGCTGTTCAGGTACGCAACTCCACCTCCTCCGGTGCTGAAAACATGGCCGATATCGTAATTGGCGGAACCGATCACGTTCGTGCAGGTCGTCTGGTTCTCGCCCAACATGGTACCACCGTTGTTGTTCGTGTACGGATCGGTGGCACCGCTCAGATAGATGAGCAGATCGGTATTAGGCACCAATACCATGGTCAACGTGGCATCCCGCTCGAACTGGGCATTCACCCGGTTCATGGTCGTGACCATGGCCGCGAGCGCAAAGGACTTGTTATTGTTGGTGGTGTTGCTGCCATGGTAGTTCGCATACTCACCAGTGCAGGCGAGGGCCAGACGATAGGTACGCCGCTGGCAGTCCCCAACGCGCTCCTCCCCCATCTCCTGGATCCACTGCCTTGTCTGTTCGGCAGCAGCTTCAATGTCATTCACGGTCTCATAGCTGCACGCACTGAAGCCCTCGGGCAACTGTTTCGTGAAGTGTTGCTTGCGGTAAATGATGCAGGTGGACGCATCGCCGTAGGCATATGGGTCAATGAACCACCAACCGTTGGTCGGGTCCATGATCATGCCGTGGAAACCATGCGGGGTAAGGTCGAAACGTGCCAGCACCCCGGGACGGTCGATGCTCTCCCCGCTGAACGTCCTGATCTCCGGGTAGCGTGAAGCAAGCTCGGGATGCATGACCTCATTGGCCCAATAGCTGAATCGCTCCTGACCACCTTCGGGCAAAGGCACCATCATGGTCCCGGAGGTACCAGGGACAGACCGTACCTGGTCGAACTGGGTGGCCAGCAACGGCACATCGACCTCAAGAACCCTGTACTGTGAAGGGAAGATGCGCCTGACCCCGCGACCGGCCACCTCGGCCTCCACGGCCGTGCGCCAAGGCCCGACGACCTGTGCAAGGCCTGGTCCGGCGATGGAGAGAAGAGAAACGATGAATACCGCACGAGCGGAGAGAGCAGAGAGACGCATGATGAGGGTCGATCAATGTTTGACCACAATACGATGGCTGGAGCGGCCACTGGCGGTCCCGACCACCAGGACATAGGCTCCTGAACTCAATCCGGATACGTCGATGGGTTCGCTATGCGCAGCATTTCCGACGTTCAGGCCCTTGGTCCAGACCACACGGCCGGACGCATCCATCAATTCCACGGAGACCGTTCCGCCCATTCCTTCCGGTAGCGACAGCACGAATTGATCGTCCGCCGGGTTGGGGCCTACCTGGGGTCCGTTCATTTCAGGAGCATCCACGTTCGCCCCTGTACTGATGGTGTAGATCTCGCCCGTACGGTCCAATCCATTGAGCGAGATGAAATAGTCGCCGTTGTTATTGATGTCGCTGGTCCATGCATCAACAACAATACTGAAGGCGGCACTCCCATTGATCACGTTCACGCGGCACAGCACGATCTCCTCTCCTGGGACCCATGTCGTAGGAACCTCGGACAGCGGCACGAACCCGAAGCCGGCGAAGACCTGGTAACGGAACCCGTTCGCCGTCTGCTCGGGCCCGGACTTGGAAACAGAGCAATAGCTGTTCACGGGGGTGAATTGCTGAACGGACCCCAATCCCGCAGGACCACCCTCATTCCATCGGATGGTGAACACGACGCTGGATAGCAATCCATCGAACGGACCATCCGGCCTTAAACGGACCTCAACAGGGCCCTCAACGGTCTGGACCAAAGTGATGTCGACCGTGGGCTGGGCCGTGGCCAAGGACATGATGAGCACACCAAGGCAGACGAACAATGAACGTGGGCCGAATAGGTTCTTCATGAGGGGAATGATCAATGGTGATCATTCAAAAGTAGAGGATCGGCCGCGGCAAGTGCTGACAACGATCATGGATCATTGCCTTCCTGTAACGCAAAGAGCTCCGATCAGAGGATCCCGCTCACAATACGGTCGATGGTGACCCCTTCAGCCTCGGCCTTGTAGTTCCGGACCAGCCTGTGCCGCAAAATGGGCAAAGCGACCGCCTGTACATCGGCGATATCCGGGGAGAACCTGCCGTTCGCCAAGGCATGGGCCTTGGCCCCGATGACCAGGTATTGCGAAGCACGCGGACCAGCCCCCCAGCTAACGTGATCGTTAATGATGCCCGGGGCCGCTTCCGTTCCCGGACGGGTGCGGGACACCAATCGGACGGCATACTCCAGCACATTATCCGGCACCGGAATGCGACGCACCAGTCCTTGATAGAAGAGGATCTCCTCTGCGGTGAGCACTGGTTCAACCGATGCAGGACGGTCGCCCGTGGTCGCCTTGACCACCGCGAGCTCATCCGCAAATGCCGGATAATCCACCCAGATATTGAACATGAAGCGGTCCAATTGTGCTTCAGGCAAAGGGTATGTACCCTCTTGTTCAATGGGGTTCTGTGTGGCCAGTACAAAGAACGGATCGGGCAGCACATGGGTCTGTCCAGCTGCGGTAACTGACTTTTCCTGCATGGCCTCCAACAGGGCGGCCTGTGTCTTGGGCGGAGTACGGTTGATCTCGTCCGCGAGGATGATATTGGCGAAGATGGGCCCCTTCACGAAGCGGAAATGCCTGCTTTCGTCCAAGATCTCGGAGCCGATGATATCGCTGGGCATCAGGTCCGGCGTGAACTGGATGCGATTGAAGCTGAGACCGAGCGACCGCGCCACCGTGTTCACCAGGAGCGTTTTGGCCAGACCGGGCACACCCACCAACAGACAATGTCCTCTGCTGAATATCCCCAGCAACACCAGATCAACGACCTGGTCCTGGCCGATGATGACCTTACCCACCTCGCTTTTCAAGCGACGGTATCGCTCACCGAATTGCTCCACCGCCTGTACATCACTGCTGGGAATGTTCATGGTCGTGCTCACTTGTTCAGGTACGTTCAATGATTTGGACCCGTTTTGGCCCAGTCGTGCTCGAACGGACATCTGTTGTGTTCGGGTGACAAACGCACATAGGTGCCGGCAAGGCGCTCACCCACCCAATCGTCAACAGCAGCCGCGCGTGCCTTGCCTTCTGCTGCCTGGGAGATCAAGCGGTAATCATCCTTCAAGTTGGCCCGGTGAGGCTCCGAGCGCAGAATGAGCCGAAGGATCCGATAGGCCTTGGTCCCGTCGGGCATCACCACCAACTGAGGGTCGCTCACTTCACCGGGTTTCAGCTTATCCAACACGAAAAAGGTCTGCTGGTCCAGCGCGCTCATATCCCAGCGGGCGGAATTACTGGACGGTTCGATCATCACGCCATCCAGCCCCTTGCTCTCCTCATCGTCGGAGACCTCCTGCGCCGCAGCTCCCATTTCAATGGTACCGGCACGGATGCCACGCACCAGGCTGTCCAGGACCTGCCTCGACACCTGAAGGTCGGCCGGGCTCACTTGTGGCCGCATCAGGACATGTCGGGCATTGTACTGCTCCCCACGCCGTTCAACAAGCTGCATGAAGTGCCAGCCATACTGCGTCTTGAACACTTGGGAAACCTCCCCTTCCTTCAAGCTGAGCGCCACCGCATCGAACTCCGGTACCATCACCCCTTGGGGCACCAGACCAAGCTGACCGCAATCCTTGGCAGACCCGGGGTCCTCGGAATAGAGAATGGCCACCGTGCAGAAGTCCTTGGTGCCCTTCAGGATGGCATCACGATACTCCTCCATGCGCCTCCTCACACGTCGATCCTCCTCTTCGCTCGGTTTGGGCAGTTTCAAGATCATCGAATACTCCACTTCCGCATTGATCAGCGGCACACTATCCTCGGGTATTGAACGGTAGAACCGTTCCACATCCTTCGGTGTCAGGCGCACATCAGCGGTGATCTTCTGCTGCATGGATTGCACCAGCAACTGCTCCTCCACCTGCTTCCGGAAATCGGCCTTGATCTCCGCCACGGACTTACCGTAGAACTCCTCGAGCTTCTTCTCGCCGCCCAGCTGGGAAGCGAAATACCGGATACGCCGGTCCAGTTCACCGTTCACCTGGGCTTCCTCCACCACCACACTATCGATACGTGCCTGCTCCAGCAGCAGCTTCTCGTAAAGCAGGTCCTCCAATTCACCACAGGCAGCGGCGAGATCGGCAGGAGCGCCTTGAGCGCGGGCCTGCTCCATCCGTTGGACCAGGTCCGAATGATAGATCGCTTCGCGGCCTACCACGGCCACCACCCGATCAATGAGCATGCCCGCGGGTTGTGCAGCAACAACGGACACGAACATGACCGTGGCAAACAGGAGCACCATGCGGTCAGCGAACTTCGACATCCTTGTTCTGTAGTGCTTCACGGTACAGGTCTTCACGCATCCGCTCCACAAGCTGCAACTTGCGCTGGTTGATGATCATGGTGCGAATATCGCGCCTCACCAACGAAACGGGGATGTTGCTCTTGCGAGGACGAAGTTCCAGGATCTCGAGGAACCAGGCCACGGTATCCTGCCTCAGGACCGTTCTGCCCGGGCCGGTGGGTTCGGGAAGAGCCACGGGGAACTCGGCACCCAGTTCGGTCCAATAGGTCCACACCGCGCTTCGATCGTTGATCGCAATACCGTTCCCGGCAAGCCAGATCTCGAGCTCGTGGCGCTTTTCCTCCCGGTCACTATTGAACTGTTCCTCCACACGGCGCATCACCCGCTTGTCAGGTTCCGCCACCCTGAACCAGCGTGCGCGAACTGCGTGGTCCTTCAGCTCGAAGTTGGCGGTATTGGCCTCGTAGTAGGCCTGCACATCGGCATCGGATACGGCCGTATCGAGTTTTTGGTCCACCAAGGCCTGCTCGTAGGCGAACAACACCAGCGAATTGCGATAGTCGCGCAATTGGGCCTCGAAATCCTTATCAGCCGGAGCCAGGTTGGCCTCTGCCTTGTTCAACACCACCTGCTGCTGCAACCAGTTGTTGATGTGTGCCTGGGCCATCACCGCGCTGTCCTCAGCTGGGATCCCCAGCGGAATGAGCTGACGCAGGTCGCTCCACCTCAGGTATTGATCGTAGGCACGGGCAAGCACGGGGTCCTCCTGATCCACGGCGGGTGTACACCCCGACAGGGCGACCGCGAGCGAGCCGATGAGAAAAAATGCGTGGGGCCGTCGGACCCGTACCCTGTTCCCTATCACTTGATGGAATAGAGAACGCTGCGATCGACGGTTACGACATACTTGGCGCGCAATTCCTGGATCCAGGCCTTCTCCAACGAGTCCTGGTAGGCCGCCGTGACCGAGCCACGGGTCTCGTCCAAGGTCTTGGGCGTCGGCGGAACGATCTTCTTCACATCGGCGATGACCACACGACCATCGGCGGCCAGATCGGCGCTAAGGCCTGTGGCGGAAAGTCCGTTCAGGAAGGGTTTCTGGTCAGCACTGAAGGTGCCGCCATCCAGTTCGAGGGCCAATGGATTGGTCTTGTTCACCACGCTGAGCACCTCCTGACCACGCTTTCCTTTCTTCAGCAGACCACGGACCTGCTTGGCCACGGCCGCGTTCTGACAGATGTAGAGATCGGCCTCGTACCGCGTTGGCCAGAGGTGCTCCTGTTCATGGGCCTTATAGAAGGCTTCCAAACCGGTGGTATCCCGGACCGCACGGCCCCAGACCTTCTGGTCGGTGAGCTCGAACAGCAGGATGCCGTCGCGGTACTCCTTCATGAGCATGCGGAACTCGGCGTGCTTCTCCTCCAAATGCTCATCCTCATAGGCCATCAGGCTCTCATCCACGAACTCTGCATAACGGGTCTGCACATGGTCGGCCACTTTCACGGTGCGTTCGCGGCGCTGCTTCGCTTCAAGGAAATCGAGGAATTCACGCTGGGTATAGGTCCGTCCGGTAATGGTGAACACAGGCTTCGTCAGCTTGGCCGCCTTCTTTCGGTCGTACTTCCAACCTTCCATGACGTCGCGGACCACCAGGGTATCGTCCATGGTCTGGGTGGCATCGTCGTACTGGCGGCCGCGCACGGCAATGAACTTGCCGCCCTTGATCATGCCCGTGACCTCCCGACGGTAAGCCAGTTTTCCGCGCATCACCTCGCCCTCCTTCACGGCCTTTCGCAGCAGCGTATCCGTGACCGAGGTCCCCTTCTTGAAGATGGTGGTGTCCACCAAGGCTTGCACGGCCTTCAGGTTCTTCGGGTAGGCCACGTAGGCGTAATCCGTCTTCAGGCGCTCAATGAAGGCCTTGCGCGTGATCTCGGCACGGCTGTCACGGGCGATCTTGGTCTTGAGCTCGGCCTTTGCAGCATCATACGAAGGCGGTGCCTGCCATTCGATGCGTTTGATGATGTGCCAGCCATAACGGGTGCGCACCGGGGAGCTGATATCGCCATCCTTCTTCAGCGAGAAGGCGGCATCCTCGAACTCCTCGATCATCTTGCCCGTACCGAACATGGGCAGCTCACCACCCTTTGTATTGGAGCTTTCGTCATCGCTGTACTTCAGGGCCGCATCGGAGAAGGCGACCTGGCCCTCGACCACCTGTCGATGGATCTCGCGAATGCGGGCCTCCACGTTCGCCTGCTTCTCAGCAGGGTCCTGGTCGGTGCTGCGCAACATGATGTGCGCCACTTTGATCTGCCCACGGGCAGCGCGCTTGTCGGTGACCTTGATGATGTGGTAACCGAAGCGCGTCCGGACCGGCATGCTCACCTGGCCCACAGGCGTGTTGAACGCACCGTTCTCGAACGGATAGACCATTTGCAGTGCGCTGAAATAGCCCAGGTCACCGCCATTCTTTTGGGCGCTGGGGTCCTCCGAACCACCCACCCCTTGTGCCACGGCCCCGAAATCCTCCCCCTTCATGACCCGGTCACGCAAGGCCACGATGCGCTTCCATGCAGCGATCGTATCCTCTGGAGATGCATCAGGACCTACTTGTACCAGGATGTGACTGGCGCGCACCTCCTGTTGCATGCGATCGTAGGCTTCGCGCATCAATGCATCGTTGAGCTCGCGATCGATGAGGTACGGGCGGGCCAGTTGCTTGCGATAACCATCAAGCTCGGTGCGGAACTTGGAAATGGTGTCCATGCCCAGCACTTCGGCCTCGCGGACCTTGAGCTTGTAATTGATGAACAGTTCCAAGTACTCGTCCAAGGCCTCCTTGGTGACGCTCGCTTCCTTGTTGTTCTTCTTGTAGATGGCCTCGAACTCCGAGCGTGTGACAGGCTTGCCGTCCACGGTCATGAGCACAGGGTCGGCACCATCGGTGGCGGACTGGGCCATCGCGGCGGTGGTCATGGCCACCAGTGCTCCGAGCAACGCATATTTCCTCATGATCGACAGGTTCTTTACAAGGGTGCCAAATGTAACCGGAACGCTTCCCCGGCCCGGGGCCTTGGCGGGCAGGTCCGTTAAAAAGATCAAGGAGCACCGCGCCATGCCCCGTGGACCCGGGGCCCACGAACCGCCTCGGGGCTTTCCGCTACACGTGTGCAGGGCCTCCGCGCTGTTCCGCCGCAAGCCCATCGGGGCGCTGCTGCACCATCCGCCGCCGGACACGCACAACCCGGAGCCCAGCGGTGAACTGGATGCCGGCGGCATGCACCGCACCCTGGGTGTGCGCGACCTCACCTTCCTTGGCGTGGCCGCCGTGATCGGGGCCGGCATCTTCAGCACCATCGGCACTGCGGCCCATGAGGGCGGGCCGGGCGTGGTGTTCCTGTTCATCATCACCGCCATCACCTGCGGCTTCACGGCGCTGTGCTATGCCGAGTTCGCGGGCCGCGTTCCGGTGAGCGGGAGTGCATACACCTACAGCTACGTGACCTTCGGCGAGCTGGTGGCCTGGGTGATCGGCTGGGCGCTGATCCTGGAATACGCCATCGGCAACGTGGTGGTGGCCAACAGTTGGAGCGCCTACTTCACCAACATCCTGCAGGCCTTCGGGGTGCACCTGCCCGCGTGGATGACCACCGATCCCGCCGCCGCGCGCGACGCCTATGATGCCGCCGTGGGTGCCGGTTCCGCCACGAACGGGCTCGCCTGGGAGACGGCCCCCGTGCTCCTGGGCTGGCGGGTGATCATGAACGTGCCGGCCGCGCTCATCACCATGGCCATCACCGCGCTGGTATACGT
>JBKDXR010000078.1:0-67966 GCA_046306055.1 Flavobacteriales bacterium
TAACGGCCTCTTGGAACTGGTGAGCCTGATCGCACCGGTGATCACCGGTGGCAACACGTGCGTGGTGGTGGCCAGCGAGAAGCACCCACTGCCCGCCGTCACCTTCGCCGAAGTGCTCGCCACCAGCGACCTGCCCGGCGGTGTGGTGAACCTGATGACCGGTTTCCGCAATGAACTGTTGAAGCCCTTGGTGGCGCACATGGATGTGAACGCCGTGGTGGTCGCGGATGCTTCGAAGGAAGAACGGACGATGCTGGAGACCGAAGCCACGTGCAACCTGAAGCGGGTCGTGTATCCGAAGCTGGGCGATGCGGGGCAAACGCCCTATGCCATCCTCGACACGCAGGAGGTGAAGACCACCTGGCACCCGATCGAGCGCGGGCAGGGTGGGGGCGGCGGGTATTGAGCCATCCCCATGCGCATCCTTTGGCGCTTTCTGCTGGTCGTCCTGGTCGCTTTGCTGGTGATGTGGTCCTTCAGGGCAGCTGCCTTCCGCTCATTGGTCCACTACAAGATCGTTGGGCAACGTGCTCCGGTTCCTGCATTCGCTCTATCCACTGCTCAGCCTCATGGGCTGGATGAAGCGATCGCGGTCGCATTGGACTCGACCGCTGCCCGACTTCATTTCTCCACCGGTAAGGTGAGCAGCGATCCTGCGCTCTTGATGCACGGCGGCCCGGCCAACTGCATGGGTTATGCTGCACTGTGCGCCGCCCTGCTTAAAGGTCAACTCGAAGCCGCTGCCTTGGGTGATCGGTATGTGGTGGAGGCGGTGATCGGCAAGTTGTACGTGGGCGACCAGGACCTTCATGCCTTCTTCACGACCCCGTTCTGGAAGGACCACGATGTGGTGCGTATAACGGATCTTACGAGCAGCGAGGTCATCGTGCTGGACCCTGCCTTGTACGACCATCTTGAAATAGGTCGCGTGTCCATCAACTCGAAGAACTGAACAACCACATGGAACCCATCACCTGGCCCGACTTCGAAAAGATCCACCTCTGCGTAGGCACCGTTCTTTCCGCAGAGGACCTTCCCAACGCGCGCAAACCTGCCTACGTCCTCACCATCGACTTCGGTCCGCACGGCATCAAGCGCAGCAGTGCGCAGATCACCAAGCACTACACCAGGGATGAACTGGTGGGTCGGCAGGTCGTTGCGGTGATCAACTTCCTTCCGAAGCAGATCGGCAATGTGATGAGCGAATGCCTGGTCACGGGTTTTCCGGATGCCAATGGCGACATCGTGCTCACGGCGGTGGAGCGGGCCCTGCCGGACGGTTCCCGGTTGATGTGACCGTTAGCGGTCGCTCGCACGCAGCGACTCCAGCAATCTCACCAGGTTCTCCTGTTCGGGCTGAATGCTGCCGCGATAGGGGTTGTTCATGTCCAACACGGTGCGGAAGGTGAGCAGCACGATCACCAGGAAGAGCAACGACGTTATCATCTGCCGAAGCTCGATGCCACCGATGCCGTTCATGAAACCCACCAGCAGACCGATCAGCATGGCACTGACCAAGAGCAGGTCGATCATCAACGAAGGGATGCGTTCCTCGTAGCCGTAGTAGGCCCGGTAATAGGCGGATGACAGCGCGCTCAGGTCCTCCATGAGCACCGGGGCGTTCGCCGCAAGGCTGCTGTCCGCCGCGTAGTTCACGATGTGTGTGACGAATCCGCCCATCAGCTTCTCCATGCGCTCATGCACGATCTCGCGGCCATCGAAACGGGCGCTGTCCAGCCGAAGCTGAATGGAGAGGTGAGCACGGAGGAAATACTGGACATCGTTCTTGATCATCCCGGGCATCAGCAGGCTGTTGCGCCGCATGGTGGCGATGGCATCCGCGTGCTCGTGCACCATGCGGTTGCGCTCGCGTGTGGCGGTATGGGCGGCCAGGAAGGTGAAGGAGAGCATGAGGCCAAAGAGGCCGATGATGGCTGTTTCGATGCCCGTGGGACGCCAGTCCCGCTTCTTCCGGTGGAACTGGTAGTGGGCAAGTGTCAGGCCACCGACCACACTGGCCACCAGCAGTATCGCGTAGATGGCGAAGTACCAGGGATGGTCGAAGTAGTACTGCATGGGGTGTTGCTCGTGGGCCGGTGCCGAAAGTTAGAGGGGCGCGCGCAACATCGATCGGGTCAGCGGCTTTCGATCCACCCGAGGAAATGATGAGGTGGACGGATCGCAGGGCTGGTCCGGTCATTCGATGTCTGTAAGGGGTCGGGTAGTTCCATCTGTATTCCATCACATGGCAAGCGCTGACGCTTGCATCGCGTCGGTGGATGATTACCTTGTCCGCTCATTCACCAAAAAACACCAGACCATGGCAGCAACCGTTGAGGCTTATTGCGTGAAGTGCAAGGCCAAGAGGAACATGAAGGACCCCAAGGAGAACATCATGGCCAATGGCCGCAAGGCGATGAAAGGCACCTGCCCCACCTGCGGCACGGGCATGTTCAAGATCATGGGCAAGGCCTGAACCCTGTCCGTCAACTCACTGGAAGGACCCTGGCCGGACATACCGGACAGGGTCCTTCGCATTTTGCCGTTGTCCACAAGGGGCGTTCAATAGGTTGTGGACGTTGGATCAAGCACGCTTGCTCACACATTTACTTTTGACCGGAAGATGAACGCCCGTTCCGCATCCGAACTGCTCGAGAGCGCCATCCAGGCCTCCATCGCTGCAGGACGGGTGATCATGGAAGTGTACGGTGGCCACTTCGAGGTGGAACACAAGTCGGACCTGTCCCCACTGACCGAGGCCGACAAGCGCGCGCACAAGGCCATTTTGGAACACTTGTCCGGTACCCATCTTCCGCTGCTCAGCGAGGAAGGGCAGGAGATCCCCTACACGGCACGGAGCATGTGGCAGCGCTATTGGTTGGTGGATCCCTTGGACGGTACCAAGGAGTTCGTGAAGCGCAATGGGGAGTTCACCGTGAACATCGCGCTGATGGAACAGCCTGATCGACCGGTGGACGGCTCGGGCATCGCCATCCCTTTGGGTGGGGTGATCTATGCACCGGCGCAGGACCTGCTCTATTACGCCTGGACGGGAGGTGGAGCTTACCGGTTGGAACATGCGGCAACCTATCCGGCCATGCCTGCGTATGAACGGGCCGCCATGTCCACTCGATTGCCCTTGAGCTCGAACCGTTCCACCTACACCATACTGGCCAGCCGCTCCCACCGCGATGAACGCACGGAAGCATTCATTCGTGATCAGCAGGTGCGCGAAGGCGAGGTGGAGCTGGCCTTCAAAGGGAGCGCGCTGAAGTTCGGGCTGATGGCCGAGGGCACAGCGGACGTGTATCCGCGGTTCGCGCCTACCATGGAGTGGGATACGGCGGCCGGACAGATCATTTGCAACGAAGCAGGGAGGGAGGTCACGGATGTCTCCACCGGAAAGCCCATGCGCTACAACAAACAAGACCTGATGAACAACTGGTTCATCGTTCAATAAGCACCAATGAGCAAGAAGAACACGCGTCCATCGAGCAAGCCCAAGGTGGCTGCCGCCAAGAAACCTGCCGCCAAGGCCAAGCCTGCCAAGCGCAAAGTGGCCCTGATCACCGGTGTTACCGGTCAGGACGGCGCCTACCTCAGCGAACTGTTGCTGAACAAGGGCTACGAAGTGCATGGTGTGAAGCGTCGCAGTTCGCTGTTCAACACGGACCGCATCGACCACCTGTACCACGACATGCACGAGAAGGGGCGCCCCTTCCACCTGCACTACGGCGACCTCACCGACAGTGTCAACTGCCTGCGTCTGGTGAAGGAGATCGAGCCGGACGAGATCTACAACCTGGCCGCGATGAGCCACGTGGCGGTGAGTTTCGAGATGCCCGAGTACACGGCCAACGCCGATGGTATCGGTACGCTGCGATTCCTGGAGGCCATCCGCATCCTGGGCATGGAGAAGAAGACCAAGTTCTACCAGGCTTCCACTTCGGAGCTGTATGGTGGCGTGCTGCCCCGTGCGCAGAACGAGGAGACGCCCTTCTACCCCAAGAGCCCCTATGGCGTGGCCAAGCTCTATGGCTTCTGGATCACCAAGAACTACCGCGAGAGCTACAACATCTTCGCCTGCAACGGTATCCTCTTCAACCACGAGAGCCCATTGCGCGGTGAGACCTTCGTGACGCGCAAGATCACGCGTGCCGTGGCCAAGATCAAGCTGGGCCTTCAACAGACGCTCTACCTCGGTAACCTGGATGCCAAGCGCGACTGGGGCCATGCCAAGGACTACGTGGAGGGCATGTGGCTGATGTTGCAGGCCGACAAGCCCGATGATTTCGTACTGGCCACCGGCAAGACCTACACGGTGCGCCATTTCATTGACCTGGCCTTCGCTCAGGTGGGCATCAAGCTCGAGTGGAAGGGCAAGGGTGTGAAGGAAAAGGGCATCGACAAGAAGACCGGCAAGGTCCTGGTGGCCATCGATCCGCGCTACTACCGTCCTGCCGAGGTGGACCACCTCGAGGGCGACCCCAGCAAGGCCAAGCGCGTGCTCGGCTGGAAACACAAGTACGACCTGAAGGCGCTTGTGGAAGAGATGGTGCAGAGCGATCTGGAGCTATTCAAGCGCGATGTGTACCTGAAGAAGGGCGGCCACAAGATCCTTCACGAACAGGAGTGATCGCCCACGCGATCGCTCATCGTAAGGGCGGATCATGATCCGCCCTCAACAACGATCCCAATGAACAAGCAAGACAAGATCTACATCGCTGGCCACCGCGGCATGGTGGGAAGCGCCATCGTTCGTCGCCTGCAAAAGGACGGCTACACCAATATCGTCACCCGTACCAGCAAGGAGCTTGACCTGAAGGAACAGCAGGCCGTACGGGACTTCTTCGCAAAGGAGAAGCCCGATGTGGTGGTGCTGGCCGCGGCCAAGGTGGGCGGCATTCACGCCAACAACGTGTATCGCGCGCAGTTCCTGTACGAGAACCTGATGATCGAGAGCAACGTGATCCACTCCGCCTATGAGAACGGGGCGAAGAAGCTGCTCTTCCTGGGTTCTTCATGCATCTACCCGAAGATGGCGCCACAGCCCTTGAAGGAGGAGAGCCTATTGACCGGCCTGTTGGAGCAGACCAACGAGCCTTATGCGATCGCCAAGATCGCGGGCATCAAGCTGGCCGAGAGCTACCGCAGGCAGTATGGCGTGAACTACATCAGCGCCATGCCCACCAACCTGTACGGGCCCAACGACAACTACGACCTCAACAACAGTCACGTGCTGCCTGCGCTCATCCGCAAGTTCCACACGGCCAAGGTGACGCATGCGCCCAGCGTGGAGGTGTGGGGCACGGGATCGCCCATGCGCGAGTTCCTGCACGTGGACGACCTGGCCGATGCCTGTTTCTTCCTGTTGCAGAACTACGACGAGGAGATGTTCGTGAACATCGGCACCGGGGAGGACCTCACCATCAAGGCCCTGGCCGAGATGATCAAGGACATCGTGGGCTACACCGGCGAGCTCAAGTGGAACACCGAGAAGCCGGACGGCACCCCGCGCAAGCTGATGGACGTATCCCGCCTGCACAACCTGGGTTGGAAGCACCGCATCGGGCTGCGCGAAGGGATAACCGCTGTTTACGCCGAGTTCGCGAAGGACTTCGAGAAGATGGAGCAAGGCGTGGCGAAGGCCTGATCGCCTCCAGTAAGATCCCGCAAGGCCCGGTCATGGTGCCGGGCCTTTTGCTTTCGTAGCCCCGCCTTCATCCGCTACCTTGCGGCCGCTGTACCGTCACGTGGCCATGGTGCTTTCCCGCACATTCCTGCTGCTCGTTCTGTTGGGTCTGCTTTCCAGGGCAGTTGCCCAGCAGAACAACGATGTGCCGCTGCAACGCGACTTCTACATCGATCTGGAGCGCAATGCGGCCAAGGTGGGCGCCCGGGTACACAGCGGCCTGAAGCCCGTGTTGGAGCGCCGTGCCGACCTGGACCATGTGATGGGCTATCGCGTGGACAGCACCAAGTACTACTACTGGCTTACGGAGAAGATCTTTCGCGACAACCTCTTCCACATCCGCGAAGGGGACGTCCATATCACCATTGACCCGCTGTTCCAGTTCGAGGGGGGCTTCGACCTTGGCGACCACACCGCTTATGCGGATACGAACCGATACTACTTCAACACCCGTGGCGTCATGGTGCGCGGGGACATTGGCACGAAGTTCTCGTTCCAGACCATGATCCACGAGAGCCAGGCGCTGGTTCCACAATACCTTTTCCTCAACACGCTGAACACCGGTGCACTATCGGGGCAGGGCAGGGCCAAGTTCGATCAGGTGCGGCGACTGGACATTGGCTGGTCGCAGGCCAACCTGTCCGTGAGCCCCGTGGATTGGTTGAACATCCAGTTCGGCCACGGCAAACATTTCGTGGGCCATGGTTACCGCTCGGTGCTGCTCAGCGATCACGCGCCCAATGCACCGTACCTGAAGTTCAGCGCGATCACGAGTAACAAGCGGCTACAGTACAGCACCTGGCACACCAAGATGACCAGCGGGCTCGGTATCAGGGACCGCCTGCCCACCGGGTCGTCCAGCGAGAACCTGTTCTATTGGTACCGGGCGCGCTTCAACCATCTATCGGTGGACCTCGGTCGCCTGCAGATCGGCCTGTTCGAGGCCACCCAGTTCGCCACCATCGATTCCAACGGCGTGAAGCCCTTCGATCTGCTGGAGCTGAACCCGGTGATCGGGGTGAACAGTCTGTTGGGCCTGGCGAGCACCGATGCACGCACCGTGCTCGGTGCCGACCTTCGGTTCAAGTTGCTTGATAAGGCCTATCTCTATGGCCAGTTGGCGCATGATGGGCATCTGGCCTGGCAAGCGGGTCTGCGCGCCTTCGACGTGCTGCGCAAGGACCTGCACGTGCAACTGGAGTACAACACGGCGGAGCCATTCATGTACATGCACGACCCCTCCCAGCTCGCCTATGAGCATGCCGGCATGCCCTTGGCGCATCCCTTGGGAACTTCGTTCCAAGAGGCGGTGGCCATAGTGGATGTGGGCATCCGGGAGCGCCTCTGGTTCCAGGCCAAAGTGAACCTGGCCCATTTCCAGTTCGACTCGCTCGTTACGGATAACCACGGCACATCGCTCCTCAAGCCCGAAGCGGACGTGGTGAACGCGCGAGAGGCGGGTGACCGTACGCTCACCTACCTGGACCTGAACGCCTCCTACCTCTTCAACCCGCACACCAACCTGCGCTTCGTGGTGGGGATGTGGCGGCGCGATCTGCCTGGGGCCACGGACAACGTGCAGTCCACCTACATCTACGCGGCCATCCGCACTTCCGTCTTCAATCGCTATTACGACCTTTGACCGCCAACGCGTGAAGGAACACGGATACATCCTCCTCCTCGGCTTCATCACGGCCTTTGTCGTGGTGCTGTTCACCATGCCCAGCCTTATCAAGGTGGCGCGGATGAAGCACCTGGTGGATGAGCCTTCCGAGGCCCGCAAGCTGCACCAACGCAGCGTACCCACCATCGGGGGCATCATCATTTTCGCGGCCATCATCTTCTCCTATGCGCTATGGTTCCCCAAGGCCACATTGATCGGCGTGAATGAGCATGGCTACGACTTTCACCTGCTGTACAAGGCCATGGGAGCGGCCTACGCGGACTTCAAGTTCCTGCTTGCTGCCATGGTGCTGTTGTTCTTCATCGGCGTGAAGGACGACATCATCGGGTTCTCTCCGGTGAAGAAGCTAGTGGGCCATATGATCGTGGGCTATATCCTGGTGGTGATGGCGGATATCCGGATCACCGATATGCACGGCATTTTCGGGGTGTACGAGATGCCCGATTCCATCAGCATCGCCTTCTCCTTCTTCGTTTATGTGGTCATCGTGAACGCGTTCAACCTGATCGATGGGGTGGACGGACTGGCCGGTGGCATCGGCATGATCGCAGCGCTGGCCTTCGGGAGCTGGCTGTTCCTGGCAGGTGATGTGGCGCTCTCACTGCTCGCCTTGGTGCTTGCCGGCGCGCTTTCGGGCTTCCTCGTGTTCAACTTCCATCCGGCCCGCATCTTCATGGGCGACAGCGGTTCGCTCACGGCCGGGGCCATATTGGCGGTGCTTGCCATGCGCGTGGTGGACCACGATACCGCTAACCTGCCGATCTACCTGCGCCAGATCCCCACGCCCATTTTCGTCATGGCCGTATTGGCCTATCCCTTGGTGGATACCCTCCGCGTGTTCGTGTACCGCATGGTCCGCGGCATGTCGCCGTTCTCTGCGGACAAGAACCACATCCACCACAGGCTCCTGGCCTTGGGGCTTGGGCATAGGGGGGTCACCATCACACTCTACCTGTACGCGATCGCCATCATCGCCCTGAGCCTCATCACCCGGAAGTGGCATCCCAACATTGCGCTGATGGTGCTGGGCGTGACCGCGTTCGCACTGGCCATGTTGCCCTTTGTCTGGCCCAAGTCGAAGGAGGCATGAGGGGTCCGGTGCTCCTTTGGTTCTCGGCCTTGGCCAATATCCTGGTGGCACAGAGCGATTGGGTGCCCTTGAGCCGTGATGTCGAGCGCCCACGGGCCACTGCCATCGAACGTTGGGGCAGCACCATGCACACCGCCATCCGCCCCTACCGCGCGAGCGATCTGCGGGCATTGGATCCCGCGGACACCCTACGTCCTGCTGCGGCGCTACCTGCCCTGGACCGTTGGGCGGGCCGCGCCAATGGGCGCCATTTCCGCTGGGGGCCGCTCGCTGATGCCTCGTTGGGTTACGATGCCACCGATGGGAATGGCGTTTTCCACCGCACGGGCGCAGGTCTATGGACGGATACGGACCTCCTGAAGAACTTGAACCTGCATGTGGCCGCGCAGGTCTGGAACGAAGGCCTGCCTGAATACCTCGATACGCTGGTGCGCGCCACGCAAGTGATGCCCGGTGAGGGCTATGCGTACGGCGATCGGTCCTCGCCCACCCACTACGATGTGACCGGTCACCTGAGCTGGGATGCGGGCAAGTACTTCAACTTCACCGCAGGACGCGGCCGCAACTTTTTCGGGGATGGGCAACGGTCCCTGATGCTCTCCGATGAGGCCAACAGCTACCCGTACCTGCGGATCACCACCACCTTCTGGAAGATCAAGTACGTGAACCTGTTCACGGCCATGAGCGACATCCGGGGCGCGCAGGGCGTGGTGGGGGATATGCAGCGCAAGTACTCCAGCATGCACTACCTGTCGTGGAACGCCTCCAAGCGGATCAATGTGGCGGTGTTCGAGGCGATCGTCTGGAATGCGGGCGACAGCGTGTATCCCCGCGGCTTCGATGTGAACTACCTCAATCCCATCATTTTCTACCGGCCCGTGGAATACAACATCGGGTCACCGGACAATGCGCTCCTGGGTTTTTCCTTCAATGTGAAGGTGGGCCGGAAGGTGCTTTTCTATTCCCAGCTGGTGCTGGATGAGCTGGTGGTCGAGCAGGTACGCTCCGGCAACGGCTGGTACGCCAACAAACAATCGGTGCAGCTGGGCATGGTGGCCCGTGATGCGTTCAAGGTGCCCGGTCTTTCCATCCGCACCGAGTGGAACTTCGTACGCCCTTTCATGTACACCCATTCGGACACGCAGCAGAATTATGCCCACTTTGGGCAGCCCCTGGCCCATCCGTTCGGGTCCAATTTCCAGGAGGCCATCGTGCATGTGGAGCGCGACCACGGGCGTTGGCTGCATGGCCTGCGTACCAGCATGGCCTGGCTGGGCACCGACACGGACCGTAGCTACGGCAATAACATCTTCAGGCCGGAACGCGAACGGCCCCGGAATGCCGACAATACCGCTTGGGTCGATTACGGCTACCGCGTGGGCCGTATCGATACATACTCCATCCTGCACGCCGAACTCCGCTCGGGCTGGCTGGTGGACCCCCATACCGCCACCCGGATCGAGGCCAGCTACCTGTTCCGCCTGACCACCAACGTGGACCGCAGTACCGACCTGGCGAACGTGTTCCGGCTCGGCCTGGTCTGTTACTTCCGTGAGCGGCACCCGGAGCAGGCCGTACGCTACGTGCTGAACTGAGCCTCGTTCCGTCCGATCAGGTACCTTTGTCGCCAACTTGGAACGGACGAACGCCACCGTTACCGCCATGCCGGCGATCAGCAAGGTCCGCGAGGTCGTGGTGCTTTTCAAATTGCGCCTGGCGTCGTTGGTGGTGTTCAGCGCCATTCTGGGCTATTTGATGGGCGTGCCCGAAGGGTCCTTCAGTTGGTTGGGCATCATTGGCCTGGCCGTGGCCGGCACGCTGCTCACCGGAGCGTCCAACGCCCTCAACCAAGTGCTCGAGGTCCGCGAGGACACCTTGATGCAGCGCACAGCGAAGCGCCCCTTGGTGCGCGGGTCGCTGAGCAATATCGAGGCCGTGGTGATCGCCTTCATCGCTGCTGGCGTGGCCACGTTCATGCTCTGGTTGCAGTTCGGTCCCCTTACGGGGATCCTGGGCTTCATTTCGCTGTTCATGTATGTGGCCCTTTACACCCCGCTAAAGAAGCACTCGGCCTGGGCGGTGTTCGTGGGGGCCTTCCCGGGTGCCTTCCCACCTATGCTGGGTTACGTGGCCGCCACTGGCCAGTTCGGACTGGGCCCCGGTCTGCTCTTCGCCATGCAGTTCATGTGGCAGTTCCCCCATTTCTGGTCACTCGCCTGGGTATTGCACGACGATTACCAGCTCGCCGGCTACCACCTGCTGCCCGGAAGGGGCGGTCGCGATAAGGCCAGCGCCGGACTGATCCTTTTCTACACCTTGTTCGTTATCCCCGTAGGCATGCTTCCCTGGGTGTTCGGTCTCACAGGTCTGGTCTCGGCCATCGTGGCCGTGCTGGCCGGCCTCGTGATGCTGTGGCCCGCGATGCGACTGTATTTCACCACGGACATGCGCGATGCGCGGCGGCTGATGTTCGCCAGCTTCCTTTACCTCCCCGTGGTGCAGTTGGCTTACGTGCTTGACAGGATATGACACAGGACACTTTTACGCCCCAGGAGGAGCAGCAGCGCGCCATCCGTTCGCGCAAGCTCATCACCTATCTCATCCTCTTCGCCATCGTGATGTTCTTCGCGGGGCTTACCAGCGCCTACGTGGTGAGCATGAGCGGAGGCTACTGGACGAGCATCACCCTGCCCTCGGCCTTCCTGTACAGCACGGTGTTCATCGTACTGGGCAGCTTCACCGTGCACCTGGGCCTGATGGCCGGTCGCAAGGGCGATAATAAAAAGGCGGCGTTGTGGGTGGCGCTCACGCTGGTGCTCGGCCTGGGCTTTACCTGGTCGCAGTTCGAGGGCTGGAAGGACCTGGTATCCAAGGCCATTTCCTGGAGCCCCAACCGCATGAGCAAGCTCACCGGCACCTACGGCACCGACTATGTGTTCCAAAAGGACGGCGTGGACCTGGTCCTGGAGAACGGGAATTATTACCTGCCCACCGATGTGGACGGCCTTCGCCCGCTGAACGCCGAGCTGGATGAGCAGAAGGACCGGACCGGACCCTACCTGTACGCACTGACCGTGCTTCATATGGCACACCTCGCCTTCGGACTGCTGTCATTACTGGTGATGCTGGGCATGGCGCTGCGTGCCCGATACACGAAGGAGGACCATGTGGGGCTCTGGGCCGGGGCCATGTATTGGCACTTCCTGGGGGGGCTTTGGGTCTACCTTCTTTTGTTCCTGTTGTTTGTTCATTAACATTGCGGCCGGAAACACCGATCATGGCTGGAGAAGCGACCAAAGCACTGAGCAACGACGTCCTGTGGGGCGGCGGACGTTCCCCGTTCAGCATCAGCTACGGGAAGATGATGATGTGGTTCTTCCTGGTGTCCGACGCCTTGACCTTCAGCGGACTGCTGGTGGCCTATGGCTTCGTACGCCACAGTACCACCGAGGCCTGGCCCATCGGCGAGGAGGTCTTCCGCGCGCTGCCTGGGCTGCATGGCAGCTACCCACTGATCTACGTGGCCTTGATGACCGCCATCCTGATCTTCAGCTCCGTCACCATGGTGCTGGCCGTTGAGGCCGGTCACCGCATGGACAAGAAGGGCGTGATCAAGTGGATGATCCTCACCGTGATCGGTGGTCTGTTCTTCGTGGGCAGCCAGGCATGGGAGTGGAGCCACTTCATCCACGGTGGTGGTGGTTACATCACCACGAACGAGGGTGCGAAGTATTGGGTGATGACGGAGAACCACGACACCCATGATCCCGTGAACGCGGCCGGGTTCCACCTGTTGCAGGCCACCGAGGGACACTACCTGATCGGGGAGACCAAGGTGGAGGGCGATGCGGCCCGCAAGATCTGGGAGGAGCGCGTGACCTACGTGGACGGTGCCAACATGGACCGCAATGAGTACGGCCCGCCCCAGTATGCCAACTTCTTCTTCTTCATCACGGGTTTCCATGGCTTCCACGTTTTCAGCGGGGTGGTCATCAACTTCATCGTGCTCATCATGGCCATCCAGGGTGTGTTCCACCGCCGCGGCCATTACGAGATGATCGAGAAGGCCGGTCTCTACTGGCACTTCGTGGACCTCGTCTGGGTGTTCGTCTTCACCTTCTTCTACCTGCTCTGATCCACCTTTTCATCGCCTGACCAACATGGAGCGCGACGACATCATCGAATACAGCCTCGACGCTCACCACAGCGAGGAGGTAGGCCGCCAGATGCGCCGGAAGATCTGGATGGTGACGGGCCTGTTGGCCGTGGTCACCACGATCGAAGTGGTCTTGGGCGCCTACTGGAAGACATGGTTCGACCTGAGCGCTTGGAACACCATCAAGTGGACCTATGTGGTGCTCACGCTGGTGAAGGCCACGTACATCGTGATGACCTTCATGCACCTGGGTGATGAGCGCCGCAACATCCGCTCCATCATCCTGTTGCCCTACGCGCTGTTCATCCTCTACCTGCTCTGGATCGCGCTCTGGGAGTCGAACTACGTGCACTGGGTGTGGACCAACGTGCTTTGAGCGAACAGCCGGTAAGATCATCCCGCTGGAAGAAGCGGGCCGTGCTGGGCGGCATCGGCCTCTTTGTCCTTTCGCTGTTCGTCTTCTTCTCGCCCCTGCTGGGCCTGGTGAAGCACAAGTTCAACTTCCTGCCCATCCTGGGGCCCAAGGAGACCGTGCTGGTGGAGCGTGATGGCAAGATGGTGGTGGACACCATCTACGCCGAGGTGCCACCTTTCGCCTTCATCGATCAGTTCGGCCGCCCGTTCACCGATAAACAGGTGCAAGGCAAGGTCCTCGTGGTCGATTTCTTCTTCACCCGTTGCACCACCATCTGCCCCAAGATGAGCGTGCAGATGCAGCAATTGCAGCTCAAGCTGAACGACGACGCGTACGACGACGTGGTGTTCCTGAGCCACACGGTGGACCCCGAGCACGATACGCCCGAAGTGCTCAACGCCTATGCCCGCAAGCTGCAGGCCGATACCGCCCGCTGGAAGTTCCTCACCGGCAATAAGGCCGACATCTACCTGCAAGGGTCGGATGGCTATTACCTGGCGGCCCGCGAGGATGTGCTCGCCGAAGGAGGATTCCTGCACTCGGAGAAGTTCGTGCTGGTGGACAAGCAGCGTCATATCCGCGGCTATTACGATGGCACCACGGCCGAGGGCATGAACGCGCTGGCCGCCGACCTGAAGATGCTCCTGAAGGAGGAGCGGATCAAGGCCGCCGAAGAGGAGCGCGCGCGCCGCAAGCGCTGAACCGCGCGGGCCTTCCGGTCGTTCACTCACTGTTCGTTACACCATGCGCCAACCCTACCCGCCACAGACCATTGCCCTGGCCGATACCCCGGCCAAGCGCCTCATCTGGACCTTTTCAGCCATCGTGTTCACCGCCGTGGTGGTGCTGAACCGCGTTCAGGTGCCCGCTCCCGATGGGTTCGATGTGCATGTCTTCGCCCGCATCAACGCGGTGCTCAACAGCCTGGTGAGCCTGCTGCTGCTGGTCGGCCTGTTCACTGCCAAGGCGGGCAACTGGGATGCGCACCGCAAGGCGATGATGAGCGCCATGGTGCTCTCGGTGCTCTTCCTGGTCAGCTACATCCTGCACCACCTGTTCGCGGGCGACACGCCGTTCGGTGGACAGGGGGCCATCCGCTGGGTCTACTACCTCATCCTCATCACGCACATCATCCTGGCCGGCCTCTCCCTGCCCTTCATCCTGTTCACGGCCTACCGGGCGCTCAAGGCCGAATACCCCGCCCACCGCAAGCTCGCCAAACAGGTGTGGCCGGTGTGGTTCTACGTGAGTGTTACTGGCGTGGTGGTCTATTTCCTCATCAGTCCTTACTACTGATCGGAAAGATGGCCTGCGCGATTACCTTTGGGTCCATGCTGCGTGGAAAGGTCCTGTTCGTACTGGTGTTGGTGGCCTTGTTCGTGCCCGCCGACCTGCTGGCCCAAGGCTGTGCCATGTGCAAGGCCGTGGTGGAGGGCGGCGATGGCGGAGGGCGCATTTTCGGCGGCGAGCAGAGCGTGGGCCGTGGCCTGAACAGCGGCATCTTGTACCTGATGGCGGTACCCTACGTGCTGCTCTTCCTGTTGTTCCGTAAAAAGATCGTGGGCTTCTTCCGGGAGTTCGCGGGTGCGCAAGGCTGACAACCATTGGATAACGAACTTCGCAGGGCGCTCACAAGGCGCCCTTCATCTTTCTCCACCATGATGCATTCCGTACTTCGTATCAGCGTTGCCGTTATCGCAAGCGCCAGCCTTGCGTTCGCCACCGCCCAGCCCAAGTCCCCCTTCACCTACCAGGACATGCTGATGCTCGACCGCATCAGCGGCTTGGCCGTGGACCCCGCCGGCACCACCGCGCTCTTCAACGTGCGTGCCACCGACATGGAGAAGAACCGCGGGGTGAGCACCCTGTGGATGAAGGACCTGGTGGACCTGAAGAAGCCCGAGGTGAAGGTGCCCGCCGGTGAGGGCGGCGCCAGCGATGTACAATGGGCTGCCGATGGCAGCGGCTTCTACTTCCTCAGCGGCCGCGGCGAGGTCGGCACCACGCAGGTGTGGAAGGCCGATGCGAAGGGCGCCAACGCCACGCAGGTGACGCGCCTGCCGTTGGACGTGCAGACCTACCGCGTGGCGCCCGACGGCAGTGGCGTGGTGGTGGCCCTGTCCGTGTTCCCGGATTGCCCCACGCTCACCTGCACCGCAGAGCGCCTGGAAGGTGAGCCCAAGGGGAAGGCCACCGGCCAGGTGTACGACCGCATCTTCATGCGCCATTGGGACACGTGGAAGGACGGCACCCGCAACCACCTGTACTACGTGTCGCTCAAGGAACCCAATGCCCAGCCCGTGCCGCTGATGCTTGGCTTCGATGGCGACTGCCCCACCATGCCGTTCGGCGGTAACGAGGACTTCGCGATCAGCAAGGATGGCCGCACCGTGTATTTCAGTGCGCGGGTCGCCGGGAAGAACGAGCCGTGGAGCACCAACTTCGACCTCTACAGCGTGCCGGTGTCCGGAGGCGCTGTGAAGAACCTGACCACGAGCAACCCCGCGTGGGATGCGCAGCCGGTGATCTCTCCCGATGGCACCAAGCTCGCCTACAAGGCCATGAAACGTCCGGGCTACGAGGCCGACCGCTTCCAACTGAAGGTGATGGACATCGCAACCGGTGCGATCACGGACGTGGCCGCCACCTGGGACCGCAGCGCCGGCAGCCTCGCCTGGAGCCGCGATGGTAGAAGCCTGCTCGTCACCGCTGACGACATCGGCAAGCACCGTCTCTTCCGCATCGACCTCAAGACCAGCACCGTCACACCGCTGAGCACCGACGGGCACATGGATGCCTTCGCGGAGACGCCCAAGGGCTTCGTGTTCCAACGGAGCGGGCTCAGCGGTCCGGCACAGCTTTACGCCAGCGCGCCCAAGGCCAAGCTCATCGACCAGGGCGCCACAGTGCTCACGCAAGTGAACGCCGGCCTTGCGAACAAGGCCTTTGGCGCCTACGAGCAATTCAGCTTCCCCGGCTGGAACAACGAGACCGTCTACGGCTACGTGCTGAAGCCGGCGAACTACACGGAAGGCAAGAAGTACCCGGTGGCCTTCCTCATCCACGGCGGTCCGCAGGGCAGCTTCGGCGATGGCTGGAGCTACCGCTGGAACCCGCAGACCTACGCGGGCCAGGGCTTTGCCGTGGTCATGATCGACTTCCACGGCAGCACCGGCTACGGGCAGGCCTTCACCGACGCCATCAACGAGCACTGGGGCGACCGTCCGCTGGAGGACCTGCAGAAGGGCCTGGCCTTCGCGCTGGGCAAGTACCCCTTCCTCGATGGAGGCAACGTGGCGGCGCTGGGCGCGAGCTACGGCGGCTTCATGATCAACTGGATCGCCGGCGTGTGGAACCAGCCCTTCAAGGCGCTGGTGTCGCACTGCGGCATCTTCGACACGCGCGCCATGGGCTACAGCACCGAGGAGCTCTGGTTCACCGACTGGGAGAACGGCGGCAGCGTGTTCGCCAAGCCCGCCAACTACGAGACCTTCAACCCGTTGCTGCACGCCGACAAGTGGCGCGTGCCCATGCTGGTGGTGCACGGCGACAAGGACTTCCGCGTGCCGCTCACCCAGGGCATCGGCAGCTTCACCGCCTGCCAGGCCAAGGGCATCGAGAGCAAGTACCTGCGCTTCCCGGACGAGAACCACTGGGTGCTGAAGCCGCAGAACTCCATGCAATGGCACAGGGAGGTGTTCGGGTGGTTGGAGAAGCACATCGGTGGGGGGCGGTAGGCGAGGACCTTATCTTTACGCTACACAGCCCAGCAAGCATGACCTCTTTGGAACTGCGCTCCCGCCTCCACGCCTTGATCGATTCGTTGAAGAGCGAGGAATTGCTGCAACGCGTACATGATCTATTGGAAGGGTCCGGGGAGGCCAAGGGTGAAGGCGTTTGGGCTTCTATGTCCGATGTCCAGCGGGAACGTGTGCTGAAGGCCTACGCGTCCTCGTTGGATCCACAGAACCTGTCCAGTACCGAGGAGGTGATGAAACGACGGAAGGCATGAGCCTTCGTTCGTTGTGGACCCGCGAAGCGGAATCCGGGTTCAAGGAAATAGCGGACCACTTGGAAGGAGAATGGGGCGGTCTGGTCGCGGATGCATTCGTTTCGGATGTCGTCCATACCATCGCCATGCTCGAAGTATTCCCCAACGGAGGGGTGCTTGAAGTTATCGATCTCGGCATTCGGAGCATACCCGTTGCCCGTCAGGTGAGGTTGTTCTATCGGATCGACGGTGATCGCCTGATCATCCTGGAGTTCATTGATACGCGCTCAAGTCGTTACCAGCTAATGAAGGAGTGAACGTTGTAGCTCCATTAGCATTGCCACCAGGTCGGTACCTCCGCTTCCCCGACGAGAACCACTGGGTGTTGAAGCCGCAGAACTCCATGCAATGGCACCGGGAGGTGTTCGGTTGGTTGGAGAAGCACATCGGCGGTGGGCGGTAACCTACCAACGGTCCGGTGTCCGATCGCGAACAGAGGATCACCTATTTCCGTTGATCTTTGTGCATGACCAAGTTTTTTCGGCAGCCCTTCGTCAGCGTTCTGCTTCTGCTCGTCTTCCGGCCCATCGGCCTGTCAGCCCAGCTCTTTGTAGCGGGTTCAGGCGTCACCGATGTGGATGGCAACGAGTATCCTTCCGTCGTGTACGTGAACGGACAGGAGTGGATGGCCGCGAACCTGCGCACCACGCGCTATGCGAACGGCGACAGCCTCATCCATGCTCCCGCCGTGTTCGCGTGGCAGGATGCGCTGGGCGGTGCATGGTGCCACTATGCCAACGATACGGCCAACGATGTGCTCCACGGCAAGCTCTACAACGCCGGTGCCGTGCGCGATGAACGCGGGGTCTGTCCTTCGGGTTGGCATGTGCCCACGGCCGAGGATTGGGCCGGTCTGGCGCTACTGATCGATCCCGCGTACGTGCCCGTCACCACCATCATGCAAAGCGCTACGGCCGGTGGGGCCTTGAAGGAGGTCGGCACCCAGTGGTGGACAGCGCCCAACACCGGTGCCACGAATGCCGCGGGCTTTAGTGGAAGAGGCAGTGGAACACGGAACCAGAACGGCACGTTCATCTCCCAGGGAGTGCGCACCCGGTGGTGGAGCTCCGAAGCCACTGCGGACTATGCCCAGAGATATTGGGAGGTAGGCAACGCTCATGCTGAGCTACGCCGCGGAGCCGATTTCCTGATCATGGGTCACTCCATCCGCTGTGTCAAGGACGAGATCGCCACTGGCTCCTTGGAGAACAGCGCCCTGCCAGCATTGAAGCTCTATCCGGTACCGGTCGTCAGCGGCTCGGACCTGACCATTTCAGGCCACGCCATGGGTAGCGCGTTTCGTTTGTTGACCGTGGACGGTCGTGTCGTTCGCACGGGCTACCTGGCAGCACAGCCCACCGTGATCACCAGTCTCGGACTGGACACTGGGGCATATATCCTTCAGGTGGAAGGAGCGCTTCCCATGCGCTTCACGGTGCTGCGGTGATACGCCGGCTACCCTTTGGACGCAGGGTGCATGGGTCATGCCGAGCGCTGCGTTCCCCCCTTATCTTCGCGCCACGTTCTTTCTCCCGATATGCATCGGGACGCTTATCCAGAAAGGCAGAGGGACTGGCCCTGTGAAGCCTTGGCAACCATCCGCCGTACGGCGGATCGGTGCTAAATCCAGTTGCCCATTGTCAGTCCGAGCGCAGCCGAGGACGACAAGGGGCATGAAGATGAGCCGTGATCAGGAAGCAATGCTCCGCAAGGAACAATGATGCCTCATCCGGTCCATCGGGTGGGGCTTTTTTCTTTGCCCGCCATAGTCCGAGGAACGAGGACGACGGCGGGTTTCTGGGTGTGGTGATAGGGTGAATGGCGAATGGTCAATGGTGAATGGAGGTCCTCCATTACCCGATTATTCTGCCCCATTCACCATTCACCAACTCCCATTCACCTGCAGTTGGAACAAGCGACCAGAAAGCACGCAGACATCAGGCACGCATGACCACCATCGAACGCATCGCCCAACAGCGCATCCTCGTCCTCGACGGCGCCATGGGCACCATGATCCAGCGCCTCGGCCTCACCGAGGAAGACTTCCATCCGAAGGGCATGGAGGACCACACCATCCTGCTGAAGGGCAACAACGAGCTACTATCGCTCTCGCGCCCGGAAGCGATCAAGCGCATCCATGAGCAATACCTCGAGGCCGGTGCCGACATCGTGGAGACGAACACCTTCTCCGCCACCAGCATCGCACAGGCCGAGCACGAGTGCAGTCATCTGGTGCGTGAGATGAACCTCGCCTCCGCGCGCCTGGCCAAGGAGGCCTGTGAAGCCTACACCAAGAAGGACCCGAGCAAGCCGCGCTTCGTGGCCGGTGCCATCGGTCCCATGAACAAGACCGCATCGCTCAGCCCCGATGTGAACGACCCCGGCTACCGCGCCGTCACCTTCGATCAGCTTGTGGCGGCCTACAAGGAGCAGGTGGAGGCCCTGCTCGACGGAGGCGTGGACCTGCTGCTGGTGGAGACCATCTTCGACACGCTCAACGCCAAGGCCGCTTTCTACGCCATCGCGGAGGTGTTCGAAGCGCGGGGCAAGCGTGTGCCGCTCATGTGCAGCGTCACCATCACCGATGCCAGTGGGCGCACGCTCAGCGGCCAGACCATCGAGGCCTTCCTCATCAGCATGCAGCACGTGCCGCTCTTCAGCATGGGCCTCAACTGCGCGCTGGGCGCGGCCCAGATGCGGCCCTACCTGGAGGTGATCGCCGAGCAGAGCCCCTGCCGCGTGAGCATCTACCCCAATGCCGGCCTGCCCGACCAGATGGGCGAGTACCGCGAAACGCCCGACGTCACCGCGCGCCTCGTGGGCGAGTTCATGGCCAACGGCTGGGTGAACGTGGTGGGCGGGTGTTGTGGCACGACGCCAGAGCATATCGCGGCGCTGGCGAAGGAGGCGGCGAGGCACGCGCCAAGGCAACTTCATGAGAATGCGAGTCTGAAATGAGCGATGAACAAACTAGATGAACTAAAGTCTCGGTTCTTTTCCAAAGCGCTTGATGGTGAAAGGCTGTTCCTGTTGTCGGTAGAGGATGCAGTACAGTATATACTGTCGGGTAAGGAACTCGGATTGGATCTATTGGGTGTTGAAGGCTTTCGGGTGACCGAGGCAGGTGCATTCCAGCCCCGACAGGAGGCGAGTAACGACATCGCATACTACACTGGAGATGACTTTGTGACGGAAACCATCAGGTTCATCCAAAATCAATCAAGTACCTACTGGTATCAGGTCGGGTTTTCTGATTCGAAGCCCTGATGAACCAACGTGGCATCCGTTCCTGATTGCAGGCCGCATCCGCCCATCGCATTCCTCTGTGCCCTCCGTGCCTCTGTGGTGAATAAGAACTGACATGTCCATCCCCACCTACTCCGGCCTCGAGCCGCTCCGCATCTTCCCCGGCAGCAACTTCGTCAACATCGGCGAGCGCACCAACGTTACGGGCAGTGCGGCCTTCCGCAAGCTGATCAAGAACGGCAACTACGACGAGGCCGTGAGCGTGGCCCGCCAGCAGGTGGAGAACGGCGCGCAGGTGATCGACGTGAACCTCGATGAGGGCATGATCGATGGCGTGGAGGCCATGCGCAAGTTCATCAACCTTATCGCCGCCGAGCCCGACATCGCGCGCGTGCCGGTGATGGTGGACTCCTCGAAGTTCAGTGTGATCGAGGCTGGCCTGAAGTGCCTGCAAGGCAAGGGCATCGCCAACAGCATCAGCCTGAAGGAAGGTGAAGCGGAGTTCCTGCGGCAGGCCAAGATCATCCACCGCCTGGGCGCCGCCACCGTGGTGATGTGCTTCGACGAACAAGGTCAAGCCGACAACTTCGAACGTCGCATCGCCATCGCGCAGCGCAGCTACGACCTGCTCACGCAGAAGGCCGGCTTCGCGCCGCACGACATCATCATCGATGCGAACATCCTCACCGTGGCCACCGGCATGGCCGAGCACGACCGCTACGCCATCGACTTCATCGAGGCCGTGCGCTGGATCAAGGCCAACCTGCCGGGCGCGCTCACCAGCGGCGGCGTCAGCAATGTCAGCTTCAGCTTCCGCGGCAACGAGCCCGTGCGCGAGGCCATCCACACGGCCTTCCTCTACCACGCCATCAGGGCCGGTCTCGACATGGGCATCGTCAACGCCGGGCAGATCGGTGTGTACGATGACCTTCCGAAGGATCTGCTCGAACACGTCGAGGATGTGCTGCTGGCGCGTCGCCCCGATGCCACCGAACGGATGGTGGCCTTCGCGGAGCAGTTCAAGGGCGCGCCTTCAGCCGAGGTGATCGCCGCCCAGGCGGCCTGGCGCGAAGGTTCCGTGGAAGAACGCTTGAAGCACGCCTTGGTGCATGGCGTCACCGAGTTCATCGAAGCCGATACCGAGGAAGCCCGTGTGCAGTACGTGGATCCCGTACTCGTGATCGAAGGTCCGCTGATGGCCGGCATGAACGTGGTGGGCGACCTCTTCGGCAGCGGCAAGATGTTCCTGCCCCAGGTGGTGAAGAGCGCCCGCGTGATGAAGCGCGCCGTGGCCTACCTGGAGCCCTTCCTGCAGGAGAAGAAGGCCGCGCAGGTGATCGGCACGCAGAAGGAGGGCGCGAAGAAGGTGCTGCTCGCCACCGTGAAGGGCGACGTGCACGACATCGGCAAGAACATCGTGGGCGTGATCCTCGCCTGCAATGGCTGGCAGGTGATCGACCTGGGCGTGATGGTGCAGAGCGCCACCATCCTGAAGACCGCCCGCGAGATGAAGGTGGACATCATCGGCCTCAGCGGCCTGATCACACCCTCGCTGGATGAGATGGTGCACGTGGCCAAGGAAATGGAGCGCGAAGGTTTCACCACACCGCTGCTGATCGGTGGCGCCACCACCAGTCGCGTGCATACCGCCGTGAAGATCGCCCCGCACTACAGCAAGCCCGTGGTGCACGTGATCGACGCCAGCCGCAGCGTGCCCGTGGTGAGCAACCTGCTCAGCGACAACGAGCGCGACCGCTTCGCCGCCGAGGTGCTGGAGGAGTACGCCAAGGTGCGCGCGCAGTACGAAGGCAGCCAGCGCGAGAAGGAGTATGTGCCACTCGACGAAGCCCGCGCAAAGAAGTTCACCATCGACTTCGCTGCCGAACCGCCCGTGGCACCCAAGAGCACCGGCATCTTCACCTACCGCAACTACCCGCTGGCCGAGCTGGTGCCCTACATCGACTGGACACCCTTCTTCATGGCCTGGGAGCTCGCAGGCAAGTTCCCGCGCATCCTGGAGGACGAGGTGGTGGGCAAGCAGGCCACGCAGCTTTACGCCGATGCCCAGAAGATGCTGGACCGCATCGTGAAGGAGCAATGGATCCAGGCGCACGGGGTTGTTGGCATTTGGTTGGCGAATCGTCCAATAGGCGCCCCGCCTGTTGATCCCGACCCAGCAGCGGAGGGAAACGCCCCGCCTATTGATACCAACCCAGCAGCAGGGGGGGGCATCCCGCCGATGTACGCATCACAAGACGACATCGAACTCTTCTCCGACTCCGCCCGCACCAACGTCATCGGCCGCTTCCACACCCTCCGCCAGCAAAGCAAGAAGGCCCCCGGCGTACCCTACATCGCCCTCGCCGATTTCATCGCCCCGAGCGGCACACCCGACTTTCTCGGCGGCTTCGCGGTAAGCGCGGGCCACGGCGTGGAGGAACGCGTGAAACGCTTCGAGGCCGCGCACGACGACTACAGCGCCATCCTGCTCAAGGCCCTCGCCGACCGTTTGGCCGAAGCCTTCGCCGAGAAACTGCACGAAGTGGTGCGCCAGGAGCTTTGGGGATACGAGACCGTACGCCTCAGCAACGACCAGCTCATCAAGGAAGAGTACCAGGGCATCCGTCCGGCGCCGGGCTACCCCGCATGCCCCGACCACACCGAGAAGCCCGAGCTCTTCCGCCTTCTCGACGCTACGAAGCACACCGGCATCACGCTCACCGAAGGCCTGGCCATGAGCCCGGCGGCTGCGGTGAGCGGCTGGTACTTCGCGCACCCCAAGGCCAAGTACTTCGGCGTGGGGCGCGTGGCGAAGGACCAGATCGAGGACCTGGCCAGGCGAAAGGCCGAAAGCACGGAGTGGATGGAACGGTGGCTGGGGAGCAACCTGGCCTATTGAACGCCGCTATCTGGCCTACAAAGCGTTGCCCGTGATCGGCTGAAGCCCTCAACGCATCACGTTCACACGCGTGGCGACCGACCGTCCGCTCAAATGCGTCACACTGAGCAGGTATTGTCCGGTAGTCAGCGGCCCGGCATCCAGCTCCAGCTGGCCACCGATCACCGTACCCCTGCCCGTGAGCACCACGCGGCCAAGCGCATCGGACCAACGAAGATGAACTGGTCCATCAGCGGCATGGCGCAGCGTGCCTTTATCCTGAAGCGGGTTCGGCCATACGGTGAGTGCCGGTTCATTCAGTTCCGGAGCACCAAGACCCAGGTCGTCGTGGTAGTACTTCATCATGTGTGGCACGCTCGGCGTGCATTCGCCCATAGACCAGCCGGTTTCCTCGAAAGCACATGCCATGCTGCCTTCATCCGGAGCGTTGATCACTGCGAAGCCTGAAGTGGGAAAACGGTTGATGTAGATCTTCCCGTTTGGCGCGAGCGCCATGTTGTTTTTGGAGAAGCCCATTCCACCGAGGAAGTAGTTCTGCGTAGCTATGGTCAGCCTGGAGGACTCGATGTCGGTTTGAAGAAGATCATATTGGTAAAGTGTGTAGCGCCATGTAGAGTTGCCACTCCCATCATCCACGCCGTCCTGTTTGAGGATATACAGATACCGACCGGATGGGCTGAACTCCGCGCCCCAGTACTGCCCGGACATGTCGGCGAAGGAGTGCTGCAGGGAGGCCGTTCCAGTGGCTGGATCGAACGTATAAAGCTCAATAAAGGTCTCATTCGGGACCATGACGTTGTATGCTTGGCTTATGAAGCGATCACCCTGCGCGGAGGCAACCATGAAACCGGTTTGGAGTTCCGGTGCTAACACCACCCCGCCTGGGCTTACCACGGGTCCTTCATCCACGCCTAGGACGCCGATGCGAAATGCATGTACCTCGTTTGTGCCACCTGCCTGGGTCAGGAACCAATAGTCCTCACCATTCGCATGGGCGATACCGGTGCATTTGCGCGCCGGATTGAGCATGAACCAGAGCGTACCGGTATCGGTTACGCTCATTTGTCCATCAACGCCATCCGGGCCGATCTCCATAAAACCGAATTTGCGCACGTCAGCGCTGAAATAGCGATAATGGAACAGGAACGTTCTTTCTGGTTGGCCGGGAACGGGCATGAACAACGAGGTGCTCTCACCCCAGAACATGGGAGCCGACTGCTGGTTCTCGACAAGTTGGAATTGGCCATCCCGCAATTCGGCCAACCCGGAATAGGTCAATAACAACTGACCGTTCGGATCACTGATGGACATGAGCCCGCCCGGACCCATTTCCGGGGGCATTGGCAAGACTTGGTTGGTAGCTGTGGAGAACGACAGCCAACAATTCGCTGTCAGCCAATGTGTATTGCGCGCTTGGGCGGACAGCATTGTTGCGCATCCGTAGGAGAACAGCGTCATGATGTAAGGCAAGGCCACGCGCTTCATCAGTAAATGCGGAAAATGGAGTTAACGAAGTCCGCTGCGATCGTGTAGGCTGTGCCACATTGGTTACATGCGTTGATACTGGTGCTCGCACCGGTACATGGCCGGTCGGCAAGGATAGTGGTACAAGTCATGTCGTCGGAGCAATACAATCTTATCCGTCGCACGATGAATGTTCCGGCGGATGAGGTAGAGATGACCTGCGTGCCTGGTGCGATCGGAACGCAGGTGTTCGGATTGCCTGCTGCTCCACTGCCACAAGCTGCCTGCCAGAGGATAGTTACGTTGTAGCTACAGCCGGTATTATTCTCTATAGTGGCTGTTTGGGCAAACAGCTTGAACGGCAGCGAGACCATCAGAAATAACGCAACTGTAATCAACGCATGATTAGACACAGGTTGGATGAAAAAAGACGAAATGTGTATCATGAGCTTATTTATTGGGACGGGAAGTTAGTCATCGCTCTGCGTGATTTGCTCTTTGGCTCGGCAAATGATCGCTAATATGATCGGGAGCGTGCTAGGAAACACATGGAATCAGTGTGTTAACCTCCGCCTCAGCAACGACCAGCTCATCAAGGAGGAGTACCAGGGCATCCGTCCGGCGCCGGGCTATCCCGCCTGCCCGGACCACACCGAGAAGCCCGAGCTCTTCCGCCTGCTCGATGCTACGAAGCACACCGGCATCACCCTCACCGAAAGCCTGGCCATGAGCCCGGCCGCTGCGGTGAGCGGCTGGTACTTCGCGCACCCGAAGGCCAAGTACTTCGGCGTGGGCCGCGTGGCCCGGGACCAGGTGGAGGACCTGGCGCGGCGCAAGGGGCAGCCCGTGGAGTGGATGGAGAAGTGGCTGGGGAGCAACCTGGCGTACTGAACCCTTCGGTCGCCTTCTGCGTACGAAGGCCCCGAACGGATGGAACGCCACGTCATTTCGCTATTGACCTTGGTCGTGGGCAACATGCTCATGGCACAATCACCTGCGGGTCTTACGCAGGAGAACGGTGACTGCACCGGGGCCATCGTCATTACCGATTCGGTGTACCGCCAGCCCTCGGCGGTGCGCGGCTTTGGCAACAAGCTCGAGATCAAGGAGAACCCCAAGGAGGACCTGCAATGGTTCGAGCGCGAGCACCACACCACGTGGTACAAGTTCCGCAGCCCGGCCAACACCACGCTCACCTTCGAGATCATCCCCGACAACATCGAGGACGACATCGATTTCGTGGTTTTCGAAGGCGCCATCCCCGGCATCTGCGACAAGATCGCCACCAAGCAGGTGCAGCCCATTCGCAGCAACATTTCCCGTAACGACAAGAGCAACCGCTCGATCTGTGGTCTCCGCAAGGATGCCGCCAACGATTTTGTGCGCAGTGGTGTGGGCAGCAGTTTCAGTCGGTCCATGGAGGTGAAGCAGGGCGAGCTGTTCTACCTGGTCATCGACTACCAGGACCGTCCACTGGCGGGTTACACCATCCGCTTCCACTACGATCCGCCGCCGCCACCAGCGCCGGAGGAGACGGTGGAAGAGAAGAAGGAGAAGCAACAGCTGGTGATCAACGTGGTGGATGCCAAGAGCGGCAAACCAATTGATGCCTCCCTCACCATTGATGGCATGCTGTTCGACAAAGTGGTGGAGGCCAAGGGCAAGAGCACCTACACCTACGAGATGGACATGTACCGCAACCTGAAGATCGGTTGCGTGCGCAAAGGCTACATGTTCCAGACGGTGCGTGTGAAGGGCAATACCGACCCGGTCTGCTCCGTGGAGGTAAAAATGGTGCCCATCGCGCCCGGTGAACGGGTGGTGCTGGACGACATTCGCTTCGTAGGCAACGAGGACAAGGTGATGCGCCAGTCCGAGGCGTCGTTGCTGATATTGCTGCGGTTCATGCAGGAGAACCCCAAGGTGCGCATCGAGATCGAGGGCCATGTGAACGGCCCTACGTTCAAGAACAAGAAGGAGTTCATCGATCTGAGCACCTCGCGGGCCAAGACCGTATACGACTTCCTGCTGGTGAACGATATCGAGCCCGAGCGCATTTCGTACGTGGGCCTCGGCAACTCGCAGATGTTGTATCCCGAGCCCAAGAACAAGGAGCAGAGCGAGGCCAATCGCCGGGTGGAGATCAAGGTATTGGGCCTTTAGGGTCACCATCCGCCACGGAAGCGCACCGCTCGTCATAAGCCGCTTTTCCGCCCGGTAGTGCCGGGTACTTTTGGTTCCCTCCGGGTCGCTGGCCCGGAGCCTATTCCCGTAACCATGCGCTACCTATCGTTCGTGCCGTTGCTTTTTGCCGTGCTCGCTGCACAGGCCCAACAGGTGTTCACCCTTGAACAGTGCCTGAAGCTGGCCGAGCAGCGGAACCTCGCTGTGGTGAACGCCATGCTCGATGCGGAGATCGCTGACCGCGACCACGACCAGGCCTACTGGGACCTGGCGCCCGACCTGAACGGCGTGGCCACGCATGGTTACAACTATGGCCAAACGGTGGACCGCTTCACCAACACCTTCGCCAACGATCGGGTGCGTACCAACAACCTGTATCTACAAAGCACCTTGATGCTCTTTCAAGGCATGCGCAAACAACACCGTATCCGACAGGCAGGACTTGATTCCGAGGCCGCCGACAAGGCCGTGGAGGTGGCACTGAACGATATGCGTGTGGAACTCGTGCAGGCCTTCCTGGACGTGCTCGGGTTGCGCGAACGCATCAAGGCCAGTGAGGCACAAGTGGCGAATACGCGTGAACAGATCGCCATTACCGACGCCTTGGTGGAAGGCGGACGGGTGGCGCGTGCCGAACTGCTCACGTTGCAGGCCCAGTTGGCACAGGAGGAGTTCAACCTGACCGATGTGCGCAACCAGCACGATCAGCGCAAGCTGGCCCTGGGCCGGGCCATGCAGCTCGATCTGCAGGACATCTACACCTTCGATATCGTGGCGCCGGCCATCGGCGGAATGAGCATTGTGGAACCCACGTCCTCAGCTGAGCGCATACTGGAGAACGTGTTGGCGAACAACCCGGCCTACAAACGCGCGGAACTGAACGTGGCCAGTTCGGAGCAGTCCCTGTCCATTGCGCGTGCGGGCGTCATACCCTCGCTCAGTTTCAGCGCCGCAGCAGGTAGTGGATACTCGGGCCTGACCCAGCGCACAGTGGGCGAGCCGGTGCAAGGAGCGCCCATTCCCGTGGGTGCCACGGCCAGCGGTGAACTGGTATTCGTGCCCAACGAGATCAACACGTTCGAAACGGTGCCCTTCGGTGATCAGCTCGAGCAGAACTTCAACCAATCCGTGAGCCTCACGTTGAGCCTGCCCATCTTCAACAACATGGCCAACCGCACCCAGATCGCGCAGGGCCGCATCCGTGCAGAGCAGTCGCACAACCGCATGCTCGCAGTGCGCAACGATCTACAGCGGAACGTGCTGGATGCACTGGTGGCCCAACGAGCGGCCTACCGCCAGTTCGAATCGGCCACCAAGGCCGTGGATGCCGGCACCTTGGCGCTGGAGTATGCTCAGGAACGTTTCGCCCAAGGGATCATCACTTCCATCGAGCTCAGTACGGCCAAGGCCCAATTGAACCGCAACCAGGCCGAGCAGATCAACGCGAAGTACCAGTACGTGATGGCCAGCAAGTATCTGGACATCCTGCAGGGGATACCGGTAACACTGTGATGCATTTGGTGGTCCGGCCCGGCTGCGGTTCCTTCGCGCCATGCCGCTGATCCTGGCCATCGAGACCGCCACCAAGCTGTGCAGCGTCGCCGTTGCACGTGATGGGAAGGTGCTCGCCCTGCGCGAAGTGGTGAGCGAACGTAACGCGCATGCCGAGAAGGTGAACGTGTTCATCGCCGAGGTGATGGCCGAGGCCGGGCTGAACTTGAAGGACCTGCAGGCGGTGGCCGTGGGCATCGGTCCGGGCAGTTACACGGGGCTGCGCATCGGCCTCAGTGCCGCGAAGGGCCTCTGTTACGTGCTGGGCGTTCCGTTGCTCGGCATCTCCACGCTGCACACCATCGCACAGGCCGCGCTCGCCGGTGGCAGGGCCTTCGACGGTGAGGTATGGCCCATGGTGGATGCGCGGCGCATGGAAGCGTTCGCACAGCCCCACGATGCACGCGGCTCAGCCCTTGCACCGCACGCGCCATTGGTGCTCAGCGAGGAATGGGCCGCTCAGAGACCTGCGCTGGTCTGTGGCGATGGCGCTGACAAGGCAGTGGAGCTCTGGTCCAATGCACCGACGATCGTTCATTTACCGGGAGTGCATCCCACAGCTGCCGCCATGTTCACCGAAGCGGAGCGGCGCATGGCCATGGAACAGTTCGACGACCTCGCCTACCTCGTGCCCGACTACGGGAAGGCCGCGAACGTGACGCAGCCTCGGAAGCGCGAGGCTTAGAAGCCCGCCAGGATCGCCAGGAGCGCGATCATCGGGACGGTGCCTTCCACTTGAAGGATCGCATCGCCCTTGTTGGCGAAGGGCCCTTCGGCGAGGAACACGAGGTTGCCTTCGAGCACGAACGCAGCATCGCCCTTGGTGCAGAAGGCGCCCATGCAGCGGAAGATCTTGTTGCCTTCCACCAGCAGCTCGCCCGGACCGCGGCTGCAAAAGGGGCCTGTGCAGCGGAACAGTTTGTTCTCCTCGGCGAGGTAGGCACCAGGGCCACGGCTGCCCATGCCATCGATGGTACGGAACACCTGGTCGCCGTTGAACACGAAGATGCAGGCACCTAGCGAGCCGAACGGGCCGCAGGCCTGATGGATCCGCCCGTTCTCCACCACGTAGGCCGCATCTCCGGGTGTGCCGAACGGCCCGTAGGCCCAGCGCACCAAACCACGCTGCGCACTTGCACCGAGCGCCGCGCAGAGCAGGATGATGACCAGCGGGACCCTCATGGTCGTTGAGCCACGCTGCCTCGTTCCGTGGTGAACTTGATCACGTGGATGGTGCCCGTGGACAGGTCCTTGGTGAGCCGCGCGGTCAGCAGCATGGTGTTGGCCTCGTACAGGTATTCCTCGCGTTCCACCTGTCGTTGGTCGTGCCACAGTTCGCCTTCGAGCACATTGCCGGCGGCATCGTAGCGCCAAACACGCCGTGTGGTGCGGGGGTCGGCGAGGTCGGGCTGTTCCACGCGTTCGGCCAGGCGCCCTTTATCGTCGTAGCGGAAGGTGATGCGCGAACGACGGTTGCTGATGAGGTAGCGGTCCTCGATGGAGCGCAGGTAACCCAGCTGGTCCTTGCTGAACACCTGTTCGCGGAAAGGCAGGCCCAGGTCGTTGGTGTAGATGCGCTTGTACACGGTATCGTTCACCGGTTCATAGCGGTAGTGTTCATCGCTGATCGCGGTCACCGCGCCGGGTACCAGATCGTACCGGTCCGTCCCCAGGTTCTCGATCCGGCTGTAGGTCTCGCGCACGACGCGGCCCTGTTCGTCCAATTGAAGGTCGTAGGCGAAGTGCCCGCCCAGATCGTTGCGCAGCCGTCGGGTGGCGCGGCCCTGCGCATCATAGGTGAAACGCACCGATGCCGTGTCGCGGCCGGTGCCCGGGTTACCGAAGCTATGGTTCGCATAGATCGTACGCCCGGAGGGGTCAAAACGGTACAGGTGTTTTTCACGCTGTTCGCGCATGGGCTCATTGTCCCGCTTGATCAGGCGCTGGCCATGGATCGCCGTGATGCCGTTGCGCGCGATGAACTTCTCGTTGAAGACCAACGCGCCGGGGTCGTCCGTGCCGGGGAGCACCAGCAGGGCCTGCGCCGGGAGCAGTGCGGGCGCGAACAACAGGGGCAGGAGGAAGGTGCGTGGCTTCATGGGAGCTGTTTCAGTGCCTCGTGCACCGTGGCGACGGGCAATTGACAAGCCTTGTTGATGCATACAAAGATCGTGCTGTTCGGGAGGAACTTCCCTTGAAGCAACGGCAGATCGCTGCGATCGGTGCAGCCAAGGAACAGGACATTGGGCACGTAGTGCCGTCCGAACGACCTGCGCAACGCCTGGGCCTCCGGACCGGTGATCGCGATCTCCGGCAGGGGATGGGCATGCCATTGCAGCAGTTGCCCCCAGTTGCTGTGGCCGCTGGGGTTGTCGGCCAATTGGTGGCCCATGGCACTCAGCATTCGTTCGCTCAGCTCTGAATAGCGGGCATCGTCGTGGAGCCGGCCCAGCCTGAACAGGGCCTTGGCCATGCTCGAGTTGGATGCGGGTACCACGGAGTCCACCACCTCGCGGTGCCGGGTGATCAAGGGCGGGTCGAGGTCGCTGGTGAAGTGGAACAGGCCTGACGATCGGTCATGGAAATGACGGATGGCATGTTCCGCGAGCGCCCGTGCATCTTCCAGCCAACGCTCGTCGAACGTGGCTTCGTACAGCCCCACCAAGGCCTCCATCGTGAAGCTGTAGTCCTCCAGGTAGCCATTGATGGTGGAGCGACCACCCTTGGTGCTGTGCCAGAGCCCACCATCGGGTTTCCGGCAGTACCGCAGCAGGCTGTCCATGGCATGACTGGCCAGTTCCAGCCACTCGGGCCGCTCGAAGGCCAGGGCCGCATCGCGGTAAGCGGTCACCATCAGCGCGTTCCAGCTGGTCAGGCATTTGTCGTCGAGACCGGGCGGCGTGCGTTGCTGGCGCGCGGTGAACAGTGTGGCATTGATGCGTCCGATCCGTTCTCCCAGTTCCCTTTCGTCGATGCCGAACGTGTGTGCGAAGGCGCTGTCATCGGTGCCGCGCAGCAGGATGTACCGCCCGTGTTCCCAGTGCCCTTTGTCATTCACTTGGTAGTAGGCGGCGGCCAGGTCGAACTCAGGCCCCAGCAGCTGTTGCAGTTCGTCGGGGTTCCACACATAATACAGGCCTTCCTCGCCCTCGGTATCGGCGTCCAAGGCACTGTGGAAGAGGCCTTCGGCGCTGGTCATCTCGCGGGCAATGAAGGCCAGGGTACGCTCCACCGTTTCCCTGTAGAGCGGCTTGCGGAAATGCTGGAACGCCTCGCTGTACAGGCTCACGAGCTGGGCATTGTCGTAGAGCATCTTCTCGAAGTGGGGCACCTTCCAGAGCACATCGGTACTGTAGCGCGCGAATCCTCCTCCCAGTTGATCGAACAGCCCGCCCAGGGCCATGCGGTCCAGCGTGATCTCCACATGTTGCAACAGCTCGCGGTCCTGGTCCAGCACACCCTGCCGGAGCAGGAACTGGTAGTTGTTGGGCAGCGGGAACTTGGGTGCGCGGTCCGGCCCGCCGTGGGTACGGTCGAAGTGCGGCTGCCAGGCGGCCACCATGGCATCGAGCGTGTTCCGGTCGAAGGGCCCGGTGTCGGCGGCGGGTTCCACCAGGTCGGTGGCCACCAGCCCCAGCCTGAGCTTCTCGCCATACTGGACCACGCGTTGCGGTTCACGCTGCCAGGTAGCGTTCAGGTCCGCAAGCACCTGGCCCCACTGGGCCGGTGGGAAGTAGGTGCCGCCGTACACCGGCCTGCCATCGGGCAGCGTGAAGCAGTTCAAAGGCCAACCGCCACGCCCGGTAATGAGCTGTACGGCGGTCATGTACACGTGGTCCACGTCCGGACGCTCTTCCCGGTCCACCTTGATGCACACGTAATGTGCGTTCATCCGTTCGGCGATGGCAGCGTCCTCGAAGCACTCGCGTTCCATCACGTGGCACCAGTGGCAGCTGCTGTACCCAATGCTCACCAGCACCAGCTTGTTCTCGGCCTTGGCCTTGGCGAACGCTTCATCCCCCCAAGGGTACCAATCCACGGGGTTGCGGGCGTGTTGCAGCAAATAGGGACTGGTCTCATGGATGAGCCGGTTGGGTTGCCCGTTACTTTGCTGCGCTGCCATGGACCCTCAAAGGAACGTACCCCAGCCCCGGACCGAGCGGCCTTCGGGGCGGTACCATCAACAGCCCCAAGTGAAGGGCGGCGGGCGCGAGGTGTACTGGCCAGGCACGCTGATGGCGCTCGGGATCTTCACGGCCTTGGGCACACTGTACTCGGTGGCGCCTTGGACGCTCATCGCTCCCGAGCATCTGTTCCGGGTGTTCCTGCTGCTCTGTTTCGTAGGCAACCTGCTCCCTGTCGGGTCGGTCGCGAAACGTTGGGGCATGGAACGGCTGGAATGGTTCCTGTTCAACCTGCTGGCCGTGGGGCCTTTGCTCACCAGCTTGCTGCTCTGGCTCAATTTCATTGGCCATGGCCCGGTGACCACCACGGAACATGGTGTGGCCGAGGTGGAAGCGAGCGGCACCACGCTCTACTACCGGTTTTCCGATGATTTCCTGGCCGACCACCCGTTCGCGCGTGCCACTTATCGTGACTGGTACCCCATTGTGGGTGACCGCGTACGGGTGGACCTGGCCGACGGGCTGTTCGGGGTGCCCGTGGTGGTGCGCAAAGAGCCCTTTGTATCAGCGCCCTGACCGCAGGTCGATCGTTTCCTCCAGTTCGAAGGGGAATCGCTTCTTCAGCATGCCTGACCGCCCGGCCACGGTGCCCTTGGCGCCCAGTTTCAGTTCGCCGGATAACGCACCGCCCAGCAGCATGAACAGCACAGGACCGCCCTGCAGGTCGGCGTGGAGGTATACGGGATATACCTGCGTGCTTTTCCGCTCCAACACCAAGGCCGAATCGAGCAGGCCTTTCCCCACGAAGCGGTCGTTCAGGTAGAGGTCCACATCGGGGTCCTCCACATGGATCTTGAAACCGTTGGGGTTGTTCACTAGCGCATCCACCCGTAAGGCCACTTGTTTGCCATCCATCCGTAGCACTTCCACATTGGTGATGTCCTTCAGTTCCACTTCATCGTAGGTGGAGCAGGACGAGACCAGCAGTACCGCCATGGTGATCATGGGCAGCAGGGCCTTGTTCGATCGGATAGCACGCATGGCGGGTCGGTGGCAAACGCCGTACCGCTCCGCGCTCAGGCCTTGCGGCCGCTGGCAGCGAAGTGGTGGAAGAAGCGCGGAATGGAGCGGATGCCCTGGAAGTAGTTGAACACGCCATACTTCTCGTTCGGGCTGTGGATGTTGTCGCTGTCCAGGCCGAACCCGAAGAGCACGGTCTTCAGGCCCAATTCCTGCTCGAACAGCGCCACAATGGGGATGCTGCCACCGCCACGGGTGGGGATGGGCTTCTTCCCGAAGGTCTCTTCCATGGCCTTGGCCGCGGCCAGGTAGGCGGGGCTGTCGATGGGCGTTACGGCCGCCTCACCGCCATGGTGGGGCTTCACCACCACCTTCACGCCCGGCGGCGCGATCTTCACGAAGTGGTCCTGGAAGAGCTTGGTAATGGCATCGCTCTTCTGGTTGGGCACCAGGCGCATGCTGATCTTGGCGTAGGCCTTGGAGGGCAGCACGGTCTTGGCGCCTTCGCCGATGTAGCCGCCCCAGATGCCGTTCACGTCCAAGGTGGGACGGATGCTGCTGCGCTCCTCGCTGGTGTAGCCTTTCTCGCCACGCACCGCGTCGATCTGCAGGTCCTTTTTGTACTCCTCCTCATCGAAAGGGGCCTCGGCCAGTGCTGTGCGTTCGGCGGCGCTCAGTTCCTGCACGGCATCGTAGAAGCCGGGAATGGTGATGCGGCGATCGGCATCGTGCAGGCTGGCGATCATTTCGCACAGGGCGTTGATGGGGTTGGCCACGGCACCACCATACACCCCGCTGTGCAGGTCGCGGTTGGGGCCGGTCACCTCCACCTCGAGATAGCTAAGGCCACGCAGACCGGTGTTGATGCTGGGCACATCATTGGCGATCATGCTCGTATCGCTGATCAGCACCACGTCGGCCGCAAGCTTCTGTTTGTTGTTGGCCACGAACAGGCCCAGGTTGTCGCTGCCCACTTCCTCCTCACCCTCGATCATCACCTTCACATTACAGGGCAGGCCACCGGTCCTCATCATGGTCTCCACGGCCTTCACATGCATATAGAACTGGCCCTTGTCGTCGGCACTGCCGCGGGCGTAGATCATGCCTTCCTTGATCACCGGCTCGAAGGGGCCGCTATGCCAAAGGTCCAGAGGATCAGGGGGTTGTACATCGTAGTGGCCGTACACGAGCACGGTGGGCAGGGCGGGGTCGATGATCTTTTCGCCATACACGATCGGGTGTCCGGCGGTGGGGCATACCTCCACCTTGTCCAGGCCGGCTTCCACCATGCGCTGTTTCACGGCCTCGGCACAGCGGGCCACATCGGCTTTGTACTTGGGGTCGGCGCTCACACTGGGGATACGGAGCAGGTCGAGCAGTTCGCTCAGGAAGCGGTCCTTGTTGGACTCGATGTACGTGTCGATCGCGTGCACGGTGGTAGGGCTTTCGGATGTGGGGACGAAGATAACCGGTGGGCATTTCAAGGACGGAGGCAACCTTTCAAAGCGGGTATGGGTCATGATTTGGACAGATCGCGTATTTTTCAACACGCTTTCCCACCGACCGGATGTTGAAACGAATTGTACTTCCCTGCCTCGTGGCCCTGATCGGCAGCACGAATGCCAGTGCTCAGCTGGTAGTGAACGGCACACAGACCGCCCAGCAGTTGGTGCAGAACGTATTGCTTGGGGGAGGTGTCACCGCGTTCAACGTCCAGTACAATGGCGTCCTCAATCCGCCTTTGCCGCAGGTGGGCAGTGGCTCGTTCACGGCCAACGCGACCAACCTCGGTCTAGCCTCGGGCGTACTGTTGAGCACCGGTACCGTTGCCAATGCCGTGGGACCCGCCACCAATTTCTCAGGCGACATGAACGGGACCGGTTCCGATCCGGACCTGGTGAACATTTCCGGGGGCACCATCAATGACCGTGCGGTACTGGAGTTCGATTTCATCCCGACGGGCGACACCCTTCGGTTCCGATATGTGTTCGCCTCGGAGGAGTACCCCAACTTCGTGTGCAGCTACAACGATGCGTTCGGCTTTTTCCTTAGCGGGCCGGGCATCACCGGGCCTTTCGCGGGCAACGCGGCCAATATCGCCCTGATACCTAACAGCACCACGCCGGTCACCATCAATACGGTGAACAACGGGTACAACAATGTGCCCAACGACCCCACATGCCCGGCCGTGAACCCGCAGTACTACGTGAACAACAGCGCGGGTGCCACCATAGCCTACAACGGGTTCACCGTGGTGCTCACGGCCTTTGCACTGGTGGAGTGCGGGCAGACCTATCATATCAAATTGGCCTTGGGTGATGCGTTGGACACCAGCTATGACTCCGGAGTGTTCCTCGAGGCCGGGAGCTTTGCAAGTACCGGCCAGGTGGAGGCAGACCTCACCAACGGGGTAGGCATCAATGGGGATACCATGCTCGAGGGTTGCGGCCCGTACGAGATCGTGTTCTCCCGGTTGGGCGATGTGAGCGAGGCGGACACGGTCAGCATCATCATCGCTGGCACGGCCACGCCGAACGTGGATTATTCACCCGCCTTGCCCACTGAGCTCATTTTCCCGGCCGATCAGCAAAGCGTGAGCGTGTTCGTGGATGTGCCCATGGATGCCGACGGCTCCGAGACGCTTCTCGTGCAGGTGGAACAATTGGTGGAATGCGCCGGGGTAGTGATCCAGACCCTGTTCACCTTCTACATTGACAGCCCGCCACCATTGGATGTTTCGTTGAACGACCTCAATAGCGTTTGCGGCCAGGTGAACGTATTGTCACCCACCGTCACTGGAGGCATAGGGAACTACACGTATCTGTGGAGCACGGGTGAGACCACCCCCACCATCAGCGTGTCGCCCGGCGTCACCACGGATTATTCCGTGGCGGTCAACGATGTGTGCGGAGTGACCGAGGTGGTGGAGAACATGACCATCACGCTACCCATTTATCCCCCACTGGAGATCACGGTAAGCCCCGAGACCTTGATCCCCTGCCTTGGAACGGGCCCTATTGAAGTGACCAGTGCGGTGGGCGGCAACAATGTGTTCACCTACAACTGGACCGCAAATGGTTCGTTCGTTGGCAATACGGCAACGGTGACCGTTCCTGCTGGCCCTCCCACGTGGTATATCGTTACCGTGGGCGAAGGTTGCGGTACGACGGTGCAGGATAGCGTGCTGGTGGGTACTGAGCCCCTGCCGCCCATTGTGATCACCATATCGGACGATGTGACCGTGATCTGTCCTGGCGACACTGCGGAGGTCTCGGTGGTCGATGTCCAGGGGGGCAATGGGGTCTATACCTATCAATGGACCAATGAGAACGGCTTCGTACTTGGCACCTCCACCTCATTGGCGGTCGGTGTTCCGGCCGATCAGGATTACACCGTGACCATTGCGGACCAATGCGGCTACGTTGGCACCGCGGTAGTGAGCACCCTGCTGCCGAACTATGCTCCGTTCCAACTGACCGTTCCGATGGACAAGCTCATCTGCGCCGGTGATTCGGCCGAGCTGATCGCGGTGGTCACTGGTGGGTCAGGCTATTACACGATCCTTTGGAACGGGCTGGATAGCATCTCAGACCCCATCCTGCGTGTGTCCCCTGAAGAGGATACCGAGTACATCGTGACAGTGACCGACCGTTGCGGCGCCCAGCGCACGGACGATGTGGTCGTTGCCGTGGAGCATGTGTTCACCAGCATCGTTGTGACCAACCTGGGGCAGGATGACTGGTACCTGCAGGCCGCCACATTGCCCTACGCCCGCAACTGGATCTGGGAAATGGGTGATGAGGAGGGAACGATCTACCGTGGCCACGAGGTGTACCACAGCTACCTGGACCTGGAGGACCATTGGGTGACCTTGAAGATCGTGACCCCGAACGGATGCCCGGGCATCGACTCTGTCCTGCTGCGGGCACCGGCGCATATCTACTTCCCGAATGCCTTCACGCCCGATGGCGATGGTGTGAATGATGATTTCGGACCCGTGGGCCACGACATCAGCGTGTTCGAGATGAATGTCTTCAACCGCTGGGGCGAGCTCATCTTTACGACCAACAACCCTGCGATGCGCTGGGATGGCAAGGTGAACGGGTCGGATGTGGCCATGACCGGCGTGTATGTGTACAAGTATCGCGCAGAGGGTCATTACTTTCCGCCCCAGGAAGGCATAGGCCATGTGACGTTGATCAAGGGAACCCAGGATTGAACCAACAAGTGGATAACGTGAGCAAGTACAGAGCGATCGGAGCGGCCTTGGCGGCCGTGGCTGTAATGGGCGCGCAGGCCCAATTGAACGTGACGGTGAACCAGACCCCGCTCCAGTTGGTGCAGGACGTGCTGCTCGGATCCGGCGTTACGGTCACCAACGTGACCTACAACGGTGTGGTGGACCCGGCCACGCCACAGGCCGGCACTGGAGCCTTCACCACCACCAACTCCAACCTCGGTCTGTCCGCTGGTGTGATCCTGAGCTCCGGCTTCGCCCAGAACGTGGGACAGGGTGCCACCGGTTTTCAAACCGACCAACTCGTACCGAACATCAGCGACCCTGATCTGGTGGCCATTTCGGGCGGCACCATCAATAATGCTGCAGTTCTTGAGTTCGACTTCGTGACCACCGGCGACTCGATCAAGTTCCGCTATGTGTTCGGCTCCGAGGAGTATCCCGAATTCGTTTGTTCCTTCAACGATGCCTTCGGATTCTTCCTCAGTGGTCCCGGCATCACAGGCCCCTACACGAACAGCGCCATCAACATCGCACTGCTCCCTGATGGTGTGACCCCGGTGACGATCGACAACGTGAACAACGGGGATAACAATAACCCCAACGACCCGTTCTGCCCTGCCGTGAACCCACAGTACTACGTGGACAATGGCACCGGCACCACAGTGGTCTACGATGGATTCACAGTGGTGTTGGAAGCGAAACGCCAGGTGGAATGTGGCCAGACCTACCACATCAAACTGGCCATTGGCGATGCCTTGGACCAAGCCTATGATTCCGGGGTGTTCCTGGAGGCTGGTAGCTTCACCAGCACGCCCTTCATTCCTTCGCTTACCCCTGGTCCTGGCATTATTGGCAACAACACCATTCAAGAGAGCTGCTACCCCGTGACCATCGATTTCGAGCGGACGGGCACTGGTACGGGTACGGACACCAGTGTGGTGTACATTGAGGTGGGTGGAACGGCCACTCCGGGTGTGGATTACACCCCCACGTTCCCTGATTCCTTGGTATTCCTGCCGGGTGTGACATCACTGTCCTTCACGTTCAACTGTCCCATTGATAGTGACGGGGAAGAGACCATCATCCTAACGCTTACCTCCGAATCGCCTTGCGCAGGTCAGACCATCACCAACGAGTTCACCTTCTTCATCATCAGTGCTCCCGCTTTGGTGATCACAGGTGGTAGTGATGTTATCCCCTGTCTGGGAAGCAGTATCCTGACACCTGTTGTATTGGGAGGTTACCCGCCATACGCGATCAGCTGGTCCACGGGTGAGGTAGGCCCCGCGATCACGGTCTCCCCGCTGGCGAACACCGTGTACACCGCCACCGTCACCGATGATTGCGGGACCACATCGGTGGCACAATTCTTCATCGAATTGAGCCCGCTTCCCCCGTTGAACATGAACCTGTTGGGTCCGAACACGTTGGTGGAAGGTTGCGACGAGACCAATATCAACATCATTCGCCCACAAGGTTCACTGGGCGCGGTGGATGTGGTGTTGACCTTCGCTGGTGGCAATAATGGAGCGGACTTCTCGCTGCCGACCACGGTCACCATTCCCGATGATGTGCTGAACATCCAGGTACCCTTCCAGCCTTTGGAGGACAACCAGGCCGAAGGCAGTGAGGCGGTCACCGTTACGGGTACATACACCGATCCCTGCGGACGGTCAGTGAGCGCCTCGGTGACCATCACCATCACCGATGCACCCGCCATCACGCTCATCACCACGGATGTGCTTACCGAGTGCAGCAATGACACCATTCCGCTCGCGGTGCAGGCCTCGGGCGGTGTAGGTTCGCTGGACCTCCTGTGGAGCACCGGCGATGAAGGGGCAGTGACCTATGTGCCCATCCTGGCCAGTGGCACCTACACTGTGACCGCCACGGATGATTGTGGTCGCGAAGCCACGGCCACGGTGAACGTGATCGTCGATTGCGAGGTCATTATTCCCAACGTGTTCACACCGAACGGCGATGGGCACAACGACATCTGGTTCATCGATGGCATTGCTTATGCCAATAACACGCTTCGTGTGTTCAATCGGTGGGGTCAGTTGGTGTATGAGACCAAGAACTACCGGAACAACTGGAACGGCGGCGATTCTCCGGATGGCACGTACTACTACGAGCTGATCGTGGAGCGTAAGAGCAAGCCCTACACCGGGCACGTGACCATTCTGCGCAACGGCTGGTAAGGCCCTGCGCTGAGCGCCTACGAAAGCAGGGAAGAGCCCGTCATTTCGACGGGCTTTTCCATGTCCATCAAGTGCAGGATGGTGGGTGCCACATCGGCCAGGATGCCATCGCGCATCCGCCAAGTACGGGCATCGAGCACGATCACAGGTACCGGGTTGGTACTATGCGCCGTGTTGGGTGTGCCGTCCGGGTTCAAGGCCTTGTCCGCATTGCCATGATCGGCGATGATGACGAATGAATAGCCGTTCGCGCGGCCGGTCTCGACCACCTGCCGCGTGCACTGGTCGGTGGTCTCCACGGCCTTCACAATGGCATCGAACACACCGGTATGGCCCACCATGTCAGGGTTGGAGAAATTGAGCGCCACGAAGTCCACCTCGCCTTTCCGTAGCTCGGCGCAGATGGCATCGGTAATGCCTTGTGCGCTCATTTCCGGCTGCAGGTCGTATGTCGCCACCTTGGGTGAAGGGAGCATGATGCGCGATTCCCCTTCGAACGGACGTTCGCGCCCCCCGCTGAAGAAGAAGGTGACGTGCGGGTATTTCTCCGTTTCGGCAATGCGGATCTGTTGCTTACCCGCCTTTGAGACCACTTCGCCCAAGGTCATGGGCAGGTCGTCCTTGCGGAAGAGCACCTTTACCCCGGTGTACGTGGGGTCGTACTCGGTCATGGTGACATAGTGCAAAGGCAGGGGCTGCATGCCCTGTTCGGGGAACGGCTGCTGGGTGAGCGCTTGTGTGATCTCGCGGCAACGGTCGGTGCGGAAGTTGAAGCAGATCACCACATCATCGGGCCGGATGGTCGCGGCCGGTGCGCCATCGGGACCGGTCACCACGAACGGTTCGATGAACTCGTCGGTACGGTCCAGGGCATAGCTGCGATCGAAGGCTTCCAGGGGGGCCTGGATCGGCGTGCCCTTTCCATGCACCAGCAGTTCGTAGGCCTTGGCGATGCGTTCCCATCGTTTGTCCCGGTCCATGGCGTAGTAGCGCCCCACTACGCTGGCCACCTTTACGGGCAGTCCCGTCATGCTGTCAAGGAAGCGCTGCATGTAGCCTTTGCCGCTCCGTGGGTCCGCATCCCGGCCATCCGTGAACGCATGAACAAAGACCTGTTGGACGCCGTGTCGAACGGCCATTCGGCACAGCGCTTCGGCATGGGTGCGCATGGCATGCACTCCACCATCGGACAGGAGGCCCATCAGGTGCAAGCGACGACCGGGCTCCAAGGCGGCATCGAAGGCGGCGCACAACGTGGGGTCCTGCTCAAGGCTTCCATCGGTCATGGCCCGATCGATGCGCACGAGGTCCTGGTACACCACGCGACCTGCGCCGATGTTCAAGTGGCCCACTTCGCTGTTCCCCATCTGGCCCGGCGGAAGACCTACATGCTCTCCGTCCGTAAGAAGGGTTGCATGCGGGGCGGTGGCCAGCAGGTGCTTGATGAACGGTGTGTCGGCCTTGGCGATGGCATCGGTGTGGTCACCGGCACCAATGCCCCAGCCATCCATGATGATCAGGACCACTTTGTGCGGAGCCATCAGCGTGTTGGAAAGGAGGCCGTAAAGATAGACCCGTGGGGGGAGCGTGACCGGACGGAAACGACACCTCCCATCTGACCCGAAAGGCGCTGCACGATATACAATCCCAGCCCGGTACCCTTGGCCCTGCGCGTCTCTTCGTTCCCTCCGCGATGGAACTTCTCGAAGATGCGCTGTTGGTCCTCAGCGGCAATGCCGGGCCCTTCGTCGCTCACGGTCAATCGCCATCCCTCAGGCCCCGTCACTACCGCGACATCGATGCGGGTGCCTGGTGGTGCATATTTGGCCGCGTTCTCCAGGAGGTTGTCGACAATGCTGCGCAGGGCCTGCTGGTCGGTGCGCACCATGAACCGGTCCGGCCCGGCGATCGTCAGCACATGGTCCCTGGCCATTTGCTGCCGCGCGCGATCGACCGCCTCCCGCACTAGCTCCATCACATCGGCTTCCACCGGGTGCAGTTCCAAGGCGCCCTCCTCGGCCCGGGTGGCGAGAAGCACTTTTTCGGTCAGGTGTGCCAGCCGGTCCGATTCTTCCAGGGCATGGCTGCGCAGTTGCTCCCGTTGTTCCGCGGTGAGACCTTCGCGGGCCAGCGTTTGAAGTTGCAGTTTGATGGCCGCGATCGGGCTGCGCAGTTCATGCGTTACCGCGAGCAGGAAGTTCTGCTGGGTGCGTGCCAGCGCCAGGTCGCGGCGGATGGCCCGGAAGGTGAGCAACAGGACGACCAGGAGCAAAAGCAATAGCACGCTTCCTTCGCCCACCACCATGCGCAAGCGCCGCTCCGCATCAAGCGGAGCGATGGGCACGATGTCCAACGCCTGCAACTGAAGGGTGAGGTCCACCACCTCCCGGTCCTTGCGCAGTAATAGCACGGCCCACCAAACGAACTGAAGTACGATGTAGGCAGCAAGAGTGCCGAACAGGACCAACGTGCGACGATGGGAGCGCTGGCGCATGCCCCAAAGGTAGCCGTTGATGCAGGCCGTATCCCCGATCCCTTATCTTGTACCGCTGCGGTGACCATGGACCCCCTAGGCGCTAAGTCCTATATCCTTGAACGGCTGAGGAACGAGCTTCCCAAGGAACGCACGTACCATTGTCTGGAGCACACCTTGGATGTGTATGCAAGTGCGATCGATATCGCGGAGAAGGAAGGGGTGGTCGACGAGGAGGACCTCACCTTGCTAAAGACCGCGGCCCTGTACCATGATTGTGGTTTCATTGTGCATGGTATGGACCACGAACAGCACGGCTGTGTCCTGGTCCAGGAGCATTTGCCAAGGTTCGGCTACTCATCCGCTCAGGTGCAGCGTGTTTGCGACATGATCATGGCCACGCGCATCCCTCAGTCTCCGCGCAACAAGCTCTCCCGAATACTGTGCGATGCCGACCTGGACTACCTCGGCAGGGCGGATTTCAGGCGCATTGGCGATTCGCTCTTCTCGGAGATGCGCACTTTCGGGGTGCTTTCCACGGAGCTCGAGTGGAATCAGCTTCAGGTGCGTTTCTTGGAGCGGCACAGCTATTTTACTGTGACCAATAAGAAGTTGCGCGAGCCGGTGAAGCAGCAATACCTCGCCGAGCTCAGGCAGTGGTTGAGCGACACCTTGAAATGAAAAAGCCCTCCGCAATGGAGGGCTTTTCGTTCGTGGTGCCTCCCAGGATCGAACTGGGGACACACGGATTTTCAATCCGTTGCTCTACCAGCTGAGCTAAGGCACCGAACTTTGTCCACCCAGGTGCTGGCCTTCCGGCGGACAGGGCGGCAAATATAGACAAGTCCATTGAACACGCACTCCCTCCCATTGGATCTTGTGCTCGATGTGGGGAACACCCGCACCAAAGCGGCCCTTTTTCGCGGACATCGTCTGCGGCGAACGGGAGCCATGGTGTCCGGCCATGGTCCAGCCCTGGAAGGATTCCTTGCTGGTGATCGTCCCGATCGGATCGCGCTGGGTTCGGTAGCGGCTCCCGATCCGTCGTGGGAAGAACACCTGCGGTCCCTGGCTACCACCTTTTTGATCACGGGAAGCTCAAAAGCCCCGGTTCGCAGTGCTTACGCCACACCACTTACGCTGGGCGTGGACCGGTTGGCCAATGCCGTTGGTGCCATGGCCATGTTCCCCGGGCGCCCGGTCCTGGCCATTGATCTGGGGACCTGCATCACCTACGACCTTGTCACCTCTGATGGTACCTACTGCGGTGGAGCGATCTCGCCGGGCATGGCCATGCGTTCCCGTGCCATGAACGCCTATAGCGCCCGGTTGCCGTTGGTCGAGCCGCCAGCCGATGCGGCCCTCATGGGCACTGACACGACAACATCCCTTGCTTCCGGGGTGCACCATGGTATCGTGCACGAGTTGGAGGGATTTATCGATCGCCTTGAACACCATTATCCCGGCATCGCCGTTGTGCTCACGGGTGGCGATGGCCTGCGGTTCGCCCGCGCCCTGAAAAGTGGCATCTTTGCCCACCCTTTTCTGACCCTTGAAGGCCTTCACGCCATACTTCTTCATCAGAACGCTTAGTGCGCTCTGTCTCGTGTGGGCCATGGGTCCGCAACGGCTTCAGGCCCAGGGGCAGCAGGGAAGCGGGACGCCCTATTCGGCCTATGGGTTCGGCACCCTGATCAATTCGCCCCAGGTGGAGCAGGCCATGATGGGGGGCACCGGTGTGGCGCTTTCAGACCCTTTCGCCCTGAACATAGCCAACCCGGCGTCGTACCCGGCCCTGGCCCTGACCGATCTGCAGACCGCAGTGGCCATCCGGTTCCTGCGTTTCGACAGCGATGACCGTACGGCCAAGGGCAATCGGATGGACCTGCTCGGGCTGGCCTTGGGCATACCGTTCGCCAGGGGGCGTTGGGGCATGGCATTGGGTATTACGCCGGTGAGCGATGTGGGTTACCGCATAACGGACCAAGGGCAGGTCCCCGAAGGTGCTGTGACCTACGAATACAGCGGCAACGGAGGGCTCAATCGAGGGTTCATTGGTCTTGGCCGTACGCTCTGGCAGAGCAACGATACCCTTGGAAAAGGCACCAAGGTGAGCTTGGGCGCTAATTTCAACTACCTGTTCGGTACCATCGAGGAAGGTCGAAAGGCATACTATCCTGTAGGCCTTGGATATTACAACACCAACGTCGTCTCCGAACTCAATGTGTACGACCCCATGGTCGGTGTAGGACTTCAATGGACTGGCGACCTGCTGGGGAAGTTGCGCATGCAACAGCGGCGCGATGCCCGTCGGAAGCACTTGACCGCGGTCGATGAGCGCAAGGAACAGGAATGGCTGGACCAAGGGAAGGACCCCGGCAAGCGCAAGGTTGTCCGTATGCCAAAGGCGGAGGCTGAAGCATGGCGCTTCCGGTTCGGGTTCACGGCCGACCTGCCCACCAACCTCAGGGCCAACTACGACCTCACGGCCACCAATTTCGTTTACACCAACGCTGGTGCCGAGGCCACGGTGGATACGGCTTTCCTTGTTGCCGGTTCCGTGGGCGAGGTACACCTTCCATTACAAGCGGGTGTTGGTCTCACAGTGTTCAATTCACGCTGGACCATGACCGCTGAGTACCGTGTGCGCGATTGGTCCGAGCTGCGTGTGAACGTGGAGGGCTACGACCAGCGCTCCACGTTGCGCACCAGCAGCACCACGGCCTTGGGTTTCTCCTTCCGGCCGGCCGGCGATGGCAATGGTTCGTTCGGCGAACGCATTATTTACCGCGCCGGGGTGCGTTACACGGATGATTACCTCGTGGTGGCCGGTGCGCCGCTCAGCGAGTTCGGCATGTCCTTTGGCTTTTCACTGCCGGTCATGATGAACACCACGCGTTCCCGGATCAACTTCGGCACGGAACTTGGCGAACGGGGTACAGGCACCAACGGCAATGTGCGCGAACGCTTCGCCGCAGTGTTCATCGGCATCAGCATTACGCCGGACCTCAGAGAGCAATGGTTCAAGAAACGACGGATCGAATGAAAACCCTGAAGCACACCCTCACGATCACAGTGGCCGCACTGGCCATCGGTGCCGCGCAGGCACAGAGCAAGTACGGCGCTACCAAGGAGGATAGCGTCACTTGCGTACAGAACCTGTCCATGTACCAGGAGTTCATGAAACAGGGCGCCTACACCGATGCCTACAACCCGTGGAAGGAGGTGGTCCGCGTTTGCCCCACCTCCAGTAAGGGTGTATACCAGAACGGGGTGAAGCTCATGGCCGAGTTCATCAGTAAGGAGAAGGATGCCGCCCGGAAGGCCCGGCTGATCGATTCGCTCTATCTCGTTTACGACCTGCGCATCACCCATTTCGGCGAACAGGCCTTCGTGCTGGGCCGCAAAGGGGTGGATATGCTGATCTACAGCCCCGACAAGTGCCAGGAAGCCTTCGATGTGTTGAAGCAGAGCGTTGACCTGGGCGGCGTGAAGAGCGAGGCCGGTACGCTGAGCGGGTACTACCAGGCGTTGAACTGCCTGTACAACAAAGGTGTTGCCACCAAGGACCAAATGCTCGCGGATTACGTGACCATCATGGGCCACATCGAGGCCAACCTGGCCAAGGAAGGGCTGAAGGAATCTGATAAGGAGTACTTCACCAAGGCCCGCGACCAGGTGAATGGTCTTTTCTTCAAGGTGGCGGAGTGTGGTGACATTGGCCGTATCGTGGGTGACCTGATCCAGGCCAAGCCCGACGACATGGATATGAAAGTGCGCCTGTTGAAGGTGCTGAACGGCAAGGACTGCACGGAAGAAAAGGTGTACCGTACACTGGCCGAGGACGTGCACCGCGCCAGTCCCACCAGTGAAAGCGCATACAGCCTGGGCATGTATCTGGCCAAACAGAACGACATGTCGGGTGCGCTCAAGTACATGAAGGAGGCCGTTGACCTGTGCAGTGGATGTAGCGATAAAGTGAAGTATCTGCTGAAGGCCGGCCAGGTGGCCAGCGCCAGCGGGAACCACTCGCAGGCGCGCAGCTATGCCAACCAGATCCTCCAGCTCGAGCCCAAGAACGGTGAGGCCCTGATCCTGATCGGTAACGCCGTGGCCGCCCAGGCCGGTGGTTGCGAGGAACCCGAAAAGTGGGGCGCCTACTGGCTGGCCTACGACTATTACCAGCGCGCCAAGAGCCTGGATCCCAGCGTGGCCGACAAGGCCGGGGACCGCATGGCTTCCGCCGCCGCACGTTTCCCCACGCAGAACGAGGCCTTTTTCCATCAGCTCACCGATGGCAAGTCCTACCAAGTGGCCTGCGGTGGCCTGAACGAGAGCACCACGGTCCGCACGCGCAAATAAGCAGCATGGTCCACGCTCATCGAGCGATCCTCATCGGCATTCCCGTCCTGGTGGCGGGAATGTTCGTTTCGTGCAGCAACGACCTGGACAAGGTGGCCGCCATTGAACTGGAAGCCGACTCGCCGGACCGCGTGACCAGTCAGGCCGAGTATCTCTACACCGATTCAGGCCGCGTGCGCAACCGGTTGCGTGCCGGCCGTATCGCCGAGTGGATCAACGAGCCGAAGCGCACCGAGATCTCCGAGGGCCTGGAGGTGGTGTTCTTTGATGCCGAAGGCAGGCCGGGTAGCACGCTCACCGCCCGACGTGGCCTGATCCTTCCCGGTCAGAAACGCATGGAGGCCTACGAGAACGTGGTCTTCGTGAACGACAAGGGCGAGCGGCTGGAGACCGAGCAGATCACGTGGGACCAGGACAGCGCGCGCGTGCGCACCGACAAGCCCGTTCGGATCCGTAGGGGCGAGGACATCATCCACGGCAATGGGTTGGACGCCACCGAGGACTTCAGCCGATACACCATCCGCAACATCACCGGCATCCTTTATTTGCCGGCGGATGATACCTTGGTCCTCGATGCGCAAGCTCGGTAAGTTCATGGAGCATTTTTGGCTGGCCGTGGCCATTGGCACTGCCGTCGCAGCCATCTGGGTCATAGCCACCGAGGGCTTCGCAGAGGGTCGCCAGTGGCTCATCTTCCCGGCCGTGGCACTGGCCATGTTCTGGTTCAGGCGGTTCACCCGTGCCAAACTGGAGGCCATGGAGGACCGCCAGAAGGGTCGCTGAGAGGGCCGATCCTATCTTCGCCTACCCGCTCACACTGAGTCCCGTCGTGTCCCTTACTCCCGCTGACCTTTTCCTGATCCTGGTGTCCATCGCCGTGTCCGCCCTATGTTCCGGGCTGGAGATCGCGTTCGTCACCACCAACAAGCTCTTTGTGGAGCTCGAAAAAAAGCGGGGTGCCATTTGGGCGCGTATCGTGGGCAGGCTCTTACAGCGTCCCGGACGTGTTATCGGTGCCTTGCTCGTGGGGAACAACATCGCACTCGTGGTCTATGGTCTGGTCATGGCCAAAGTGCTGGAGCCCTGGCTGCGCACCTTGGGGTTGGGTGAGGCCGCCGTACTGGCGAGCCAGACCGTGATGAGCACCCTGTTGATCCTGGTGGTGGCCGAGTTCCTTCCCAAAGCCCTGTTCCGGATCGATCCGAACCGGACGCTCAGCGTGTTCGCACTGCCCTTGATGGTCCTGTATGTGCTCCTTTGGTTGCCCATGATGCTGATGACCGGCATCAGTGAATTGGTGCTCCGGCTCTTCGGGGTGCAGGCCAGGCCCGGTCAGGTGGTCTTTGGGCGCATCGATCTGGATGAGTTCCTCAAGGAGGTGAGCACCAGCCATCCCCGGGAGAAAAGCCTCGATGCAGAGGTGGAATACTTTCGCAATACGCTGGAGCTCAGTAGTATAAAGGTTCGCGAACTGATGATTCCCCGCGCCGAGGTGGAGGCCATCGACGTGGAAGAGAACGTGGAGATGTTGCATAAACGGTTCATTGAGACAGGCCTGAGCAAGCTGCTCGTGTACAAGGACAGTATCGACAATGTGATCGGCTATGTGCATGGTTACGAACTGTTCCGACATCCCAAGAGCATCCGCGCCGTCATGCGTCCCGTGAACTTCATACCGGGTACCATGCCTGCTGACGATGTGCTCCAGCTCTTTATCAAGCAGCGCAACCACGTGGCCGTGGTGGTGGACGAGTTCGGTGGTACGGCCGGCATTGTCACCATGGAGGACATCGTGGAGACCATCGTGGGCGATATCGAGGATGAGCACGATACTCCTGAGGAGGTGGAGGAGAAGATCGGGGATGGTGAATATGTGTTCAGCGCTCGCCTGGAGGTGTCCCATTTGCGCGAAAAGCACGCTCTGGCGCTCCCGGAGGGCGAAGAGTACGATACCCTGGCCGGCTACCTGTTGCACGCCACCGGCGATCTTCCCGAGCAGGGGCAGGTGATCGATCTGCCACCCTTCAGGTTCACCATTGCCCAAGTGGAAGGCAGCCGGATCGACCTGGTCCGGCTGGAGGTCATCGACCCGGCCGGAGGCTACCTGCAATAGGTCCTGAGGATCAACAACATGAGAGACCCTGCGCCGTGTGGGGCCGGATCCTATATTTGCACCCCTATTCTAAGAAGGTCATGGCAGTCATTGGAAAGATCCGCGAACGTAGCGGCCTGTTGATCGGCATCGTTGGCGGAGCATTGGTGCTCTTCATTCTCGGCGAGCTCCTGAGCAACCGTACCATGGGCCGCAAGGACCAGGCCTTGGGCACCGTTGGTGACTCCGAGATCGGCGTGGTGGCGTTCGAGCAGCGCGTGAACGATGAGGTGGAGAGCTACCGAAACGACTTCGGTCAAACGGTCACCGCACAGATGACCGAGCAGGTGCGTAACAGCGTCTGGAACGAGATAGTGAAGGAGAAAGTGATGATGGGCCAGGTGCTCGATGCCGGGTTCAGCCTCAGTACTGGTGAATACGACGACATCCGTTTCGGCGACAACGTCATGCCGGACTTTCGCAGCCAACCCAACTTCCAGGGTCCCGATGGCCAGCCGGACAAGGCGCGCTTGAAGCAATACTTCAGCGATGTGCAGGTGAACGCACCGGTGTATCACCAGATCCAGAAGCGTCGCATCCAGGAGAACCGTCTCTACGCCAAGTACAACACCCTTGTGAAGAAAAGCGTGTTCGTGAACAGCGCCCAGGCCAAGGACGAGTTTGCCGCCAAGAGCGCACGGGCCACGTTCAGCTTCGTGGCGAAGCGGTATGACAGTGAGCCTGATAGTCTCTATGCGGTGAGCGATAAGGACCTGCGTCGATTCTACGACCAGCACAAGAACGACAAGAAGTACCAGCAGAAACCTTCGCGCCGTTTCGAATATGTGCTGTTCGCCGTGACGCCCAGTGAAGCGGACCAGGTATTGGGCCGTAAGGAACTGGATGGTATCAAGGCGGCGTTCGAGACCACGACCGACGACTCGAGCTTCGTGGTGACGAACAGCGAAACGCGTTCGTACGCCAAAGTGCCTTACACCGAGGGCACCGCCGACAAACTGAATGACTCCTTGATCGTGAACGCTGCCGTGGGCGCCGTGGTGGGGCCTTACCTCGAAGGCCAGCGCTGGAAGTTGGTGAAAGTGAAGGAACTGGCGGACGTGCCCGAGGCCCGTGTGCGCCACATCCTGCTCAGCACCCAACAGGGCAAGAGCGAGGATGAGCAAAAGCAACGCGCGGATAGCCTGCTCGCTGTGGTGAAGAAGGACAAGAGCAAGTTCGGTGACATGGTGACCAAGTTCAGCGATGACCCCGGAAGCACCGGCAATGGTGGTGTGTACGAATGGTTCGACAAGACCCGCATGGTGCCCGAGTTCACCGCGGCGAGCTTCGATCAGAAAGTGGGTGCCACCACCATCTGCAAGACCAGCTATGGCTTCCATATCGTGGAGGTGCTGGGTCAGCGTACGCGTCAGGAACGCCGGATCGTCACCATCGAGCGCACGGTGAAGCCCACTCCTGCCACCTTCAAGGAGGCTTACAAGAAGGCGAACGACTTCTCGTTGCGCAACAAGACCGCTGAGGCCATGAAGGCCGCGGCTGAGGAAATGGGGCTCACCCTGACCCCGGTCGAGGAGTTCCGGCCTGATGCCCGCTTCATTCCGGGCCTGCAGGAGCCGAACACCACCATCAGCTGGGTGAACCGCGCCGAGGAAGGCGAAGTGAGCGAGCCTCTCGAAGCTGGCGACAACTACGTGGTGGCCATTCTCACCCGTATCCGCGAGGAAGGTGTGCCCGACCTGGAGGATGTGCGTGAGCTCTTCACCAAGGAGGCTGCCAAGGAGAAGAAGGCCGAGGCTTATCTGGCCAAGATGCAGGGCAAAACGGACCTGAACGCACTGGCCACGGAAATGGGCGTGACCGTGCAGAACGCCAACGACGTGGTGTACAACGGGTTCAGCATCCCCGGTGGGTTCAGCGAGTTCGAGGTGATCGGCAAGATCTTCGCCCTGCAGAACGGCCAGACCAGCGTACCGCTGAAAGGCGAGAACGCTGCTTACGTGGTGACCATGAACACGCTGACCCCGGCCCCGGAGGCCGGTGATATGGCCGGTGAAAAGGAGGGCCTGCTGAGCCGTGTGCAGGCACGCGCTGAGAACGGTGTGTTCAATGCCCTGCGCGAAGCCGTGGGCGTAAAGGACAACCGCAGCCTGTACTACTGATCAGCAGTTACCGAACATCATCGAACGCCGGTCCAATGGGCCGGCGTTCGTCGTTCAGGAGCGGTCCAAGAGGACCCAGCGATGCCTTGGTGATGCTCGTTGCTTTCCGATACGCGTGTTCAGTAAATCGCTGAACGGCTGAGTTCATGCGAGCACTTCGCCAATGAACCAAGGAGTCTTCCATAGAGCCTGTTCGGGATCTCCGCATTTGGATACGCTATGGTCTTTGGCGACCCTATTTCGTTGCGGAAGCCGCACGTAGCTTCGGTTATGCTCCGGTTCCGCGCCCCTGCCTACCGACAGGCAGGTCGTCTGGTCGCCAGATCCTCATCGCTCGCTTCAAAAGGAGAGATCCCGAACAGGCCCTTAGCGCAGCTGGCTCAACCGTTCCGCATCGAGCCGGAGCAGGATGCCCAACAGGATGGTGAATCCCATCATGCTGCTGCCGCCATAGCTGAAGAAGGGGAGGGGAATGCCGATCACCGGGGCGAGACCGATGGTCATGCCCACGTTGATCATCAGGTGCAGGAAGAAGATGCTGGCCACGCAATAGGCGTAGATCCGTGTGAACTTCGACCGCTGCCGGTCACTGATCTGGATGATGCGCAGGATCAGCACGGTGAACAGCAGCACGAGGAACGATGTGCCGAGGAAGCCCCATTCCTCGCCCACGGTGCAGAATATGAAATCGGTGCTCTGCATGGGCACGTATTTGAACTTGGTGAGCGTGCCTTCCAGGTAGCCTTTGCCACTGAACCCGCCGCTGCCGATGGCGGTCTGGCTCTGCTTCACGTTGTAGCCCAGCCCCTGGGGGTCCTCCATCTGTCCCAGCATCACCAGGATACGATCGCGTTGGTGGGTGGCCAGCACCTTCTCGAACGCATAATCCACGCTGCCGATGAAGACGGCAGAGCCAACAAGACCGAACAGGATAAGTCCGTAGAGGCGCTTTCGAAGGCGTTTCAGGACCAGGTTGCGCACCACCAGCCAGCCGAGGAAGGCGAACACGGTAATGAGCGTCATGAGGAACTGGTCGCCGCTGAGCTCCGCATCGGTGAACGGCAGGCCGAAGGTGGAATCCTTGACGATCAGTGAAAGCACCGATAGCACGGCCGCAAGGATGGCGAGCAGCAGGATGTTGCCGGAAAGGCCTTCGCGGTAGAGCACCAGGATAAAGGCTCCGGACACCAGGGCGGTACCGGTATCGGGCTGCAGCATGATGAGGGCCACGGGCGCCAGGATGATGATGCCTGCTGTGACCCGTGAGCGCAGGTCGATCAGGGCTTTCAGGCCGGCGAGGTAGCGCGAAAGGGCAAGCGCCGTTGCGAACTTGGCGAACTCGGCGGGCTGAATGCCGAAGCTGCCCACGCCGAACCAGGCCTTGGCACCGTTCACCTCCTTGCCCACCGCGAGCACTGCCACCAGCAGCAGGAGCACAACGGCATAGACCGCGTAGGCCCCCTCGCGGAACAGCTCGCCACGGATCAACAGGATACCCGTACCGAGCGCCAGACTGATGGCCATCCACACGGATTGCTTCCCGTACTCCTTGGACTGGTCGAAGATGCTGGCGTGTTCCGGGTCATAAGCGGCGGAGTAGATATTGGCCCAACCCATGAACATCAGGGCCAGGTAGATCAGCAGGATGGGCCGGTCGAAGTTGGCGGCCACGTTCTCGCGAGCGCTCATCGTCTGCGGGGCTTCTTCACCGGTCTTACGTAGTTCTTCTCTGCCGCGATCAGGTCGGCCTCGAGCATCCGCTTCATAAGGTCGGGTCGAGCGATGCTGTCGGTGAGGTATTGTTCGATCAACAGGCTCGCGATGGGGGCGGCCCAGGTACCGCCGAATCCGGAGTTCTCTACGTACACGGCGATGGCGATCTGTGGGTCGTCCATGGGTGCAAAGGCAATGAACACAGCGTGGTCCTTGCCATGCGGGTTTTCGGCCGTGCCGGTCTTTCCGCACACGGTGATCCCTTCAATGCGCGCCTGTCTGGCGGTGCCACCGGGCTCTTCCACCACGCGCCGCATGCCCTCCTGGATGTAGTCGTACCATTTCGGGTCCACGTCGGTCACGTGCTTTTCCAGATAGCGTGTTTGCACACTGTCGGGATGGCCCACGGCGCGGACCACGTGGGGGTCGTAGTACCAGCCTTTGTTCGCGAATATGGCGGCCAGATTGGCCATCTGGAGCGGAGCGACCAGTACCTCGCCCTGCCCAATGCTGACGCTGTAGATGGTGCTGAACGCCCACCGCTCCTTGCCGTATTTGCGGTCGTAATAGGCCGGTCCGGGAATATTGCCGCCTTTCACCGCCGGCAGGTCGATGCCTGGGCGTTGGCCAAGCCCGAAGGAATGCATCCGGCGTTCCCATTCGCCCAGCCCCAATGCTGCATCCTTGAAGCGGTTCCTGTCCTTGTCCTGCTCCACAATGCGCTTGAACACTTGGTAGAAGTAGGGATTGCAGGAATATTGGATGGCCTGCATGATGTCGTTGGCATGGTGGCCCGGGTGGCAGCCAACGAGACTTTGATTACACGGAAAACCGCTGTTCACATCGATCACTCCTTCATCCAACGCGATCAGCGATTGCACGATCTTGAAGATGGACCCCGGAGGGTACTGGGCCTGCAAGGCGCGATCGAACAGTGGTTTGATGGGGTCGCGTTGCAATACACCGTAGTTGGTATTTCGCACTCGGCCCACGAGCAGTTCGGGGTCATACGTGGGGCTGCTCACGAGGCAGAGGATCTCGCCGGTGCGAGGGTCGATGGCGGCGATGCTTCCTTTCTTGTTCACCATCAACTGCTCGCCCAGACGCTGGATGTCGAGGTCAATACCGGTGAACAGGTCCTTGCCTTCCACGGCAAGGGTGTCGTAGTCGCCTTCCTTGAAGGAGCCCTTGATGTTATTGTGAACGTCGACCAATACATAGCGCACACCGCGACTTCCGCGGAGCACAGGTTCGTAGTACTGTTCGAGCCCACCCACGCCGATCACGTCGCCGGCCTTGTAGTAGGGGTCCTGCTCCACTTTCCGGGCGTTCACTTCGCTGAGGTAGCCGAGCAAGTGCGCTGCAGCGCGCGGAGGGTAGGTGCGGAGAGTCCGGCTTTGCCCGTAGAAGCCGGTGTACTTGTGCAAGTGCACGCTGATGGCCGCGAACTGGTCGGCGGGGATCTGCTTCTCGATCACGCTGGGCTTGTAGCGCGAGTAGGCGGCGGCGTCCTTCAGTCGGGAGCGCAGGTCCTGTTCGTTGATCCCGATGAGCTTGGCGAACGCAGTGGTGTCGAAGGCCTTTACCTCGCGTGGTACCGCCATCAGGTCGTAAACCGGGGTATTGGCCACCAGCAGCCGTTCCTTCCTGTCGTAGATGAACCCCCGCGCCGGATAGTCAGTGATCTTTCGCTCGGCCATGTTGGCCGCGGTGGCCTTCCACTTGTCGTCCACCACCTGGATCCAGAACAGGCGGAGAAGGAACACCACGGCAATGAATAGCACCGAGGCGATGAGCACGTATTTGCGCGACTCGAAGTTCATGCCCGTCCGCGTTCGGCCCGTGTGGTGAGGAACTGGACCAGGATGGCCAAGGCCAGGGTGAACAAGGCACTAAGCAACGCCCTCAGGAAGGTGGAGAGGAAACGGTCCGCACGGAAGACCTCCACGTTGAACAGCCATAGGTGGTGGAGCAGGATGAGCGTGCCTGCGTAGGTGATGAACCACGCGAGGCCCATGCGCGGCACCGTAGGCCGCATGCCATATTCATACCCTTCACGCGGAGCCAGGAGGCGCAGCATGTAGATGCGACCGAACATCATGACGGTACAGGCGCCCATGTGCATGCCTGGCGTACTGCTGAACAGGTCCATCATCAGGCCTGTGGCCCAGCCGATCAGCAGGGTCACCCATTCCGGCAGCTCGAACGGGAGCATCAGGAGGAAAAGCACGTAGAGGTAGGGTACCATGAATCCGTTCAGCACATCCAGGTGATCCAGCACCAGCACCTGCAGCAGAAGCAGCAGCACCAACCGGAGCACGTTCATGAGCACGGTCCCGATCATGGCTGGTCGTGGGCTTGTTGGAGCGAATCGCGTTCAGCACGCATGAGGTCCTTCACCACATAGACAAAGCCGCTCCGTGTCATGTCCTCCGTCAAACGGATGGTGATGGCCTGGTCCTGACGGCCGGGAGGGCTTTCCACTTGGATCACCACGCCCACGTCCACGCCCGCAGGGAAGATCCCGTCGACCCCACGGGTCTCCACCGTATCACCCACTGTGATCCGTGCATGCTTCGGTATGTCGATCACGGAGGCCGTTGTGGGGTCGTTCGTGTCCCAGTACAACAGTCCGTAGTGGCCCGATCGGCGCATTTGCACACTGGTCTTCACATCGGGGCTCAGTACACTGATCACCGAAGCGAAGTGGGGGCTTACGTCACGTACCACACCGATGATGCCCGCAGTGCCGATGACGCCCATGTCATCGTGCAGGCCCGAGGTGGAGCCTTTGTCCAGTGTGAGAAAGTTCTTTTGTTTGTGCCAGGTGCTGTTCACCACCTTGGCTGTAAGCACGCTGTACTGTTGGCGACGAATGGTGTCGTTGATCCGCACGAAGATGTCCTCCACTTGCGCATAAGAGCTGGCGTGGCGGTTGCGCCAATTGGCGTTCTCCTCGGCCAACCGGCGGTTCACGGCTTTCAGGTTCGCATAGTCGGTGATCTCCTTGCGCCAGGTGTAGATGGTGCCCACCAACGCGTTGCTGGAATTGATGGCCCTGGCCCGATGATGCGCATTGCCGTTGGCCAGTTGGATGAACGAAAGCACCAGAAGGCCCAGGAACAGCAGCGTGTTCCGGATGCGCTGAAGGAAGCGGAAGAGGTCGCGCATCTCACCGGAGTGGCGAGTGGCGAGAGGCGAGAGGCGAGTGGCCCCGTGCTGATACACTCGCCACTCGCCACTCACCACTCATCACTCTCGCATTAAGAACTGGAAGCGGTCGATGTTCTTCAGGGCGATGCCGGTGCCGCGCGCCACGGCCCGCAGGGGGTCTTCGCTCACATGCACGGGCAGCTTGGTCTTGATGCTGATGCGCTTGTCAAGACCACGCAGCAATGCACCACCACCGGCCAGGTAGATGCCGGTCTTGTAAATGTCGGCGCTCAGTTCGGGCGGGGTGGCCTCCAAGGCGCTGAGGATGGCCTCCTCGATCTTGCTGATGCTCTTGTCCAGCGCCTGGGCGATCTCGCTGTAGGTCACGGTGATCTCCTTGGGGATTCCGGTCATCAGGTCACGGCCACGCACGGCATAATCGGGTGGTGGATTGTCCAGCTCGGTCATGGCCGCTCCCACTTCGATCTTGATCTGCTCGGCCGTGCGCTCGCCCACCAGGATGTTGTGCTGGCGGCGCATGTATTCCTCGATGTCGTTGGTGAACTCGTCCCCGGCCACGCGGATGTTCTTGTCGCACACGATACCGCCCAGTGCGATCACCGCGATCTCGCTGGTACCACCGCCGATATCGATGATCATGTTGCCCATGGGCTCCTCCACATCGATGCCGATACCGATGGCGGCCGCCATGGGCTCGTGGATCAGGTACACCTCCTTGGCACCGGCGTGCTCGCTGCTGTCCTTCACCGCGCGCTTCTCCACTTCGGTGATGCCGCTGGGAATGCAGATCACCATGCGCAGGTTGGGCGTGAACAGCTGCCGGCCGGGCTTGATCATGCGGATCATGCCCTTGATCATGTCCTCGGCGGCCTTGAAGTCGGCGATCACGCCATCGCGCAGCGGACGAATGGTCTTGATGTTCTCGTGGGTCTTGCCGTGCATCTGTTGTGCCTGGCGGCCTACGGCGATCACCTTTCCGGTGGTGCGGTCGATGGCGACGATGCTGGGCTCGTCCACCACGACCTTGTCGTTGTGGATGATCAGCGTATTGGCAGTGCCGAGGTCGATCGCGATCTCCTGGGTGAAGAAGTTGAACCAGCTCATGGTCCGGTTAGGGATCAGTGTTTGAAATGACGTGTACCGGTGATGCACATGGCCACGCCGTGTGCGTTGCAGAAGTCGATGCTGTCCTGGTCGCGGATGCTGCCGCCCGGGTGGACGACCGCCGTGATGCCCGCCTTATGGGCGATCTCCACGCAATCCGGAAAGGGGAAGAAGGCGTCGCTGGCCATGACGGCGCCATGCAGGTCGAAGTTGAACTTGCCGGCCTTCGCGATGGCCTGTTCCAAGGCATCCACACGGCTGGTCTGGCCGGTGCCGCTGGCCAGCAATTGGCCGTCCTTGGCCAGCACGATGGCATTGCTCTTGGTGTGCTTCACGAGAATGGTGGCGAATACCATGTCGTTCACCTCCTGCGCGGTGGGGGCCTTGGTGGTGGCGGTGGTCATGGCCTTGGCCCCGGGCACCACATGGTCCACGGCCTCGGTCAGCACGCCGTTCAAGGCGGTGCGAACTTTCACTTTGGCCCGTTCGGACGGCTTGCGCTTCAGGATCATGCGGTTCTTCTTCTTCATCAGCACCTCCAGCGCATCAGCATCATAGTCCGGAGCGGCGATGATCTCGAAGAAGAGCGGGTCGATGGCCTCGGCCGTGGCCTTGTCGATGCGGGCGGTGGTGATCAGCACACCACCGAAGGCACTAACGGGGTCGCCTGCAAGTGCTGCTTCCCAAGCCTCCTTCACGGTAGTGCGCACGGCCGCCCCACAAGCGTTGTTGTGTTTCAGGATGGCAAAGGCCTCCGAACTGGCCTGCCCCGAGCGGAGCCGAAGGGTGGACAGGTCGTCGATCAGTTCCACCGCGGCATCCAGGTCAAGCAGGTTGTTGTAGCTCAGTCCCTTGCCGTTCAACTGCTCGAACATGCCAGCGAGGTCGCCATGGAAGGCCCCCGGCTGGTGGGGGTTCTCGCCGTAACGCAGCACCGTGGTAGGGCCGGCGCTCAGGCGCAGGTCGCCCTTCCCCTGGGTGAACCAGTTGTAGATGGCCCCATCATAGTGACTGCTCACCCCGAAGGCGGCGGAAGCGAAGGCCTTGCGCTGCACCAGCGTGGTGCCGCCTTCCTGTTCCTGCAACAGGCGCAGCAGTTCGGCGTACTGGCCCATGCTGGGCACGATCACCACATCGGCGTGGTTCTTCGCGCCGGCACGGATCAAGCTGATGCCCCCGATATCGATCTTCTCAATGATGTCGGCCTCGCTTCCGCCCTTGGCCACAGTGGCCTCGAAGGGGTACAGGTCCACGATCACCAGATCGATGGGTGGGATGTCGTATTCCTCCAACTGGGCCACATCGCCGGGCAGGTCGCGCCGCCCCAGGATGCCGCCGAATACCTTCGGATGCAGGGTCTTCACGCGGCCTCCTAGGATGCTCGGGTAGGTGGTGAGGTCCTCGACCGGCGTAACGTTCACACCGAGCCCCTCAATGAACTCCTGCGTACCGCCGGTGGAATAAAGATGTACGCCCAAACGGTCCAGTTCGCGGACAATGGGCTCCAGCCCGTCCTTGTGGAATACCGAAATGAGCGCGCTATGGATGCGTTTGTACCCTTCCAATGTGCAGTTCCGCGCGGTTGGCGCACGTTATTGGGGCACAAGTTTACTGCAAGAACGCGCCTTTCCGCGGACCTGGGAGGCGGTGTTACGCAAAGGTTACCAACAGCGCCACGGGGTTTGGCGGTGGGTCAGAACCGCAGGCCAATGCCCAAGTGGACGTTCACCATCCGGGTGGGAGAACTGATGGTGCTGTAGTTGACGGTACCCTGGTCGCTGATGCTGATGGAACCGGGGTCCACAAAGGTCACGTTGCCCGTGGTCAGACGTTCCACACGGCCCTCGAAGTAGAGCACCCGGGTGGGGGCCACCATGACACCAACGGCCCACCCGGCGCTTCCAACGAACTCGCTGCGTTGGCGCTGCTCCTGCAAGGGTTCGCTCAGCCCTTCCACGGTGATCTCAGAGCGCGTGGTGAAGTGGCGCAGGCCGAACAGGCCTTCCACGTAGGGGCTTACCACACCGTTGTAGGGCTGGAAACGTAACAGGCCATGGTAGCTGTACAGATTGGAGCGCACGCTCAGCTCGCCGGAGGTGGCATTGACGAACTCGTTGTTGACGGGGACGATGTCCCGCTCAGCCCCCATGTGGCCCCAGCCGAAGTCGAATCCCCAGCTCAGCGGGAGAAGTCGCATGGGAATGGCCATGTTGGCGCTCAGGCCAACGATCTCGCGCCCCCAGCTGTCGCTGAAGGCCCCAATGGGGATGCCTATCTCCAGACCTCCGCTCAACGTGGCCCGACGTCCCAGGTTGTTCGCATTGGGTTGGTCGTTCTGGGCCAGTGCTGATGAAGCCAGCAGGCCGCAGGTGATGAAGGTGGTCAGGGCGCGCATGACGAGTTCAAGTATAACAACGTTCGGTCCCAAAAGTTATGCCGGAGCCCTCCCGGGTACCTTTGACCTGGTCCAGGACCGGGCCTTCATGCATGGAATTGGGACCGCAATGGCTGGAGTTGGGCCTGGCCGGATTGTTCCTGGCCAGCTTTCTGGCGGCCACCGTTCTGCCGTTCAGCTCGGAGGCGGTGCTGGCCGCCATGGCCTTGGGGCCCTGGGCCACGGTGGTGCTATGGTCGGTGGCCAGTGCCGGTAATTGGCTGGGGGGAATGAGCTCCTATGGCCTCGGTCGTTTGGGCGACCTTCAGCGCATCGCCCGTTGGTTGCGTACCGACCCTGCCAAAGTGCAACGGATGCAGGCCTGGGTGGATCGCCGCGGTTATTGGCTGGCCCTGCTGGCCTGGCTGCCCGTGGTGGGCGACCCACTGGCCATCGCTTTGGGGATGGCCAAGGCCCGGCCGGTACCGGTGGCGATGCTCATGTTCGTGGGCAAGGCGCTGCGTTACGCGGTGGTGCTGGCCGTTATGCGTGGTTGAGCCGGTGATGGAAATGGAAAAACCCCGCCGAAGCGGGGCTTTTCGTGTACCGAGCGGGTTATTTGCGATGTACCGTGCTCAGTAGGCGGTGTTCTGGGGGTCGAAATTGGCCCAGCCTGCGGTCCAGTTCTCGCTGCCGAAGGCGCCGCGGTAGGTCACCGGGGTGAAGAAGCTGTCCGTGAGGGGGCTCCAGCTAAAGTCGGCACCGCTCAACAGGGGGCTGCCGCTGTTGGGCAGGAAGTTGGGCGCGGTGAGGTTGAAGGGGTCTGCCACCTGCAGGTCGCTGTTGTTGGGGTAGATCGTGTTGTTCCAACCGGCGGTGTTGAACCAGGTCGTCAGGGCGGCCTGGTCCCAGTTCTGGCCACTGGGTACGTTCAGCGGAGTGCCCATTCCGGCGATCACGTTGCCACGGAACATCAGGTCGTTGTTGGTGGCATTGGCCTGGGTGCTGTTGCCATCGATGTACAGGCCGGTGGGGTAGCCGGCGTACACGCTGTTGAACACGCGGGTCTGGGTGTTACGACGCAGGTGCAGTGCACGGGCATATTGGGCGTTGATGGTGGTGCTGGCATCGACCTTGGGGCCGAAGATGCTCACGTTGCTCCAGATGCCCTGGCTGTAAGGCGAGGTGGGGTTGCCGGCCGCATCGTTGTCGCACTCGAAGCCGTTGCTGCTGCTCTGGTCGGCCACGTTGGGGTCGCGGAGGCTAACGGCCCACTGCACCTTGCCCTGCCAGCCGAAGTCCTGGTCGAAGTCATCGTCCCAGCCGCGCAGTGCGATGAGGTGTTTGGCGTTCACCGTACCACCGAACCACTCGTAGCTGTCATCGCCGCAGTAGCTCACCTGGATGTGGTCCAGGATCGTGCCACGGCCCACGGCGCCCATGGTGAGGCCGTTGATCTCCTGGTTGGGCTGGAAGGGAATACCGCTGAACTCGATGCGGACGTAGCGCAGGATACCGCTGTTGTCATCGGGGTCCGTGCCGCCGTATTGGGCGTCCACACCGCCCTCGATGGTGGGGTCGCTGGGCTGGTTGTGCGGTGCGCGTCCGCAGATGATGATGCCTCCCCAGTCGCCGTAATCACGGTTGCCTGCGGCCTGGTTGCTTGTGAACACAATGGGCTGGCTGGCCGTACCATCGGCGATCAGTTTGCCGCCACGCTTCACGATGAGCGTGCCTTTGGTGGGCTTGTCGCCTTTGATGATGGTGCCGGCCTGGATGGTCAGCGTGGCGCCATCCTCGATGTAGATGAAGCCTTTCAGCAGGTACTTGTTGTTGCTGGTCCACGTGGTGTTCGTGGTGATGTTTGCCGTCACCTCAATGGTGCCGCCCGTGTTCGTGGCGTATTCGCAGCAGCAATCCTTGTCCGCATCGGGATCGTAGTTCGTTGCTGCAGGGTCGGTGCAACCCTCCTTTTTCTTGCAGGCGGGCAGTGCCACGGCCACGGCTCCGAGCATCAGCATGCTCAGCGCTTGGTTCTTCAGGAAGTTCATGTTCGTTCTCATGGTTTTACGTCCACAAAGGCACGGCAGCAGTGTTACGTGATGTTGCGTGCAGGATTATATGATCGTCAAGCGACATTAAGTTTGTGTTAGGTCGGAAATGACCGAAGGCCCGATAGAACGGGCCTTCGCATCGTCGCCGGCAAGGGCGCTCACAACCGCAGGCCAAGCCCCACGGTGAAATAAGCCCCGCGACGGAAGCTCATGATCTCCTCATCGCGGTCGTCGATGCCACCGCTCTCGTTGGAGTCCTGGATGAGCAGTGTGCGCTGGTTCAGGATGTCCTGTGCGCTCAACTTCAGCTCGAAGCGCTTGCCGAACCCTTTGGTCACCGTCAGGTCCACCACATTGCGCGGCATCTCATAGATGTCCGGCGTGCCATAGGTGCCCACGGCGAAGAGACGGGGGCCGATCACATTGTACAGGATGTTGTATTGCAGCTTACGCTCGGTATCCTGGTAGTACAGTCCCGCGTTGACGATGTAGGGCGATTGGCCCATGAGGGGGCGCTGTTGGGCCTGGCCGCGGGCTTCCTCGCCGAGCACCACTTCCGTCCAGATGTATGCAGCGTTCAGCATCACGCCCACGCGGCTCAGGTAACCTTCCGAGAACAGGCCGCTGAGCTGCCTGCGCACTTCCAGTTCGGCACCCACGCTGGTGGCGGTCTGTGCGTTGCCGAAGGAGAAGTTGCGCGTTCCACCGCTGCCCGCACCCGGCATGAAGAACATCTCGATGGGGTTGGTGAACTGCTTGTAGAACACCCCGAAGCTCACCACTTCGGAGGCGCTGGGGTAGAACTCGTAACGGGCATCCACGTTCTGGATCGTGGCGATCTGCAGGCTGTCGTTGCCCGTGAGCACGTTGTTGAAGCTGAAGTCGTAGAAGGAGAAGGGTGCCAGCTCACGGAACTCGGGGCGGTTCACCGTGGTGGCCCAGGCCACCCGGACCTGCGCTCGCTCTGTCAATTGGCGCGATGCGTTGATGGAGGGCAGGATGCTGAGGATCGGGTTGTCCACGTTCACACGACGACCACCGAAGGTGGCGCTGTTCAACTGCTGCGTATTGTGCTCAGCGCGCACACCGGCCGTGATCACCGTGAGGGAGGCCAGGTTGATGGTGCCGCCCACGTAACCGGCGAACAGGGCGTTGGAGGCCGTATAGCGGTCGCTGGGGTTGGTGCCCTCTTCCAGCTTGAAACCGTTCGTGTTGTTGATGTTGGGGTCGGAGAAGACCACGTCCAGGGGAGCGTACAGCAGGCTCTGGTCGAGCTGGGCGCTGTTCGCTGCACGGAAGCTCATCCAGCGCGCGCTGAACGTGCGGTCCTTCAGTTCGGTGAACAGGCCGGCGCGCAGGCGGACCGTGTTGGTCTCGCCGGCGATCTTGTGCTCGTAATCCACCTTGCCGGTCAACACCGATTCGTTCATGTCGGAGAAGAAACGTCCCGCGTCCAGGGTGGTGGCGCCCGGCGGAATGATGGTCTGGAACGGCGTGCTGGCATCGGTGGTGTTGATGTCGCGCACGGTGCGCAGACGGCGGAAGTCCGGCTCCTTGCTCCACGTGCGGCCGTAACCGGCCGTCCAGCTGATCTTGCTCACATCGCTCACCAGGTCGTGGCTGCCGTGCAATTGGCCGCTGTAGATGGTGCGTTGCTGATACCGGAAGGCATAGTTCTTCACCTCGAACTGTTCCTCGAAGTTGTCGCCGGTGCGCAGGGTGGTCTGGTCGATGCCCTGTTGGGTGAACAGGTTGCGGAACTCGAACTTGTTGCGCGTGCCCACCAGCAGGCTGAAGTTGCTCAGTGCGCTCACACGCACCTGGTGGAAGTTCTCGTTGTCGCTATAGTTGTAGATACTGTCGCTGCGCTGCGTTGCCGGGTCGAACACGTTGTAGTTGTAGTTCTTCGCCGTGTACGATTGGCGGGTGTTGGTGTACTGCAGGCCGGTGATATTGCCGCCCGTGATCCTGCTGCCCTCTTGACCGAAGCGACGCGCCAGCATCAGTCCGAACCGTTGGTCGGGCATTGCCGTGCTCTGTTGCGTGGTCCAATTGTTGGCCAGCGAACGTCCGGCGCTCTGCAGCTGTTCGGGCGTGGTGTTGTACAGGTTGCCGGGGAAGGAGGAAGGCAGTTGGCGCAACCCATTGTCGAAGCCCAACGCATCGGTGCTGCTCGTCTGGCCCTGGTTGAATTCGCCGAAGGTGGTACCGGGTCGGAACGATGTGCTGTAGTCCACGCGCGTGGTGTTCTCGGAGGGCACGTTCACGGTGTAGAGCTTGATCACACCACCGGCGAACTCGCCAGGTAGTTCCGGTGCACCGGTCTTGTAGATCATTACGCGGTCCAAGGCACCACTGGGCAGAATATCGAAACTGAACCCACGGCGATCGCTCTCCATGCTCGGTGCGATCACATCGTTGAGCATCACCGTGTTATAGCGGTCTGCAAGGCCTCGGATCATCACGAAGCGATCGCCCACCATGGTCACACCGGGAATGCGTTTCACCACATCGCCTGCAGTACGGTCCTGGCCTTTGGCGATCTGTTCGCGGCCCATGCCGTTCACCACCTGCTCGCTCTGGCGGGTCTCCATCACCACGGCCGCTTCGGTCTCGGTGCGGCGCTGGGTCACCACTTCGAAGGTCTTGATCTCAATGGCCAGGGTCTTCAGTTCCACGTCCACCCTCACGGTGCGGTCGGCCACCACGGTCACTGCGCGTTCCACGGGCTCGTAGCCCACGAAGCTCACCACCAGCAGGTATTCGCCGGGCTCGGCCTGGAAGCTGAACTTGCCGTCCAGGTCGGTGGTGGCGCCCACCGTGGTGCCTTTCAGCGCCACGTTCACGAAGGGCATGGGTTGCACCTTGCCTGCCTCTGGCGCGGTGATGGTGCCGGTAACGGTACCCTTTTGGGCGACCATCGTAACACACAGGAAAGCAAGAAGAACGGTAAGTAGTGAACGGTACATCGCAGAAGCGGAACGTCTGAGTGACATTTCGCGCTGCAAAGGTCTCGCAGCCCTATTACGCGCCTGTTGGCGGCATGTTAAGGCAGGGTTACGGACGTTAAGCCGATCTTACCTTTCCGTTAATCCGGTCCTCCAGGAACCACCACTTGGGCTGGTCCTTTCGACTGCGTGCCTCCTGCCACATCACGACCAGCCGTTCCTGGAGCAGTGAAGTGGCCTCGTCCACGTTGTCGGCCACAAAGACGAACTCGAGCTCCTTTTGGCCGATGGTGCCTTCGGCGATCATCCGATCGATCTGTTGCAGCATGGGGGCCCAATAGTCCTTGCCATAGAGCAGGATGGGGAAATTCTTCACTTTGCCGGTCTGGATGAGGGTGATGGTCTCGAAGAGCTCGTCCACCGTGCCGGCGCCACCGGGCATCACCACGAAGCAGATGCTGTACTTCAGCAACAGCACCTTGCGCACGAAGAAGCGTTCGAAGGTGAGGCTCACGTCCAGGTAAGGGTTGGCATACTGCTCCATGGGCAGCACGATGTTGCATCCCACGCTGCGTGCGCCTACCTCCCGTGCTCCACGATTGGCCGCCTCCATGATGCCCGGACCGCCGCCGGTCATGATCGTGAAACCAACGCGGCCCACCCGGGCAGCAAGTTCCCGTGCGGCTTGATAGTAGGGGTGGTCCTCCTTGAAGCGGGCACTGCCGAAGAAGGTGACGCAGGGTCCCACGAAGTGCAGTTTCCGGAAGCCGTAGATGAACTCGCGGGAGATGTTCACCACGCTCTGGAGCTCTTTCCATCGGGACCTTGGACCCTCGAGGAAACTGAGGTCGATGAATTGTTTGTTGGAAGGCGGCGTCATGGGCGGCGAAGGTAGAAGGCCTTGAAGGACCGCTTCTTCACAGAGCACCGGCCGATGCCTTTCGGTGCGGCACGGTGATCACGTGCCACAGAACGTCCGATAGCCCGGATCGCCATCGGGTGGAGGTATGCGGAAGGCATCAGGTACATCCGTGCCGGTGTAAGGGGTGGCGAGGACGGTCAACAGGTCCTGCAAGGGGCGCAGGTCATTGGCGATGGTGGCGGCGTCCAGTACCTGCTCCACCACATGGTTGCGTGGGATCACCACCGGGTTCGTGCGCTGCATCAGGAGTCGTGCGGCCTGCGGGCCTTCTGGCGCAGCGCTGATGCGTTCCTTCCACCGCGCGTGCCAGCTGCTCAGCTGCTCGTCGGTGAACGGCGCGGTACCGAAAGGGTCCTCCAGTTGCAGTTCCGCGAAGGTGTTCGTGTGGTCCGCTCCGGTGGCCTGCATGCTGTTGTAGAGCTCCTGCACGAGGGTAGCATCACCGGCCTGGGGGTTGGCGATGCCGATCTTGGCGCAGGCCATGCGCAGGTGCGCCGCGCGGAACAAGGACGGGAAGTCATCCAGCACCGCTTGGGCCAGCGCGATGGCCTGGTCTTCCTCGGGATGGATCAACGGCAGCAGCGATCCCGCCAGTACCGACAAGTTCCAGTGGGCGATCGCGGGCTGGTTGCCGAATGCGTAGCGACCACCCGTGTCGATGGAGCTGAACACCGTGGCGGGGTCATAGCCGTTCATGAACGCACAAGGACCGTAGTCGAAGGTCTCGCAGGCCAGGCCCATGTTGTCGGTGTTCATCACCCCATGGATGAAGCCCACGCGCATCCAGTGTACGATCAATGCGATCTGCCCGCGCATCATGCTCCGAAGCAGTTCCAGAGCGGGATCCTCCGCGTCGGCCGCTTCGGGGTGGTGGCGTTGGATGGTGTGGTCCATCAGTGCGCGCAGCTCGTTCACGCTTAGGAAGTGTCGCGCATGCTCGAAGGTGCCCACGCGGATGTGGCTGGCGGCGACCCGGGTAAGCACGGCGCCCTGCTCCGGGCGTTCGCGCATCACCGGCTGCCCGCTGCGCACCACGGCCAGGCTGCGGCTGGTGGGGATGCCCAGGTGGTGCATCGCCTCGCTCATCAGGTACTCACGCAGCATGGCGCGCAGCGTGGCACGGCCATCGCCTCGGCGTGAGTAGATCGTGGTGCCCGAGCCCTTCAGCTGGATGTCGTAGCGCTTTCCATCCGGAGCAAGCTGTTCCCCCAGCAGCACTGCACGGCCGTCGCCCAGCATGGTGAAGTGCCCGAACTGATGACCCGCGTAGGCTTGTGCGATGGGCTCGGATCCCGCGGGCAGCGTATTGCCGGCCAGCACTTGTGCGATCGCGGACGTGTCGATCCCCTCGGTGCACAGGCCCAGCTGTTCTGCCAGGGCGCTGTTGAAGAGCACCAGGCCCGGCTCCTTCACCGGTGTGGGCCCGATACGACTGAACAGGCCATCAGGTAGCCGCGCATAGCTGTTGTCGAAACGCCAGCCGAGATCAGCGTGCACGGTGGGCATGGTGTATGAGATGGTCCAATTCCACGTAGCGAAGCGCTTCTTCTGCACAGGCCTCCAGCACCACCGGCGGCGCCACACCTTGGTCGTAGGCCTCTTTCCAGCGCAAGGCGCACAGGCACCAACGGTCACCGGGCTTCAAGCCGGGGAAGTGGTATTCGGGCCGCGGGGTGCTCAGGTCGTTGCCACGCGCTGCGGTTAACGCGAGGAACTCGGCGGTCATGATCGCGCACACCACGTGCCGGCCACCGTCGTGTTCATCGGTACGACACAGGCCGTCGCGGTAAAACCCGGTGATCGGGTCCATGCAGCAAGGCTCAAGAGGAAGGCCGAAGACGTTCTCGTGAGGCATGGAATGGGTGCGGTGGAGGATAGCGCCTAAGACACGCGGTGTCCACAGCGGGTTCAAAGATCACACCGTTACCACCACGTTCCCGATCTTCTGCCCGGTCTCCACATAGCGTGTCGCCTCCAACAGCTCATCGAAGCGCACCACCCGATCGACCAAGGGCCGCAGAGTACCCGCTTCGGCCATGCTGCGGAAGTGCTCCACGTCGGCGCGGCTGATGGTGGGCAAGGGAAAGCGCACGCGCGGTCCTGAACGTAAGCCACCGATCAGGCCGAGGAAGACGTTCTCGCCGTGCGGCCCGAGCTCGGTGCTGATGTAGCAGCCATCGGAGGTGAGCAGGTGCTTGCAAAGAATGAAGCGGCTCTTGCCCACCGCGTCGAATACCAGCTCGAACGGCCCCGGGATCGATCGGAAATCGGTGGTGGTGCGGTCGATCACCGAGTGCGCGCCAAGGGCCTTGATGCGTTCCACATGGGGCGTGGCACACACAGCGGTCACCGCGGCGCCCAGCGAAACGGCCAGTTGCACCGCGCCCGAGCCGATCGCGCCAGTGGCGCCATATACCAGCACCCGGCTCCCTGGCCTGATCCCCGCGGCTTTCAGATCGCACCAGGCGTAGTGGATGCCTTCGGTGAGGGCCACGGAGTCGGTATAGCTCCAGCCTTTGGGCAGCCGTGCCACGCCGCCGTCCGCTGCGGTCA
>JBKDXR010000079.1:0-4678 GCA_046306055.1 Flavobacteriales bacterium
CAGGCGGGCCTCGATGAACGGCAATAGGACCTGCCATACACGGTTTCAGAAGAGCCCGTTCATTTCCGTTCATCCCCGTCCATTCACGGTTCCTTCTTGTGCTGGTGGGAAATGCATCAACCGGAAATGAACGTGAATGAACGGGAATGGTCAATGCCCTGCATTCCCCATCTGAGCAGTGCTTACCGCAGTAGACCCTAAAGACGATAGGTCGTGCGGCTCAGTGCATGCGCTCCAACAGCGGCAAGTGGGCGGCCTGTGCAATGGCCTGCGCACTGGCGCGCCCGGCCTCACTGAAGGTCCACACGAAGAGGGCCTCGAAGGGGTGGTCGTGGCGCAGGTGGTCCAGCGCCTCCAACGTCATGCGCGTGGCCAGGCCCTTGCGTTGGTGCTCGGGCAGCACCAGTCCGCTGCATAGGTACACCGCCTGGTAGGGACCGCCCACGGGTGTGCGGTCGAACAGTTCCTGTTCGGTGATGCGGCCTTCCACGAAGTCGTGCATGAGCTGTGCGGTGGTGGGGATGAGCAGCACCCAGGCGATGGGGCCATGGGCATCGGTGGCCTCGCACACCGTGGCGGGATGCAGTTCGCGCAGACGCTCCAGCACCTGCTCATCCACCTGTAATTGCGCCGGGTCGCTACGCATGGCGAAGGCGTCCTCGGCCAACTGGAGCAGGCGTTCGTAGTTGGAGGGCATGCGGTGCGGGGTATCCACGAGCGGTGGGTCGGAATGGCATTGAGGCCTACCACCCGCCGCCCAACGCGCGGAACAAGCTGACCACACTGTTCAGTCGCTGCCCGCGTGTGGCGCTCTCCTCGAACTCGGCACTGAAGAGGTTGTTCTCGGCGATGATGACCTCCAGGTAGCTGGTGTAGCCGAAGTTGTAGCGGGCCATGGAGAGCTCCAGTTGCTTGCGGGCGGCCTCCACCTGGGTCTGGCGGGCCTGGTTCTCGACCGTGTAGGTGCGGTAGAACTCCAGGCTGTTGTCCACATCAGCAAAGGCACTCAACACCGTTTGGTCGCGTTCGGCAGCGGTCACCAGGATGCGCTGTTTGGCGGCCTCGGCGATGTTGCGGCGCTGGTTCCACTGGAAAATGGGGCCGGCCAGCTGGCCGAAGCCGTTGGCCACGGCCGCATCGCCGCTGAGCAGTGTGCCCAGCTCGGGGCTGGCGAAGCCCAGCACGCCGGTGAGCGAGAGGGTGGGGAAGCGCTCGGCCTCGGCGGCACCCGCGCGTTCGGTGAGGCGCTTCAGTTCGAACTCCGCAGCGATGATGTCCGGGCGACGCTCCAGCAGTTGGGAGGGCAGTCCCATGGGGATGGGGTCCGCAGTGAGCTGTTGCTCGGTGTTGGGCCTTCCGCGCTCAATGGGGCCGGGGCCCAGGCCTTGCAGCACGCGCAGGGCGTTCTCCACCTGGCGGATCTGTCGCTCGATGCTGGGGATGGCGGCGGCGGCCACCTGTTCCTGCTGGATGGCCTGCAGCTTGTCCACTTCGCTGGTCCAGCCTTCGGTGAACCGTGCGGTGATGATGCGCGTGTTCTCCTGCCGCGACACCAGGGTACGACGTGCGATGACGAGGCGGTTGTCCAGGTCGCGCAGCAGGAAGTAGTTGCCGGCCACTTCGGCCACCAGGCTCACCTGCACGGCATGGCGGATGTACTGCTGTTGGAAGTACTGCGCCTGTGCCGCCCGCGAGCTGTGGCGGATGCGGCCCCAGATGTCGATCTCCCAGTTCACGCGGCCCATCACTTCGAAGAAGCCGCCATCCACACCACTGCCCTGCGAGCGTGCGTTGGGGCCCGCCGATCCACCACCACCCGTGGCCGCGAAGCCCAGTTGCGGATAGAGGTCGGCCTTGACGGCACCGGCCTGCAGGCGCGCTTCCTCCACGCGTGCGGCGGCCTGCCACAGGGTGCGGTTGCTGTCCAGCGTGGTCTGGATCAATTCCACCAGCGCGGGGTCGTCGTAGAAGGCGGTCCATTGCACCAGGTCGGTGGTGTCGCTGTTCAGCCCACCACTGTAGGTGACCTTGGGATCGGCCGGTCGTTGCTGGTACTTGGGGCCCACCATGCACCCGGACAGTCCGGAGAGCAGCACGGCGGCAAGGGCGAGTTGCTTCAGCGGCTTCATGGTTCGATCACGGGTCGGGTGGTGCCATTCCCATCAGTTCCTTGCCCTGAGCCTGTCGAAGGAGCCTGCCCTGAGCTTGTCGAAGGAGCCTGCCCTGAGCCTGTCGAAGGGTTCTTTTTCTTTCGTTCGATGAGCACGAACAGGCTGGGGATGACGATCACGCCGATGGTGGTGGCCACGATCATGCCGGCGAACACGGCCATGCCCATCACCTTGCGTGCTTCGGCACCGGCACCCACGGCGGTGATCAGTGGGGTAACGCCCAGGATGAAGGCGAGGCTGGTCATGAGGATGGGTCGGAAGCGGAGCTTGGCGCCATCGAGCGCGGCCTTCAGCACTTCCTCGCCCTCTTCCATCTTCATCTTGGCGAACTCCACGATGAGGATGGCGTTCTTGGCATTGAGACCGATGAGCATCACCAGGCCGATCTGCGCGAACACGTTGTTCACGTAGCTCTCGCTGAACTGCCGCATGATCCACAGGCCGAGCAGGGCGCCCATGACGGCCCACGGTGTGCCCAGCAGCACGCTGAAGGGCAGCTTCCAACTTTCGTACTGCGCGGCCAGGATCAGGAACACGAAGAGCAGGGCCATGGCGAACACGGTGCCGCCCTGTCCGGCGGCGGCCTTCTCCTGGTAGCTCATGTTGTTCCACGCGTAGCCGATGTTCGCGGGCAGGGTGGCCTTGGCCACTTCCTCCAGGGCATCGAGCGCCTGTGCACTGGTGTAGCCGGGAGCGGGAGCGCCCATGATCTCGGCGCTGCGGTACAGGTTGAAGCGGTTGGTGTACTGGGGGCCCACGGTATCCTTCACGGTGGCCACGGCACCGAGCGGGATCATGCTACCATCGGCACCGCGCACGAAGAAGTCGTTGATGGCATTGGGGCTCATGCGGTATTGCGCATCGGCCATCAGGTAGGTGCGGTATTGGCGACCGAACTGGTTGAAGTTGTTCACGAAGTTGCCACCGAGGAAGGCGGCGATGGTCTGGTTCACGTCATCGAGCCGCAGCCCCAGTTTCTCCACGCGGTCCTTGTCCACCTGGATGCTCTTCTGGGGGATGGCGCTGCGGTAGAGCGTGAGCGCACGACCGATCTCGGGGCGCTGTTGCGCTGCGGCGATGAAGGCACGGGCCTGTTGCTCCAGGTATTGCGGGGAGTTGCCCTGGCGGTCCTGCAGCATCAGGCTGAAGCCGGCGCTGGAGCCGAGGCCGGGGATGGGCGGCGGTCCGAAGGCGAAGGCGGTGGCCTCGCTGAGCTGGCTTTGGATCAGTGCGTTCACCTGGGCCATCAGCTGCTTGCTGGTGTGCTCGCGGTGGCTCCATTCCTTCAGCTGCACGAAGGCCGTGGCGCTGTTGGGGGCGATGGTGCCGGTGAGGGTGCTGTTGCCATCCACGATGGTCACGCTCTCCACGCCGGGCACCGAGGCGATGAGCGCCTCGAGCTTGCGCGTGACCTCGGTGGTGCGTTGCAGGCTGGCGGCATCGGGCAGGGTCACGCTGCACAGGAAGTAACCTTCGTCCTCCTCGGGCACGAAGCCGCCCGGCACGTTCTTGCCGAGCATCACCATCACCACCACGATGATGGCGAGGAAGGCCACGCCACGGATCACCTTGCGGGCGAAGAAGCCGGCCACGCCGATGTAGCCCGTGGTGAAGCGGTCGAACATGCGGTTGAAGCCAGCGAAGAAGCGGTCCAGGAAGTTCTGCTTGCCTCCTTCCTTCTTCGGCTTCAGTAGCAACGCGGCCAGTGCCGGGCTTAGCGTGAGGGCGTTGAAGGCGCTGATGAGCACGCTCACCGCAATGGTGATGGCGAACTGCTGGTACAGGCGTCCGGTGATGCCGCCCGCGAGGGCCACAGGGATGAACACGGCGGCGAGGATGACGGCGATGGCCACCACGGGACCGGCCACTTCCTTCATGGCCTTTTTGGTGGCCTCCTTCGGCGAGAGGCCTTTCTCGATGTGGTGCATCACGGCCTCCACCACCACGATGGCATCATCCACCACCAGGCCGATCGCGAGCACGAGCCCGAGCAGGCTGAGCACGTTCACGCTGAAGCCCAGCAGGGGGAAGAAGATGAACGTGCCGATGAGCGACACGGGCACGGTGAGCAGCGGGATCAGGGTGGCACGCCAGTCCTGCAGGAAAAGGAACACCACCAGGATCACCAGCAGCACGGCCTCGAACAGGGTGTGGATGATCTCGTTGATGCCCTCGGTGATGGCGGCGGTGGTGTCGAGGCTCACGTTGTACGCCAGGTCGGGCGGGAAGCGCTGGGCCTGTTCCTCCATCACCTTGCGCACGGCGGCCACCACGTCCAGGCCATTGCTGCCCGGCGTTTGGAAGATGGCGATGGTGCTGGCGGGGTTGCCGTTGAGGCGGCTGCTCATGCTGTAGTACTCGGTGCCCAGTTCCACCCGGGCCACATCGCGCAGCAACACCTGGGCGCCGCTGGGCGCGCGCTTCACCACCACCTCGCCGAACTGCTCGGGGCTCACCAGGCGGCTTTGCAGCTGTGCGGTGTAGGTGTTCTGGGTGCCGGGCAGGCT
>JBKDXR010000080.1:0-71385 GCA_046306055.1 Flavobacteriales bacterium
TAGAAGCCATCTCAAAATAATCCTTCGGTCTACGCCGGGGTCTTTTCCGGGCATCCGTCGTTGCTCAACCCTTACAGAGCGTCCAGCTATGCGCGGGTCTCGCGCCTAGGCTGCCCGCAAAATCCCTCCGGCTCGCTACCAAAAACTATTTTGAGATGGCTTCTAGCCTCGGGGTCCATCGTTCGCGAGATCCCGAACAGGCCTTAACGGATCACCGTTATGTGGCCGATGCGTTCCTCGGCCTTCACGCCCACATCGCTGAGCGCCCGGTAGCGCAGCTTGTAGATGTAGACCCCGTCCTGAACCACGGTGCCTTGTGCCACACCGTTCCACGCCTCGCCCGGTGTGGTGGAACTGAAGATCAGCTCGCCCCAGCGGTTGAAGATGTTCAACTCGTAGAGGTTCAACGGCCCGTCGATCACCACCAGGAACTCATCGTTGATCTGGTCGTTGTTGGGGCTGAAAGCATTGGGCACATGCACCAGCGGGCCACAATAGCCCTCTTCGATCACCAGCGTATCGCTTCCCTGGCCGCATAGGGTGAAAATGGTCACCCAGTACATGCCGGGTTCCGTTACCCGGATCCGTGGGTCGGTGGAGCCCGTGCTCCAGAGGTAAGTGGCACCAGCACCGGTCACCTCCAGTTCCATGGCCTGGTTCGGGCACAGCAGGCGGTCGGGGCCGAGGTCCACTTCGGGTTCGGTGGGCAGGAAGGTGATGCGCACCATATCGCTGGCCGTACAGCCCTCCAGACCGAGGGTCACGCTGTAGTTGCCGCTGGTGGTGGCCGCTATGCTGCTGGCCGTGCTGCCTGTGCTCCACGCCACGCTGGCCGCACCCGGTTCCACGCTCAGCATAATGGTATCGCCTTCGCAGGCCGTTTGGTCCGGTCCGAGCGCAGGCTGTACCAAGGGCACGATGCTCACGTTCACGGCGTCGGTCACCACGCACGCGCCGTTCTGCACGGTGACGCTGTACGTTCCAGCGGTGCTCACCGTGATGCTTGCCGAAGTGGCACCTGTGCTCCACGTGGTGGTGGCTCCCGGTGCTTGCGCGGTCAGCGTGGTGCTTTCACCGGGGCATAGGCGGCGGTCCGCGCCCAGTTCGATCGCCGTGAGGTCCGTCACTTCAATGGTCACCGCGTCCGAGGCCGTGCAGCCGTTCAGGTCCACCGTTACGCTGTAGGTGCCCGCGGTCGTCACCGAGCGGCTTCCAGTGGTCACGCCATCGTTCCACAGGTAGGTGGCGCCGGTCTGGGTCACGTTCAGTGTGAGCGCATCGCCCGCGCAAATGGTCATGTCGGGCCCCAGGTCGGCCACGGGTGCGGGCAGGTCGATCACCGCGGCACCATCGCTGCTGGCACAGCCCGCCACGGTCACCGTTACCGAAACGTTGCCTGCGCTATTTGCCGTGTATGTGGGCTGCGTGCTGCCGTCGTGCCACAGGTAGGTGGCGTTCGGTGTGCTGGCATCGAAGAAGGCCGATGCGCCGGGGCAGATGGATTGGTCACCGCCGAGGTCCACGGTGGGCAACGGGTTGAAGGTCACTTCCACGGCATCGGTCACCGGACAGCCGTTCACTGCGGCGGCCACGCTGTAGATCCCGCTCGTGCTCACTGTGATGGTGGGCGTGGTGGCACCGGTGCTCCAGGCGTAGGAGGCTCCCGGCAGCGTGGCATCCAGTGTCACCACATTGCCCGCACAGGCGCTGATGGCCGGCCCCAGTTCAATGGTGCCCGGGTCGAACACCGATACCTGCACCGTATCGCTGGCGCTGCATCCGCTCTGCGATACCTGCACCCAGTACGTGCCTGCCGTGCCTACTGTCAGCGTGGGCGTGGTGGCCCCTGTGCTCCACACGTAGGTGGAACCGGGCGTGGTGGCGTTGAGGGTGGTGGTGGTGCCGGCGCACAGTTCCACGTCGGCGCCGAGGTTCACGCTGGCCGGGGTCAGCACGTTGATCGTTACCTGGTCGGTGGCGGTGCAGCCGTTCAGTTCCACGGTAACGCTGTAGGTGCCGCTGGTGCTCACCGTGATGGTGGGCGTGGTGGCCCCGGTGCTCCACAGGTAGGTGGCGCCTGCGTTGGTGGCGTTCAGCACCGAGCTCTGTCCGGCGCACAAGGTCTGTGCAGGGCCCAGTTCCACCGTGGGGCTGGGCAGCACGCTTACCACCACGGTATCGCTCACGGTACAGCCGCCCTGGTCGGCGGTCACCCAATAGGTGCCTGCGGTGTTCACGTTCAGCAGGGCCGTGGTGGCTCCGGTGTTCCACAGGTAAGTGGCGCCGGGCAGGGTGGCGTTCAGCGTTACCGACTGGCCCTGGCACACCGTCACGGGTGCGCCCAGTTCAATGGCTCCTGGGGTGGCCTCCACCACGTTCACCGCATCACTGGTCGAGCAGCCGTTCGCGCCGGTCACGGTCACATTGTAGGTGCCGCCTTGCGATACCGTGATGCTGGCCGTCTGCGCCCCGGTGTTCCACTGGTAGCTCGCGCCGGCCACAAAGGCGTTGAGGCTGATGGTGGCGCCGGGGCACAAGGTCTGGTCGGGTCCCAGGTTCACCAACGGCACGGGCAGTACGGCCACGTTCACCGCATCATTCACCGTGCAGTTGCCCTGCGTCACGGTAACGCTGTAGTTGCCGCTGGTGCTTACGGTCAGGGTGGGGGTGGTGGCGCCGTTGTTCCAGAGGTAGGTGGCACCGGGCACGGTGGCGTTCAGCACGGTCTGCTGGCCCTGGCAAAGGGTGATGTTCGGGCCCAGTTCCACCGCCTGCGGACTGGCATAGGCCACGTTGATGGCGTCCGTGGCGTTGCAGCCGTTGGCCGTGGTCAGCGTCACGCTGTAGGTGCCTGCCGAGGTCACCGGATAGATGGCCCCACTGCTGCCGTCCTGCCAGAGGTAGGTGGCCCCGGCCTGGTCCACGTTCAGGGTCAGTTGTTGCCCGGGGCATAACGTGGTATCGTTGCCCAGGTTCACCGTGGCAGCAGGGAAACTGCCTACGTTGATGGCGTCCGTCACCGAACAGCCGTTCACCGTCACCTGCGCGCTGTACGCTCCCGGTCCCACGGTAATGGTGGGTGTTGCCGCGCCCGTGTTCCAGAGGTAGGTGGCCCCCGGCAGGGTGGCGTTCAGCACGGTGGTGTTCCCGGGGCACACCGAAACGTCGGGACCCAGGTTGGGCGTGGGCAGCGGCGTCACGTTCACCAGCACCGAGTCGCGCACCGTGCAGCCGTTGGTGGTCACATCCACCCATACCCAACCGGCCGTGCTGGCCGTGAGCGAGCTACCGGTGCTGCCGTTGCTCCAGAGGTAGTTCGCGCCCGCCACGTTCACGTTGAAGGTGGTGTTCTGCCCCGCGCAAATGGTACGGTCCAGCCCCAGGTCGAACACGGGCAGTGTGAAGTTCGAGAGGGTCATGGCGTCCGTGGCCGGGCAACCGTTCGCTGTCACCGTTACGCTGTAGTTGCCCGGGGCGGTGGCGCTCAGTGTGGGGGTGGTGGCGCCGGTGTTCCACAGGTAGCTGCCTCCGGGCACGGTGGCGTTCAAGGTCACTGCCGTGCCAGGGCACACGGTCTGGTCCGGTCCCAGGTCGAACACGGGCAGGGGGGTCACCGCCAAGTTGGCCGCATCGGTGCCGGTGCATCCGTTCACGGTAACGGCCACGTTGTAGGGGCCTGCCGTGCCGGTGGTCAGCGTGGGGGTGGTGGCCCCGGTGTTCCACAGGTAGGTGGCGCCGGGCGTGGTGGCATTGAAGGTGGTGGTGGCGCCCGCGCAAATGGTCACGTCGGGCCCCAGGTTCACGGTAGGCGTGGTGTTGTAGGCCACGTTGATGGCGTCGTTGCTCACGCAACCGTTCAGGAACACGTTCACGCTGTAGGTGCCGGGGGCGTTCACTGTGAAGGTGGGGCTGGTGCTGCCGTTCTGCCAGCCGTACGAGGCACCGGGCTGCGCCACGTTCAGCGTCAGTGTCTGGCCGGTGCACAGGGTCACGTCCGGGCCGAGGTCCACCACGGGCGAGGGGTTGTAGTTCACCGTGATGGCGTCCGTGCTGGTGCAGTTGTTGGCCGTCACTTCCACGCTGTAGGTGCCGGGACCGCTCACCACGTAGCTGCTCAGGGTGGTGCCGTCCTGCCATAGGTAGGTGCCACCGGGCACCCCTGCGTCCAGCACCAGGTTCTGGCCCGTGCACAAGGTGGCGTCGTTGCCCAGGTCCACCACGGGCAGGGGCGTCACGTTCACCGTTACGTTGTCGCTCAGCACGATCGTGCCCTGCATGCTGATATCGTCCAGCCCGAAATCGTTCCCCACACCATCGCCGGACATCACGCGGAGGCAGATGGTGGTGGTGGTGGGCGCATTGCCGGGTGCGGTCCAGTTGTAGGTGGCCACCTGCCAGCCCAGCGATTGCACGGGAAGCGTCACTTCCGGGCCATAGCCCACACCGTTGATCCACCATTGCAGGCGGGCCGGCGTGGCATTGCTGAGCGTGCGGGTGCGGTACGAGAGGGTGTAGGTCTGTCCGGGGCAGATGGTCACGTCCTGGCACCATACATCGCGCTGGCCGGCGCTGTAGCTGCCCCATCCGGCATTGGCCATCAGGAAGTTGCCTGTGCCTGTTCCGCTGAACTGCGGGTGGTACAGGGCCGCATTGGTGCCGATGAAGTAGTTGCCTTCCCCGGTCAGGGTCGAGTTGAAGAGGAACTGCGAGCTGAACCCCGTGTTGCCGGCCGTGAAGTTGCCGTTGGTCACCAACTGGCCGCTGGGGTAGCTCACCTGGCAGGTGTACACCCCCGAGGTACCTACCGTGATGCTGGGTGTATTGGCACCCGTGTTCCAGAGGTAGGTATTGAAGCCCAGCGGGGCCTGCAGCTGCACTGTCTGGCCCTGGCAAATGGTCTGGTCGGCACCGAGGTCGATGCTGCAGATGGGTTGCGCGCTCAGGCCCACGCCATGGCCCATGAATGCAAGCAGCATGAACTGCCTGCCACGCCTGGGAAGGGTGGTGCGTTTTTCCATCCGGTTGCCGCCGTGGGCAAAGTTCGGACCAAGGACGCGCCCTGACAAGCTGGCGTTGCCCCGGTACCGGGTTAGTTTTCCACGTTCAACATCCACATTCTCAGGGAAATGTGGTGGTCGCAGCAGTTACCGGGCCACGAACACGCGGTTCATCTCTTCCAACCGTACTTCTTCCACCGTATGGAACACGCGCTGCATCCCGTCGTGTACGCGTTGGCAGCGGGCATCGCTGGCCTCGTCATAGGCCACCGTGTTGAAGCAGACCACGCCCCCATCGGCACAGCGGTCGCGCAGGCCATGCAGGAAGCCCATGGTCTCCACCCCGCGGGCCAGGTCCAGGTCGTCGAAGAGGTCCACCAGCACCAGGTCGAAGCGGCCGGTCAGGGCATGTACCTGGATGGTGGCATCGCCCTCCACAACGGTGATGTCCCCCAGAGCGTCCAGCCCGAAATGTTGGCGTGCCAGTGCCACCATGGCCGGGTCCCACTCCACGGCGGTGATGGGCATGCGCAGGCCCCGTTCCTTGCGCAGGATGGTGGGCGCGCTGCCACCGCCCAGGCCCAGTAGCAGCACGTTGGCCGGAGGCTGGCCGGGCACCAGCACACGCTCCAACACCCGTTGCCACACGCGGTGCAGGCTGCCGAAGCTCTGGTTGCCTTGGGCGCTGTTCACCACCAGGCGGCCGTTCTCCCAACGCAGCTCCAAGTCGCCGCTGCGGCCCGGCAGCACCGCCACGCGCAGCGGCCACAGCCAGCTCAGCAAGCGGTGGAAGGTGCTCATGGGGCAAAGATGGGGTGGGTGGGAGGAGCTGGGGCGGAGATACCTGGCTGCCTGGACCGCCCGTACCACTTCAAGGACCGAACTTCTTGCCGGGCTTGCGTCTGGTGTGGCGCACCTGGTATACGAACACCGTTCCTCCTTCCACCTCGAAGGCCACACGGTAGGGCAGCTTGTGCAACTTCAGGTACCGGTAGTTGCCCTTGCGCTTCTGGAACGATGGGTTCGCTTTCAACTGTTCAAGGCAGGCCTCGAACGCGTCGATGAAGCGCTTACCTCTCTTCGGATCAAGGCTGTTCTGATAGATCCGGATCGCATCAACCTCCTCCTGTGCCTCCGGCTGCACGACCACTTTATGCGGATCCATCCTTGGCTTGTGCGGCGCGTAGCATTCGGATGGATCCTTCGGCCGTGTACCCCTTGCTTTCCCCGCTCAGTCTGCGGGCACGGCGCTTGTCCAGTTCGGCGATGTCCTCTTCAGTAAGGTCGTCCGCTTCGCCAACCTCTGGAGTTTCCTTCTCGATCACCTTGGCCACGCGTTGCAAGGCGGCTTCGTCCCAGATCGACAACAGGCGTTGCACGAGGTCCAGCTTCTTCAGTGCGATGTCCATGGCATGTGTTTCGTCCGGTAAAGTTAGGGCAGCTTCAACCGATCGCGAGGAGGCCTTTCCGCCCGCACGGCTCCCTCAAGGGCCTCATTCCCATGGGATCCTACACCAAGCCGGACCAAGCCTTGGACCTCCGGCAAGCCATCCACCAGGCCCGCGCCATACGCATCGCCGAGAACAAGCAAGTGAACTGTTCACTCTGCCCAGGCACCATGGACTGACCGCCAATAGGACCGAAAGGCGGGCAACCTGGCCAATAACTCCACCGGCCTTGCCCAAAGAACAGCCGGAATGGTCGAAACCATCGAACGGGCAGATCGAAGATCGCCCACCGGCAACTCCGGAAATCAAAGAAGGATGAAGCCCGATGGCATACTGGCCACAAGAACGGCCACTTCGAAATTTCGAAGGGTTCATTCCGGCTTTCTCGTGGGAGTAGCACCGGGGATATCCAATGGTATAGGTGAGGCGTCCCCTATAGTCAAGTTCTCAATGACGTATGCTGCATGTGTATCCATATAGAAGTTTCCGTCCTTATCAACGCAACATAACTCTCCCCTGTCTTCTATATCGTAGTCCCGAAATGGCTTATTTATAAAGATGCATTCGCAATCTACACCAGATTTTAACCTTAATCGAACATAGTCCGAGCCTTGACTTATTTTGAGATAAAGAAGTTGTGATCCGTCTGCAGATCAAACAGTGTTTGATACCGCGTTATACTCAAGTTTCGTAGTCCCGCAACCGGTGATTAATAGTGTGGGGATGATAGCCCCTGGGATTAAATGTCTAAGCATGATTCAAAATTTCATTTTTAACGTGATTTTTAATGTGTTCGATTCATTACTATTTATCCCAACCTCCGCAGCATCTCCCGCAGGGGACCCTGCGCCTCAACGCCGCACTGCCCAGCCTAACCATGGCGCTCCTTTTCCGCCAAGATAACCGAACCTGCGCGCAGTGCGGTCGGCCCTTCACGCTGCCCCCCTGTCCCCGCCGTACTTTCGCGGCCCGCAGTGACGCCCATTACCCGATACAAGATCCGCAAGGTGATCAAGTACGCCTTGGTCACCACGGCCGTGGCCTGGGTGCTCACGCTCTTCAGTGGCGAGCCGGTGGGCGCCGTGCTGGGCATGTGGGCCCTGCTGGGGTTGTGGACGGGCGTACTGGAGGAGTTCTTCTTCCGCCGCAGGTTCAGGGCGCTGGCCATTCCGCTGCAGTTCCTGGGCAAGGCGCTGCTCGTGAACCTGCTCACGGTGGCGCTCATCGGCTTCGCGTACATCACCGGGCAGGAGCATTTCCGCCTGTTGGTGGCCGAGGAGCCCTACCGGGTGCGCGACATCCTGAGCATGGCGCTGTTCTACCAGCTCACCCTGCGTGTGGTGGTGGTGACCACCGTGGCGCTGCTGGTGGTGCAGGTGGAGGAGCTGATGGGACGGCGAATGTTCCTGGGCTTTCTATTGGGGCGGTACGAGAAGCCGAAGGCCGAGGAGCGCGTGGTGCTTACCATGGACCTGGTGAGCAGTACGGCCCTGGCCGAGCGCATGGGTGACATGCGCTACTACCGTTATCTGAACCAGGTATACTCGCTGATGACCGATGCCGTGCTGCGCAACGATGCGGAGATCCACAAGTACGTGGGCGATGAGGTGATCTTCACCTGGCCCATGCGGGTGGGCGTGCGCTACGAGAACTGCCTGGACCTGTATTTCGACATCATGGAGCGCATCCAAGAGCACGCCGAGGAGCTGAAAGGCGAGTTCGGGGTGGTGCCGGAATACCGCGGGGCCGTGCACGGCGGGCGGGTGATCAGTGCCCAGATCGGCCACATCAAACGTGCCATCGACCTCAGTGGCGACGTGATGAACAGCGTTTCGCGCATGCTCGGCCTGGCCAAGGACATGAAGGTCGACCTGTTGGTCTCGGCCGAACTGTTGCACCGGATCCCCTCGGCATCCGAACGGTTCACCATCGGTCCGCAGCATATCATCCCCGTGAAGGGCCGCCGCCGCGAGGTGCGGGTGCACACCCTGCAACGCCATGCGAAGTCGCCGGCCTGAGCATTGGTCAGTGTTGCTGCTCACCCTTTGGCTGGTGGGCGTGCGGGCGGTGGCCCAGGTGCCCGTTCCTTTCGTGTCCGAGGCCCAGCGTTTCGTGGTGTTCACCGACAAGCGGTTCGAGGTGCTGGAGCCGCGCCCCCCACGGCAGTATCACGCCATGGAGGGGCAGGTGGTGTATCTGGACCACGATGGCCGGTTGAAGCTCTTCCTGGCCGAGGGGCGTCGGTTGCACCTATTGCAGGAGCGGGTGCCCGATACACTGGTGGTGCGTGGCGGGCGCGTGGCCTGGGCCAATGCCGATACGGTGTACCTGCTGCGCGGTGGTAGGCCCACACGGGTGGCGCATGACATCGAACGATTCACGGTGAGCGATAGCCTGCTGGTGTTGCACGATAGTTCGCGGCAGGAGCTGGTGGCCTCGTGGCGGGGGCAGCTGTTGCCCATGGCCACCTTGGAACGCGGTAGCGAACGGCCGCAGTGGGCGCACGGCACGGACCGCGTGACCTTCCACGACCGGGGTGCCTTGAAGCTGCACCAGTTCAGGGCGGGCAGGCGCGAACTGCTCACCGATAGTTGTGGGTTGGCCCTGGTGGCCACGGGCGGTGGCATCACCGGTTATTGGAACGATGTGAAGGACCGCTTCGAGGTGCAGGATGCGCGGGGCGTGCATGTGGCCTCCGAGCTGAGGCCGTGGAGCGCGAAGGCGGGGGAGGGCATCCTGGGTTTCGTGGACGGCAATGGCCGTTTACGTTGCTGGCAGAACGGTGTGCTCCATGCCCTCACCGATAGCATGCCTACCGAATACTGGGTGCAGGACAGCCTGTTGCTCTGGGTGCAGGGCGGGGTATTGCGCCTTTTTGACCCGGCAGGTACCATCACCGTGGAACCCTATGTGCCGGAGCGTTGGCGCATTGTTGGCGGTCTGTTGGTGTGGCTGGACATGAACCGCGAGCTGCGGGGGCTGCAGCATGGCAAGCGCCTGCGTTACGGCACCGAAGCGGCCATTCGCACCTTCGAGGTGCATGGTGATGCGGTGGTGTATCCCAGTCCGCTGGGCCATACGGTGGTAGTGCGCAAGGGCCGCAGTTACGTATACTGACGAACTGAACTTCAACGACGCTTGGCGCCATCGACCCGGTCGATGGTCCACAGGCGCATAGGGAGCTTCTTGCCTTTGAGGCCGATGCTGCCGATCTCGCGTACCGTGTAGTTGCCGGGCAGGTGCAGCACGTGCAGCAGTTCGTCGCTGAGCAGGTTGTCCACGCCGTGCTCGTTGCAGGTGTTCTGTATGCGGGCGGCGGTGTTCACCACGTCGCCGCTGAAGATGCGTTCGCGTTTCACCGTGCCCACCTCGCCGGTGGTCACCTGGCCATAATGGAAGCCGGCCTTGAACACGGGCTCGATGCCATAGGTGGCCATGTAGTACGCGGCTCTTTTTTGGAGCTTGGCACGGATGTCCAGGAAGCAGCGGATACAGCGCTGTTTCCGCACCCCTTTCCGCAGCGGCCAGCTCACGCTGATCTCGTCGCCGATGTACTGGTAGATCTCGCCCCTGGCGTTCACAATGGGGTCGGTGATATCGATGTACAGTTCATCGATGAGCTTGAAGTACTTTTCGTGGCCTAGTTCCTCGGCAATGGCAGTGCTGGAGCGCATGTCGAGGAACATGAAGATGCGCATCTCCTGCCGGGCCTTGCGGTAGCGGCCGGTGAGGTAGCTGACGCCCCCGGTGCCGAACTGGTCGTTAAGGCGGACCATGAGCATGGTGCCGCCCATGAGGAGCGTCCAGTAGAGGTATTGTCCCAGCCAGTGCAGGGTGAAGATGCGGGGCAGGGCCTGTGCCATATCGAAGCCTACCGGGCCCAGCGCCGTGCCCACCACCACAATGGGGAGGATGAGCGCTGCCATGATGGCGAACGCGGTGAAATAGGCGAGCTTGCGGAGTTGGTCGCGCAGCAGGAAGATGTACACCCCACCGCCGAGGAGGCCGGCCAGGAGGGAGGTCATGAACCGTTGATCGATGCGTTCACGGAGGCTGACCGGCACTCCGGCCTCGGCGAGCACATTGTGCTCAAAGAGCGCGGCCAGGAGCCCCACGGCCACCCACGATCCGGTGATGCGCAGGGTGCGCAGCAGGCGTAAGCGGGAACTGGTGAGTTGGTCCATACCGGGAATTGAGCGGTGCGAAGTTAGCCGGGGTGCCGCTGACGGTATGTTAAGTCTGCATCAGGGTCGAACGCTCCGCTCGTTGCGTTCGCGGCGCAGTCGACGGGGCAGCAGAACGGCGTAGTACCACAGCACGGAGAGCAGCCCGCCTATAAAGAACGTGGCCGCCAAGGGTCGGGTGCCATCGCCAGGAAGAACTCGCCGATCATCCACGTGCCGTTGGCCATGATCCAGAACACCACGGCCACCGAGTGCAGCAGTTCGCCCAGGTCGGCACGGCTGCGCCAGGCAATGTAAACGGCCATGGCCACGGTGGGCACCACCATGATGACCCCGGCCAGCTTGAGGTCCATCACCCAGCATAGGTCCTTCAGCAACCACAGGACAATGTGGAAGTTCTCACTGGCGCGCAGGGACCTGAACATGGGTGTTGATCGTTCACAAAGCTGCGTCCGTCGAAGAGTTCGCACCTTCGCACCCGGGCTTGATAGTTTCAGCAGGTGATGAACGGACGGATGTTGCGGTGGATGATGGTGGTGGTCCTGGGCCTCTCGCTTGGGTCGGCCAGTGCATTCTACATCCGGCTGCATGGCATTGTCACCGAGTATTCCACCGGCGATGCAATGAAAGGCGTGCAGATCCGCTTGGTGAAGGACAGCATCGAGCGGGAAACGGTGATCACTCCTTGGAACGGGAGCTATGAATTGTATCTGGAGCGAGGTTACGATTACGTGGTGTGGTTCTACCGCGAGGACCTGGTGACCAAGCACGTGCGCATCGATGCGCGGGAGATCCCGCTTTTCCCGGACGTGCCGTTCTACGATATGGACCTGCAGATGACGCTGTTCACGTGGATCGAGGGGTTCGACTTCAGTTTGTTGGACGCCCCCATCGGCATGGCGGCCTACAAGCATTCGGTGCGCAACCTGAACTGGGATATCGAATACACGGACCGGATGCGGGTGGAGGTGGCGCGGATGATGGTGCTGTATGATCGGGAGTTGGCGGCGAGGAAGAAGCAGGCGGCGAAGGAGGGGTCGACGGCGAAGAAGAGGGTGAATAGGAGGAGGGTGTACTTCTGAGGGCTTCCTGACGACCCTGACGTATGTATGGCCATACATATGTTAATTTGGTCACCATGGCTTCCATCCAGGACGATCTCAGACGCTGTCTCTACTTCTCCGCTTCTGCCATGGCCCGAGTGCTCGACCGCTCGGCCAGGGAGCAGTTCGGTAGGTTCGAGTTAAGCCCTACCCAAGGCTTTATCCTTATCACTGTGAAGCAGGCGCCCGGCATATCCGTTGGGGACCTCGCTGTTTTGTTGGTGCTCGACCAATCCACGGTGACCAAGACCTTGGAGAAGATGCAACTGAAAGGCTTGGTCCAGCGCGAGACCTTCGGACGGTCGGTCAGGGTTTTCCTCACCACCTTGGGTGAGCGGAAGGAAGCTGACGCATCCGCAGCCTGGAAAAAGGTCCGTTCAGCCTACCAGCAACTGGTGGGAGAAGGGGAGGTTCGTGCGTTGTGTACCGGCCTGCACAAGGCTGAAGGGCAATTCGTTGAAGGGTAGTGAAGAGTGTGCATGGCCTCCTCGAATCGGTCAGGGAAGTATGTATGGCCATACATATATTGTGGCTATCCCTTGAAGGCCTCCCAAAGCCTCACCACCTCCAACGCCTCCCTCACATCATGTACCCGCAGCACCGCCGCGCCGCCCATCAACGCCAAGGTGTTCACCACCGATGTACCGTTCAGGGCTTCAGTTGGCGTTGTGCCCAACACCTCATTGATCATCCGCTTGCGGGATACGCCCACCAGTAACGGGGCGTCCAACGCTGCCATGTGGTCAAGTTCGCGCAGCATCCGGTAGTTCTGCGCGGTCGTCTTGCCGAACCCGAAGCCCGGGTCGATGATAACATCCGCTATACCCGCCGCGCGACAGGCCCGCAGGCGTTCGCTGAGGAAGTAGGTGACCTCCGCCACCACGTCGGTGTATTGCGGCGCCTGTTGCATGGTACGTGGTGTGCCTTGCATGTGCATGGCCACATAGGGCACACTGAGCCCTGCCACGGTAGGCAGCATCGCTGTGTCCATTAGTCCGGCACCGATATCGTTCACCATGCCTGCTCCCGCCTCCACGGCCATCTTGGCTACGGCCGATCGGTAGGTGTCAATGCTGATCCAGGCCGAAGGGAAGTGCTGGTGGATGGCCTCGATCACCGGGATCACGCGTCTCAATTCCTCGTCCTGTTCCACTTCCTGTGATCCCGGCCGTGTGCTCATTCCGCCGATATCGAGGATGTCCGCGCCTTCATTGAGCATCTGTCCCGCCAGGCGCAAGGCCGCATCCACGTTCACCCGGCTGTCCGCATGGAAGGAATCCGGCGTGGCATTGAGGATGCCCATGACCAACGGCGGGTGAAAAGGCACCAGTTGGTCCTTAACACGCATGTGGCGTTCGATGCTGTGCATTAGGTTCGTGGGCTGCGTCCGTAAAGATCGACCAATGGCCTGGCTTAACCGCTTTCTCCTCGTTTGCGTACTGTTCGGCTGCGCAAGTACCGGGTTCGCCGTTCGCGTGCAGGGCATTGTGCGCGATGCCAGCACGCGGCTGCCTGTTCGAGGTGCCTTGGTGACCATGGAACGCGCGGGTGCACTTGTGGTGAAGGTTGTGACCCGGGTCGACGGCTATTACCGTTTCGAGGTGCGGTCGGGCGAGCGGGCGGTGATCCGGTTCGATCATGCGGACCGTGTTCCGCGCCATGTGGTGTTCGATGCCACTGATGTGCCCCGTGAGTGGAACGATGCGCTGGAGGCCAACATGGACATGCGGCTATTTCGGGAATTGGCAGGTGCCGATAGCCTGATGTTGTACGCTCCCGCTGGGATCTGCAAGTGGGACCCGGTCCAGGAGAACATGGCGTGGGACCTGGAACGTTCGGCTCCGCTCACCGAACGATGGAACGCTTTGTTGGAGACGCATCTGCAGGAGCATCCCGATCAGCGGCCCACGGACCTGCAACGCTGGTGGCTGGTCCTGTTCGACTTTTCCGTCGAGTGGTCCTTGTACCTGTCCTTCGCGCTTATTTGGCTCATCTACGTGCTCACTCAGCAAGTGCTGCGGCGCTCGGGTCGTACGGCACGCATCGTTCTGTTGGTGGGGCAACTTTCCCTGGCCGTCTGGTTGGTGTTCGAACTGGGTACCGATGTGGGGCCTCTTCGTTTCGTGGCGTTCCTGGGGCTCCTGGTAGGCCTGATGGCCTTGGGATTGTTGATCTCGGAGTTTCTTTTCGGGGGCGGTCTCTCCCAAGAGTGGAATGAGGCTGTTGAGGAGTACACCGAGGTGGAGGAGTATGAGGATGCCGATGAACAGTTCAGTGCGGAGGATCCGGTCGACGAAAAGAGCAGGCGTTGGCGTGGTTGGGCGACCATGGCCCTGTTCTTCGGGGCCCTGTTCGCGTTCATTTTCGAGGGTCGAAATGGCTTGGAGAACACGTTGGAGGTGTTAGGGCTGGTGGGAAAGAGTGCCTTGGTCGGCCTGGTCCTCGCGGCGGTGGTAGCGTGGTTCCGCACGCCTGTGGTGGTTCGCAAGTCCCCCCGGCTGATGCTCTGGTCCGGTGGGGTGTGGTGGCTGGTGCTTCCCTTGTTGTGCATGGCAGGGGCCTCCTTCCTGAACCGTACGTTCCTTCAGGGGGAAGTGGCCTGTGCGACCTGGCCGGTGGCAGAGGTCACGCACGGTCGCCGTGGCACCAAGGTCCGGGTCGCATGGAACGGAGAGCGGGAGCGGTTGGAAATGCCCAAGGCCATCAAGGAACAGCTCACCACGCTGGACAGCCTGCATTGCTGCACACGCACAGGCCTGCTTGGCCACGACGTTGTCTTCCAGGTCGAAGCCGTGATCGACACCGGGGATCGCCCGTGAGGTCGTTCCTTTGCGCAGCCCATGGACAAGACCCTTCAGCAGTACGACGCCGTTGTTTCCGAGTGCCTTGCGCTCTTCACCCAGAAGGCCCACGACTATGGCACGGCCTGGCGCATCCTTCGCGTGCCCTCGCTCACCGACCAGATCTTCATCAAGGCCCAGCGCATACGCACGCTGCAAACAGTGGGGGAGAGCAAGGTGGGCGAAGGGATCCGTCCCGAGCTGATCGGCATCATCAACTACGCGGCCATGGCGCTCGTCCAGTTGGAGCTCGGTGTCGCTGATACACCTGATATTTCCGCTGAGGAGGCGTCGCGCCGTGTGTTGGCACGGATGCAGCACGCTCGCGACCTCATGACCCGCAAGAACCACGATTATGGCGAGGCCTGGCGCAGCATGCGCGTGAGCTCGCTCGTGGACCTCATCCTCATGAAGCTCTTGCGCATCAAGCAGATCGAGGACAACCAGGGCGCCACATTGGTGAGCGAGGGCATCGATGCCAATTTCCTGGACATCGTGAACTACGCGGTGTTCGCCATGATCCAATTGGACGAACAGCGCTGATCATGTTCCTCGTATTCTCAGGGAAAGGCTGGCTGGTGCCCATTACCGCGATCGGGGCGGGCATCCTTTGCGCTGTTGCTGACCTTCGCGATCCGCGTTTGTTCTGGCCGGTGGTCGGCCTGTCCGGGCTGGCGGACCACTACTTCGGCAAACGTTGGAACAGCGCAGAAGGCCGTTTGATGCAGGATGTGGAGACCGGGGAGGTCGTGGAGATCAAGCCGGACCACTCGTTTTTCTGGGTGCCCATGCAGTATTGGTTGTACATCAAACTGGCGTTGGCCGCACTGTTCGTGTACATCGCCGCCGGACGCTGAGGGGTTATTTCATTGGTCCCAAGGGGCTTGGTGGGCACCCTTCCACCCGCATGGTGAACTGCCCGCCCGTGATCATCCATCGGCCATCCAATAAGGCCAGGTCGAATACATCGTGACCGCAATGGCTGAAACGGCCGTTCACATGGAAGTCGTAGGCAGCATGCACCGTGGCCAGGCCATCATGCACGGTCACCTCCACGTTCCAAGTGCGCTCCAATAGCCGGTCCTCCGGATGGTTGGCGATGTCCCGGAGGTAGCGGTCGCGTTCGATGATCTGCACCGTCCGCGGAGCTCGCTCCTCTACCAGCACGAACTGCGAACCGGGCACCATCAATTGGCCGATGGTCGTGGTGTCGCTCAGCGCCAACGCGGCGAAAAAGCGGTCCACGGTGGCGAGAACGTCCTGTTTCTCATCTCCTTGGGCAAGCAGCGTAAAGGGGAGCAGCAGCGGAACAAGGAACAGTGTTCGGAGGCTCATGCCGACAAGGTATCGCTTCGCTCGCGTGGGCAAGGCGTGACCGGGTCGAACGGGGTTATGCACTTTGAGCTGTTGATATCAGTGCCCGCTCAGAGGCATCCCTCGCTTGGTCGCCCCTGACCCGCCCGGGTAGTTTCGCCTCCCCGAAAAAAGCGACCCCATGCGAACCTCGCTCCTTATCGCTTCGTTATTTCTGGCTGTGATGATGCAGGCCGCCCAGTTGCGGGTGCATGGCCTCGTAACGGACCATAACGATCGCACGCCCTTGGCCCAGGCCTTGGTGCGGGTGTACAAGGATGGCGTGAAGCAGGCCGCATTCACCACGGGTGCCGGTGGGCGATATCATGTGGTGCTTGAGAACAACGCGCACTATGTGATCCGCTTCAGCATGCCCGGTCGTGTCACCAAGTGCTTCTCAGTGGATACCCATGGCCCCGCTTGGGAAGGCGATGAGCGGGCAATGGACCTGGAGGTGGAGATGACCCTGTTCGAGCAGCAGGATGGTCTTGACCTTTCATTCTTCGACCTGCCCATGGGGATGGCACGGTTCACGCCCATGACCGGCATGGTGAGCTGGAACGCGGACTATGAGCAACGGGTGCGTCCCGAGGTGGACCGCTTGATGGCCGAGGTGGCCCTGCGCCGTGAACGGCAGCGCGCATTGGCCCAGAGCGGTGCCCTTGCCAGCGTGGCAGGCCAGTGAACGGGCTTTTGTCATTCCAGTGTAAACCCGGGACCACCGGGCAACATCTCTATAATTTAGGCGGTCAATAAGGGGCCATGGAACTCATCCCTTGGAACGAACGCACCTTATCCTTTGGCCGTGGGCTGGATGAATTGCCGGTCCTGCTGGAGCGCTTGCTGGGCACTCCGGCCCGGCTATTTCACCTTACCCACCATGAACCCCGTGAGCGTCTGGTGATGCGGCGTTCAGGTAGTTGGAGCATCATGGAACATATCGGCCATCTGCTTCTTTTGGATGAGCGCATGGAGGCCAGGGTGGAGGATTTCATGGCACGGCGTTCTGAACTGTGCCCCATCAACCTCGGCGACCAGGGGCATTTGCTCGATGGTCATCGAGGGCGCGATCTGGGCGACCTGCTCGAAGAGTTCCGCCTGCAACGTGTGCGGCTGGTGGCCCGCATCAGTGGCATGGACCCCGGTGCCCTTCGCCACATGGCACAGCATCCCTGCAGGCAGGTCACCATGCGTCCGGTGGATATGGCCACCTTCCTGGCCGAGCACGATGACCACCACCTGGTGCGCATGCGCGGCATCCTGCACAACCACCGCGAGCTGCCTTCCTTCTGAACCCTTTGGGTACAGCGCCTGTTCAAGGATCGTTAATGCTGTGCCTGTCGCTTGGCGGGCCTTCTATCTTCGTCGCCGTCCATCGCGACCCCATACCAGACAAGCATGCGCGCACTCCTTCTCTTCTCACGGATCTTCGTCGGTTCCCTGTTCATTGTCAGCGGCCTCATCAAGGCCAACGATCCGCTGGGCTTTTCCTACAAGCTGGAAGAGTATTTCGCCGAGAGCGCCCTCGGCCTGACCGGACTTGAACCTTACGCGCTCACCTTGGCCGTGCTCGCCTGTCTGGGCGAGATCGTGCTCGGTTTCGCGCTGCTGTTCGGTGGCCGCATGAAGCTGGCCACGGTATCCTTGCTCGTCCTTACGCTCTTCTTCGGCTGGCTCACCGCGTTCACCGCCCGGTGCAACGACCGCCAGGCTGCCGGCAACCCCATGACCTTCACCATCAGCGTGAACGGGGTGGAGCAGACCCAGGACATGACCTGCGTGACCGATTGCGGGTGCTTTGGCGATGCCATGAAAGGCAGCGTGGGCCGCAGTCTCACACCTTGGGAGAGCTTTACCAAGGATGCGGTGCTGTTCGTGTTCCTCCTGCCCATCCTCTTCGCCGCATGGCGCGGAAACGGCATTGGCTGGAACACCGCAGCGGAGGATAAGGTGCTGCTGCCCGGCGGCCTGTTGTTCGTGGCTGCATGGAGCTGGGTGTTCACCTGGTGGGGACCTGTGCTCTTCACAGTGGTGGGCTATCTGGGCTACCTCGGCATCAAGCGCGTCATGCAGGGGGCCAAGGCCGAATGGGCCTCGGCCGGGTGGGTGGCCATGCTCACCCTCGTGTTCGCCTGGTGGTGCTATGCCCACCTTCCGGTACGCGATTACCGTCCCTATGCAGAGGGGAAGAGCATTCCCGAGCAGAAGGTGATGGGCAAACCGCCCGTCGTGCAGACCTATGTCATCTACCGTAACAAGACCACGGGCGAGTCCAAGGAGTATGATGCCGCTGGTGCCTATCCGTGGGACGATGAGAACTTCGAGTATGTGGACCGCCGGATCGTGGAGGTTGAACCGGGCATCCTGAGCCCCGTATCGGACTTCCTGCTCACCGACAAGGACGGCTACGACATGACCAATGATCTGCTGGCTGAGCAAGGCCCGGTGATGCTGGTAATGATGTACAACGCGGAGAAATCGGATCGCACCAACCTGCCCGTCATTGCCAAGTTGGCCGCAGAGGCTAATGCTGCGGGTTGGTACGTGTACGGGGTCAGTGCCAGCGGCTGGGAGGCCATTGAGGAAGTGCGTCACGAACACCAATTGCCCTTCGACTTCGTGCAGTGCGACGAGAAGACCATCAAAACCGCCATCAGGGCCAATCCCGGTGTGATGGTGCTGAAGGCCGGTACCGTAAAGGGCCTTTGGCACGGCAACGACACGCCCGGCTTCGAGGAGGCCAAGGCTCGCGTACAGTAGTGAGCGGGTGCATCATGGACCGTGGTGAGCATCTTTGCGCCCGGTCCCGCGCCGATGTGGGGCCATGAACGCATGAGAACGATCGTTGCCGGTAATTGGAAGATGCACACCGACCGCACCTCTGCGGCCGAATTGGTGAAGGCCGTGGCAAAGGGCTTGGAGGCCCTGCCCGCCCACGTGGAGGTGTTAGTGGCCCCGCCCTTTCCGTTCCTGGCCGAAGTGGCAGAACTCGTGAAGGGGAGCCGCGTACTGGTGGCCGCTCAGAACTGCCATGAGGCCGCGCATGGGGCTTTTACCGGCGAGGTGAGCGTGGGCATGCTGAAGAGCATCGGCGTGGGGTCCTGCATCGTGGGCCACAGTGAACGCCGCCAGTATTTCGGAGAGACCGATACCGCAGTGGGCCGCAAGATGGCCGCGTTATTGGCCGGTGGCATCACGCCCATCTATTGCTGCGGCGAGGTGAAGGCCGAGCGCGAAACCGGTCGCCACTTTGACGTGGTGGGCCGCCAGATCACCGAGGCCTTCCAGGGGCTGGGGACCGACTTGGTCGCCCGCGTAGTGGTAGCCTATGAACCCGTTTGGGCCATCGGCACGGGGCTGACGGCCTCGCCCGAACAGGCGCAGGAGATGCACGCCTTCATCCGCAGTGCGCTGCGCGAAAGGGTCGGGGCCATCGCCGACACCATGCCCTTGTTGTACGGTGGCAGCTGCAAGCCGGACAATGCGGCAGGGCTTTTCGGCCAGCCCGACATCAATGGCGGCCTTATCGGTGGCGCCGCGCTGGATGCTGCTTCCTTCGTGGAACTGGTGCGCCTGGCCGCCGAATCGAAGCACTGATCGTCGGAGGCTCATCACCCGGGTGCATTCCTCGCCCGAACCGGACAACCAACAACTGATAACTGCCACCCCATGCGCTACACCGAGGTCACCTTTCTGATCGCCCCCTGCGATCCCTGGCGCGACATCCTCATGGTCGAACTGGCCGAACTGGGCTTCGATAGTTTCGAGGAGTCTTTCACGGACATGGCCGGTGGGAGCGGGGAATTGAAGGCCTATATCCCCACGGATAAGTTCAAGGCCGAGGCGTTGGGCGATCTGATGACCCTGCGCGATCCGCACGTGAAGGTGACGTGGACCAGTATGGACATTGCTGAGCGTAATTGGAACGCCGAATGGGAGCGCAACTTCCAGCCCGTGGAGGTGGGGGCTTCTGTCCGAATCCGGGCCGATCACCATCCCAGCGTGCAGGGCTTCGTCCACGAACTGGTGATCACGCCCCGAATGGCCTTTGGTACCGGGCACCACGCCACCACACGGATGATGGTTGAAGCCATGCTGCCCTTGGACCTGGTCGGCAAGGACATCTGCGATCTGGGCTGCGGTACCGGCGTGTTGGCGATCCTCGCCGAGCGCATGGGGGCCGCAACCGGTCGCGCCATCGACAATGATCAGGCTGCGGTCGACAATGCCCTGGTGAACGTAGCTCATAACGATTGTCACCGCATCGCTGTGGAAAAGGGTGACGCCAGCTCCCTGAAGGGCCATCAGTACGACCTTATCTTGGCCAACATCGAACGCAACGTGCTCCTGGACGCCATGCCGGTCATGGCCGAAGCGCTCCGTAAGGGCGGGGCCTTGTTCCTCAGTGGCTTTGTGGTCACTGATCGCCACATGCTGGCACAGCGTGCCAAGGAGTGCGGCCTGGAACTTGCTGAGCGTTTGAACGAAGGGGATTGGGCGTTACTGGGGTGCAGGAAACCATAAGCAAGCAAGGAGCGGTGCTGAACAGCGGACGGAGGATCACTGAAGGATTGAACAGGTGCGCTCCATCGGCTGCCGGCTTCCACGGCCTGCTATGGGCCTTGTGCCTCATGCTGGGCCCATTATCCTCGTTCGCGCAGACCAAACCATTCTCATCCGACCAAGCGCTTTTCCTGCAGGAGGTCTCCGAGTTCATCATTGCGGCCGACAAAAAGGAGGGCAAACCCTTCATGGAACAGGTGTTCACGCCCGCTTGGAACAGCACCTGGTACAGCGAGCGGCAGCGCGTGAAAGTGGTGGAAGTGGCCAACTTCATGCTGAAGAAGCGGTTCGAGGCCTTTCCCCATTTCAGGGATTATCTCTCCGCGGTGGCCGCATTCCCCGGAACAGGCCGCAGCGCTGCCGAGTTCGATGCCTGGATGCAGGGCATGGACCAACTGGTGCAGGGCAACCGCAAACAGAACGTGGTCGCTTTCGTGGCCACCTGTGCAGGCCTGTTCAAGGACAATACCTTGATCTCCGGCGCCAGCACGGTGTGGCGCAGCAGAAGTCCCCAGTTCACCTTCGTGTTCGATAGCGTGCCCATGGTGCGCTTCGCCAAGACCGATCTGGTCTGCCTGGCCAAGGGTGATAGTGCCATCATTTTCGCCACCTCAGGCACCTATTACCCCACCACCGAGACCTGGCGTGGCATGGGCGGGAAGGTCACTTGGGAGCGTGCAGGCCTTAAGGGTGCATCCACCTTCGCGGAATGGGACCATGCCTATACGGTCCGCATGAAAAGCGCCGCCTTCGATGTGGATACCGTGCGCTTCAATCACCCCTACTTTGAACGGACCCTGCTGGGCAAGGTGAGCGACAAAGTGATGGCCAATGTGGACCAGGAGAACGCGACCTATCCCCGGTTCGAGAGCCATGACCGACGCCTGAAGGTCCGCGACATCGCCGAGGGCATCGATTTCGAGGGCGGTTTCACCATTGAAGGGGCCAAGCTGCAGGGCTACGGCACCAAGGAGGAGCCCGCCTATCTGACGTTCTATCGCGACAAGCGGCCGTTCATCGTCTCCAGCGGATTGAAGTTCAGCATTGAGCCTGAGCGCATCACCAGCGACGATGCCACCGTGCGTCTGCGGATGGAAAAGGATTCGCTTTACCACCAGAGCGTGAGCCTGCGCTTCCTCAAGGACAAGAAGCTGCTCACCATCATCAAGAAGGACGAAGGCCTGGGCAAGGCGCCCTTCTACAACAGTTTCCACTTGCTCGACATGTACTTCGAAGTGCTGACCTGGAAGCAGGGCGACCCTTTGGTGCAGATGGGGACACTTCAAGGAAGCACGCAGAACAAGGCCAGCTTCGAGAGCTACGATTATTTCAAGGAGAAGCGCTACATGGGCATGCTGGGGATCGACAACGTGCACCCCTTGGTGCGCTTGAACGATTACAGCAAGCAGAACGGAGGCCACTTCTATGCCCAGGAGTTCGCCGTTTTCAGCCGCATGCAGAAACAACAGGTGGTGCCCCTGCTCATCGATATGGCCAATAAGGGCTACCTGAAATACGATCCAGAGACCGAGTGGGTGGAGATCCTGCCCCGTCTGCGCCAGCATATCCTCAACAGCGCGGGCAAGCAGGACTATGATGTGCTCCAGTTCAACTCCAACGTGGACGACGGCGTGAACGCCACGTTGAACCTGCTCAACAACGACCTCACCATGCGCGGCGTGGCCCGCATCGTGGTGAGCGATTCGCAGGACGTGAAGATCTTCCCCAGCGAGAAGACCATCACCATCAAAAAAGGCCGCGACTTCACCTTCGGTGGAAGCATACAGGCCGGTAAGCTGCAGTACTATGGAAAGGAGTACTACTTCCACTACGACCCCTTCACCATCGACCTGCTGAACGTGGACAGCGTATCCTTCATGGCCGACAGTTTCGAGAAGAACGCCGAGGGCCGCACCACCCTGGTGCGTGTGAAGAACGTGCTGGAACAAGTGACCGGCTCCCTGGAGATCGATGCGCCCAGCAACAAGGGGGGAAGGCAGCAGGAGAAGTATCCCGAATACCCCAAGTTCAACAGCACCAAGGAGAGCTTTGTCTTCTACAGCAAGCGCACCATACAACGGGGGGTGTATGTGCGGGACAAGTTCTACTACAAGAGCGACCCCTTCCAGATCGACTCGCTGGACAACTTTACGAACGCGGGCCTCACGTTCAATGGAACGTTGGTCAGCGGCGGCATCTTCCCGGACATCCGTGAACCGCTGAGGCTGCAACCCGACTATGCGTTGGGCTTCGTGCGAAGTACCGGTGATGCGGGTCTGCCGCTGTACGGCCGCAAGGCGAAGTTCACCAACACCATTACCCTGAACAACCGTGGTCTGCAGGGCGACGGCGATATGGAGTACCTGACAACGAAGCTCCGTTCTAAAGGCCTTGTCTTCACGCCGGACAGCACACTGGGTCGTGCCGATACCTTATTCAATCGATCGAGCACGGCCCCCTCGAAGGTGCCCATGGTCGCAGGTAACGACCTGTTCGTGCGCTTGGAGCCTGCCAAGGATGTGCTCCGTTCCGAGAAGTTGCGCAAGCCCATGGTCATGTATGATGATCAGGCACTGTTGCATGGGGTCACGGACCTCACTCCGGTCGGAATGACCGGTGCAGGGCTTATTGATTTCCGCAACGCCACACTGCGTTCCGACCTGTTCCAGTTCGAGACCATGAAGTTGCATGCCGATACCTCGGACTTCCGTCTCACCGAGGGCGATACCTCCAGCATCGCCTTCAAGACCGACAACGTGAACGCCACCGTGAAGCTCGATGAGCGCGTGGGTGAGTTCGTGAGCAACGGCACGGAGACCAAGGTGGAATTCCCTGTCAACCAGTACATCTGCTATATGGACCGCTTCAAGTGGTTCATGGACCAGGGCGATATCGAACTGGAGAGCGACCGCACCGCCGCTGCGGGTAATGAGGACCTCCAATTGTCCGGCTCCAACTTCATCAGTATAAGGCCCGATCAGGACTCTCTAGCGTTCATGGCACCCAAGGCCCGGTACGATCTGAAGAAGCACCTGATCACGGCGAATGATGTGCAGTACATCCAGGTGGCCGATGCACTGATCACCCCGGACAGTATGCGGGTGCGGATACGCCGCAACGCGGAAATGGACCCGCTCACCAACACGGTCATCACAGCCAACTACGTCACCAAGTACCACCGCATCTATAACGCCACGGCGAACATCAAGGCCCGGAGGAGCTACACCGCAACGGGCGAGATCGACTACCTGGATGAGAACAAGCGGGCCTTCCGGATCAAGCTGCACAGTGTGGGCGTGGACACGGCCTTCCAGACACGCGCCCAGGGCCGTATCGCCAAGGAAGAGGACTTCCAGCTGAGCCCGGCCTTCGATTTCTTCGGCGAGGTGGCCATTACGGCCAGTGTGAAGGAGTTGACCTTCTCCGGCAGCACCCGCATCCAGCACGGTTGTGCAGGCATGACGCGCAATTGGATGCGCTTCAGCGGTCCCATCGATCCCTTGGAAGTGTTCATTCCCGTGGCCGACTCGCTGCGTGATGACCTGGGTGCTGTGATCGGTTCGGGCGCCTACCTCACCAACGATGACCCCTACCGCTCCTATGCCGCCTTCCTAAGTCCGTTGAAGGATCGCAAGGACTTCCCCGTGATGGCGGCCAAAGGACTTCTTTACTACGACAAGGGCCGCAAGGAGTACATGATCGGCCCCAAGGACAAGATCCGCCAGCGCGATCTGCCAGGCGATCTGGTGAGCCTGGCCGTGGAGAACTGCCTGGTGCTGGCCGATGGCCGTATCGACCATGGGGTGGATGTCGGGCGCATCAAGCTCACCAATGTGGGCACCCTGCGCCATGAAACGGAAGGTGATAAGACCACCACCGCCGAAGTGATGCTGGTGGACTTCCACTTCCTGGAGAACGCCTTGGAGCGTATGGCCGCCGAGATCTTGGCCTACCCCGAGCAGAAGCAGGTGGACATCACCAAGACCTACTACGAGCGCATGCTCCGTGAAGTACTGGGCCTGGAGCGTTCCGACAAGCTCATCAGTGAGCTGAGCATCAAGGGCGAGATCAAGAAGCTGCCCGATGAGCTCGTGAAACCGCTGGTGCTGGCCGATGTGAAGATGCGTTGGGACGGCCCCGAGCAGAGCTGGGTGAGCGATGGGCCCATCGGTATCGCCAGCATTCTGAAAAAGCCCGTGTACCGCTACGTGAAGGGCAAGGTGCACTTGGAACGTAAGCGCAGTGGCAACATCCTCACCATCATGTTGATGCTGGACGACCAGTCCTACTACTTCTTCCAGTACACACGGAACTACCTTTATGCCTACAGCAGCGATCAGCAGTTCAATACCATGCTGAGCGAGGCCAAGGACGACAAACGCAAGCTTGAGGATGGGAAGGACCTGCCGGCCTACCAATACATCCTCACGAACAAGAAGAAAGTGGACGATTTCCGCGAACGCTTCGGTCTTTGAACCATGGACCTCCCTTGGGTGTACGGGTTGGCCGCCGTGTTACTGGCCTATCTCTCCGGAAGCATTCCCACCAGCGTGTGGTGGGGCCGCGCGTTATTTGGCGTTGATGTGCGTGAGCACGGTAGCCGGAACGCAGGCGCCACCAACACCTTCCGTGTGCTGGGCTGGAAGGCTGGAGCGCCCGTGTTGTTGATCGATGTGGCCAAGGGTTTTCTGCCTGTTTTCCTACTGCCACACATGATCGACATGGAGGAGGGCTCGCCCGCTTTCGATTGGTTGCGCGTGGCATTGGTGGTGGCTGCTGTTCTGGGCCACCTCTATCCCTTGTTCGCAGGCTTCAAGGGTGGCAAGGGCGTGGCCACCTCGCTCGGTGGTGTGCTGGCCTTCCATCCAGGTGCGGCTGGTGTATGCGTGGCCGTGTTCGTGGTCGTGTTCCTGCTATCACGATATGTTTCGCTTAGCTCGCTGTTCTCAGCCCTCTCGTTCCCGCTCTCCATGGCCTTCCTCTTCCATGAGGTCAGTGCCGTGAAGATCGGGTTCGCCATGGCCTTGTGCCTGCTGGTGTTCTACACCCACAGGGAGAACATCGGGCGCCTCATCCGGGGCCAGGAGAACAGAATGAATATGGCCGGTCGTTCCGGTCCATCGCAATGAAACCGTGGCGCCCGTGCCTGCGTAGAAGCGCCCACTCTCGGATCATGACCCGCCTCGCGGTCATATTTATCGGCGTGCTACTTCCGTTCCTGTCCTTCGGGCAGGGCGGTGATCAACAGCTGCGCGCCAAGGCCGATGCGCTCTTCAACGAGAAGCGCTTCGCCGAGGCCATGCCCATGTACTCACAGCTCGTCAGCCTTACGCCGGGCGACCGCCACCTCAACTACCGCTTTGGTACCTGCCTGTTGTTCGGTGGTGTGGACAAAGAGAAAGCGATCGGCCACCTCAAGTACGCCACCGAGTCCCCTTCCACCGACCCTCGTGCATGGTACTGGTTGGGCCGGGCCTACCACCTCAACTACCGCTTCCGTGATGCGCAGGCCGCTTACCAGCGGTTCCTCGGCACCGACGACAAGAAAGCCATTGCCGAACTGCCCGTGGATGCCCTCCAGAAGCAGTGCCGCAACGGGGAAAAGCTCCTCAATAACCTGAAAGAGATCACCGTGCGCAACAAGGTGGAGGTGGACGACAAGGAGTTCTTCCGCTTCTATGACCTCAGCGACATCGGAGGCAAGATCGTGGTGCTGCCTGAGGAACTGCGCACCTCCCTTGACAAGAAGAGCAAGGAACGAACGCTGGTCTACCTGCCCGAGCGTGGCGGCCCCATCTACTTCAGCAGTTATGGCAAGGATGGCAAGACCGGCCGCGACATCTACCGCACCGAGCTGCTGCCCGATGGCACCTTCGCCGCACCGATGAAGTTGGCGGGCTACATCAACACCGACCAGGACGAGGACTTCCCGTTCCTGCATCCTGATGGCAAGACCTTCTACTTCAGTAGCAAGGGCCACAACAGCATGGGTGGCTACGATGTGTTCCGAGCGGCCTATGACCGGGGCATGGATGCCTTCGGTCGTCCGGAGAACCTCGACTTCGCAGTGAACACGCCGGACGATGACATCTTCTACCTCGTGGACCCCGAAGGGAAGGAGGCCTGCTTTGCCAGTGCGCGCAGTAGTCGCCAAGGCCAGGTGCATGTGTACCGTGTGGCCACCGCTCAACTGCCGTTGGTCATCACCGTGCTCAAGGGTACTTATGCCAGCGAATACGATGAGAACGATCGCAAGGCGCGCATCATCGTAGAGGATGCGCTTTCCGGAGAGCAGGTGGCCGATGTGCGTACCGATCTCAACGGCAACTACGTGCTTTCGCTGCCCCGGAGCGGCAGGTTCCGCTACAAAGTGGAATGCGGCCCCACGGGAAAGACGCACGGCGGCATGGTGGAGGTGCCCCGCAACGACGGGCCCAAGGCGTACCGCCAGGAGCTGACCCTGACGCGCAACGGGGACCTGGAGCGACTGGTGATCCGGAACTACTTCGAAGCACCGTTGGACGATGACCTCGTGGCCCTGGCCTTGGACGAGATCAAGCGCCGGGCACGCCTCGACGTGAACGGTGACCGACCGGTGGTCGCCCAACCTGCTCCTGAACCCCCTGTCGCTGCAGACCTGATGACGCAGGCCGGTTTCACGGGCGATATCGACGAACGCAAGGCGGTGGAACTGGCCAAGGAGGATGCGCTGGAGCTGGAACGGACGGCCGAAGAGCTGACGGTGCATGCACAGGAAGCGTTCAGCATCGCGCTTGCTGCCACCACTGAGGCTGAACGTGAGACCCGTGAAGCGGAAGCCCTGATACAAGCGGCATCCCGTTCGACGAACGAAGAGGAGCGGAACATGCGGATGGTCGACGCGGCACGTGCCCGGCAACGCTCCCGCGAGGCGGCCATGCGTGCGCAAGCCGCCCATGGCACAGGTGTCGCATTGGAAAGTGGATCGCTGGTCGCGCGCCAAAAGGCTGCAACGGCCGCTCGGCTCAGCACCGACCTGCAGGCCACCATGGCCGCAGGAAACGATGCGCAGACCCTGGCCCGGTTGACAGAACTGAAGCAACGCCTCGATACCAAGGCGCGCCCGGACCTGGATCCCGATGCTGCCGAGATGGCACGTCGGACCCTTGCGACACAAGAGAAGGAAGCGGCCCGTTCGCTCACTGTGGCCAACGGCAAGCGCACCGAGGAGAACGAGATGACCGACCGTCTGAACCGCTTGAAGCGTGAGCAAACGGATGCACGCAGCAAGGCGAAGAAGGATGAGCTACAACGCAGCATCGATGAGCTGAGCGAGCAATTGGCAGCGCAGCACAGCGAGACCGAAGCCGCTTTCGCCAAGGCAAAAGCAGAGGAAAAACGCACCGCTGCCCTGCGCGGCCAGGTTTCGCTGACCAAGCACCTCACCACAGCAGGCCATTCGGGTGCCGCCTCTACACTGACCAACTCACAGGTGGAGCAGCTCGGTGGGCGCATTGCGGAGAACAGTGATCGCATAGAGGCACTGCCCATTGATGAGCGCTTTGATGCACAATTGGCCGTGTCGAGTACCGAAGCGGAGTCACGCACCTTTGATTGGGCGTTGGTCTCCGCTGCCAATGGCACCGGCATGGCCCAAACGCCCACGCAGGCACAGCAGCGTAACACCGCAGGACAGACACAGTCCGCCGCAGGACGTACCGCTGTGGTACCTTCTTCTGGCAACGACCAACGCAGATCGGAACAAGGGCAGGTAGCTGACGTGCCGGTGGGCACTTCAGATGATCTCACTGAGCAAACGCCCGTGCGCACTGAGCAGCAGACCGGGAACGCCAGTACAGAGGCCGCAAGGACCGGTAACCCGGTACAGCAGGGCCAGCAGGGACAACAAGTTCAAGAGGGCCAGCAGGAGGGTGGACGCACAGAGGCACCCACTGTTGCGTTGGCCGCTGTGGCGGGCCAGCAGGGCGGGGGCGACGTGGGCGGTGGCAATAACGAACGGCCTGAGGTCACGGAGGAGCAAAGCGCCATGGACGGGGCTGCTGCGGACCGATTTGTTCTGGAGAACCAGCGCGACGAGTTGCGTCAGTTGATCGCCGTTGAACGTGACCGTGGACGTCGCGATAGCCTGCAGCGTGCGTTGACCGGTGTTGAGGAACAACTGGTGGTAATGGACCGCGCCAATGCAGTAGCAGCCGCCGAAGCGGCAGATGGATCGACCGATGACCTCTCGGATGTGGAGATCGACCCATCACGCACACCACTGACCTTCGATCGCAATGCACCGGCAAGCACCATCCTTTCCAAGCTCTACGCCGATTACGAGCGGGATAGGAACAGCCTGTTGGAACTGCCCGATGCCGATGAAAGGGCCGCAGGCCTGAACGGTCTAGAACTGATGCTGGCCGACAGCATCCGCGAGGAAATGGCCCGCCAGGTGCAATTGATCGAACTGGCCCCGCAGCGTGCCGAAGAGGTCCTGCCGCGCGTCGCCAGGTTGAGGGAAATGCGTGCCGAGCAATTGCAAAAAGCCGAAGAGCACCTGAAGGACAGGCAGGACGAGCTGGCTTCCATCGGTATTGCCAGTGGCGCGCCGCAGAGCACGGGTGCGACCGGTAGGGTCAGTGCTGAAGGGACCGCGACCAGCGATCCGATCAACGATCGGTTCGTGCAACTGGCGCCTTACGCCACCGATGTGTATGCCAGCAAGCTGGAGCACCGCGCCACCACCGTTGACGACGCGGTGGCCTTCAGGGATGCGGACCTGGCCCGGATGGATGACCTGACCAACCGCATCGACTCGTTGGAGGAACTGCTGGCCACGGCACCACGCGATCGCGCGTACGACCGCACCCGCAAGGAGACCGATCGCCTGATCGATGAACGCCTGATCATCCGTTCGGACCTCGGGCAACGCAGCGCCTTCCTCACCAAAGAGGAATGGCGCGCCGCCACCGACAGCATGAAGGTCCTGGACAGGTCCATCACCACGAAAGGCTTCACCCCCACGGAACCGTTGCTCGTCATGGCGCAGGACTTCCGCACCAGCGCTCAGACCGGGTTCGATAAGGCTGCCCAACTCCGCAAACGCGCCGACCGTTCGGAGGACATCATTCTGCGTGACAGTCTCTACCGCTCGGCATACCGCACCGAACTGGAGGCCCTGCGTGATGCCGACCGCTCCATCACTGTGCGCAACTACCTGTTGAGCGATGCCCATCAGCGCGGCGAGGCCCCTGCCTACGACGCCATTGCCCAACGTATGTTCGGTCGCTCTGACACCGAAGCGGCCACCACAGCGCCAGTGTTGGCTCAACGGACCAATGGGGAAGCTCCCGCAACCTCAACGGAAAGCGCGACCTCACCTGCTGGAGCAGCGGGTGGTGCTGAACGGAACGTTGTACCCACGATCGCTGTGGTCGGGTCAGACAACGATGGAAGTGCCCTATCCGCCACGGTCACTGCTGCACCCGCACAGCCCGGAGCGGTAGCAGAGCGCGCACCGGAAAGTGGGGCCGGGGCCGTTGGCTCGGATGTGCCCGCTACTACTGCCACACCCACAGGCGGATCTTTGGAACAGGCCCGTGTCGATGCTGAGCGAATAGCTGCCATTGCCGAACAGCGACTGCCGGTCGAGCAGCGTTCACCTGCCGTTCGCTACGAACGTTTCCTTTCCAGCGAATCGGGTAGCCTCACCAGTATGGCTGCCGAAGACCCCGCCTTGGACCCGCAGTTGCTCACCATCCAGGCCGAAAGCGCGCGCCGCATGGCCGCCGAACAGCGGCAGGATGCCCTGCGTTTGCAGGACCTGGCCACAGCCTACGCGGATAGCGCGGCCACGGCACGCAAGCGGGACCGTGAGCGTTTGGAAAAGCTCGCTGTGCGTTCGCGTATCGGTGCGGATTCGTTGCAGACCGCATCGGTGACCAATGCGGATAAAGCGCGCGAACTGGAGCTGAGCGCAAGGCGGGCCGAGGCAGCGCGAGTGATGAAAGAGCGCTTGATGAAGTTCTACTACCTCACTCCCGAGGAGCAACTCATGGTGCAGGATGATGCCGACCATAGTCGGTACTTCCAAGCCAAGGCACAGGCGTTGGAGCAGTACTCGGCAGCTGATGATGCGGCCCGTGCTGCTGCAGGTAACCGGGAGGTGAGCAACGTGTTACGTGCCGAGGCAAAGAGCGCAGAGCAGGATGCTGCGAACGGTCGCATACCTGCCGCAGTGGCCGTGGAGCGATCGAACGTGCTCAACGCCCGCGCCGATGCGCTTGCGGCCCGCGCCGATTCCCTGGACAATGTCGCTTCCCGCCTGCGCGGTGCGGCGGCCATCAACGAGGCGCAGGCCGGGGTCATGCTCCAGGGCCTCAATGCCGAAAGGTCCACCAGCATCATGGCCTTGGAGATGCGCACCCGCCGCACCGAACCCATGCTGGCCAGCGCCCGCACATCGGTCCCGGGACCTCTGGTCGCTATCGCACCATCCACTGTTCCAGCTCCGGCCATCGTTCGCTCCGAAGTGCCAACACCCGTTGCAGGTGCACAGGGTCCCGAACAGCCATCTCCAGCAACCGCTGGGAACATCGAGCGTCCTGCAACGCCGACCGGTGAGCGACCATCGACCCTTCGCATGCCCGAAGAGCTCGTTACCGACATGTTCGAACTGCGTCCCACCACCGAACGCCGCGAGGAGGCCATCCCCATGGACATGGAGCTGCCCAAGGGCATCGTGTTCAAGGTGCAGATCGGTGCCTTCCGCAGTGCGGTGCCGCAGGAGGCCTTCAGCGACATGACCCCCGTGATGGGCGAGACCGTGGGCAATGGCCTGGTGCGGTACACGGCAGGTCTGTTCACCGGCTTCGAGCAGGCCGCACGCGCCAAGGACCAGGTGCGCGACCGCGGCTACCGTGACGCCTTCGTGGTGGCCTACCGCGATGGTCAGCGCATTCCGTTGGGCGAGGCCATGCGCGCTGCCCGTGCCGACCAGGCCGCCGCACCGCTTGTGGCCGAGCGCGCTCCGGCACCCGCCAACACCGTGTTGGAACCCGCTGCACAACAGCCCGCCCCGGTGGTCATACAGCCGCCCACGCAGCCCTTGCCGCCCACCCCGGCCGAGGAGGCCGCACAGGTTTTGGCCCGCTACCCGGCCACAGCGCAGGAGATCGTGGCCACCTTCGCTCCAACGCCTGAGGCCACCGGCTACTACAATGTTCCGGGGGCCGCTCCCGCCCGGCAGGTGGAGACCGTGAAGGGCCTGTTCTTCACGGTGCAGGTCGGTGTCTACAGCAGGCCCGTTCCGCTGGACAAGCTCTTCAACATCACCCCCCTGAACAGCGAGCTCACCGAAACGCAGAAGGTGCGCTACACCACGGGTCTCTACCTCGATGTGGAAAGTGCCCGTGTGCGCAAGGAGGAGGCCGTAGTGCTCGGGGTGAAGGATGCCTTCATCACCGCCTACCTCAACGGCAAGCGCATCCCCATGCGCGAGGCCACCGCGCTGTTGGAGAAGTTCGGCCCGGAGATCCTGGCCAAGCCGTAGGCGCGGGACCCGCGAAGCGATGTTCCGTTGACCCGGAGATACACGGCACGGATCAGTACCGCTTAGTTTTGTGCCACCATGCGCGCACATTTCAGCCCCGAGGAGGCCCTGCTCGAAGAAGTGCTCTGTGAGACGGGTCCAGTGAAGGAGATCATCCTTCACAACGACGATGTGAACACCTTCGATCATGTGATCGAAAGCCTGGTGGACATCTGCGACCACGACCCCATCCAGGCCGAACAGTGTGCATGGATCGTGCATTACAACGGGAAATGCAGTGTAAAGCGCGGCACTTTCGATCAATTGGAGCCGCGTTGCACGGCGCTCCAGGACCGTGGACTTTCAGCCGATATCCAATGACCGGAACAATGACGAAGGCCATGGCGTTCCTGGCCGCTGTGCTCATGGTTCAGGCCTGCGCCAAGGTGCCTATCACTGGTCGGCGTCAAATGAACCTGGTGGGCGAGCCGGAGATCATGGCCATGGCCTCCGCTCAGTATGTGGAGTTCCTGAGCGCCAACCCTCCACTACCGGATAGTGACCAACGCGTGCGCCAGGTGCGTTCCATTGGTCGCAAGCTTGCCGATGCCGCCACCAACTTTCTCAACGACAATAGGGCTGGTGATCGGGTGGCCGGTTTCACTTGGGACTTCAACGTGGTCAACGACAACACGGTGAACGCCTGGTGCATGCCCGGTGGTAAAGTGGTGGTGTATACGGGCATTCTGCCTGTTACACAGAACGACGCCGGTCTCGCCGTGGTGATGGGGCACGAGATCGCACATGCCATTGCACGACATGGGAACGAGCGCATGAGCCAGTCCATGGCAGCCCAGTTCGGCAGCATGACCTTGGAGGTGCTGACCGCCCAGAACCCGGGTGCGGCCCGTGATATCTTCCTTCAAAGCGTGGGCATGGGCAGTGTATTGGGCATGCTGGCCTACAGCCGCAAGCATGAGAGCGAGGCGGATATGATGGGGCTCGTGTTCATGGCCATGGCAGGTTATGATCCACGGGAGGCACCCAGATTCTGGCAGCGCATGAGCCAGGGCGGGGGGCAGGCGCCGCCCGAACTGCTGAGCACCCACCCCAGCGATGAGACCCGCATGCGCGACCTGGAGAACTACATGCCCGAGGCGCTGAAGTACTACAAGCCTTAGGCAGGCTCGGCCGGTTCCCGTCGTTCCACCGATCTTCGTGGCATGTCGCGCCTTGCCGATCTGCCGAACACCATGGGCATGCTGCTCTGCGGCCTATGGCAGGCCCTTGGTGGTGCGCTCCTCCAGCTGCTGAAGGTGTCGGGCATCATGTTCCTGGCGTTGGTCCTGCTTGCCTTCACCCGGGTCCCCTTTGATGCGCATCGATGGTTGGGCATGGCGGCAGGGGAGTGCTCCTCCGCGCCAACCCTCATCGTGGTGCTGGGTGGAAGTGGCATGCCCTCGGGTCCGGAGCTGTTGCGCCTGCACCGCGCTGCCGAGGTGGCCGGTGAATGGCCGAATGCCGCGCTTGCCGTGGTCCATCCCGGCGACCCCGCTGCTTTGCAGGCCATGATCTTCGAACTGGAGCTCCGTGGCGTGCACCGTTCACGCATCGTGCCGGTGAACGAGGGCGACAATACCCGGGCGCAGGCATTGGCAGTGGCACGGTTGCTCGCTGGCCAACAGGCCCGGCTGGCCTTGGTCACCGCCCCCGAGAACATGTACCGCAGCGTGCTTGCCTTCCGCAAGGCCGGGTTGTCCGAAGTAAGCGGCGTGCCAGCCTGGGACCATGCCATGTACCACGAATTCGACTACGGTCATCGGGAGATCGGAGGGAAGGGCTGGGTGCCCGATGTGAGCGATGCTCCGGGACTTCGATACACTTGGTGGAACTATCTAAAGCTGGAGGTGACCGTGCTGCGCGAGGGGGCGGCCATTGCCTATTACGGCCTGAACGGGTGGATCTGAGCGACTTGCGCCGCGCTTCAACTTTTCTTCTTCGATACGTGGATCCTTTCCCTATCTTCGCAGCCGTTTTTCAGAGGACCCGTAGCTCAATTGGATAGAGCATCTGACTACGGATCAGAAGGTTTGGGGTTCGAATCCCTACGGGTCCGCGAATGACAGCAAGGCCTCCGCATAGCGGGGGCCTTGTTCGTTGTCGGCAGGCCTGTTCTACTTGGATGGCCTTATCACGAACAGGGCGATGTGGATAACCGGCTCGTGGTTACCTTCGGCATCCCTAACTCGATCGTTCACCACCGTCCCCTGTGCTTTGCATGGGACGTAATTACCATCCTCATGAGGAAGCTCATTACGCTTCGACAGTCCTTGCTCGCATGCGGTCTTCTTATCACGCTGGCGGGAAGTACTCAAACCACTGTTTTTTCGGATGATTTCAGTACGGACCAAAGTGCCACCTACACAACGAGTGGTGCCGTCGGTACAAGTGCTTGGAGCATTTCCCGAGGTGGTGCCGACTGGGGTGGGCGAAGGAACACGAGCCCTGCTCAATTGGAACTCACAAACGATGTAGGAGCCACAGCGAATGTTGCTGGCTGGGTCTTTGGCTCCACAGCAACTACTTCATTTCTTTCACCTTACAACACAACGTTGTCGGGCAACACGGGAACGGTCACCTGGACGTTCAATATGCGTCAACCGCGGACGGATCCTGCGGGATTCGCTGCAGGATCCTATGGGGCCGCGTTTGTTCTTGCCGGATCCAGCGCGACCGCCGCTACTGCTGGTAATGGATATGCCGTTGTTATTGGTCAATCAGGAGCGACAGATCCTATACGACTGGTACATTACACAACGGGGTTGCAGGGTACCCTCGTGAACCTTATCACCTCGAGTACTACTGGCTTGGCCGATTTCGGCACAGAATACCTCAGCGTTAGTGTCACATACACGGCGGCGAGTAATACCTGGGAACTGTTCCTGCGGAACGATGGTGCGACCGCATTTGCTGACCCCACTGCCGGATCCTTGACCTCGCAAGGAACGGTCATCAATAGCACCTATACGGGAACCGCACTTGGATTCATGGGTGGATACTGGCAAGGTTCCACGGTCGCAAACCAAGCTGCGTTCTATGATAATGTGCGTGTTGTGGTGGGTGCTGCAGTCACGAATACCACCGTCAACTTTGCCGGGTCTGATCTTAGCGTGAACGAGAACGATGGTACGGCCAACTTGACGCTCGCCATCAGCAACTTCAGCACCACGCAATCCACCAGCGTGGAAGTGGCGCTTACCAGTGGTGATGCCGCGCGGGTGAACAACTACACCACGCAGACCGTGACCTGGGCCGCCAACGATGGGGCCAACAAGACCGTGACGCTCACCATCAGTGATGATGCCCTTTGCACGGGGAACGCCGCCTTGGTCTTCACCCTCCAGAACATTTCCGGTGGTCAGGGTACGCCATCCATCGGAACACCTTCCACCCGCAACGTCGCCATCACGGACAACGAAACACCTGCCGATCCGGTGGCTACTGCGGCCATGGCGGTCGGGGTTGCCGGCTTTACCGCCAACTGGAACGCCGTGCCAGGTGCCACCGGCTATTTCCTCGATGTGTACGAACTGGTGCCCACCAACGCTACGGACCTCTTCATCAGCGAGTATGTGGAGGGCTCCTCCAACAACAAATACATCGAGATCTTCAACGGCACGGGTGCGACCGTGGACTTGAGCGACTATCGGTTGCGCCTGTATACCAACGGGTCGGGGACCGCATCCAATGATGTTCAATTGAGCGGCACGCTGGCTTCGGGTGCCACAGTGGTCTATAGGAATGGTGCAGCTACGATCTATGGTGGTAGTGCGACTTCCAATACCGCCGTGGGCTTCAATGGTGATGATGCGGTGGTCTTGTTCAAGATCAGTTCAGCCAGCAACGTGGACATCTTCGGCCGCATTGGAGAGGACCCGGGCACGGCCTGGACCGGCTCAGGTGGCCGCACCACCTTGGACGCGACCCTCGTGCGCAATAGTTCAGTAGTGGGGGGTGTAACGGTCAATCCGGCAAGTGGTTTCCCCACCTTGAATGCCGAATGGCAGGTGTTCGCCACGGACAACGTGGCCAACTTGGGCAGCCACACCTACAACGGACAGACTTTGAGCTATGTCACGGGTTACAACAACGCCAGCGTGGGCAATGTCACTTCGGTGAACATCGCCGGTCTCGACCCGCTCACGACCTACTACTACCGTGTCCGCAGCACCGGCGGCTGCAGCACTGGTGGTAACAGCAATGTGATCAGCGCCACCACCACCGCAGTACCCGCCTACTACAGCCAAGGCAATGGCAACGTGAACGACCCGATCTGGGCCGACGCCCCGGTAGGAACGCCCGGCCCCGCCATCTGGACCCCTGGCAGCAGCATGGTGGTGCAGGCCGGCGACACCGTTACGGTGAACGCGGGCATCAGCATCAACGACCTGGCCACCGAAGCAGGCAGCCGCTTGGTGATCGGCAACGAGATCCTCCTCAGCGTGCATGGCGACCTGCTCACCTTGGCGCAGTTCAGTGTTTCTGCCGCCAACGGCGAAGTGGAGCTGGTCAGCACCTCGCCGGTCACCGTGAACAGCGCTGGTGTGGTGGCCTTCAACAACCTTACGGTGAACACCCCTGCAGGCACCACGGTGAACGGTGGCGTGAACATCTTCGGTACCCTGCTGCTGGCCGATGGCGACTTTGATGCCACGAGCGCCACGGTACGCCTGCGCAGCGATGCCAACCGCACCGGTCGTCTGGGGCCTGTGGCCGGCACTGCCGATTACCTCGGTGACCTTGTCGTTGAGCGCTACATCCCCGGCGGAGCCACCAATTGGCGCATGCTGGGCGCCCCGGTTGCCGGGACCACCGTTGCCGAGTGGAACGATGACTTCTTTACGGCCGGTTTCCCAGGCAGCGATTACCCGAACTTTATCGTGGACGGTCAGCCCTGGCCCAGCATCCGCCGATATGATGAGAGCAATACCGGGACCGTCGTGAATGACGGCCTGATCGGAGTTGCGGGGGTCAGTGAGTCCCTGGTGCCCGGTCGCGGTTATGCGGTTTGGTGCGGCGACAACCTGGGCGGAACGAACCCCTTCCTGGTCGAAGTTCCTGGCCAGCCCGTGATCGCGGCTTCCCCAGTGACCCTGCCCATGACCTACACGAACACCGGTACCCCGCTGGTGGACGGCTACAACCTGGTAAGCAACCCATTGCCTTCGCCCATCAGCTTCGCGGCCATCAACCGCGGCGCCGATGTGTTGAACCAGTACCTCAGCTACAACCCGACCAACGGGAACATTTCCAGCTGGAACGGTGTGATCGGTACCAACGGAGCCACCAACGTGATCCAGAGCAGCCAGGCCTTCTACCTGAAAGCCACCGGCGCCTCGGTGACCACGACCGTGGATGAGAATGCCAAAGTGACCAGCAATGCTGGAGGACTCTTCGGCGCTGACGGACAGACGAGCCTGCCATTCCTCCGCCTTACGGTCGGAAGCGCCCTGAACAGCTACAGCGATGAAGTGGTGGTGGTGTTCCAGGACGGTACACCCGCGTTCGATGGTGGTGATGTTTCCAAACTGGTGTTCAGCCACCCCGAGGCACCGCACATGGCCCTTCGTAGTACCGACGGTGAGGACCTCGCCATTGATATGTATGGCGCTTACAATGCGGACATCAGCATCCCCGTGTTGGTGAACGCCCCCGTGAGCGGCACATACACCGTGACCGCTGCGGAGCTCACCAATCAAGTGGGCCTCAGCTGCTTCAGCCTGGAGGATCTGCTCACGGGTGTGATCACGCCGCTGACCGAAGGTGCTTCCTACAGCTTTGTCATTGAGGCGGGCGCTGATCCGACCCAGCCGCGTCTGATGCTGCGCGCCACGGCCCCTGTACCTTTCAGCACCACCAACGCCACCTGCGCCAATACGCCGAACGGTCAGGCCACGGTGGAAGGCATTTCCGGACCAGTTGACATCACGTGGACCGATGCTTTCGGGATGGTGCTTCTACAGCAATCCGGCGTAACCGGGTCTGCCACCTTTGGCGGTCTGGCTGCTGGTAGTTACAGCGTGCGTCTGGGTACCACGGCCGTTTGTGGAGAGCTGGTCAACGATTTCACCATTACTGCGCCCTTTGAATTGGAGGCGGTGGCCGAAGTGGTGAACGCCACCTGTGGAAATACCGCCGATGGAATGGTGGATGTGCTGGTGATGGGCGGTGTGGCACCCTGCACCTACCTCTGGAGCGACAACAGCACCAACGAGGACCTGGTGGCCGCTGCTGGTGCATACTCCCTCACGGTGACCGATGCCAACAACTGCACCTGGACCAGTGAAGCTTACCTGATCGAGGGCAATGGTCCGGAGGCTGCGTTCACCGCGAGCGCCGAACTGGTGACCGTGGGCACCGAAGTGGCCTTCCAGAGCTTCTCCGAAGCAGAGAACCTCACTTGGGACCTGGGTGATGGCTCCACCGCAGAAGGATCCGAAGTGGTGCATACCTACCAGCAACCTGGCACCTACACGGTGACCCTGACCGTGGCCGATGCTCTGTGCACGGACCAGACCAGCATGGAGATCACGGTGGAATTGGCCACCGGAGTGTCCTCTTCGGCCTTGACCGGAATGGTGAACGCTTGGTCCACACCTGGCCACATTGTCATTGAGCATGGCTTTAACAATAACAGCCCTCTGCGCATCGAACTCTTGGATGCCACGGGCCGCCTCCATGTACAGCGCCAAGTGGCCGCCACTCCGGGCCTAGTCCTGCTGCCATCGGAGGGTCTCGCCACAGGTATTTGGTTCGTTCGCGTTACCAATGGTGATACCCTGCGTACGGTCCGGGTGCCGGTAGTGCGTTAAGGATCAGGACATTCATTGACTTGAAGGCCCCGCCGATATGGCGGGGCTTTCGCGTTCGGGGTTGTCGGCCGGGGAAGGGTGTTCGCCGGGTCTTATGAGCCATCCATCCGGCTTTTTTACCCCTCGGTGGAACCTTTTTGTGGTCGGTGACGAATAAAGGGCCGTTCCGCCGTGTGCGGGGCAAACTCTTCGACCATGAAAACGATGATGAAAGTGTACACACTTGCCGGCCCCTTGATGCGGCCGATGCTGACACTGGCCTTGCTGCTGGTGTTGATGGCCGATGCCATAGGGCAGGTGGCAGTGCCTTATTCAGCCTCAGGTACCTACCAAGTACCGACCGGTGTTTCGCAGGTAACTGTGGAATGCTGGGGAGGTGGTGGACGAGGTGGACAGCGCTCCACGAATGGTGCTGGTGGCGGCGGTGGTGGCGGCGCTTATGCGCGTAGCACGCTCACCGTTTCTCCAGGCACCTACACCGTTACGGTAGGTGCAGGTAGTACCACCGGCGGTTCGCCAGGTGGATCATCATGGTTCAATACCACGGCTACGATCTTCGCCGAGGGTGGCGCAAGTGTTCCGAACAACAATTCGAACGGTGCCGCCGGTGGTGCCGCAGGTTCCTGTATCGGTGATGTGGTGTACAGCGGCGGCGCTGGCAGCAACGGTACAGTAGTGCTTGGCGGAGGTGGTGGAGGCTCGAGCGCTGGCACGGCCGCCAATGGCAACAATGGCGCCAACCCAGCCGGGGCCACGGCTCCCACAGGTGGTGGCGATGGTGGCAATGGCCGAAGTGGTTCCCAGGGCAATGGTTCCGATGGTTCGGTCCCTGGAGGCGGCGGCGGTGGTGCCTTGCGCAGCAGCTTTGGTACGCGCACCGGTGGTGATGGTGGCAATGGGTTTGTGATCGTTGCCATGCCTTACACGGAAGGAACGTGCTTAGCTACGACCGGTAGTTTCAATTCCATCGTGGATAATGGTTGTGCCTCGAATTTGGCGACCCGGATCTCTCTGCCCCAATCAGGATTGCCCACTACGTTGGGTACTGCAGCAGGCAATGCACGGTTGTTGAGCGTTGAGCTGATCGTAAGCCACACTTACAATGCTGATCTGGAGATCCGATTGATCTCACCGACTGGTCAGTCCCGTAACCTCGTCCTGGACCGTTTTGGTGATGGTAATAACTTGGGTAACCCTGCCAGCTGTCCCGGAAGTGCCTTGGTGCTTCAGGATGGGGCTACGGCCTTGAACAATACCAACACGAGCAACGTTACCGGAACATATGCTCCGGAGCAGACCCTGGCCGGTTTTACCGGAGACCCGAATGGCACCTGGGTTCTGTCGATCTGTGACGATGCAGTGGACGACCTCGGTTACTTGCGCTATGTGCGCCTTAATTTCTGCACGGTTCCGCAAATCACCTCCAGTACTAGCAACAGCCCTATTTGTGCGGGTAGCACACTGAACCTGGGTGTTACGGCCACGGGTACTGCTCCGCTCACCTACGCATGGACCGGTACGGGCACCTTCAGCCCCGGTGCCAGCAGCCAGAACCCTTCGGTGACCGGTGCGGCCACGGGCAGCTATGGCATTACCGTGAGCAACGTTTGCGGTTCCACCAATACCACGGTGCCGGTAACGGTCACCACGCCTCCCAGTGCGACCATCAGCTACACGGGTTCGCCCTATTGCAGCACGGGTGGCACGGCCAGTGTTACCCGCACGGGTACTGCCGGTGGCAGCTACAGCAGCACGGCCGGCCTTAGTATCAACAGCGGAACTGGCGCAGTGAACCTTGGTGCCAGCACGGCCGGTACCTACACGGTGACTTACACCATTGCAGCCTCGGGCGGTTGCGCCCTGTTCCAGACCACGGCATCCATTACGGTGACCGCTGCCCCCAGCGCCACCATCAGCTACACGGGTTCGCCCTTTTGCAGCACGGGTGGCACGGCCAGTGTTACCCTCACGGGTACTGCCGGTGGCAGCTACAGCAGCACGGCCGGCCTGAGCATCAATGCAGGTACGGGCGCGGTTGACCTTGGTGCCAGCACCGCCGGCACCTATACGGTCACCTACACGATCGCCGCTGCCGGTGGTTGCGCGCTGTTCCAGACCACAGCCTCCATCACAGTGACCGCCGCACCGAGCGCGACGATAAACTACACGGGTTCGCCCTATTGCAGTGCCTTCGGCCCGGCGGCTGTTTCGCTGACCGGTACCTCGGGTGGAGCCTTCTCAGCCAGCCCTGCAGGTCTCAGTATCAATGCAGCCACCGGTGAAGTGGATCCGGGTGCCAGCACCCCCGGCACCTACACGGTCAACTATGACATCGCTGCGGCAGGCGGATGCGCAGCCTTCAATACCTCCACCAGCATTACGATCACTGGCTGCACCTATTACAGCCAAGGGAACGGTGGGGTCAACAGCGCCATCTGGGCCACTACTCCGGTAGGTACGCCCATCGCTGTGATCTGGAACAGCACGTCGTCCATGGTCATTCAGAGCGGCGACACCATCACGGTCAACGCGAACACGGCCATCAACGACCTCACCACCGAAGCAACGAGCCGTCTGGTGGTCAATGCCGCCAATACCTTGAATGTGCATGGTGACCTGCTCACCCTGGCCCAGTTCTCCGTTTCGGCCGCTTCGGGTGAAGTGACCTTGGAGAGCACGGCACCAGTATCCATTGCGATAATAGGAACAGTTGCCTTCAACGACCTTACGGTGAACGCCACTGCTGGTGTGACCGTTACCGGTGGCTTGAACATCTTCGGCACCTTGCAACTGAATGATGGAACATTCAATGCCAGCAGTGCCACAGTGCAGTTGCGCAGTGATGCCATACGCACAGGTCGTCTGGGCCCCGTGGACCCGTCAGCCTCCTATACAGGCGACCTGACCGTTCAGCGATACATCCCCGGTGGCGCCACCAATTGGCGCCTGTTGGGCACTCCGGTTGCCGGCGAGACCGTGAACGACTGGAAGGACGATTTCTTCACGGCCGGCTTCCCCGGTTCGCACTACCCCAATTTCTACAGCCCCACCGGCAGTGGCATCCTGTGGCCCAGCGTGCGTAAGTACGATGAGACCGTGGCCAATGCGGATGTCAATGAGGGTTTGGTCGGAGTGGCCAGCACCTCAGAAGCACTGGGCATCGGTCGCGGCTATGCCGTATGGAGCGGTGACAATGCCGGTGGTACCAATCCATTCATTGTGGACGTTACCGGTGCTCCCACCATCGCACAGACCCCCGTTACACTGCCCATGAGCTGGACCAACAGTGGCAACCCTGCTGCCGACGGCTACAACCTGGTGAGCAACCCGCTGCCTTCGCCGATCGATTTCGCGTCCATCAGCCGCGGGTCCGACGTGCAGGACTTCTACTGGATCTACAACCCGGCCAATGGCAACAATGCCACCTGGAACGGCACCATAGGTACCAACGGCGCCAATGGGGTCATCCAGAGCAGCCAGGGCTTCTGGCTCAAGGCCGATGGACCTGCTGTGGCCACTACGGTGGATGAGAGCGCCAAAGTGGCCGGTAATACCGGAGGCGTGTTCGGTGGATCCGAGCAGGACCCCATGCCCATGGTGCGCCTGCACCTTTCCAGCACGGTGAACACGTTCAGCGACGAAACGGTGGTGGTGTTCCAGGATGGTACCCCGGCGTTCGAGTCGAACGATGTGGCCAAGTTCGTGTTCAGCCATCCCCAGGCACCGCAGATCGCCACCCGCAGCAGCGATGATCAGGACCTGGCCATCAGCATGTATGGCGGGTTCAGCAACGCCATCACCATCCCCGTACTGGTCAACGTCGCCGTGAACGGTACGTACACAGTGACCGCCACCGAACTGGAAGGCATCACCGGTGTGAGCTGCCTCACCATCGAGGACCTCCAGACCGGCGCCATCACGCCGCTCACCGAGGGGGCCAGCTACAGCTTCGTGGTATTGGCCAACGATGATGAGAACGAACCCCGCTTGTTGTTGCATGCCACGGGCCCTGTGCAGCGCACCGTGGAAGCGGTCAGCTGTAATGGTGCAGCGGATGGCAGTGCAACGGTGACCCTGCCTGGTGGCAATGACCAGACAGTGACCTGGATGACCGCGTTCGGTCAGGTGATCGCCCAGCAGACCATGAGCAACGGCAGTGCTACACTGACCGGGCTTGAAGCAGGCAACTACAGCGTGAGCGTGGCGGTACAGCAAGGATGCCCTGCTATCGTGGGCGACTTCACCCTCACCCAGCCCTTTGCATTGGAAGTACATCCGACGGTGCAGGATGCCAGCTGCCCCGATGCCAACGACGGATCGGTGATGCTCGAGGTGCTCGGTGGTACTGCACCGCATGCGGCCACCTGGAGCAACGGTTCCACCGGTGGTTCGATCAACGCGGCCCCCGGTACCTACACGGTGTTGGTGACCGATGCGAACGGTTGCAGTGTGGAAAGCACTGTGGTGGTAGGCAACGCGCCGGCACCCGTTACTGATATCGTTGTGGACCAACCCGTGGTGCTCCTGGGCACGCCCATCCTGTTCGGCACCACGGCCAACGACCTGGATGCCATCTTCTGGGACCTGGGTGACGGCACCACAAGCACCGAGCCCGTGTTCGAGCACACCTACACGGTACCTGGCACCTACATCGTAACGCAGACCCTGACCCTCGGTGCCTGCACGGCAACGGCCACCATCGAGGTGGAAGTGGAGCTCACCACGGGTACGGCCTCGGGTGAAGGGGTAGAAGGGATCCGTGCCTGGGCAACCCCGGAAGGGTTCGTGGTGGACATTGCACACTTCGGAGAGCCTGTGGTGATCGAGCTGCGCGATGCGGCCGGCAGGTTACATGCCACCCAACGTGCAGCCGGTGTTCCTTCACGCATCATCGTTCCGCACAGCGATCTGGCCACGGGTATCTGGATGATCACTGCAAGAGAAGGCGATAAGGCAACCACCTTCCGTCTGCCGCTGATCCGGTAGTCCGAGGAGTGGACCATTCGTAAGAAGCCCCCGGCCGATCGCCGGGGGCTTCGTTGTTCCGGGCCTGTTCGGTGACGGTGCAATGCCGCGTACCTTTCGCCCTCCCCATGCGCAAGAAACTCATCCTCGCCCTTGGAGTGCTGTTCACACTCACGGGTTGCCTCACTATCGAGGAGAACTACACGTTCAAGAAGAACGGCAGTGGCTCCATGGAATACGTGGTCGACATGAGCGAGCTGGGTGAGATGGTCAAAGGGTTGGACGCCCTCTCCGAGGATAAGGACAAGCCCAAGGATGACCTCGGTATGCTTGACCTGAAGGACAATATCGAACAGCTCTCCACGATCCCTGGCATCAGCAAGGTCAAGCTCCAGAAGCAGGAATGGGTGCAGCGGATCAGCTTCCGCTTCAACGACCTTAACGCGCTCAACTCAGCGCTCAATGTGCTTCTGCCGGATAGTAGTGGTGAGTCACACCGGTTCTTCGCTTGGGAGGGCAGTACACTGGTGCGGACGAATAACCGCCATGCCCAGGAACTGGGGGCCGGGCTCGGACAGCAAGAGGAGGCGTTTGAAGGAGAGGAGGGTGGTGACCTGAACATGGGTGCGCTGCTTTCCATGATGAAGTACAAGTACCACTTCGTGTTCGCGAACAATGTCGACCGCACCGAGCTGGCCGACGGACTTTCCAATGCGGCCACGAAGCCCCGCGAAGTGAACGTTGATACGGATTGGGGGGTCATTGCACGCGACCCCAAGGCGCTCGACCTGCGTATTACCTTGCATAAGTAGCCCGGCTAACGCCATGGAATACCTGTTGGAGACCGCCATTCGATTGGCCGCTAAGGTCCATAAAGGTCAAACGGACCGCTTCGGGAAACCCTACATTCTCCACGTGATGAGGGTCATGATGCGGGGACACGATTTCGATGAGCAGGTCCTGGGCGCTTTGCACGATGTGCTGGAACGGTCCGAGCTCACCATGACCGATCTGGAGAAGAAGGGATTCTCCCCCCGGGTCCTGAAGGCCTTGCAGCACATTACCAGGGTGCCCGAAGAGACCTATGAGCAATACATCGATCGCGTGGTCCTGGACAACCTGGCCATACGCGTGAAGCTGCATGACCTGGCCGATAAGATGGACCTGTTGCACGTGGAGCAATTGGACCCATCGGACCTGAAGCGGTACAACAAGCAGCTGGCGGCCTATCACCGCATGAAGAGGATGGTGGAGGAGGCCAAGGCCAATATGACCCTGACCACCGTACGGCGCTGAGGTACAGAGGGCTTTCGTAGGTCGGGGTGCGAAGCGTCGTCTATCTTCGCGGCCCATCCAGACCTTACCATGCGCAAGCTTCTTTCTGTCCTTCTCGCAACACCTTTGTTCGTTGCCTGCGGAGGCGATCATCAGGGCAACGACGTGCCCAAGGCCGATACCGTTGCCGTAGCCGACACCTTTCAATGGGAGTCCGAACAGTTCGCCGATGTTCGTGTGCTCCGCTATCAGGTCCCGGGCTGGGACCAGCTCACGCTTCAGCAGAAACAGCTCTGCTACTACCTCAACATGGCCGGTCTCGCAGGGAGGGACATCATGTGGGACCAGAACTACAAGCACAATTTGAAGATCCGTCGCGCCCTTGAGGCCGTCCTCACCAACTACAAAGGTGAACGAAGCGGTGCCGACTGGGACAATTTCATGCTGTATGCCAAGCAGGTCTTCTTCAGCAATGGCATCCACCACCACTATAGCAATGACAAGCACATCCCGGCGTTCGGGCAGGCTTACTTCGAGGCCATGCTGAAGGATAGCGGTGCTTCACTGGCCCCAGAGGTACTGGCCGCCATGTTCGACCCCACCATCGATGCCAAGAAAGTGAGCCTCGATGCGGACAAGGACCCGGTACTGGCCAGCGCGGTCAACTTCTACGGTGATGACATCAGCCAGAAGGAAGTGGAAAAGTTCTACGCTGCCATCGAGAAGAAGGACGATCCCCAACCGCTGAGCTATGGCCTGAACAGCCGCCTGGTGCGGGGCAAGGATGGCAAGCTGATGGAACAGGTCTATAAGGTGGGAGGTCTTTATGGCCCCGCATTGGCGGAAAGCGTGAAGTGGTTGGAGAAGGCCGTGGCCGTGGCCGAAACACCCGAGCAGAGGACCGCACTGGAACTGCTGATCCAGTATTACCGCACCGGCGATCTAAAGACCTGGGATGACTTCAATGTGGCCTGGGTGAAGGACACCAAGAGCACGGTCGACTACATCCTTGGTTTCGTGGAGGTGTACAACGACCCCATCGGAAAGCGTGGAAGCTATGAGGCCATTGTGCAAGTGAATGATCCTGAGGCCACCAAGAGCATGGCCGTTATCATGGAGAACGCGCAGTGGTTCGAGGATAATTCGCCGTTGCTTCCAGAGCATAAGAAGAAGAACGTCGTGGGCATCACCTACCGGTTCATCAACACGGTGGGCGAGGCAGGTGATGCGGCGCCAAGCACCCCGGTCGGCGTGAACCTGCCCAACGCCAACTGGATCCGTACTGCGCACGGCAGCAAGAGCGTGAGCCTTGGCAATATCAGCGATGCCTATGACAAGAGCAGCGGCCAGAGCAGTCTGGAAGTGTTCTGTCACGATGCCGAGGAGATCGCCCGTGCCAAGGAACATGGAGATCTGGCCGGCAAGTTGCACACCGCACTGCATGAAGTGGTGGGCCACGCCAGTGGTCAGTTGGAGCCCGGAGTAGGCGAGACCGATGCAACCCTGAAGACCTACGCTAGTACCTTGGAGGAAGGACGTGCCGACCTGGTGGCCTTGTACTTCGTCATGGACCCCAAGCTGGTGGAACTGGGCGTGATGCCCAGTCTCGAGGTGGGCAGGGCCGAGTACGATTCATACATCCGTAACGGCCTCATGGTGCAGTTGCGCCGGATCAAGCCGGGCAAGGTCATTGAAGAGGCCCACATGCGTAACCGCCAGTGGGTGAGCGCCTGGGTCTACGAGAAAGGCATGGCGGACAGCGTGATCGTGAAGGTGCAACGCAATGGAGAGACCTACTTCGATATCCGGGATTACGACAAGCTCCGAGCGTTGTTCGGCGATCTGCTCCGAGAGGTGCAGCGCATCAAGAGCCAGGGAGACTATGAGGCTGGCAAGGCATTGGTGGAGAACTACGGCGTGAAGGTGGACCAGGCCTTGTACGCCGAGGTGTTGAAGCGGGCCGAGAAGATCAAGACCGCACCTTACGCCGGTTTCATTCAGCCTGAAATGGAGGCCGTGGTCGATGCGAACGGTACCATCACCGACGTGAAGATCTCCTACCCCAAGGACCTGATCGGCCAGATGCTGCGCTACGGCAAGCAGTTCAGCTTCCTGCCCGACGAGAACTAGATCGCTCTCCGACAGTGCTCCCGTTGATCATTGGTCGACGGGAGCATTTTTTTCGGGGGGGGTGTAACCTGCGCATCATCGCCTGCGTTGAACCGGGTGTCCAAGTAGTTCAGAGGTCGATCTGAAGAGTCACGTTGCCCCTGTCCGCCGCCCGGTGGATGGGGGCTTCGTGCTTTCGGTGGGGTCATGATTTTTTGCAGCGTTCCGATGGCGAACGATGTTCTGTTATATTTGCGGCCCCTGCGGAGAAATTCCACTTACCGAAGTGGCGGAATTGGTAGACGCGCACGTTTCAGGGGCGTGTGACCGAAAGGTTGTGCGGGTTCGAGTCCCGCCTTCGGTACAACAAAGGCGGCCATTGGCCGCCTTTGTCATTTTCGTTCGCTAACGCTCTGTTCGCCGTTGATCGAGGGGTTACATTCACCGCCAATCATGGGCCTCCGCAAGTTTCACACCCGCCGCGTCTGGCACAACACCCAATTGGTGCTTTGGCTGGCTCCGATCCTGTTATTGGTAGGGGTCATTTCGGTCACACTGTTCGATACGTTCAAGCCGGTCGTGGTGGTCGGCATCCTTTGTGTGATCGGAGCGGGGATCGCCTTGGTGCGCGATGTGCGGAAGCGCTATGTATATGTGCTGGACGATGATGGCCTGCACATTGAAAAGGACGGCCAGGCGGAGTATTTCCCCATGGAGGAGGTGGTGGATGCGAGCCTGATCGATCGTGCGGCAGCGCGGGAGTATATCAAGTCCCGCAGCCAAGGGCTGGGCACTGCCGAGGCGCGCAAGCGGTATCGTAGCTACATACGGTTCTGCTCGGTCGACATCGGCCGATCATCGCTCACCGGAGGCCTTGGAAGGAGCCTCATCGACCGGCTTCCTGAAGCACGCCACGATCTTGTGCTGATGCGGTTGAAGGATGGTACGGAACTGATACTCTCTCCGGACTACAATCAGGAAATGGTCACCTCCTTGAGCAAGAACGCTCGCAGGAGCAAGGACAATTCAGCAGGAAGGTAAGGCCTGAAAACGATCCTCAGTTCAGCCGGACGCGCTGACCCAATCGGAGCACGCTGTTCGCACTGATACCGTTCAAGCGGCACAGGCTCGAAACACTGGTCTTGTTCCTGCGGGCAATGGCCGACAGCGTATCGCCCGACCTTACAACATGATAGCGACGAGTTCCTGCTGACGCCTTGGCGGCGGCAATGGTCGCGAACGTACCCTTGTGTATGTCGAAGGTGTGCGCCTTCAACTGCCCGTTCTCCACATCGAACACCAAGGAGGGGTCGATCGGTTGGTCGAGGAAGCGAACTTCGAAATGCAAATGACTACCATAGCTGCGGCCCGTGTTGCCGCCCAGCCCGAGTAGGTCGCCCGCTTCCACCATTTGACCGGGTTCGACCAATCGCTTGCTCAAATGTGCGTATAGCGTTTCAAGGCCGTTCTGGTGGCGTACGACCACCACATGACCGAATGTCTTGTTGTACTTGGAAATGCGCACCATCCCGGCAAATGCGCTCTTCACCGGGTCGCCGGTCTCAAGGTCCAGGTCGATGCCATAATGCATGCGGCCTTTGCGCGGGCCAAAGGGCGAGTTGAGCTTTCCCTCGCACGGGATGGCATGGTCGCAATCCTGCTGGCTCAAAACCAGCCGCAGCGTATCGTGTACGAACCGTGCCGTATTGCCGCGATCGAAGATCACGTCCGTGTTCCAGTGGCAGTACATATCGTACCCCGGGATGTAGGACAAGGAATCATTCACATCCCAGACCAACGGAGTAATGGCGATCCGTGGTACTACGGGGTCAATGGAACCGCCGTCCTCCATGAGCAGTTCCTCATAGATGTCCAACCCCTCAGGTCCACCATGGTCGAGCGAATCGGACTGCGCCATCACCGGGCGAACAGCACCGAGAAGGGCTGCTGTCAGGAGGATGGCGTTGAGTTTCATGGTCGGCAAAACTATCCGTATGTCCCGACCTCACAACCCTGCACGGCCATCGGCTGTCCACAGGGTCTGGTCAGAATATCTTCGACCGCTGGAAATGCCGTATTCGTGGGTGATTTTGGTTGATCGGTCGAGCGTTAAAGTCTGTTAAGGCCTTTCCTGTGTTTTTTGCCGAACGACCCCGGTCCATGTTGTTTGCAACTTTTGCACGACCCGGTCCCATACAAACCGGTCCGGCATGAGTTTCGCGGCCGCAATGGCCATGGGAGAGAGTGGATCAAAGGAGCCCCAATGGTTTGCCGGTTACGGCGATCGGCTGGCCCGCACAGTGGTGATGTATTTGGCGGCCTTGGTTCTGGCGCTGCCCCTGTTCGTCATACTAGACCCTTACATACCCGAAATGATCCTGCCTTGGTGGGGGGGCGTTCGTATTGATCAGGTGCTCACGTTCGCGGCGGTCATCGGTGCCTTCATGGTCCTGGTGCGACGTTTCCAGTTGGTGGTCTATGGCGCACTGCTCGTGGCTCTGGTGGGCCTTTCGGTGAGCAGTCTGATCGGTTCCTACACCTTCGGGGACCTGTTCACCAATTATTCCCAATGGCTCAAATCCTTGCAGATCACCGCGTCGCAGGTGCCCATGGCCTCGCAACGACATGACCCCTTCCAGGATTCGGATAAGTTGAGGTCCTTGGTCAATGAAGTGGACCCAGCCGTCCGCAAGGCCGCGATACAAATGGCCACGGCCAACTTCAAGGAGGTGAAAGTGGCGGCCGACGAGACCGTACTGGTGCGTGCCCTCTCGATCTTCAAGCAGGTCAACGGAAAGTGGACCTACGTCTCCGATCCCAAGGGCCGGGAGTATTTCGCGCCAACGGCCGAGAGCATCGAGCTCATGGCCGGCGATTGCGACGATCACGCTGTGCTGATGGCCGCATTGATCAATGCGGTAGGGGGGGAGGTACGCTTGGTCCGCACCACTGGACATGTGTACCCGGAGCTGCTTGTTGGTGACGATGCACGCCTTGAGCGTGCGGCCTACCTGATACGCAAGGTGTTGTTCGCCAAGGAAGTGGGGGAAGCTCCCTTGTACCACCATACCGATGCGGACGGCAGGCATTGGATCAACCTGGACTATACCCGTAGCTACCCCGGTGGAGAGCTCATGAACGAGCGTATCGTTGGAATACTGGAGCCTTGATCGGAGTAGCGGCGCAGCTGATGTACAGATGGATACCTTCGTATCCCCACGATGAAGCGACTGGTTCAACCGGCCGAATTGGCAAAGGCCAGCCAAATGCGGCCTGGAGATCCCCGTATCACTCTGCTAACGGAGGTCAGCGGCCTGAAACGGTTGGAGCGTTTCTACAATGCCATTGACGACCTGCATGACCTGGAGTTCGTGGATGCCGTTTTCCGGAACCTCGAACTGGAAATGGACGTTTCTTCCGAGGACCTGGACCATATACCCAAGGAAGGTGGATTGGTGTTCGTGGCCAATCATCCCTATGGCGCAATAGATGGCCTGGCCTTGGTGAAGGTGTTGGGTCGAGTGCGGCCGGACCTGAAGGTGATGGCGAACTTCCTGCTCCAGCAGCTCGAACCGTTGAAGGACCGCTTCATTGGGGTCAACCCGTTCGAGCAGCTGGGTTCCCTGAGCAGCTATCAGGGTATGCGGCAGGCCCTTGCCCACGTGAAGGAGGGAGGTGCGCTGGCCGTGTTCCCGGCCGGGGAGGTGAGCAGTTGGCATACCGATGTGAAGGCCGTGGCAGATCCACGCTGGAAGACCCCGGTGGTCAAGCTTATGCAGCATGCCGAGGTGCCGGTGGTGCCCGTCTGGTTCGACGGGGCCAATAGCGTGGTCTTTCATGTGCTGGGCATGATCCATCCGAACTTGCGCACGCTCGCCTTGCCCGGAGAAATGATGCGGATGCGCGGGCGTTCGGTGCGTATGCGGATCGGAAAGCCCATACCTGCCAAGGAGGTGTCCGCATTCTCTTCAACGGACCAGTTGGCGCGTTTCCTTCGCGCACGCACCTATGCGTTGGGCAGCGGGCTGAAGGTGAAGCGGGACCTGTTCGAACCCCTGCGTTTTCCATCCCGCCCCAAGCCGGTGGTCGAAGCAGTACCTGCTGATGTGCTGGAGTCGGAGATCGCCGGACTGAATGACCTGAAGTTGAACGAACAGGCCGAGTTCGCTCTTTATCTGGCGCCGAGCAATCGGGTTCCCAACATCCTTCGGGAAATAGGCAGACTTCGGGAGTCCACCTTCAGAGCGGTCGGAGAAGGGACCAACAAGGCGACCGACCTGGACGAGTTCGATATCTACTATGATCACCTGTTCCTCTGGGACCGCGAGCAACGGAGGCTGGTGGGTTCCTACCGGATCGGTGATGGCGCGCGGATCATGAAGCGCTATGGGAAGCGTGGATTCTACACCAACACGCTGTTCCGCATGGCCCGGCCCATGGAGCGGGTACTTCGCCGAAGCTTTGAGCTGGGACGGTCATTCATTGCCCAGGATTATCAACGGCAACGACTCCCACTGTACATGCTGTGGCGTGGCTTGTTGCTGCATATCACGGCAAATCCCGAGCACCGTTACTTGATCGGACCGGTCAGCATCAGCGGAAGCTACAGCCGCTTTTCAAGAGCCCTGATCATGGAATTCGTTCACCAGCACCATTACGATCACGAGCTTGCGCAGCATGTGGTGCCCCGCAATCGCTTCAAGGTGGCCCATGATAATGCCGACAGCGCCGTTCTGGTGGAGGCCTCGAAAGCCGATCTGAAGAAAATGGACCGATTGATCGCCGAGGTGGATCCCAACGAAACGGCCATGCCGGTGCTCTTGAAGAAGTATCTCCTGCTCAATGCCCGGATCATCGGGTTCAACCGCGATCCGCGATTCAATGACGCCTTGGATGGCTTGATGGTGCTGGACCTCTTGAAGTTGCCGGAGCGTACCGTAGAGGACCTGCGCAAGGGCATGTCCGACGTGTGATCAGGCAAGTTCAGGCTCCAAGGAGGCGTGTTCCTGTTCCTTATGGTGTACCACCAATGCCTGCTGGTGCATGTAGAGGCTCCATTTGTTGTCCGAGTATTCCAAAGCGCTCATATGCTCGATCCAATCGCCGGAGTTCATGTATCCGACAGAACCATGGGCCATGGTGATACGCCGGATCTGCGGCTGGTGGATGTGTCCGCACACCACATGGTCCAGTCCATCGGTAATGGCGATGTGCGCGGCCGAACGTTCAAAATCATTGATGTAGGCCACGGCCTTCTTCACCCGTTGTTTGATGCGCTTGCTGAAGCTCATCCGCGGGCGGCCCATGCGTTCCAACGTCCAATTCACCGTGTTGTTGAGCCTGATCAGCAGGTCATAGCCCACTCCGCCCAGTTTGGCCAGCCAACGTGCCTGAGTGGTGCTCACATCGAAGATGTCGCCATGGAAGAACCAGTAACGCTCACCACCAATGGTCAGTACAAGCTTGTCCAGCAGGTGCAGGTTGCCAAGGTTCGCCGGGCTGTAGCGCCGCAATGCCTCGTCGTGGTTCCCGGTGATGTAGTATACCGGCACTTTGGAGGCCAGCTTCATTAGTCGCTTCAGCACTTGCATGTGGCTTTTCGGGAAGTAGCTCTTCTTGAACTGCCAGATGTCAATGATGTCACCGTTCAGGATCACCATTCTCGGGCGCACCGATCGCAGGTAGTCGTGCAGTTCCTTGGCCCGGCAGCCGTAGGTTCCCAGATGAAGGTCTGAGAGAACGAGGATGTCAATGTCGCGTTTCATGTCATGATCCGCATGCCATTGGTCGGGCCTCCGGATGTGCAAAGCAACCGTGCCTGTATTGCGGGGATATGGCCGTGCTGTTAACTCACACGCTTCGATGAACAGCGATCGTTCATTGTTGGGCGAACTTTGCCATATGCAGAAAGGCGTTACCCTGGTGCTCGGCGCCAGTCCGCATGCCGACCGCTACAGCCATTTGGCACTTGTGCGGCTGGTATCCCACGGATATCCCGCAGTGGCGGTGGGAAATCGATCCGGGACGGTGGCCGGCGTTCCGATCTTGCGCACCATTCCAGAGGGCCTTCAGGTCGATACCGTCACGCTCTACCTGAACCCGATCAACCAGCGGGAGTGGCAGCCACGGATCCTGGAGCTTCGCCCGCGCCGGATCATATTCAATCCGGGTACGGAGGATCCCGTCTTCGCTGCCTCCGCAAGAAGCGCTGGTATTGAGGTTGTGGAAGGATGTACGCTGGTCATGCTGGCCGCTGGGACCTATTGACCCATTGTGCATGAATGAAGAAGGCCCCCGCATTGCGGAGGCCTTCTTCGTTCGGTAGACGGTGCGATCAGCGACCGAGGATCAGCTTCTGGGTGCTGCTGCCAAGGCTATTGGACGCCCGCAGCATGTACATGCCATCGGCAAGGCCCATACCGCGCGTGCTCAGCTCAATGTTCGCGCCACCCATGGGCTGGAACACGTTGCTGTACACCACGGCACCACGCAGATCGGTGATCACCACTTCGGTACGATCGTCCTCCATGCCGAGGACCTGCAGGGTGAAGTGGTCGTTCGTGGGGTTGGGGAACACGTTCACGAAGCCTTCGCCCATCAGATCGATCAAGCCCACCGGTGTGGCGATGTTGATGTCGTCGATGAAGAGGTTGTTCGCGAAGGGGCCGCTGCTGAAACGGAACCGGAAGCGCACGTTGTTCGTGAGCACCGAGGCCGGCAGCGTGATGGTCTTGAGCGACCATTGGGTGGGAGGCATCGAGGCATCATTACCGGCATTCACCAGATCAGTGCCGTTCAACTCGCCCGGAAGCTGGGTCCAGGTGCGGCCACAATCCGTGCTGCGGAACACCTGGAGCTTCTCGCTGATCAAGGAATCGGTATTGGTCTGGGTCGAGTAGGACCAGCGGAAGGCCAGCACTGCACTGCTGATACCGCTCAGGTTCACCAGCGGGGTGACCAGTTCATCGATGTCGTTCTCATTGTTCGGGTCCAGCAGGTCGAGCTGGTTACGGTCGCCGCTGTTCAGCATGGCGCAGGCAGAGCCCGTATGGCCACCACCCGTGTAACGACGGAAGAACGTATGGTTGTTATCGTAGTTCGCCGTGAAATAGGGGAAGAGGTTCTCGCCTTCCTGGGTCTCGAAGCTCTCGAAAAAGGCACCCATGGCCGATTCGTTCGATCCGACCAGTACGGCGTACTCGTTCGTTTTACTGGATGAGCCCTGGTCGTTGCTTACCGTAAGCGTCACCGTTTTCCAACCCGGTGAGGAGAAGGTGACCGTCGGATTGCGGGAGGTGGAGGTGCCAGGCGTTCCATCCTGGAAGGTCCACGACCAGGCGTTCGGGAAGGAAAGGGTTGAATTATCCACGAAGCGTACGTTCACACCGGTGCAAGCTGTGGGCGTGAAAGGCACAGCGGGGTTGCTCGGGTTGGTACCTACCTGGGCATAGAAGTCGGCTGCGGGGGCGCAAGTGACCTCGGAACCCGGGGCCACACCCGTCAGGAACAGGTTCTCGTTGGTCCAAAGCAGATCACGCTGAAGCGAGGGTGAGTTCAACGCTGCACGCATGCGATCCACCTGGCCTTCGGTGAACATCTTGGAGCAGTAGGAATACTCCATGTAGTTGTCCACATTCTCCTGGATCTCGGGGTCGCAGTCCGCACGCTGGCCAATGTTCGGGCAGCAGCTCCAACCGCGGGTCAGAGGGGTGTCATCCACTCCATCATCACCGCACTCGGGCACCATGTGGCAGGTAGGGGCGTTCTCCGGAAGACCATTGTTCGACCCCCACACGTGTGCAAGGGACAGGTAATGCCCGACCTCATGCGTCAGTGCACGCGAACGGCCAACGCTACCGGTACCGCTGCTGCTGCCATCACCCACATAATCATGCAGGATCATCACACCATCAAGGAGTGAGCCCAAGCCAGGACCACCCGATGTGAAATAACCGGCGGCACCACTGCGGATCCCGCGGCAGATCCAGATGTTCATGTACTGACTGCGTGGCCATGGGGACAACTTCGACGAGGATTCACCCACGAGCGTTTCTGCCGTACGGGTACGTGTAATACCGTTGGTGCAGTTGCCGTAAGGGTCCTTGGTCGCGAAGCGGAACTCGATCTTGGAGTTGGCAATGAGCGGTCGGAAGACCGGGTCCACTTGTGCCGTATCGGCGTTCAGCTTGGCGAAATCCCTGTTCAGGATGGCCATCGCGTTCTCGATCTGCTCGTTGGAGATGTTCTCTTCCCCTTCCAGATGCAGCACGTGGAACACGGTCGGTATTACGTAAACAAAATCTTCGTCGCGCTGGACGGCGTTCCGGAGCAACATCTCGCGGATCTCCTGTTCCAACTGGGCTTCCCGTACCAAATAGGTGGGATCCTCCGCGATCATGCGGAGGCGCATCTGGTCCGTTCCACATAGTGTGGGCTCCTGGGCAACAGCCGACAGGGAGGCAAGACCGAGTATAAAGGCGCTGAGTACGTGTTTCATGGCATGCAACGAGCAAATGATCGGGGTAACGTTCGTTAACGCAGGCCCTAAGGTAAGCACGGAAGGAGTTTGCGCCGTACACAAGAGTGTCATGGTACTTCCATTTGACCTGTACATCCTTCGGGCCGATACCTTCGCTAGGAGCCCTACGGATGGCGCCACTGTAGGGTTGGGGAGGTGCGCAGGGTGGTAAATAATGGCCCGAGAATGGAACGCCCCGGCCGGGTTTTTCCGGTCGGGGCGTTCCATTCTCGGGAGTTGGTTATTGGCCCACCACCAGTTTTTTCACGCGGCTGCCCAAGCCGTTGGAGGCCCGTAGCAAGTACAGACCATTGGTCAGCCCCATTTTTCGGGCGCTCAGGTCAATGGTGGCCTGCCCCATGGGAAGGTACATGTTACGGAACACGACCGCACCACGCAGGTCGGTGATCACCACTTCCGTGGCTCGGTCGTCCATGCCGGCCACGTGCAGGGCGAAGTGATCGTTGGTCGGGTTCGGGAACAGGCTGATGTGATCTTCGCCCATCAGGTCGGCGATGCCCACGGGGGTGGCAATGTTGATGTCGTCGATGAAGAGATCGTTGGAGTTGGAGCCGCTGATGAAGCGGAACTTGAAGCGCACATTGGCGGTCAGTGTGCTTGAAGGGATGTTGATCGTTCTCAGCGACCATTGGGTGGGAGGTATGGTGGCATCGTTCCCATTGTTCACCAAGGCCGTGCCCGATATCTCGCCCGGCATTTGTGTCCATGTGCGTCCACAATCCGCGCTGCGGAAAACCTGGAGTTTCTCAGTGATATCCTCCGTCGTGGTGGTGGAAGTTGAGTATGCCCAACGGAAGGCCAGTACAGCACTGCCCACGCCGCTCAGGTCCACCAAGGGAGTGACCAGTTCGTCGATGTCGGCATCGTTCTCGGGGTCGATCAGGTCCAATTGATCGCGGTCGCCGCTGTTCAACAGGGCACAGGCCGAACCGGTATGGCCACCACCTGTGTAGCGCCGGAACGAAGTGTGGTTGTTGTCGTGGTTCGCAGTGAAGTAGGGGAACAGGTTCTCTCCTTCCTGCGTCTCGAAGCTCTCAAAGAAGGGGCCCATGGCCGCATTGTCCCCGCCAACGAGAACGGCGTAGGTATCGGTCTTGGAGGATGAACCATGGTCGTTGGACACCGTGAGGGTCACGGCCTTCCAGCCCGGGCTGTCAAAGGTCACGATGGGGTTGCGCACCTCGCTGGTGGCGGGGTTGCCATCCTGGAACGTCCATGACCAGTTGGTGGGGAAGGAGCGCGTGGAGTTGTCCTTGAAAAAGACATTCACCCCGGTGCAGACCGTAGGCAATGTGGGCAGTGCGCCCACCGTGGCACCATTCGCCACGGTCTGAACGATGAAATCAGCGACCGGACCACATTGGGCCTCGGACCCGGCACTGATCCCTGTGGCCTGCAGGTTCGCCGTTGTCCATAAGTTGTTGCGATCGCCTGCGGTGGCGATCAGGGCGGTCCGCATGCGATCCACCTGACCGTTGGTGAACATGCGTGAACAGAACGAGTACTCCATGTAGTTCTCCACGTTCTCCAAGATATCAGGGTCACAATCATTCCACGTGGCCGACGAAGGGCAGCCGGACCAGCCGCGGGTGAACGGCGTGTCGTCCACGGCATCATCGCCGCATACACTGCTCATATGCATCGGCGGTGCACCGTCGACACCGTTGTTATCCCCCCAAACGTGCCTGAGGTTCAGGTAGTGGCCTACTTCGTGAGTAAGCGCACGGGAGCGTCCTGGGTTACCCGTACCAATGGACCCGATGTAGTCGTTCAGGATGATGATCCCATCGGCCAACTGCCCGAGACCGGTGAGGGAGCCGGGGTAGTAGGCATAGCCTGCAACGCCATCGCGCATCCTGGCCACCACCCACACGTTCAGGTATTTGTCCCGCGGCCAGGGGTTCAATTTGGAGCCATCGTTTCCTACAATGGTCTCAATGCTGCGGATCCGGTCAATGCCATTGGTGCAGTTGCCATAGGGGTCCAACGTCGGCAATCGGAACTCGATGCGCGAATCGCCGGCCACGCCTTGAAAGGCTGGGACGACCTGGCTGATGTCCGGGTTCAACTTGCGGAAATCGCGGTTCAGGATGTCCACCTGGTCCAGTACCTGTTCGTTGGTGATGTTCTCCGCCCCGCCCAAGTGAATGATGTGGAATACGATGGGTATCACATACACCGTCTCATCGTCGCGCTGTTCAGCACTGTTGGCGAGTAACTGCCTGATCTCCTGCTCCAGGGCGGCCTCGCGGTTGAGGTAGGTCGGGTCTTCAGCGATCAGTCGACGGCGGACTTCATCCGTGCCGCACCATTCGGGTGTCTGGGCGCTCAACGCGAGGACGGTGGTGAGGGAGAGGAGACCGAGTATCGATCGTTTCATGGTCTGCTGGTAGTTGATATCTGGGACGGACCGGGGCAAGATACCGCCGCAACATGGACCGGGCCAGGGCCTTGGGGGAACGGACACTTCGAACGGAACAACGGTCGAACTGTCCGTTCAGGAGTTCAGACGTTCCAGTATCGTGCTGCAGGCCAGGTCGACCTCCTCTGGGGAAATGGTAAGAGGCGGCGCGATGCGGAATGCCGAAGGACAGCTCAGGAACCAGAAACCCAACACGCCTTTCTCAAGGCATCCTTTGACCACGTGTTGTACTCGGTCCGGATCGCCAAGCTCCACGGCCAGCATAAGGCCTTCGCCACGCACCTCTACAATAGCCGGATGCTGCAGTTGTTGCTTGAAACGCAGGCCCATTTGACGGGCGTTATCCATGAGTTCCCCGTTCAGCAGGACCTCCAAGGCGGCCAGCCCGGCCACACAAGGCAACGGATGGCCCCCGAACGTGGTGATGTGCCCCAGGACCGGGTCGTGGGTGAACAGATGCATGCGTTCGCGTGAGCTGACAACCGCCCCCATGGGCATGCCACCGCCCAAGGCCTTTCCGAGCACGAGGATGTCTGGGATCACGCCACTATGTTGGAAGGCGAACAGGTGTCCCGTCCTGCCGAACCCGGTCTGCACTTCATCGAACACCAACAGTGCCCCGGTTGCGGTGCACTGTTCCCGTAAAGCCTTGACCCATGTGGCGTCGGGCACCCTCACCCCGGCATCGCCTTGGATGGGCTCCACCACCACCGCTGCCACCTCTTCGTCGATCAGGCCCAGGTCATCCATGTGGTTGAACCGGATGTGTCGCGTATCCGGGAGCAGCGGTCGATTGCGGTACTTTTTCGTCTCGTTGTCGGTAAGGCTGAGCGATCCGTGGGTGCTGCCGTGGTAGCTCTTGCGGCAACCGATCAGCCTCGTCCTGCCGGTGGATCGTTTGGCCGATTTCAGCGCTGCTTCAATGGCCTCGGTACCGCTGTTGACGAAGTAGACATTGTCCAACCCATGGGGTAGGAGCTCGGTCAGGCGTTCAGCAAAGCGCACCTGGGGTTCCTGCACGAACTCGCCGTAAGGGATCACGTGCAGGTAGCGGTCCAATTGGTCCTTGATGGCCTCGATCACCGCCGGGTGCCGGTGTCCCACATTGTTCACGGCAAGTCCAGCGACCAGGTCCAAGTATCGACGGCCGTTGCGGTCGGTCAACCAGCACCCCTCTGCATGGACGATATCCAATGCAAGCGGATGGGGACTGGTCTGGGCCAGATGTGCGATGAAGGACTGATGGAGGTCGCGCATGTTCAGCCGCGAAGTTCGCGACCACGGGCTTATGGACGACCCGGAGGAGGTCCGCGCCTGTCATCGCCTTGACGCTCCCTGTACCGCCGGAGCACTTCCCGTTGGAAATCGCGCTCTGCCTTGTGCAGTTCAACGGTGCGTACGGCCCCCAGGACTTTCACGAACCGGTCCTTGTAGGTGCGCTCCAGGTCGAGCTCTCTCTGGCGCAGCTGTAGACCCTTGGTGAGCATGGCCTCCGCTTCGGCCTCGGTGGGCTTGGTTCCTTCCTTGCGGCTACCCTTCATCAGGTCCCGCATCTCTTTGCGCAGTTTGTCGCGCGCTTCATCGAACTCGTTGTAAACCGGCCAGAAGCGTTGCGCCTCTTCGCTGGTGAGACCAAGCTTGGTGGTGATGTAGGCCGTTTTCTGGGCCTTGATCTCCTTCAGTCGTTCTTCGCTGATGGGGGGCGGTTCGTCCTCCTGGGCCATCGCCAGGTTGGTCGAGGACAGGCCGATGAAGAGCAGCAGGATGGTGGAAAGCAGGTGTTTCATAGTTCTTCCAGGATCAGGTCAAACGGCAGTTCCTCGTGTTCGATGTAGGCGGCCACTTCGTCACTATCCAGACCGCTCACCATGCTGGGTGCCTGGTCGTGACCTTCATTGAGCGCGGCGTACAGGTCGTGGTCGTTCCAGCTATCCAGGTCCAGTTCCTCCGGTGCCACGTTCAACCCGGCCGCAGCATGATCCGAAAGGCTTGGGCCGGTCGGGGCTGGTGGTTGCAGGAAATAGAGGCCGATCGCGAGCATGGTCAGTGCTGCAGCGCCATACCAGGTCCACTTGGCCATGGTGAAGGGTTGAAGGCCCTTGCGTTCCGACAGGGCCACACGTTGTTGCACGCGCTGTGGGAACTGTTCGAAGAACCCCTCGGGAACTACGAACGGATCGTTCTTCCGCAGGTTCGCCAACCCAGGGGCATCGTGCAGCTCGTTTTGGTCGTGGAGGTCTTTCATCGTGTTCGAGCTTAAGACACCCGGCCGTCCGTTCTGGTTTGATCGGCGGTGAGCCAGTTTTCGATCTTTTTCACAGCGATGTGGTAACTGCTCTTGAGGGCACCAACGCTGGTGCCTGTAATGGCGCTCATATCCTCGTACTTCATTTCGTCGAAGTAGCGCATGGTGAACACGGCGCGTTGCTTGTCCGGCAAGCGCATCAGGGCATGTTGGAGCTTGCGTTGGATCGCATCCCCGGAGAAGTGCTCACTGCTGTCCAGCGTCGTGGTGAGCTTGTTGATCACACTTTCGTGGCTGGTGAACAACCCGCGTTTGAGGCTCCGCAAGTGGTTGAGGCATTCGTTGTGGGCTATACGGTAAAGCCAACTGGACAATTTGGCATCGGACCGGAAACCATCCAATCCGTTCCAAGCCTTGATGAAGGTGTTCTGGAGCACGTCCTGCGCCTCATCGTGGTCGGTGACCATGCGGCGAATGAACCCATAGAGCAGCCGTTGATGCTGGCGCACCAGCAGGTTGAAGGCATAGTGGCGCGTATCCTCCTTTCGGAAGAGCGCCAGGAGCTCGTTGTCGGACAGGTCGCTCATGCGGCCATCCGGACATTAAGGATCACTTGCGTGCCATCACCCGATGCGCCGCTTTCACGATATCGGGGGTGTCCAGCCCGTACTTCTTCAGCAATTGGTCCGGGGTGCCGCTTTCGCCGAACGTGTCGTTCACGGCCACATACTCCTGGGGCGTCGGACGATGCATGGCCAGGACCTGTGCGACAGCATCGCCCAGACCGCCATGACGGTTGTGTTCCTCGCAGGTCACCAGGCATCCTGTACGCTCAACAGAACGTAGGACGGCCTCCTCGTCCAAAGGTTTGATCGTGTGCATGTTGATCACCTCGGCACGAATGCCTTGCGAGGCCAGCTGTTCGGCTGCTTTCAGGGCGTTCCAGACCAGGTGGCCACAGGCGATCAAGGTGACGTCCGTGCCTTCCACCAGTACTTGCGCCTTGCCAATGGTAAAGGGCATGTCCGCGGGAATGAACACGGGCCATTTGGGCCTTCCGAAACGCAGATATACCGGGCCTTCATGTTCTGCAATGGCCATGGTGGCGGCCTTGGTCTGGTTGAAGTCGGCCGGCACCACCACGGCCATGCCGGGCAGCATGCGCATCAGGCCGATGTCCTCCAGGATCTGGTGTGTGGCTCCATCCTCGCCGAGCGTCAGTCCAGCATGGCTTGCACAGATCTTCACGTTCTTTCCAGCGTAGGCAATGCTCTGGCGTACCTGGTCGTACACGCGTCCGGTGCTGAAGTTGGCAAAGGTCCCGGTGAAGGGGATCTTGCCGCCGATGGTAAGTCCAGCAGCGATGCCCATCATATTGGCCTCGGCGATACCCACTTGGACGAAGCGTTCCGGGAATTCCTTCTTGAAGGCATCCATCTTCAACGACCCCGTCAGGTCGGCACAGAGGGCGACCACGTTCGGGTTGCGGCGTCCGAGTTCAAGTAGTCCTGCTCCGAACCCGCTGCGGGTGTCTTTCTGGTCGAGCACAGGGTAGGTGTTCATGGTCTTCAGAAATTGATGGTGGCCGAGCGGCCGCTTTCGATGATGATGTCCTTGATGAGGGTGAGCTCGGTGCGGCGTGCGTTGCGGCTGCGATAGATCACCTGGTAGGTTCCGGGCTGCAGCCGGAACTGGCTGCGGATGGCGCCGGGGTCAAGGTCGGCCACCCAGATCAGTTCATCGCCCTTTTTCAGGAAGATGGCACCCGGACCGGGGGTGGAGGGCAGTACGTTCAATACCCCGGGCTTGGGCACCACGATGTCGGTGGTACGTCCTTGCTCTACACGCACATCCGCGATATGCAGACGCGGGAGCGTGAGCACCTCCAGGTCATAGGTGCCCACACGGAAGCGCTGTTGGGTCCCGAGCTCCTGATGATGAAGCGTGCTCATCTCCCCTTGGCGTCGTACAATGCACTGTACGACCTGGCCGTCCGAAGGTCCACTACCGACCTTCAGGGCCAGCGTACCCATGCCCGCGTCCACGGCGATGATGGAATGCACGCCTGGGCGTACGGTGACATTCTCCCTGATGGAGGGAGGGACCGTATGGGCCACCACCCGGTAGGTGAAGATCGGATCGATGCTCAATGTATCGGGCACACCACGGTCGTTCATGGTGTGTGTGATGTGGTAGCGGACCTGGCCGGTTCGCTGGTCGTACAGTGTCACCGGTATATCGGTCTCGGTGGGCCGACCGTCGGTGGTCATCAGGCTGATCTGCGCGGTGGTGCTGTTCAAGGCCTGGGTCACCACCACTTTCAGCACGTGCTCGAACAATTCAGGGGTGCTGGCATCGTAATAGTTGCCCACGCATTGCAGGTTGTATCGGTCGTTCTCTGTTAGACCTACGCCTATCACGAACGGTTTGAGCACGATACCCTTGGCCTGCAGGGCCCGGCTCACAGCACACGGGTCCTCATCGCAAGCCTCAATGCCATCGGTGATCAGGATGATGATGTTGCGCACGGGACGAGCTCCCTTGGACCGGTCGATCTCCGGGAAATCCTGCGCTGCCTTTTCCAGCGACCGTGCGATAGGGGTGGTACCCAGGCAGCGAACCCCCTGAAGCGAGCGTTTCATCGCCGGAATGCTGTTCGGTCCGAACGGAACTTCCAGCTTGGTGTCATCGCAGTCCTGCTTGCCGGCCTGGATGGGTGTTTGGTGCCCGTATATCCGCAGCGCCAGTTCAAGGTCCGGCTGTCCTTCAAGTTCCTGGAGGGACTTCAACAGGAGCTCACGCGCCGTGTTGATCTTGGGCTGATTGCCCCAGAAGGCGTTCATGCTGTTGCTCGCATCGAACACGAACAACATCCTGGTGAGCGGAGGTTGAGGAGCTTCTTGCGCGGTCTGGGCCTGCAGGCTCGGGCTGATCGCCGCCAGAAACAAGCCAAGGAACAGGGAACGCAGCGTGGTGGTCGGCAGGTCCTTCATCGGTAGCTGAATGCCATTCAGGCTACCAACGGTGAAAAGCGTGCCGATCGCATACATGGGGGCTCAGTAATCGCCCATGGTCTCCTCCAATTGGGCCAGTGCGGACGCCAACTGTTGGTCGTTCGGTGCGATGCCGTGCCACTCGTGGCTGTTCATCATGAAATCCACCCCCTGGCCCATTTCCGTGCGCATGAGGATCATGATCGGCCTGCCCTTGCCGGAGCGGCCCTTGGCGTCGTTCAGCGTGGCCAGAAGTGCAGCCATGTCGTTCCCTTCGGTCTCCAGAACGTACCAGCCGAAGGCGATCCATTTGGCCTTCAGGTCACCGAGGCTCAGCACATCATCCACATCGCCATCGATCTGGCGCCCGTTGTAGTCCACGGTGCTGATGAGGTTGTCCACCTTTTTGGATGCCGCGAACATGGCCGCCTCCCAGATCTGTCCTTCCTGCAGTTCGCCATCGCCATGCAGGGTATAGATCAACCGGTCATCGCCATTCAGTTTCTTGGCAAGCGCAGCACCGATGGCCACGCTCAGCCCCTGGCCCAGCGACCCACTGGCCATCCGCACACCGGGAAGGCCTTCGTGGGTGGTGGGATGGCCCTGTAGCCGTGTGTTCAGCTTGCGGAAGGTGCCCAGTTCGTTCACCGGAAAGTAGCCGCTACGGGCCAGAACGCTGTACCATACAGGGCTGATGTGCCCATTGCTCAGGAAAAACAGGTCCTGCCCACCACCGTCCATGTCCCATTGCGCGGGATCATGCCGGAGGATATTGAAATACAATGCCGTGAAAAAGTCGGCACACCCGAGCGAACCACCGGGGTGGCCGCTCTGAACACCGTGGACCTGGCGCACGATGTCGCGCCTGACCTGGCTGGCGATGCGTTGCAGCTCGCTCACAGAGGCCTTGGTGGTCGGGGGCGCAGAAGGGGAAGTGGACATGGGGTACCGGCCTTTTTCGGCGGATCCAAAAGTAGCGGGGTGGCCTCGGGGAGCCCTTTCCATGTGGAGAACTTTTGAAAACTGACCATGAAGAGCATTGGGGTCGGCCATTGAGCTCCGACACGGACACTTGGTGGATGAACCGTTCATCACCGGTCAAGCAACGCCCGGCAGCCGGGTGCGGTCTAAGGGAGGATCGGTGCTTGATGGTTTTGGGCCGGTCCGTCATTACAGAGCGGGGGCCGGGGTGGCCCCCGCTCTGCATGAGCGCGGATCGTGGCGCATGGGCAAAGCCCTACTTTCGCGGCCCCAAAGCGGAGATCATGGCCTTGAAATGCGGCATTGTCGGACTACCCAACGTGGGTAAGAGCACCTTGTTCAACTGTTTGAGCAATGCCAAGGCGCAGGCGGCCAACTTCCCGTTCTGCACCATCGAGCCCAATGTGGGCACGATCACGGTCCCCGATGCACGCCTGAACAAGCTGGCCGAACTGGTGAAGCCACAACGCATCGTACCCACCACGGTGGAGATCGTGGACATCGCCGGTCTGGTGAAAGGGGCCAGCAAGGGAGAAGGGCTGGGCAACCAGTTCCTGGGCAACATCCGCGAGTGCGATGCCATCCTGCATGTGCTCCGCTGCTTCGAGGACCCCAACGTGGTACACGTTGACGGCAGTGTGGACCCGGTGCGTGACAAGGAGGTCATCGACATCGAACTTCAATTGAAGGACCTCGAGACCGTGGAGGCGCGGATCAAGAAAGTGGAGAAGCAGGCCCAGATCGGGGACAAGGAGGCCAAACGCCGGTTCGACCTCCTGGAGCGCATCCGGACGGCCTTGCTGAAGGGGGAGAGCGCGCGCACCGTGGTCACCGCGAATGATGATCCCGCACTGCTGAACGAGTTCCAGCTGCTCACCACCAAGCCCGTGATGTACGTGTGCAATGTGGACGAGAAGAGCGCAGTAACAGGCAATGTCTTCGTGGACAAGGTGAAGGCTGCGGTGGCCAGTGAGAACGCCGAGGTGATCTTCGTGACCGCCGCCATCGAGGCCGAGATCGCCAGCCTCGAGACACCGGAGGAGCGGGAGATGTTCCTGGCCGATATCGGTCTTCATGAGCCCGGGGTGAACAAGCTTATCCATGCCGCCTATCATCTGTTGAAGCTGCAGACCTACTTCACTGCCGGTGTGCAGGAAGTGCGTGCGTGGACCATCCACCAGGGTGATACCGGTCCCAAGGCCGCAGGTGTTATCCATAGCGATTTCGAGAAGGGCTACATCAGGGCCGAAGTGATGAGCTACAACGACTTCGTTACCTTGGGCAGCGAGGCCGCGTGCCGTGCTGCCGGCAAGCTGCGTGTGGAAGGGAAGGAATACATCGTGAAGGACGGCGATGTGATGCACTTCCTGTTCAACGTCTGACCACGGTCCGTCCCCGGGTCCACCGACGGCCCTTCCCCTCAAGCCCGTCGTACGAACGCGCCTTCTACCTTTGGGCACCCTCTCCGAACCATCATGCGTACCCTGAACTTCCGACCGCTCTGGGCGCTGCCGTTGCTATTTGCGGCTTGCTCCCAGACCCCTGAAACCGAACCCACCGCCATGTCGACCCTCGCGGATAATCCCCTCCTGAAGTCCAGCACGCTGCCGTTCAAGGCGCCCCATTTCGACCAGATCCGCGACGAGCACTTCCGACCGGCCATCGAAGAGGGCATGAAGCGCCACCTGGCCGAGATCGATGCCATTGCCAACAATGTCGAGGCGCCTACGTTCGAGAACACCATTGTGGCACTGGAGAAGAGCGGCCAGGACCTGAACCGCGCCAGCAGCGTGTTCTACAACCTGACCGGCAGCGCCACGAACGATTCCCTGCAGGCTGTCAAGGCCGATCTGGCGCCCAAGTTGGCCGCACACGGCGATGCCATCACCCTGAATGCGAAGTTGTTCCAGCGGATAAGTGCCCTGCATGAGCAACGCGCATCGCTGGGCCTCGACCCGGTGTCCGCCCGGTTGTTGGACCGCTACTACACCCGCTTTGTGCGCGCAGGTGCCTTGCTGGATCAGGCAGGCCAGGAGCAATGGAAGAAACTGAACGAAGAGGAGGCCAATCTGGTCACCCGTTTCGAGGACAACATCCTGAAGGAGCGTAGCGCTTCGGCCATTGTGGTGGACGATGTGAAGCAGTTGGATGGCATGAGCTCCGAGGCCATCGATGCCGCTGCCGCTGCTGCCAAGGCCAAGGGTCACGAAGGCAAGTGGCTCGTCGATCTGCGCAATACCACCACCCAGCCGGCACTGGCCGAGTTGACGGACCGTGCCCTGCGCGAGCGGATCTTCAATGCCTCGATCGCACGCAACGGCCGTGGCAACGAGTTCGACAACAAGCCGATCATTGCCCGCCTGGCCCAGTTGCGTGCCCAGAAGGCCAAGCTGCTCGGCTTCCCCACATGGGCCCATTACGTGATGGACGATCAGATGGCCAAGAGCCCCGATCAGGCCATGAAGCTCCTCAGTGGCATGGCCCCGGCCGCTGCTGCCAATGCCCGCAAGGAGGCCGCCAAGCTGCAAGCGCTGGTGGACAATCAGGGTGGTGGCTTCAAGGTGGAAGCGTGGGACTGGGACCTCTACGCCGAACAGGTGCGCAAGGCGGAGTACGATCTGGATGAGGCGGCCGTGAAGCCCTACCTCGAGTTCGAGACCGTGCTTCAGAACGGTGTGTTCTACGCTGCCAACCAGCTCTTTGGCCTCAGCTTCAAGGAGCGCACCGACATGCCGGTATACCACGCCGATGTGCGCGTGTTCGACATCATCGACGCGGATGGCACCGTGATCGGCCTGTTCTATGGAGACTACTACGCCCGTGATACCAAGAACGGCGGTGCCTGGATGAGCAGTTTCGTGGACCAGAGCACCCTGCTGGAGCAGCGGCCGGTGATCACCCAGAACTGCAACTATGTGAAGCCCGCCGCTGGCCAGCCTTGCCTGCTGAGCTGGGATGATGTGACCACGCTTTTCCACGAGTTCGGCCATGCCCTGCATGGCATGCTGAGCGCGCAGAAGTACCCGAAGTTCTCCGGTACCAACACGAGCACCGATTTCGTGGAGTTCCCCAGCCAGGTGAACGAGAACTGGGCCATGGTGCCGCAGGTGTTCAACAACTTCGCCAAACACTACAAGACCGGTGAGGCGATGCCTGCTGAACTGGCCGACAAACTGCGCAAGGCAAGCAAGTTCAACCAAGGGTATGCCACCACGGAATACCTCGCCGCCGCCTTGCTCGATCTGGAGTGGCATTCCATGAGCGCCGACGCCCCCTTGGTGACCGATGTGGACGCCTTCGAACAGGCTGCCCTGAAGAAATACGGCCTCGATCTGGCCATGGTGCCTCCCCGTTACAAGAGCTGCTACTTCAGCCACGCCTGGACAGGCTATGCCGCCAACTACTATGCTTACCTGTGGAGCGAGGTGATGGATGCCGATGCCTACGCCTGGTTCAATGAGAACGGTGGTTTGACACGTACCAACGGCGATAGGTTCCGCGCCACGGTGCTGAGCCAGGGCGGTAGCAAGCCAGAGGCCCAACTGTATCGCGACCTCACCGGACGTGACCCAAAAGTGGATCCGTTGCTGGCGAAGCGTGGATTGAAGTGATCATCGGTCGTTGCGCTGTCGATCGGTCCGTAGGGTCCGTCGAACCGAACTGACCGTTCAGGTTGGTTTCAGACGAATTGATCCCATGTTGCCTTGAGCGCCATGGAAGAACGGGCTAATTTGCACGGGTCGTTGTGGCACTCATGCTGCGTGCGATCTCTAGCTCATGATCCGTTCATCCGTGTTGGTAGTGGCCGTCCTATTGCTTGTTGGCCTGAGCGCCTTTGCCCAGACGGTTCAGAGCGGTGAAGTTGGGCGCAGGCATACCGCATTGGTGAACAAAGGGGTGCGGTTCGCACCGGTGCAGTTGTTCGAGCGTGTGCCGACCGATGCGGCCACCAACGGTCTGTGGTCCGGTGCATTGGCCAAGGCTGAGGTCCTTCGCTTGGATCACCTCAAGGCGATCGAACTGCTCGGTAAGCAACCGGAGCATATTGCACTTGAACTTCCATCGGCAACTGGCAGCGTTGTGCTTGAGCTCCAGCGGACCAAGATCACGACGGATGATATTGTGGTCAGCACGGCCAGTAAAGGGAAGGTGGAGGAGCCCATGCCCGGCCTGCACTATCGTGGCGTTGTGAGGGGTGACCTGGGCTCCATGGTGGCGATCAGCGTGTTCCCGGACCTGGTGATGGGCATTGTCAGTGATGCCTCCGGGGAGCGTGTACTGGGCCGCTTTGAACAAGCGCCGAAAGGCCTGCACGTATTCTACCATGAGGATGATCTACTGGCTCGATCTACCGCCACCTGTTTCACTGTTGACGAGGGTGACCCCTACGAACGTTCCAAGCTCGAACTGGAAGGTGCCCCGAAGACAACCCGTTGTGTGCGGTACTACTGGGAGGTGAACTACAACATCTACCAGGACAAGGGCAGTGTGGTGAACACGGTGAACTATGTGACCGGTCTGTTCAACCAGAGCGCGATCCTGTTCGATAACGACGGTATCGATGTCACCCTTTCGGAAGTGTTCGTGTGGGACGTGCCCAGCCCCTACACCCAGACCACGTCCAATGCCCTGTTGTCCCAGTTCGGGGTGACACGCACCAGCTTCAATGGCGACATGGCCCACCTGCTCGGCTACGGCGGAGGAGGTGGGGTGGCCTGGTTGAACACGCTTTGTTCCTCCACGAACCTGCGTATGGCCTACAGCGGTATCAACAGCAACTACTCCAATGTGCCCACCTACAGTTGGAGCGTGGAGGTGGTGACACACGAGCAGGGCCACAACCTGGGGTCCAGGCATACACATGCCTGCGCGTGGAACGGGAATAATACCGCCATTGATGGCTGTGGTCCGGCTGCCGGGTACACCGAAGGGTCCTGCCCACAAGGACCATTGCCCACTTCGGCGGTCGGGGGCACCATCATGAGCTATTGCCACCTGACGAGCTCAGGCATCAAGTTCGTGAACGGTTTTGGGCCCCAGCCAACGGCCGTGATCGTGAACGCGGTGAACGGGGCCAATTGCCTTACCGTATGCGGAACTTCCTGCGATGCCCCGGGTAACCTGACGGCCTACGCGCTCACGACCACTTCGGCCACGTTGTCCTGGTCAAGTGTGGGCGCCACCAGCTACACACTGCAGTGGAAGCCTTCGGCAAGCAGCACCTGGACCACTGTGACAGGTCTGACAGGCAACACCTATAACCTCACCGGGCTGACACAGACCACGTCCTACGACTTCAGGGTGTTGTCCATCTGCGGTGCTTCAAGCTCGGCCTATTCGGGTATCCACACCTTCACCACTCCGACGCCATGCCCGGATGCGCTGGAGCCCAACAACAGCCTGGCCGCAGCGGCCGCCATCACTCTGCCGGCCAACATCAATGCGCTCATCGCTACCTCGTCCGATGTGGACCACTACAGCTTCACACTGCCTTCAACGGCCAATATCAATATCAGCTTGTCGGGGTTGGTCGCCGATTTCGACGTGCGGCTATTGAACAGTGCAGGTACCCAATTGGCCATTTCCCAGAACGGGGGCAATGCGTCAGAGTTCATCAGCTTTACCTCTGCCCCGGCAGGTGCATATTATGTGCATGTGTTCGGCTACGGCGGTGCGTTCAGTGCCACCAGTTGCTATGCGCTCGGTGTAAGCGCGTTCACTCCGCAAGGCTGTGCCATGCCATCAGGTGTTCAGGTTTCGGCCATCACATGGAACAGTGCCACTGTCTCCTGGACGGCCGCACTTTCGGCCAGTAGCTACGATCTGCGCTGGAAAGTGGCATCATCCTCGACCTGGACCACAGTGACAGGGTTGACCGGCACGAACCATCCCCTGACCGGTCTGGCCCCACTGACCTTGCATGATGTGCAAGTGAGGGCCAATTGCGCTGGTGGCACACAAGGCGGCAGCTCGGAATACACCACTACGGTACAGTTCACTACCCTGGCAGCCCCTTGTGCGGTGGCACCCCCGGTGCGCGTTTCCGTGAGGGTGATGCTCGATGGGCCCTACCGCACAGCCACTGGGCTCATGGTGGATTCGTTGCGCACCAAGGGCCTGCTGCCCTTGCAGGAGCCCTACACCGCGCTAGGGCTGGGCGTGGCCGAAACAGTGAGCACCACACCATCGGTACTGTCGGTGACCGGCGGCAATGCGATCGTGGACTGGGTAGTGGTGGAGCTGCGCAACGCGACAACGCATTCGGTCATTGTCGAGGCCCGGGCGGCCTTGCTGCAGCGCGATGGCGATGTGGTGGCCGTGGATGGCGTTTCTCCATTGGGGTTCTGCTCGGCCGTGGGTAGCTACAAAGTGGCCGTGCGGCACCGTAACCACCTGGCCTGCATGACCAATGCGTCCTTTACGCTAGGGGCCACGACCACAGTGATCGATCTGACCCTGTCGGGCACCGCCACCCATGGCATCAATGCGCGAAAGACCTTGGGCGGTGTAATGGCGTTATGGGCGGGCAATGCGGTGGCCAACGCCCAACTGAGCTACACCGGAGGTGGTAATGACCGCGACGCCGTGCTCGCGGCCATCGGAGGAACCGTGCCCACCAATACCGTTATGGGCTACCTGCTGGCCGACGTGAACCTGGACGGTGCCGTGGTCTACACCGGTGGGGGCAATGATCGCGATGTGATCCTGGGCAATATCGGGGGCACGGTGCCCACCAATGTGCTGGATGAGCAGCTGCCCTGACAGAAGGTCATGGGGCTGTTGAAAACTCCGATCGATCGTGGATAACGGACCGCAAGGGTGCTCCGGCCTCCCGGTCGGTGGGATTAACTTCGTGCCATCCTTCGGAACCCCTTGATATTGCTGGGTTCCTTTCCATTTGCGATGAGCGAGAGGAGTTTCGGGGAAGAGCATATCCGGTGACTGGGATGGAAGGTGGACATGCAGGCCGGCCGCGATGTGTGG